>CAZMKF010000006.1:37903-70505 GCA_964566935.1 uncultured Dehalococcoidales bacterium | reverse complement strand
GTTTCAACTCCAACAGGTAGTCGCCAGGCGCGGCATCGGTGGGGATCTGAATAGAGCGAAGGTCCACTACGGTTTCGCCTTCTATCCAGTGTTCGGGCGGTAAGAGCGAGGCCAGTGGTACCTGATGGTCACTATAGTCTGCCGTGCCGGCCAGTTGCCGCAGACGGAAGGCAGCCAGGAACTGACGAACGGGCTCCTTGTTCACCCGCCAGTAGTTCTCGAAGCTGAGGCTGTCACCGGCGCTAGGCGTGACTGGCAACAGAGTCGGCCCACCGTACGTAATGCCGTTGTCGAACTTGATCTCAGCCTTCAGCTCAGTGACCTCGGGAGGTTCGATGCCCCAAACCGGATACGGCGGCGGGAAGAACTGGCGATCGACGTAACCAGGGATGGCGAAAGTGATCACCATAAGGACGATGACGGGGGCGAGCAGCAGGGCCGAGATCTTACCCGTGCAGCGCTGCCAACCGAGTATCAGACCCGTAGCGATCAGGGGAAGGACGGCGTAGAGGTATCGCCCTTGCATGATGTGACCTTCGGGCAGCAGCTGGTAGCGGTTCTGCATGACGTAGATCTGCCCGAGCGTGAAGAGCAGGAGAATCAGCACCGCACTGCCTCGAGCGGTACTGAGGCGGCTGCGGCCTCGCCACAAGGTTAGAGCCAGCCCAACCAACGAGACCGCCACAAAAGTGGCGATGAGGTAGTTGGTGCAGTCGGGCAGGTTCAGCTCGTCAGCCCAGCCGAAGCGTCCCCAGTATGACGTGAACATAGCGACAGCGCCGTTGCGCAGCACCTCCAGGCTGTAACCGCCAGCTGGAGGCAAGAGGCCAAAGGCCGGGAAGTTGTTGCTGGCGTTTTCCTGGATCTGCTGCCAGTCGTTACGCATCAGCCACGGCCACCATCCGAAAGCAGCCAGGAATGAAGCCGCGATGGCCGCAGCGTTGGCAATCAGCCGTTTAGCTGAGTGCGACCGCTCAAACCAGTACCAATGAGCCAGGGTGACTGCCAGGAGCGGCAACAAGGCCAGTGCCGTCAGCTTGCTGAGCGCGGCGGCGCCGCTCAAGACGCCCATCTGCAGGGCACGCCCTACACTGAGTCGATCACCGAGAAGAATGCCGCAACAGAGCCAGATCACGGCGGCACTCAACAGGCTGACAAGGTTGTCGTTATTGACGCTGCCGCTGATGAAAGCGAACCCCGGTGTGAAGGCGGCGAGGGCGGCGGCAGCCAGCGCCGTGAGGCCTGAGCGAGTAAGTCGTCGGGCGATCAGAAAAGTAAACAGCACCGTGCCCAGGCCCATCAGTGTGGATACGCCGCGAGCCAGATGCGCTCCCAGCACGTAACCTTGCCAGACGGCCTGCTCCTCCAAGCGGTGCAGCGCGATGGCGAAACGCGCCGGATGGCGAGGCCAGGTAACGTAGGGGTTGCGGTGCCATTCGGCTCCCTTGCCGTCGTCCGCCCAGCCAATGAGCAATGCCTGCACGGCGTAATAGAGCGGTGGTTGATGGGACTCGGTTTCGCCGCCCAGACGGTCGCTCCAGAAAGGCACAACCTCGGGCAGGCTGCGCTGCTCCACCAGATGGCGGATAAAAGCGTAATGGTTGGCCTCGTCCGGTGCTTCCCAAAGCGGATGGACGACGTTGAACTGGCTCGCTGCCAGAAAGAAAAGGGCCAGCAATGCGGCCAGCAAGGCACGCTCGTGGCGCAGGGGTTCCTGGTAAAGGGGGGCCTGGGGCTCAGAGCTTGCATGCAACTGAGGCGCGTCTGGTGGAGTGTGATCAGCTGTATTGTCCCGCATTTGCTAATGGTAATGAAGCAGTTTTCTCGCGTCAACGCGAGTTGCTTGACTATTGGCACGGACTGACCTATGATGGCCGCATAACTTGCTAAGGTGCAATTGATGCAGCTGATCGCTGTCCTGACCCGCAACTTCTATTACGGCTACTTTTACGCCTACGGTAACGTACGGGGTCGGGTCGGCACGCCACCAGTGTAGTCAGCACTAAAGTCGGAGTCATGAAGAGCGTGGGGCCCGCCCCCCACGCTCTTACTGTTTTCATGGAGGTTCTCGAATGGTCATCGTCATGCGTAGAAATGCTTCGGCCGACCAGGTGGCTGGTGTGGTTGCCCACATACAGAGGCTTGGAATGAAGGCCATGGTTTCGGAGGGGGAAGAGCGCACCATTATCGGCGTCATCGGTAATGAGCGGCAGTTGGAGCCGGAAGTTTTCGAAATGGACGAGGGTGTGGAGCGTGCGGTTCGGATTCTGCATCCGTTCAAACTGGCGGCGCGTGAGTTTCAGGAAGGACCAAGCCAGGTGCGCGTCAACGGCGCCACAGTAGGTGGCCAGCAGCTGTCTATCATGGCTGGGCCGTGTTCAGTGGAATCGCACGAGCAGCTGATGGAGGCCGCCGCCGCCGTGAAGTCAGCCGGGGCGACCATTCTGCGCGGCGGCGCTTGGAAGCCGCGTACCTCGCCGTACTCGTTCCAGGGACTTGGCCTGCGCGGGTTGGAAATGCTGCGCGAGGCGAGGGAGGAGTACGGCCTGCCGTTCGTCACTGAGGTGATGGCTCCACAGGATTTGCCACTAGTAGCGGAGTATGCCGACATCGTGCAAATCGGCGCTCGCAACATGAACAACTTCTCGCTGCTGGCGGCGGTGGGCGAGATCCAGAAGCCCGTCCTCCTCAAGCGCAGCATGATGGCCACGGTGGAGGAGCTGCTGATGGCGGCGGAGTACATCCTGTCGCGTGGCAACCAGAAGGTCATCCTTTGCGAACGAGGCATCCGTACCTTCGAGACCGCCACCCGCAATACCTTCGACGTCAGCGCCATACCGGTTTTGAAGACAAAGACTCACTTGCCGGTGGTGGCGGACCCCAGTCACGCCACTGGCAAACGCGAGTTGGTGCACGCCATGGCGCTGGCGGCGGTGGCGGCCGGCGCGGATGGTTTGCTCATAGAAGTACACCCGCACCCCCAAGATGCCCTGTGCGATGGGCCGCAGTCGCTCGAACCGGAAGGGTTCGCCCATCTTGTTATGCAGGTCCGAAAAGTGGCAGAGGTGGTTGGCCGCACCGTCTGATCGTAGCTGCTATAGTTCAACTGAATAGACTCTGGTTCTTTGATGGGAGGCATCAGCATGGTGAACGAGTCGCAAACCGATTCTGCCAACGCGGCTGCAGAAGTCAAAGCAGAGGCGGACGAGGGGTTGGCGGCGCTGGTGCGCCGCAACCAGGAGATCGAACGCCGCTGGGCAGGTAAAGAGGTCGATGGTGCAGCCGAGGGGGAGACCACCTCGGACATAGACGAGCGGCTGGACCACATCGCCACTATCATCTCGTACACAGGCCCCACGCGCTAACCCTGCCCAGCGAGTCAGTTTGATTGGCTCTATGGGTGGCGATAGAGGTAGTCGCGCGTCAGTGGCGCCCGGCTGGCACCGTCGTTGTCCGGCTTGGCGAGTAGGGACTGATGCAGGCTGATAGTGCCCGTTTCGAAAGCATGTGCACAACCGGCCACGGTGCGCTTACCAACCTCGGCAGTAGCCTGTTCACGTGCCGCCTCCAGGTTGTTGAGCCAGCGCCTGAGGGTCAGGGCGTAATGCTCGCGCAGGCACTCCACGTCCCTCACTTCAAAGCCAAGTTCTTCTGCGGGCGCCAGCATTTGGGCCAGCGAATGCAACTCACCGTCCGGGAAGACGTACTTGGTCATGAAGGCTTGTTTGCCCTGTCCGTATTCGCTGGTAGGCGCATTGGCGCCGCTCTTTGGTCCGTTGCTGATGGCGTGGTTGACAAAGAGCCCTCCCGGTTCCAGTACTTCCCAGATGTTTCTGAAATACTCCGGTAGATGGCTGCGGCCAACGTGTTCCACCATGCCGACACTCACCACCTTGTTAAAGGAGCCGAGGGTGGCCAGTTTCCTGTAGTCGAGCAGTTTCACCTCGACCCTGTCCGACAAGCCAGCGCGCTGGATAAGCTGTTGGGCCAGCAGGGCCTGAGGCTCACTGAGCGTGATGCCGGTGGCACTGACGCCATAGTTACGGGCCGCGTAGATTAACAGACCACCCCAGCCGCAGCCTACGTCCAGCAGCCTGTCGCTGGGTTCAAGTCGCAGCTTGTCACAGATATGGCGCATCTTTGCCGACTGGGCCTCATCCAGTCCTTCGTTACCAGTGCGGAAGTAGGCGCAAGAGTAGTTCATACTCTCGCCGAGGAAAAGCCGGAAGAAATCGTTGCTCACGTCGTAGTGGTAGGAGATCGCGCGACGATCGCCCTCCAGCGAATGGGGCCGATCAGAGGCCGGCCGTTGTTGGCGTGCTTCCGGCAGCTCCGCCTCAGCGGTGTGAGGCCCCTCATACCCTGGCAAAGCGGCGAGGGTGCTGGCGAGGGAGAGGTAATCGCGAGGTTTAACCTGAAGCTGGGTTATTGCCTCACCAAGGCGCATGGCAGCCACCGGATCACCCTCGATTCCCCACTCGCCATCCAAAAAGGCCTCGCCGAGCGCCAGTTCGTCGGGAGGCAGCAGGGCACGGCGCAGGACCCCTGGCTCGTTAAGGACAATGGTATAGCGGCTGGGTACTCCTGGACTGGCGGGGACTTGTTCACCGTTCCAGAATCTGATCTCAAAGTCCCGGGGGCCGTAGCGTTGAAAGGCGAACTCCAGTAGCTTGTTACTGGCGCGCACGCCCTTGTCTGTCAATGGAGCAGTTTGCGTGTGAGTCTGATCAGCCGTCTTCATGGAGACCTCCTTCACCGGACAAGATGGCCGCGAACTGGTTGCTGAAGGCATGTCGATGAGCCGAAGCAACTAGTTACAGATAGTGAGTGAGCGCTCACTCACTATCTGTATGCTATTATATGCGCCGCCCATCTGGCGTGCCAGCAATACGTCTGATTGCTGCGCCTGATAGACTCCGTTGTTGAGGCGACTGAAGCGGGGCAAATTCGATTTGCGGGGGTTCAATTTGGCCGTCACTGGGACAGATAATCCGTCAGCTGGAGATAAGCGGATCCGTATCCTCGATGCCGCCGAAGGTGTTTTTGCTCGCTCGGGGTACCACAGGGCGCGTACCAGGGATATAGCAGAGGCGGCCGGCGTGGCTGAAGGTACCATCTACAAGTACTTCAAGAACAAAGAAGATCTGTTGATCCAACTGGTAGCGCGCCTAGCGTTGGTGTCATTACCAGAGATAGGTCTGGTTGAGGATGACGTCGAGCTTGAGCTGGCCATGGAAAGCGCCATGACGAGCTGGCTCTGCGTATTGAGCGAGCACAAGAATCTGCTCAAGGTGGTCATACCTGAGATAATCAGTCACGATGATTTGCGCGATGCCTACCTGCGACAGGTCTTTCTTCCGGCATATGGCCGGCTGCTGCCATACTGGCGGGAACGATTGAAGCGCCACGGCATTGGGCGTAACAGCGGGCTGACTGAACATGCAATGCTGGTCTTTGGCGCCTTTGGCGCCTTTCTGACCAACGAGTATCTACTGCAGCAAACCGAGGACAGGATATCGCACCAACAGCTTGCCCGAATCATCGTCGACATGTATTTTTTCGGCATTGCTGGGGAACGTGTGCCCCTGTTGCCGCAAAGTACGCCCGAGCGGCCAAACAGAGATAATGCTTCGTCACCCAGCTAAGCTCGTTGGGTCGTGCCTTCTTCGAGGCGCGCAATTGATTCCATGAGGCTTGGAAATTGTTCAGATTGCTCGTACGCCTTTTCGTTCGTGATCGCGAGCGCACCGGCGAGCCATCGGTGCGAGCAGCCTACGGTGTGCTCGCCGGAGGGCTGGGCATTTTTAATAACCTGCTGCTCTTCGCGATCAAGGTTGCAGTGGGTCTGCTCACAGGCAGTATCGCCGTAATCTCCGACGCGTTTAACAACCTGACGGACTCCGGTTCCTCGATAATCGCAATCATTGGCTCCAAACTAAGCAGCATGCCGCCAGACGAGGAGCATCCTCATGGCCACGGCCGGGTAGAGTATGTAGCGTCTCTGGCCATCGCCTTTATCATCCTCTTCGTCGGTTTACAGTTGCTGTTTGTGTCGGCACAGAAGATCATGGCGCCTGAACCGATCAGCTACACGCCCACCTTACTGGGCATACTGCTGGCAACAGTGCTTGTCAAACTGTGGATGTATTCGTACAACCAGTATGTTGGGCAGTTGATCAACTCCAGTATCAACCGGGCGACGGCGTTTGACAGCCTGAATGACGCCGTGGCAACGAGCGCCGTCATCGCCAGCATGCTGCTTAGCACGCGTACCGATCTGCCTCTGGACGGCATTGCTGGCGTTGGGGTTTCGCTGTTTGTGCTGCGCAACGGTTATCTGACCCTGCGTGAGACCGTGGACCTGTTGATTGGCACTACACCCTCGCCTGAACTGGTACGCGCCATTGAGAACACGATACTCAAGGGTAAGTACGTGCTCGACACGCACGGCCTGAGGGTGCACGAGTACGGGCCCGGGCGAGTGGCGGCAACTATTCATGTGGATGTGCCGCCGGACGTGAGTATCTCGGCGGTCCACGCCTCAATCAACGCACTGGAAGAGCAGGTCGCCAGGGAGTTGGGGGTCAACATCGTTATCCACATGGATCCGTTGGATAACCTGGAACACCCTGGGCACGCGCCACTGAGCGTCATGGTGGTGGAGGCACCGGACGACGGGTCATCGAACTTGGCCATGACGGAAAACGATCGGGTGGTGGGGTAGTTGCCGTGATGCCATTGAGCAGGTTCTCCCCGAGTCCGTTCATCATGCTTTGCCTGATAGGTATGTCTGCCATCTTCAGTTCCACCATGGCCAAGAACCCGGCGCTGCCCCTGTTTGCCCACGATCTTGGCGCTGACAGCCAGACGATCGGTCTGATCGCTGCAGCCTCGACCGTGGTTGGGGTGCTGGCTTCGATCCCGGCGGGCGTTCTCTCCGATCTGTACGGCAGGCGCAGGGTGATCCTCGCCGCGACGATCGTCTTTGCCAGTGCGCCGTTCTTGTACCTGCTGGTCAGCACGCCCTGGCAGCTGGCGGCTGCCCGCGTTTACCACGGCTTTGCCACCGCCATCTTCGGTCCGGTAGCGATGGCGCTGGTGGCCGATCTTTTTGAGAAGGGCCGCGGCCAGAGCATGGGTTGGTACTCTTCTGCAACCCTCATCGGTCGAGCGGCGGCGCCTTTCGTGGGTGGCAGCATCCTCGTCTTCGTCGCCGGCTCACAGCTGGGGTTTGGCCAACGCCTGGCGGGGCTGAGCGGCTATCAGTGGGTATACGTGGTCTGCGGCGCGGCTGGTGTGCTGGCGCTTCTGCTGGCTTTACGGTTGCCCATCGACAATCGAACCCAGAGCGGCGCCAGTATGGCCGCCCGTTGGCAGGAGGCGAAGCTCGGTCTGTCGCAGGTGGTGCGTAACCGGGCGATCCTGCTTACTTCTATGATGGCGGCGCTACAGTACTTCTCCTTCGGCGCGCTGGAGGCGTTCTTGCCCCTCTATGCGGTACTGGCCGTGCAACCGAGGCTTGATCCGGTGCAGATCGGCACCATCTTTCTGGCGCAGGTTCTGACGACTGCTCTCACCAAGCCGGTGATGGGCGGCATCTCGGACAAGTACGGTCGCCGACCAGTGATAGCTTTGCTGGTTCTGTTTGGCACACTCTACGGCTTGGGGCTCTCGATCGTTACGGCGGCAACCTCCGCTTACGTCGCCGACCTGGCGCGCGCCAGCGAATACGGTTCGGCCTTGGGGGTGCTCTCCACCATCATGGACGTCGGTCATTCCACGGGACCGATCGCCATGGGCTTTCTTGTCTATACGGTGGGCTTCCAGTGGGGATTCGTGGCGGTAGCAGTCCTGCTCGGCTTGGCGGCAGTGCTATTCCTGGCGTATCGTCCCAAAACCAATGTGGTATCGGTAGCAAGATAGCGCTTTTGTTACTGTAGCGGCGCCGCCACCAACTCCGACATAGAGAAGTCACCCAACGCAATGTGATCGTTCCCCTGCCCTGCTTGCGTCACCGGCAGCCGTTTCATGGTGGTCAGGTCGTACATGCCCACTATGAGGCGAACACGCTCGTCGCCGTTCGTACCGGGCAATGGCAGGCGGTGCTCATCCACAATCGTACGTTCTCGCGGCCACAGCGACGTTGGCAATCTGCCGCCGGCTGGCTGACTGTCACTCTGGCTGATCACGCCCGAGTTGCCGATCAGTTGAGCGAAGACTGTGTAGTCTGTGGCGGGCAGGGCAGAGGCACGCCAGTGAAGGCGCAGCACCAGGTCAGTCCCCTGCCGTGCCAGCTCGTAGCCTTGCAGGGTGATCCCTTCCGCCAGCGCCACTGATAGGGCCCGCCGGGGTGGGGGTGGTTCAGTTGCCGTGTCGAGTAGCACCCGGCCGCTGGAGAACGAGCTCTGTTGGGAGCCGTCCGCCGCCGCGAAAGTAGCGTACTCGCGCTTCCAGCAGCCGAAGAGGCTGGTATGCACGGTGACAACTTGCGGTTCCAGGTTCGCATCCGGTTTGAGAGTGGCCCAGGTCAGCAGCCGATCGCCTTTACGCAGGTTGCTGAGGGCCTCGATTTCGCTGTCGATTGCGACCAGGTCGCGGCCATCCGCTGCCAACAGATGCTTGCTCATACAGAGGGTGGGATCGCCTGCCAATAGACGCGGGTCGCGGTCGACCAGCCAGGCGTCGTTGAACGTCAGTGCGTTATCGACATAATTGCTGGCGTTGGCGATGTGGCTGAGGCCGTTACTCAGTCCGGGTCCCGACTGCGGCGAGCTTGTCTCGACCTTCCCAAGCAGGGCGGGGTTCGCCGGAAAGGCGAAGAATCGGAAGCTTTGCTGCCCACCCTGCACCGCTACTGCCAGCTCGGCCAGTTCCCTGCCGCCTACTGCGGTTATAGCGCGCTCCGGCTCGTCGTGGGAGTAGCTATCTACCAGTGAAGTGTCGCCAGTGGTCGGTGGCAGGAGCAGCGAAGACCGGGAGCTGGTGAGGCGCAGATCGAGCCGGTCCGCGCGAGCCAGGTAGCGCAGCGGCTGGTACATGCTGCTGTCGACTCTGGCGACCATTGCCCCGTATGCGCCACTTTCCGCCGCGCTTTTCAGGTTGGCGGTGGTCTGCTTGTAGAACTTGAGAGGCACGCCGTAGCTGCGTTCAAGGCCATTGCGGTCGATCATCGCCAGTACCCGGTGGTAATCGGCAGTCTGCGCCATTACCAGGCCCACCAGCGCCAGTGTGGCCAGCGCCAAGCTGAGAACCTGGCGGCGGACCTGCAGGCCCGATAGACGCCTGGAGAGTGCAGAGAGAGCAGCGCAGGCGCCCAGGCCAGCGAGCACGAAGCCTGCCGGTTGTGCCGTCAGCAGATAACGCATGTGCATCTCAAAGCCGTGTCGTGCGAAGAGCAGCGGTGGTACCGTGGCCCAGGCCAGCAGCAACAGGTAGGCGGTGCGCTGCTCGGGAAGGCGCCAGGCCCGCCAGACCGCTACGAGGAGGCCCAGCGCCAGCAGGATCGTCACTGCGGCGCTGCTGACCTCGAAGCCAGGTACCTGCTCGCCGGGCCGTGTCCAGATGCCGAAGATGTCCCCCGGGAAGCCCCAGCCGGCAACCGACGCTATGGCCAATCGCGCCGCTTCCAGATCCCACTGGCTACTGCTGCCGCCGGCCACAGCCAGACCCTGTTTGAGGCTAGGCCAGCCGTTGAGCCATTCGAAATAGAGCAGCGACGACGACAATCCAAGGACCACCGCCAGTGAGCCCAGCACTACACCCACGCTCAGCTGCCGCCAGGCCACGATGAAGACTATGATGAGCACCGGAACAAGCAGCAGACCGGCCTGATTAAGCTGGATGGCGATAGCGCAGGCGGCGCTGGCCAGCACCAAAAAGCGGCTGCGCCGCCGTATCAAGGCCTCGCACAAGGCCCAGAAGAAGACGATGCTCACCAGAGGCAAGACGTTGGGGTTCCAGATCTTGCGCGAGTGGTATACGGCCCAGGGAGCCGCTGCGTAGAGCGCTGTCGCCACAATTGCCACCAGCGGCCCAAAATAGCGTCTGGTGAATAACGCCAGGGCGCCAACGCTGAGCACGTTGAGCGCGCCGATGAAGCCGGTGACGAACGATGGGTCGGTGGAGAAGAGCATAGGCAGCGCCAGCAGGTAGAGGAAGAACGGACCCGTGTTGACGTTGACCAGCGAAGTGATGCCGATCAGCGGAAAGTGCTCGCCGCGGGCGATACTCAGCGCCCCGTTAGACCACTCCGCCTCGTCGTGACTGAAGAGGATGACATCCAAACTGCCCAATCGCAGCCAAGTGGCGAGCAGGATGACGAAGACGATAGTAACGCTGAAAGCGATAGTGCTATGTCTTCGAGACAGGTAAGCTGCCAAACGCGATCCATCGCTCTCACTACTCATGTCGGCAAAGCCCAATAACCGATGTGTCATCCTTCGAGATCGTTTTCCGCCATCAATTCCCTGAGAGCGGCGACGTTGCTCCTGATCAGGATACGTCACATTCGCCGGGGCGGCAACAGCCTGGGACTTGCGCTGTGTGTGGATAAGAAGAAAGCCCCGGTTGTGCCGGGGCCTTGTTGGTGGAGAGGCCAGGATTCGAACCTGGGAAGCCAGTCAAGGCGACAGATTTACAGTCTGTTGGTATTAGCCACTCACCCACCTCTCCAGAGGCGCGTCCGCGAATTGTAGCAAAGACGAAAACGCAGCGCAAGTGCCGTGGCCCGTGATCTACGGGATCACGACTTCCCCCTGGCGCAGCAACAACTGCGCTTCACGGGTCTAATCGGTTCTGAGTGGCGCTTGACCCTCTCACTCCCGGCGCACTATCATCGTCCTACGGCTTCGCTCGTCGAAAACATGGGAGGACAGGTGCAGATGGAGCTCAAAGGCACAACGGCGATCATCACCGGCGGCAGCGGCGGCTTGGGACGGGTGATCTGCGATACGTTCGCCGCTGCCGGCGCCAACCTCGTGGTCGTCTATGGCCAGTCCCGCGACATAGCCGAGGGGGTGGTTGAGAGGGCTGTGGCCGCCGGGGTTGAGGCGATCGCGATGCAGGCGGACGTAACGGCGCCCGATTCCGCCACCAAGGTGGCCGAGGCAGCTCTGGGGAAATTCGGGCGCATCGATGTGCTGGTGAACGACGCCGCTTTCAACAAGTGGATTCCCTTCCAGGCGTTGGATGAGTTGACGCTGGATCTCTGGCAGCAGATGCTGACCACTAACCTGACCGCACCGATGCTCTACTCCAAGGCGGTGGCGCCGGCTATGAGGCAGCAGCAACAGGGGCGGATCATCAACATCACCTCCGTCGCCGGCCTGGCTCCCACCGGCAGCAGCATCGGTTACGCAGTGTCGAAGGCTGGTCTGATCCACCTTACCCGCTGTCTGGCAGTGGCGCTGGCGCCGCACGTGCTGGTCAACTCGGTGGCGCCGGGTGGCATGGCAGGCACGAAGATGACGGCTAATCTCGATCCTGAGTATGCGGCCACAGCGCGTAAGCAGTCGCTGATTGGTGATTACGCTACCAAGGAGGACGTGGCGAGGCAGGTACTTGAGTTCGCCCGCACCGACAGCATCACCGGCCAGACCATCGTAGTCGATGGTGGGCGGATCTTTCATTAGGGTTTGCGAAGAGGAAGTTAAGGGCGATGGAAACAGCTGAACAAGGGCGCGGCCTGCCGCTGGCAGGGCTGCGCGTGGTGGCGATCGAGCAGTATATATCGGCACCGTATTGCACCATGCTGCTGGCCGACGCCGGCGCCGAGGTGATCAAGATTGAGCAGCCTGGCGGTGGCGATCCGCGCCGTACCATCGGCCCCTTCGCGCCATCCACGGACGGTCACGTCTCTACCGGTGGCTTCCTCTCCTACAACCGCAACAAGAAGAGCCTCACGCTTGACCTCAAGCAGCCCTCGGCGCAGCGGGCGCTGCGCGAGCTGATCGCCCGCTCGGACGTGGTGGTGGAAAACCTGCGCCCGGGCGCCCTGGAGAAACTGGGCATTTCGGTGCCACAATTGCTGCAGGATAACGAGCGCCTGATCTATGCGGCGATCAGCGGTTTTGGGCGGATGGGCGCTGGTCCCTACGCGCAGCGGCCCGCGTTCGACATCGTGGTAGAGGCGATGAGCGGCATTATGAACATCGTCGGCTTTGCGGATCGCGAGCCGCTGACCACGCTCTACGGTTTGCCCGACACCTACACCGGCCTGGTTGCCGCCTACAACGTGGCCCTGGCGCTCATTCAGCGTGGCGTCAGCGGTAAGGGCCAGTTGCTCGACATCGCCATGTACGACTGCATGATCGCGCTCAACGAACGCTCGGTGATGAACTACAGCTACAGTGGTGTGTCACCGGTGCGCGGCGCCGAGCGGGTTGCCGGTCCGAGGGGGGCGTTCAAGGCGGTCGATGGCTATGTGGCGCTCAGTTGTCCCACAGATCTCATATGGTCGCGACTGGCGCGCCTGATGGACCGCGAGGACCTGATCGACCACCCCGATACGCGAACGGCGGCCGACCGTGCCGCCGCCGAGCCGCTGATGCGCGAGGTGATCGAGGCCTGGCTGGCGGACAAGACTCGCGACGAAGCGACGGATCTGATGATGGCGGCGGGGGTCCCGGCCGGCCCCGTGCAGACGATGGAGGATGTTTTCTCCTGTCCGCACGTAGCGGCGCGGGGCACGCTCCTCGAGGTAGAGGACGGCCAGGGTGAAAGGCGGCGCATGGCCAAACCGGCCACCGCCGGCAGCCGCATGGCTCACGCTCAACCGTTGCGTCCCCCCAGGTTAGGCGAACACAACGAGGAGATTCTGGGCGGCGTGCTCGGTTACTCCGCCGCGCAGTTGGAGGAGCTGGTTAGAAGCGGCGTAATCTGCCCTAAACCTGATTAGTGAAGTCGCGTTTACCCAGCTCGCTGATGAAGGCAAGCCGATGACTATATGGAGTCAGTGAGGCGCTGAGCCGTGGTGGGCAGGTGACCGCCTGGCCAGCTATGGGGACTACGACCTCTCCTCTTCTGTTTGCCAACTTCGCGCGCAGACGGCTGTGCCTGACGGTGTCTGCGTAGACTCCGCTGCCGCGCCAGCACCAAGCGCTTGACCCCGCGTTTATTCCACCGCTGATGTCATGACGCCCAACCTGTACCTGGGTTCAGGTAGCCAGAAAACCGCCGTCGATTGCTAGAACCTGGCCGGTCACGAAGGCAGCTGCGTCGGATGCCAAAAACAGAGCCGGTCCCACAAAGTCGGAGACCTCAGCCAGACGTCCCATGGGGATCTTCTGCTCCAGGGCGCGTGTCAATTGCTCATCGTTGATGATCGCTTCAATCAGCGGGGTGCGCATCCAGGCCGGCGCCAGTGCATTTACACGCACGCCGTGCGGCGCCCACTCCACCGCCAGCTCACGTGTCAGGCCGCCAACACCGGCTTTGCTGGCGGTGTAGGGGGTATTGCCCCTTCCCATCGCCACGAAGGTAGCGATGGAGGCGACGTTGATGATGCTGCCGCTGCCCTGCTTCAGCATATGTTTACCGATCGCCTGGCAGCAGAGGAAGGCGCCTACCAGGTTGATCTCGATGACACGGCGCCACTCTGCCGGTGAGATTTCGGTGGAGGGCACTCGCTTGGTGATGCCGGCGGCGTTGAGCAAGATATCGTAGCGGCCAAACTCGGCCAGGCCACTGGCGGTGGCAGCGGCGACGCTCTCCTCGTCGGCAACGTCGATTGCCACAGCTGCCGCTCTGCCGCCCTTCTCCCTGATCCGTGCTGCGGTTACGCGACTACCCTCGAAGTTCAAGTCGGCGCAGACCACGGCCGCGCCCTGCCGGGCCATAGCGAGGGCGGCGCCCTCGCCGATCCCTTGCGCCGCGCCGGTGACGAAAGCGACCTTACCCGCCAGTGAGAACGGATCAGCCGCTGCCTGGGTCAAGCCTTTACCAGTCTCCATTTAGTTGCCTCCTCCCATGGTGGACAGCGTGCCTGAGCGCTGGTACTGAGCGAAGAGCCTGCCCCACTGTGATCGCTCTCGCCAGCGTTTGTAGAACTTGCTGTCAAACAGGGGCCAGCGGTAATAATCATGATAGATCTCGGATACCGGGTAGGTGGCCGCAGCCAGCGGCGAGTGGAAGATCAGTTTCTGCAGACGGCGGGTGGGGCCGTACCAGGCCAGGTAACCCAGCATGGAATGGAACGTCCTACCCACCTTGAAGCCCCAGCGCTCGTTAGCAGCGTCCAGATCGCCGACGATCTCGATGTTCTGAGGATCGCCGTTGCCCAGGCCTGCTTCGTTGGCCAGATTGATGTACTTGATCGACAGCGGCTCGAAGCCCATCATGCGGGCGGCCACGGCATCGATCGCTACCTGGTCGGCAGAGGCGAGGATGACATTCTTCTCCTGTGGTTTCATCACACGCGGGCCAGCGCCATTGCCGGCCATCGTGCCGTCCATGATGGCGAAGATGCCGCTGTGGATTTCCTTTTGGATATTGAGCAGGTCAACCAGTGTTTCGTGGATCCAGCTGTGGGTATTGAAGCGCTTCTCGTTGAGCAGACCGCCGAAAGCATTCTTCATCGCGCCTGTAGTAGTGGTGTATATGTGGCATTTAACAGTCGGCAGGTGAACCACGTTGCGACCGAAGAAGAAGTCGGGCACCCGGATGTGGCCCTCAAAAATGCGCTCCAGCGCCAGCATCTTGGCCTTCGGTTTGTATTCCACCCAACGCATGTCCTTCGGCTCGTAGTTGAACAGTACCGGCACATCGTAGGCGTTGCAGATCGGCCAGTAACCGTTGAGGTCGGTGCCCTTGAGCGCGTTGGTGACTACAGTACGGTTTTGCACACAGTAGAGCCGGTCGAACCCCTGGCGACGCAAGCCGATAATCGTCCCTTCCAGCTGCCAGGGTGTGGTGTTGGCGCTGGGGAAGGGATAGTGCCAGGAGATGTTGTCCTTCAGCATTGTTTCCGAGCCCGCGTCGAGCGCCTCTCTCACGCCCGCCAGCTCCATCAACCGCTGATAATCGGAGAGCACGGTGGCGGGGGTGGTGCGCAGGACGGCTACTTTGCTTTTGTCTCTCATTCGGAACACCTCTTCTGGTACGGCCGAGCCGTCGCGTTAACCAGATTATTAGCCATGGCGATTGGGCAGTCAAACAGTCGCGCCACCTTGCCAGCGATGCGATTCCGCGGCGTATACCCGGCCGCGCGGGCGCGCATGCTCAGGCCTCACTGAGGTGTTGACACTCAACACCGGTAACCTCAATTGCCGCGCGCCCTTCCACCGGGCAGTGGAATTCGCAGAGGCCGCAGCCGATGCAGAGGGCAGGCAGCACTTCCGGTAACTGCATTGCGACGACTGACCCATCGGCACGGCGCACTTCGCCAACCGTCAGTTTGATCGCCTTGTCGGGTAGCGGGCACATCTCCTCACAAACGATACAGGCCGTGCCCTCGGCGTAGGGCAGGCAGCGCTGCTGATCGACGTGCGCCTGACCGATCACGGTGAGGCGCTTGGTTGACAACGGTAGAGCGGTGATGGCGTTGCTGGGGCATACGCTGCCACAGTCCGTGCAGTTGTAGTCGCAGTAGCCGGAACGCGAGATCAGAGCAGGCGTCCAGATTCCCTGCCCGCCAGCCTGCGTACCGAGCTGGTGCAGGCCGCCGGTAGGGCATACTTTCACGCACTCGCCGCAACGCACACAGCGTTGCAGAAACTGCTCACCGGCCCCCGGCGGACGCACGAACGCCACCTGGCCCGGCACGGTGCTGGGCCGCCCCGGCATGATCGCCACCGTTCCCACCCCCACCAGGCCGGCGGCTGCCGCCACCAGCAGCTGCCGGCGTGAGGCGCTGAGCGGACGAACGTGATCGCTTGTACGGGTGAAGGTGATGGCGTCCGCCGGGCAGACATCGGCACAGTTCAGGCAGAGGGTGCACTCGCTGTTTTGGCTACGGTGATCGTCGGTGTTGATGGCGGCGGTGGGGCACACCCTGACGCAACGCCCGCAGTGGATGCACTTGCTGTTCAGTCTTCTCTGCACTGGCGCCTTCATACCGAGTAGAGATAAGGTGGCGCCGAGCGGGCAGATGTAGCGACACCAGAACCTTGGCGCCAGGATGGTCAGGGCAAAGACGAGTACCGCCAGAATCAGCACGGGCATCAGCTGGCCGAACTCGTAGGCCTCCAGCGGCAGCAGCTTGCCGCGCAGATTCGTGTCGATTGCCACCCAGAGGTCCGGCGCCAGCTCGGCTTCGTAGAGAGTCTGTTGGACGAACCTGAGGCCGAGGTCAAGGAGCGGCCATAGCGCGGTCGCCAGCGAGCGCGTGAGCAGCGACATGGGGTCAAGCGCCAGTAGAGCGGTGGCGCCAGCCAGAGAGCTACCCAGTAAAAGGGACAGCACAACGTACTTAACCGTCCGCAGGCATGGCCATTTGCGAGCTACCGCTTTGCCTCGCCTGATCAGGCGATTCTCAAGATCAAGCAATGCGCCCAGCGGACAGAGCCAGCCGCAGAAGGCGCGCCCGGTAACCAGGGCGAGGACGATCAGTGGCACCGCCCAAAAGATGGCCGTCACCAGTTGGCGAGAGCTGATGCTGGTGGCGATGGCGATTAGCGGGTCGGCCCTCAGGAACAGGTCGACCGGAAAGCCGGCCACCGGGTGGTACGCCGCTAAAAACAGCAAGAGGAATAGCGAGAGGGAGAGCAGTTGCGCCACATGACGCAGGCTTCGCCCCCGCCACAGGCTCGGCCGATTGCTGCGCGTCTGCCCTTTTGGACGGCTCATCAGAGCTTCAGCTCGGCGATTCTCAGTGACGATAGCTGGTGGGTACCGAGCCCCATTTCTGCACCGGCACGGACGTAAGCGAGTTCGGTACCTTCCCGGTTGAAGAAGGTGGCGCCATAGGCGTCGGTCGCCACCGGGTCCGCTGAGGCCACCACGGTGTTGACCTGCTTTACGTCGTTCAGATCGCCACCCGTCGGCCCATTTCTGGTGAGGATGCGTACAGCGTCCAGAACAGTCAGCTGGGGACGGATGACACTGGTGAGGTCAGCCAGGCGCTGCCCCAGATTGCCGTGATAGCCACCCGGGTTCTCGACTACCCCCAGCAGGTTCTTCATGCCAAGCGTCAGGGTTGCCAGGTTGTGCGTTTTGGCGATGGGCACATTAATAACCACGTCGTAGTCGAGTGCATCCTGGTAGATGCCCCACGATTTGATGTCCTTGCCTTCGGGAATGGCGGTCTTCTTGTACTTCAGCCGGCTCATCAGTTCGATCTCGCCACCGGCGGCTTTTACCGCCGCCTCGATACCGCTGGTGCGGTAGGCGGTGCTGGCGCCATAGAAGGGGTTATCCAGAATCACCACCTTGCCTGCCCCTGCTTCCTGGCAGAGCTTCACCAGGGTAGCCACAACTTCCGGGTTAGTGGTGGCAGCGTACTCCGGCTCGCGGCTGGCGCAGATGTTGGGCTTGATCAACACACGCTGCCCCTTGCCGACGAACAGGCCCATACCCCCCAGCGCCCGGATGGCGGCACGCGTGATTGCCTCCGGGCTGGCGCCGCTCACCGCCGCCAGTTGGGCGCGCGCCTCGCCAGTGGGCGTGGCCAAAGCGGCCGCTGAAGCTGAAGCGGACGGGGCAGGGGCGCCTGTGATCGCAGTCGCCTTGGCGTTCGCGGTTGCTGGGATGACAGCGCTCGCGGCCGCAGTTGGCTGGCTGGCGCCGCTGCTCACCGTTGGTTGGGCGCTACTTGTACATGCCGCCAGTGGCGCGGTACAACCCGCCAGTATCAGGAAGAGGAACTCGCGTCGCGAGCCGTATCTCATCTGTTGGACCTCCGAAGCCACTCGTTTGTCGCGACGTGGCGTCAGGCTGTGGACTTGTCTGTAGTTATATCGTATCGACTACCGAGCGGGACTGACGGGGTCTACATCGGGCGGCATCCACTACCCTGAATCGTGGCGCCGCTTGGGTTCGAACGGCGCTGGTGGGAGTACCACTTTGCCTGCTAGTGGCGTATATTGATACCGATTACAAACCCAGTTTCGGATGCTTCTTCGCCTGGCTGGGTCTGCAGGAGAAGGTTAAGCGCTGAAACTAAGAGACTACCTTGAGAACCTGTTCATCAACAGGGACTACGGCCTGTTCATGGCGGGTTCCTTCATTTCCGCCATCGGGAACTGGTTCTCCTCGGTTGCCGTTGGCTGGCTCGTCTGGGAGATCGGGCGGTCTGACCTATTGCTGGGCGCGGCCAACTTCGCCCAGATGGGACCGATGCTGGTATTGGGTCTGGTGGGCGGCGTGATTGCCGACCGGGTGGAACGGCGGCGCCTGCTGCTGGGTACCCAGTTCATCGTCATTTCGGCCTCACTGTTACTGGCGGTCTTTGCGGTGCTCAACAGCCTCACCATTCCAGTGATGATGATCCTGCTCTTGATGCTCGGCGTCTCCCAATCGTTTGCCTGGCCCGCCTGGTCGCCCCTGATCGCCGACCTGGTTGGCCCTGAGCGTCTGCGCCTGGCCATCGCGCTTAACTCGGCCCGTTTCAACCTGACCCGCATCATCGGCCCTGCTATCGCCGGTGTGCTGTTGGCGCAGATGGGCGCCGGCCCCTTGCTGTTTACGGCAGCGGCCTGCCAGCTAATGCTGATTGTGACGATGCTGGTAATTCATCCCCGGCAACAGCTGCAGAAGGTTAAGGAGTCGATTCCGCGAGCGATGATGTCCGGTATCCGGGTGGTGGTTGATGTGCCTTCCGTGCGTGAGACAATGGCGGTGGCGCTGGTTATTGGCATCCTGTTGATGCCCTACATGGTGTTCCTGCCTGCGTTCTCGGAATCGGCATTGCAGATGGGCCCCGAGGGCTATGGCCTGCTGCTGACGGCGGTGGGAGTGGGCGCCATCGTTGGAGCAGTGGTGTCTGGTATGCGAGTGGTGGCCGCCGACCCGCGTTTGAGTCAGGCGGTATTGGCTGCTGTGACTGGGGTGTCACTGGCCGTGTTTGCGCTCTCGACCTGGTTGCCTCTGTCGTTGTTCGCCTTAATCTTCGTGGGCCTGGGCAGTATTGGCTACCTCGCCACCGCCAACGCCACCGTGCAGCTGGCGGTGCCGCGCAGCATGATTGGCCGGGTGATGGGCTTGTGGGTGGTGGTGACGGCCGGCAGCACACCGTTGGGAGGCATCATCCTGGGAGCCCTGGCGGAGAGCTTCGGTCGAGGTCCCACCCTGGCGGTGGCGGGTATCGTCTCCTTCGTGTTCGTAGTAGTGGTTTACTTCCTGGGTTCCGGCCGCCAGGCAACGGCAGAGTAGCCAACCGTCAAGCCATTCTTCCCTCGGCTTCATGCCTGCCTCAACTACTCGTTTGCCGAAATGGGCATTGGCATCAGGTGGCAGTGGTTTGTTCGGCTCGGCAGTAGAATGCTAGAATGCTTGCGCTAGTGGCACCCTTGTCATTGAGTGAATACACAAATGGGAGATCCTGTGGGCGAGCTTGGCGGCATTCAGATTGGTGATAAGCGTTCTTCCCTGCCTATAGTGCAGGGGCAAATGGCGGTGGACATATCTTTGGAGAAGCTGTCGGGAGCGGTAGCTGCGGAGGGAGCAGTGGGGATCCTCGCCGGTACCAGCATGATGGCGCCCGGCCGCAGCGGCGAGGTCATGATCGAGCAGATCAGAGAGGCCCGCAAGCTCGCCGGGGGAGGTATCCTCGGCGTAGGCATCATGTATGCGGTCAGCCGCTTTGACGATATCCTTGAGACTGCGATTGCAGCCGAGGTGGACCTGGTGATAATCGGCGCCGGTTTCGCTCGCGAGCCATTCACTCGCCTCGCGGAGGCCGGCATTCCCGGGTGGGCGATAATCTCCAGCGAGAAGCTGGCCAGAATCGTCTGCCGCCTGCCGGCGATCAAGGGCGTTGTCGTGGAGAGTGGCACCGCTGGCGGGCACTTGGGGCCGAAGGATACCGACATCTCGATCTGGGAGCTGTTCCCGTCTGTCTACCAGACTCTGCGTCAAGGTGGCTTCAAAGGTCCGATCCTGGCGGCCGGCGGCCTGCGCTACGGCTGGGAAGTGCAGCGGCTGATCGAAATGGGCGCCGACGGTGTGCAGATCGGCACCCTGTTCGCCATGACTGACGAGTCAAACGCGCCGCCGGCTATGAAAGAGCTCTGGAGAAAGTCCACCGGCAGCAAGGTAACCCAGTGCAGTCCCGTTGGCATGCCGAGCCGTGCAGTGCTGGAGCAGGACACTGATCGCCTGCCCATTCTGCCAGACTCGCCGAAGGCTTGCATAGATTGCCTGAAGTACTGCACTCACCGGCAGGATCGGAGTCAGTGTCACTGCATATACCGGTCGCTGGTGAACGCGGTGCGCGGCCGCTTCGACATCGCCGATGATGGCACGATCGGTACCGGCCTGGTCTTTACGGGCAGCAGGGTGGGCGAGATCAACGATATTGTGCCGGCAGCCACCCGGATCAAGAATCTGTTGACCGAGATGAAAGAGGGCCCGGAGGCCCCGCCAGGCTACCCTAAACCCTGGCTGCCGGACTCGCCGATCAAGTGAGAAACGCCTAGGGCCGGACAGGTTGACGTACCTGTCCAGTTTGTGGTTTCTCACTCCTCCTCTTGCTAACGGCACGCCGGTTGATTATCGGCTGATCAGGTAAGGAAAGACCTCGGTCGAGATTCGCTCACGCTGTATCACAAGGCGCGTGCCGCCTGCTGGTGGAGTCCCGACCAAGTACTACGAAAGCTGGCTCTCCCCTTGCAGGCGCCGTTCAGTACACAAGATGCTTGATGTTGAGCATGTGAGGAGACATGAATTGACCGGATTAAAGCGGCTGTGCTAACGTGAACGACAGCGGAAACCCGGCCTCTTGAGGCCGGCGGTTTTCCAGCCGAAGATGGCGGTAACCAAGGAGGGGAGTGGAAGAATGAGAGGCGCTGACGCGTTAGCCAAATGCTTGCAGGCGGAAGGAATCAAGTTCGTCGCAGGCATCACATCCGGTTCTACGATGGAGATCTCTGACGCCCTTTTGGGGACTCCAGGCATTCGCACTGTACTGACCAGGCATGAGCGTATCGCCGGCGACATGGTGGACGGCTATGCTCGTGTCAGTGGCGAGCCTGGCGTTTGCCTGGCGGTGATGGGGCCGGGCGCCGCCCACATATTCGCCAGCATGGCGCAGTCCTACGCGGATTCGGTACCCGTGCTGGCCTTATTGGGTCAGACGGTACGCGCTCGCCAGGGCGCGCACTCCACCCAGGAGATGAAACTGCAGGAGATCTTCCGCACCGTCACCAAGTGGGAGACGAGCATCAACATGCCGCGACGCGTGGCGGAGGTGATGACTCGCGCTTTCAACCAGTTGCGCAATGGACGGCCCGGCCCGGTGATGCTCGAGCTGCCCTCCGACGTGATGTTGGAGCAGTTCGACGACAATCTCTTCCACTACCTGCCGGTGCCGGCCCAATCTAAATACAGGCCGGCCGCCGATAACGTGCAACGGGCGGCGGAGCTGCTGGCGAGCGCCAAACGGCCGCTGATCTACGCCGGCAGCGGCGTCTTGCAGGCGCGAGCCACCAAGGAGCTGGTGCGTCTGGCCGAGCTGCTCAGCATACCGGTGATGACCACCCTGGGCGGCAAGAGCTGTTTCCCCGAGAACCATCCGCTCTCGCTCGGTCTGGGCGGGTTCCCTGTGTCTCAATTGGGTACGTCCATGTCGTACAAGTTCGCACGCAATACGGATTGCCTGTTTGCCATTGGCAACATGTTCGGTGATCAGGCTACGCGTGCCAGCGCCTGGCCAGCGGGAGTGAAGCTGATCCACTCGCACGTGGACTTCGCCGAGATCAACCACAACTACCGTGCCGAAGTTGCCCTGGTGGGGGACTCTAAACTGGTCCTTGAGGACCTGGTAGCTGCCCTGGAGGACATTCTTCCCAAGGACCGCCGGGGGCTGAAGCCGGAGGTTGAGGTCGAGGTCAAGGCTGCCAAGGAGGAATGGCTGGCCGCCTGGATGCCGAAGCTGACCTCCGATGAAATGCCACTCAACCCTTACCGGATTACCTGGGACTTCATGCACACGATCGACCGCGACAACACCATCCTCACTCACGATGCCGGCGCTGTGCGCGGTCACAGCTGCCACCATTACGAATCGACCATACCGTTTGGCTTCGTCGGTTGGGGCCAGCAAAGTGAGATGGGCTGGTCGGTAGGCGGCACGATGGGCATGAAGCTGGCGGCGCCAGACAAACTGGTGGCCAGCGTCATCGGCGACGGTTCCTTTGGCATGGTTGGCTTCGACCTCGAGACGGCCGTGCGGGAGAAGATCCCTACCCTCACGCTGCTTTACAACAACTCTGCCATGGGTATCGTGATGGACATCCAGAAGAAGGGCTTCGGCGAGCGCTACACCATGGTCGATCTGGGTGGCGACTATGTGGCCATTGCCAAGGCCCTGGGCGCGTACTCCGAGAGGATCGAGCGGCCTGAGCAGATCGTACCGGCGATCAAGCGTGGCGTGGCCAGCACCAAAGAGGGCGTGCCCGCGGTGCTGGAGTTCATCACCAAGAAGCTGGAGCCACAACCGCGGCCGGATACCGCGCCAGGCAGCTGGTAGGTCGAAGTCTACCGGCGATCAGCGGTTAACCAATGAGGCGGGCCAACCGGCCCGCCTCAGCTTTTGCCGCCTCCCATTAGCCTGCTCTCAGGCTGGCGTCTCAGTACGAGGATGGCGAGCGGGCCGATCAGACCGCCCATGCCCATGCACACGAACGCCCACCCTCAAATTGCCGGGCTGACGCCTGGTGTGTTAGTGGCGTCCAGCACTAGGCCGAACACGGCGGGAGAGACGATTGAGATGCCGAAGCCAAACGCCGATTGCAGGCTGAGGGCGGTTGAACGGATCTCGGCAGGCACCAGATCCGTCAGCCCGGCCTTGAAAACGCCGGTCTCGGTCATCAGAGCCAAGCCGTAAACCACGCCGAACAGGAATACGAGCGGCAGCGGCAGGGTGACAAACCAGCCGAAGATGAAACCCAGGGGCACACTGATGCCCATTACGATCAGGATCGCCGTGCTCCTGCCCAGCCGGTCCGCCAGCATCCCTCCCGCCCAGGGCCCGATAGCGCCGATCATGATCGCCAGCGCCGCGAAGGCGCCACCGGTAGCAAGGGCGCTCTCTGCGGAAACGCCGTTTTGCAGCGCGGAAGAGACGAAATACGGTCCCGCCCAGCCGAAGAATCCTTAGGCCTCCCACATATGGGCGCCGTAGGCTACGGTGAGCAGGACTATCACCAGTCCCACCCGGCTGCGCATCAGTGTACGCCAGGCCTGGCCTGTATCCGCCTGAACGCGGGAGCGGGTGAGCGAACAGGGTGGCCGCTTCACCCCACTCAGATACAGCCAGGCGGAGAGAAAGCAGCCCAGCGAGGTGAGCATCACCGCCGTGCGCCAGCCTAAGGCCCCTCCCAGCGGGCCGGCGAGCAGGTAGGCGCCGGCGTAGCCCAGGGTGACGGCGGCAGAGTAAGTGCCGATCGCCATGCCCCGCTCGCGCACAGGAAACCACTCACTGAGCAGCGCCATGCCGGGCACGTAGAGTCCACCGCAGCCCATACCCACGAGGATGCGCAGGACTAGGGTGGTGTAGAAATCGTGGGCGAAGAGGGCGAAGGCGATCGAGGAGACGCCGGTCAGCAGCGCCGATCCCGCCAGAACATAGGTGGGCGAGACGCGGTCCGACAGCCAGCCGCTGAAGAGGACGAAGATGACGTAGCCCAGTTGGAAGATGCCGAGGATGATGCCGGCATCGGCGGAAGTAAGGCCGAATTCCTCCCTGACCAACGGCAATACCGCCGAGTAGTTGTACCAGGGCAGGTAGGCAAGAGCCATGGCGGCGAAGGCGAGATACAGGGTTCGCCTTCGCCCCGGCTGTGGCGCTTCATCGGCTGGTGTCAGCGCGGCCTGGTCCGGGCAGTCGGTCATCTGAGCGTCGTGCGCGTGCGCCGTTTGCTTGCCGGCACCCGTTCGATCAGTGGGCGGCAGCGACGGACTATAGTTCCTTCAGGTATTCGTCTATGTGGCGCGCCGCTACCTTACCGGCGCCCATGGCGGTGATCACCGTGGCGGCGCCCGTCACGGCGTCGCCACCGGCCCAGACGCCCTTTTTGGTGGTGGCCATGGTCTCTTCATCGGTCACGAGGGTGCCCCACCTGGTGAACTGCAGATCGGGAGTCGTCTGCTGAATCAGTGGGTTCGGCCGGGTGCCGATGGCAATGACCAGCAAGTCGAGGGGGATGACGAAGTTGGAACCCGCCACTTCCACCGGCCGGCGGCGGCCACTGTCGTCCGGCTCTCCCAGCTCCATGCGCAGGCACTCCACGCCAGCGACGTGGCCGCTGCCATCATCCAAAACGCGTACCGGATTGGTGAGCAACTGGAAGCGCAGGCCCTCCTGCTCCGCGTGGTGGATCTCCTCGGCGCGGGCCGGCATCTCGGCGCGGGAGCGACGGTAGATCACGGTCACGTCTTCCGCCCCGAGGCGAATGGCCGTGCGGCAGGCATCCATGGCCACGTTGCCCGAGCCAACAACGCCCACATGTTTGGCGCGCTTGGTCGGTGTGTCGTAGTTGGGGAACTCGTAAGCGCGCATCAGGTTGGAGCGGGTGAGATACTCGTTGGCCGAGTACACGCCACTGAGGTTCTCGCCAGGGATGTTGAGAAACTGCGGCAGTCCCGCGCCGGTGCCGAGAAAGACGGCGCAATAACCCATCTCGTTCATCAGTTCGTCAATGGTGGCGGTGCGACCGATGACGAAGTCATACACGAGTTTCACGCCCAGGGATTCCACGTACCTGATCTCCGCCTCCAACACGGTGCGGGGCAGACGGAAGGGAGGAATACCGTAGAGCAGTACCCCGCCAGCGCCGTGCAGCGCCTCGAACACCGTCACCTCGTGTCCCAGCTTGGCGAGGTCGGCGGCGGCGGTTAGACCAGCGGGCCCGGAGCCAACGATAGCCACCTTGTGGCCGGTCTTCGGTGGCAGGGCAGGCGCCTCTTCGGGATGGGCGATCGCCCAGTCACCAACGAAACGCTCCAGGCGGCCGATCTGGATGGGCGCGCCACGCTTGTTGAGCACGCAGACGGCCTGGCACTGGGTTTCTTGAGGACAGACGCGGCCGCAGATGGCGGGCAGGTTGTTGCGTTCTTTCATCACCCGCGCCGCTTCTGCCAGATTGCCCTCGTACACCAAGTGGATGAACTCGGGGATCGCCACTTGCACCGGGCAGCCGCCGACGCAAGGGCGGTGTTTGCATTGCAGGCAGCGGGAAGCCTCAAGGTTAGCCATCTCGGGCGTGTAGCCCAGTGCCACCTCAAGGAAGTTCGTCGCGCGTTCACGCGCGTCCTGTTCGGGCATGTCCGTGACTTGAAGGTTTATCTTGCTCATGATGATCTACCCGTCCCCCTAAATCTGCGGCAATCGGCAATCGTGCTCCAGCATCGCCTGCTTCTCTTCTTCGGCGTACTGACTCTGGCGGCTGAAGAAGAGGTCCCAGTCCACCAGGTTGCCGTCAAACTCCGGACCGTCCACGCAGGCGAACTTCGTTTCGCCGCCGACGCTGACGCGGCAGCCACCGCACATGCCGGTGCCGTCGATCATCACCGGGTTGAGGCTGACGATGGTGGGCACGCCGAAGGGCTTGGTGGTTAACGAGACGAACTTCATCATGATTGCCGGGCCCACGGCGATGACGCGGTCTATCTTGCGTCCAAAATCCAACATCTCTTTTAATGGCGCGGTTACCACGCCTTTGTAGCCTGCGGTGCCGTCGTCGGTGGTGACGATCAGCTCATCGCTGAACTCCTCCAGGCGGTCCACATAGAAGATGAGGTCTTTACTGCGGAAGCCGGTGATGGTGATGACGTGGTTGCCAGCGTCCTTGAGGGCGCGAACCACTGGCAGCAGGGTAGCGGTGCCAAAACCGCCACCCACCACCACCACCGTGCCGAAGTTCTCAATCTCGGTGGGGTGTCCCAGTGGTCCCACGAAGTTGACGAGACCGTCGCCGGTCTTCAGTTTGCCCAGGTCGATCGTGGTCTTGCCCACTTCCATGAAGACCAGTGTTACGGTCCCTTCCTCACGGTCGAAGTCGGCCACGGTCAAGGGGATGCGTTCGCCCTGTTCAGAACCGCGCACCAGAACAAACTGGCCGGGTTGCGCCTTGCGGGCGACAAAGGGCGCCTTGATGCGGAACAGATGAATGCGCGGGGCGAGGTCCTCGTGGTGCACTATTTCATACATGGACTACACTGCCTTTCCTCAACGGCGACGTCTCCCACCTCCGCCGTGTCATTGGGTCATTCGAGATCGCCTGAGCTCGATTCCGGCAATCCCGGCTCAGCGGATTGATCCGAGGCCACACCGGCCTCCAGTTCCTCTACCATTTGATCGAAATCATCACCCAGCTCGTCACCAGTCTCGGCGGCCATCCGGCGGGCCCAGCGTGCCACGCTGCCTGGATCGTCTTCGTCAAAGTCACCAAACGTGGCTGGGTCGGACATCGCCTCGATGCGATCCTCCTCGGACCGGGGACTGCTGAATCGCGATACCAGACGCCGCATCCCGGCCGCGCCGCAACGGCGACAGGGCGGGTCGGGCGCCTCAGGTATGCTGCGAAAGAAGACAGATTGCCTTGTGCCGCAAGCTCCGCAAAGGTATTCGTAGATTGGCATGACGGCTGCGAACTCCGTCCGTTTTGGCCACCGGCGCAAGCTTAGCAGAACGCGCCTCGCCGATGCTGATTCGTCCGGTACTGTACTATTATTGCCTGTAGATTGTCGAATCTCTCCGGCTCGTTGGCCACGGTCGCTCAATACCGGTCGACAGGGGGTACTGAACCGGTAGAACGAGACAACAATCCGTATACTAAAGGTGAACGTGGATTGAGCGTGGCGTCAGCCCGGCCACCCCTGGGCGGATCGCACACGCACAGGTGGTGACAATTGGCTACAGATCAGGACGAATCCCGCGAACCTATTCCAGACGACAAGAACAAGCAGCAACAGCAGCCGCGCAACCGGCTGCCAACGTGGTTCTGGCTGCTTTCGTTAGCTTTTGCCTTCGCCCTCAACGTCTTCGTGTATTCGCCGAAGGAGCAACAGCCCGTGGCTGCTCTGCCCTACTCCGATCTCGTCACCGAGCTCCGTGCTGACAACGTTGCCAGGGTGGATTTGAGGGGTATGGAGGTGAGCGGCGAATTCAAGACGCCGGTTCTCCTGCCACGCGCCGGCGAGCCGGCGCCGGAAGGGCAGAAGCCGGTAGAGCCGGTGGCCTACACGAAGTTCAACAGCACGCGGCCGCCGATTGATGATGAGCGGCTGCTCCCTCTGCTGGAAGAAAAGAAGGTGGTGGTAACGGCCACCGAGATCACCACTCCGTGGTATCTGGAGCTGCTGTTCAGCCTCGCCCCCTTCCTGCTCTTGATCGGTCTCATCGCCATGTCCACGCGGCAGATGACCCGCGCCACAGGTGGCATGTTCGGCTTCGGCCAGAGCAAAGCCCGTGTTTACACGGCGGACCGCCCGGAGGCGACCTTCGCCGACGTGGCCGGACAGGATCAGGCCAAGGCCGAGCTGATGGAAGTGGTGGACTTTCTTAAGAATCCGGAGAAGTACGCGCGGCTTGGTGCGCGCATCCCGCGCGGCGTGCTGCTCTCCGGTCCTCCAGGCACTGGCAAGACGCTGCTCGCCCGCGCGGTGGCCGGTGAGGCGCATGTGCCTTTCTTCTCCGTCAACGGCTCGGAGTTCGTGGAGATGATCGTCGGTGTGGGCGCCTCCCGGGTGAGAGACCTCTTCGCCAAAGCGAAGGCCGCCGCGCCCTGCCTCATCTTCATCGACGAAATAGACGGCATCGGCCGCAGCCGCGGCGTCGCCTCGCTGGGCGGCAACGACGAACGTGAGCAGACACTGAACCAGCTGCTGGTGGAGATGGACGGCTTCGATCGCAACCAGGCGATCATCGTGCTGGCCGCCACCAACCGGGGAGATGTGCTCGATCGGGCCCTGTTGCGGCCCGGCCGCTTCGACCGTCAGGTGGCGGTGGATTTGCCGGACCGGGAAGGCCGCACCGGCATCCTGCGCATCCACACCCGCAAGATTCCGCTGGAGGCGGATGTGGAGTTAGACAAGCTGGCCCGCGCCACCCCAGGTTTTTCCGGCGCTGATCTGGCGAACCTGGCCAATGAGGCAGCCCTTGGCGCCACCCGCCGCCAGGCCGACCGGGTCAGTCAGGAGGACTTTGAGCTGGCCCTGGACCGCATTGTGCTCGGCGCTGTGCGACGCGGCATCGTCGATCCGCATGATCGCAAGGTGGTTGCCTACCACGAGGCGGGGCACGCCCTGGTTGCCGTCTTCACCCCCGGCGCCGACCCGGTGCACAGGGTGACGATCATCCCGCGCGGGCGCGCCCTGGGCGTGACCGCGCAGTTGCCCGAGGGCGAGCGTTTCAACTACTCCAGGACCTACCTGTTGGGCAGGCTCGCCATTCTCCTGGGTGGCCGCAGCGCTGAGGAAATCGCCATCGGCGATATCAGCACCGGCGCGGAGAACGACATCCGTGAGGCAGTGCGCCTTACATCGATGATGGTGAGCCGCTGGGGCATGAGCGATCTCGGCTTGATTGCCTGTCAGCCACGGCAGGGCAGGGGCATGTTCCCCGTCGATCCCAATGAGGCGTGCGATGTGAGCGAAGCGACACAGGCGGAGATCGACGGTGAGATCAATCGATTGCTGGACGAACAGCACGAAGAGGCGCGGCGCATCCTCACTGAGAACCGGGCCTCACTGGATGCGCTGGCCGACGCTCTGATGAAAGAGGAGACGGTCGACGCAGAGAGGTTACTGGAAGTGGTGGAAGAGGCACAGCCTGGCATTGCCCTGCCGAATCGGCCCACCAAAGAGGAACCCGGCCTGTTGCCGACGGCAGCGGCAACCAGCCAGCCGCCTGAGCTCAGCGGTCCGGCAGCGCCGCGAACTCAAGCATAAACCGGCTGATCTCGTTTTGTGCCGCTGTCAGGATCGCCTCGCCGGTTTCGGCGCTGGCGATCGACGGGTCGCCTCGCACACCCTCGGTGGCATCCTCGGCGAAATTGAGGGTGTAGGAGACGCTGCCGGGTGAGCGAAAGTCCTTGAAGAAGAAGCTGGTGAGTGGCCGCACTGGCGCCACCACGGCGGCCGTTTGGTCCACCAGCTGGGGGCGCAAGGCCAGCTGCAGCGAGGTCTCCATCTCGCAGGCGTGCGACATACTGCCCAACTCGCCTCTCGCCAGCTTCTTCAATTGGCCGGTGATCGGCGCCCAGTAGGTGAGGCTGGCCACCGCGATCCGCTCCTCGACCAGGCTGCCGGCCACGGCGGTGACGATGGCCGTGTTGCCGCCATGACCGTTGAGCAGCACGATCTTGCGGAAGCCGTGCGCGTGGATGCTGCGGCATACGTCCTTCAACAGGGCGGCCATCGTCTCAAGCCTCAGGCTGATCGTGCCGGCAAACGCCATGTGGTGCGCCGACATGCCGATGGCGATGGTTGGCGCCACCAGCACGGGCAGCTGATCGCGCAATCCCTCGGCCACGCGCACGGCCAGCGCGGTGACGATGTTGCTGTCGGTATCAAGAGGGAGGTGCGGCCCGTGTTGCTCTACAGCGCCGACCGGTACCAGTACCACGGCGCGGGCCGCTACCGCCTCTTCCATTTGCGGTCGCCGCAATTCCCCCCAGATGACGCTGGCGAGCCTGGTTGTCACTGAGACTGCCCGCGTCCGGCGATCGTCCATACTCCCTCCAGGCGGCCCTCACGGGTGACCAGGTAATGGTCGTGCAGGTTTATCGTTGTGCAGCCATGGCTGGGGATGCACTCAATCTTGTCGCCTACCCGCAGGCCGTGGTACGGCTTTTCGAACTCTATTTTGCCGTGCTCCTCGGAGAGCTTGGTGAGCTTGGCCTCGGGCATGCCCTTGATTAGCGGCATACCGAATTCGCTGGTGATCACCTTCAGGCCCGCGTCGGTGACGGCCGTGTAGGGGTTGGGGCGGCTGATCACAGTGGTGAGCACGGTCATCGCGGTCTCGAACTCAATGCCCACCGAGCGGTACTTGGTGTCCATGAAGACGTACGAGCCCGCCTGTATCTCGTCGATGCCGGGAATGGCGCCTGTGATGTAGAAGGTGCCGGTGCCGCCGCCGCTGACGATCGCCACCGGTATGCCGTTGCGCTCCAGCAGGCGGCGCGTATCTACCAGCTCCTTCATCGCCGCCAGCGTCCTGGTCTTGCGTTCTTCGGGGTCGCCAACCATCACCAGGTGGCCCTCATAACCCTGCAAACCGGTGAACTTGATGCCCTTGATCTGGTTCAGTTTGCTGGCCAGCTCCAGAGCGGGCTCGCCCGGCTCGACGCCGCAGCGGTCCATGCAAATGTTCACCTCCAGCAGCACCCGCAATTCCACCTCGGCGGCCAGCGCCGCCGCCGCCAGCTCGTGCGCATTGGCGAGGTTGTCCACCGCCACCATCATGCGCGCCTGGCGCGCCAGCCCCATCAGACGGCCGATCTTGACCGGGCCAATGATCTGATTGGCGATCAGGATATCGCGGATGCCGCCCGCCACCAGCATCTCCGCCTCGCCTAGCTTGGCGCAAGTGATCCCCACGGCGTTGCCGGCGTCCAGTTGCTTCTGGGCCACGATGGGGCATTTGTGCGTCTTGGCATGCGGGCGCAGCTTGGCGGGCTTGTCGGCAAAGAAGTCGGCCATGGTCTGGATGTTCTTCTCCATCACAGGCAGGTCGACCAGAAGCGCCGGCGTGTCGATCTCGATAACAGGTCTGCCAATGGCAGGAATGTATGCTGGCATCGCGCTTTCCCTCGGTTTTTTCTGAGTATATCAGCGCCTCGCGGTCTAGTCCATCGAAGGACGATTGCTTCGAATGGCACCCTCGATGAAGCTTCTCCCAGGGGGATGAGAAGACGGCGGGGATGAGGCTCAGGTTGCACGGCTGTCAGGTGCTACTGGTTCCGCGGCCGGCCCCGCCGCTGCCTCGCCGTGAAGAGGGCGACTGCTGTGGCCGCTTGCATCAAGCCCGGGGAGCTACAGGTCCTCGGCGCGGCGGATGAGGAAAACCCTCTCCAACATCTCATGCCACTCGACAGACTCGGGGGGTGTGCCGTATCCGTCAGCATCGAACGGCTCCCAGTGCCGCCATCGCTCGGCCCGGACGAAGGTGATTGCCTGGTTGAACCCGGCCGCCAGGGTGGCATGCGCCAGCCGGTGACTGACGATCGGTATCGTCTCGTACGGCCGCGAGAGCAGGAACATGTCCGAACCATCCCAGCTGCCGGGCTTGATCCGAATGCCAACCTGCTTGCAGGCATTCAGGTTGTAGCGGCGGGCGCCGCATTCCTCGCACTCAATCACTACCGGCGGCGCTGAGACTTCCGCTCTGCCAGTCACCTGGAGATGATAGTACCGAGGCAACGGCGAGTAGCGGGCGATGTCGTGGCCCTGGCAATCGAGCCGCACCGCCTCTGCCTCGAAGCCGGTGAAGCCGCTGGCCTGCCACAGCGTGACTACGTCCTGGCGGTACAAAGGAGCGGGATAAGCGCGCATCAATTCCGCGTAGTAGCCCAGTTTCAGCCCTGGCACGATACTGTAAACGCGCTGCCCGGTCTCGATCCTGCCAAGTGGAGTGTTGCATCGCGGCGAGCGATCATACTGCTGGTTCAGCCAGTAGCCGCTCACCCGGTTCTTGCTGTCGATCCAGTAGGAATACCGTTGCAGCACCACCCTGCCGGCGATCATTCTCTCGGCTGGGCGCCGGTAGCTTTCCACGGCGGCCAGCCATTCCAGCACGTAGAACCCAGGCTGTCCTGTTGCTTCGTCAGTCATTGCCGTTTCCCGTCTGGCCGTTATCGTTCTCCCCAGGCGTGGCCAGAAAACGCCGTGTCTCCGTCACGGCGCCGAGGAGGACTTCATCCCGCAGGCCCTCCTCGTCCCCGTCCCACCACGGAGACCCTTCTGTAAGATCGAACTGATACATCCCTCTGCACATTAGGGTGGCTCGGTTACGATTGCGGCAGCGTGCATGAGGTGAGACAGGCCGGCGCTGATTGATGGGTTGAGAGAGCTCGCGTGGGAGCAGGGCTTTGCCCGTCTGGACCTGGCGGCGGTGTAGGAGGAGGAACGGGCTGGCGCCGCGACAGCGATTCAGGCTTGCACCTGACTCAGGAGACACAATTGGGCCGGTGCCTTTTGCACTACTTGACGGGACGCGGCCGCGTCCATCGAAGCGGACAGGGAGTATTATCCCATTGCCTCAGCCCTCTTCGATCTGCTATTCCTCTTTGGTAGTTCGGACGGCTCGACTGTCCGATCCGCCCTATCACGTTCAATCACCGAGGTACTCTCAATGCGCAAGTTAGCCGGCCTGATGCTGGTATTCGTGGTGGCGTCGCTATTGCTGGCGGCAGCGCCTGCTGCGCCAGCGCAGGCGATCACGCCAGCGAAGCCCGTATACGCTTTCTACTACGCCTGGTATGACATGAACTCCTGGACGGGCAGG
>CAZMKF010000006.1:33337-37893 GCA_964566935.1 uncultured Dehalococcoidales bacterium | reverse complement strand
ACTTGCCTGTCACGCCGTACAATTCGTACGAGCGCTCAACGATCGAAAGACACGTTGGGGAGGCGCGTCGAGCCGGTCTTGATGGCCTCATCCTGGCCTGGTTGGGCCCCGAGAACCCGACCGACGCGAACTTGCAGACACTGCTTTCGGTTGTGGAGGGCTCTGATTTTGAGGTAAGCCTCTATTTCGAGACTAATTCGCCGTTCCTGACCAGCAGGGAGGCTGTACTGGCGGCGCTGCAGCGCAGCGTCAGCTTCGCCTCCCATCCCAACTGGATACGTTACCAGGGCAAGCCGGTCATCTTCTTCTGGCGGCCCTCGGCCGTGCCTCGCGCCCCAGGTGAAGCGGCGCTCTCAACCTGGCAGGCACTGCGCCAGCAGGTGGACCCCAACCGCGAGATGATCTGGATCGGCGAAGGCGACGATTTCTCGTACCTGCACGTCTTCGATGGCATCCACCCTTACAGCATCGCCTGGTCCGCGGACCCGGCCGCCACCCTGGCCAGTTATGCACAACGCACCCGCGCCGCCGCCGCGCAGCTGGGCGAGAGCAAGCTGTGGGTGCCGGTGTTCATGCCCGGCTACAACGATCTCAACACCGGCAGGGGAGACGCCTTCGTGCGTGAGCGCCAGGACGGTCAGTTCTTGAGAAGCACGTTCGCCGGCGCAGTGGCCTCGCAGCCTGACTGGGCGATCGTGCTTAACTCCTTCAACGAATGGGCAGAGGGTTCGATGATCGAGCCGAGTGTTACCTATGGTGACAAGTACTTGAACCTGTCCGCCGAGCTCACCGCGGCTTACCGCGGCTCGGCGCCGCCATGGCCTCCGGCGCCAGCGCCGGCGGCGGATGCCCCGCCCACGGCGGATCAGTTACCCCTGGCTGACGGTTACTTCTTCCGCCAGACCGGCGGAGGTGACGGCAGTGGCTTCTCGGTGCGCAACAGCGGAGGCGTGCCGTTCTGGGACGAGTTTCAACGCTTGGGAGGGGTGGAACGGGTTGGCTATCCCATGAGCCGGCGCTTCGAGTGGAACGGTTTCACCACCCAGGTGTTTCAGAAGGCGGTCTTCCAATGGCGGCCGGACGCGAGGCAGGTTTGCTTCGTCAACGTCTTCGATGAAATGTCCGGCGCCGGCAAGGACGAGTGGTTGCTCAACGCGCGCAGCACACCTGGCGTGATGAACGGTGAGTTTGACGCCGGCAAGGGTTGGGACGAGATCGTGCGCGATCGTACTGGCCTGCTGAACGCTAATCCAGCCATGAAGGCTGTATACGATTCAGCGCCCAACCCGATGCTGCTCTACGGTTTGCCAACCTCCGCCGTGATCGATAACGGCAACCACTATGCGGTGCGGTTGCAGCGCGCGGTGATCCAGCAATGGAAAGAGGATGTTCCCTGGGCTCGCGCCGGGCAGGCCACGATCGCCAATGGTGGCGAGGTGGCGGTGGAGGCCGGCATGTTCGACCCGGCCATCCTGGCGCCCGAGCTACCGTAGCGCGTTCTCGCCGTGGGCAAGACAGACCGTGCGCCTGTCTTGCCCACGGCGGTTCAGGCCTGCAGAGTGTGTACTTCCGGTTTCTCGCCGCCGAAGTTGATCACCAGCGCCACCTGGTAGCGGGAGGCCTTCAGATAACTGAGGCTGCGCGCCAGTTGAAAGCGGGAGACCTCTGGTTCGGAGCGCAGCTCCACTATACAGCCGTCGATCACGAAATCGACCCGGCGCGCGTCGATCTGGCGCTGACGGTACGCCACCGGCGCCCGCGCCTCGCGCTCAAAGGGGATCTCACGCGCCTGTAACTCCAGCGCCAGGGCGCGCTGATAGGTAACTGCCTCCAGCGCGCTGCCCAGCTCGCGGTGCACCTCCAGGCAGGCAGCGTGGATGAGTTCGACGGTATGAGCCAGTTGCTCCGCCGTGTACTTCTCGGGGGTGCGCAGCCGAGGGCCGGCAACGTCAGCCCTCACGCTTGTGCGTGCCTCGTCGCGCTCGTCCCGCTGTCTCTGGGAGTTGCGCGGCGGGCGCTGGCTGTAATACTCCTGAGGCCGCTGCCACTCACCGTATTCGCGCTCGGAGTAACGGGGTTGCCTGCCTTCGAAAGAGCGCGGCCGCTCCTCGCGACTGTACTGGGGCCTCTCTTCACGGCGGTACGGCGGCCTTTCGTCGCGGTTGAACTGGGGCCTGTCCTCGCGACTGTAGGGGCGCCGTTCGTCACGATTGTATTGTGGCCTGTTATCGCGACTGTACTCCTGGGGGCGGCTCTCGTACGGTCGCCGCGGCTCACGTTCACGACCGTAACGGGAATCTGCCCCTTCGCGGTAGTATGGCCGACGCCCCTCGTAATCGCCCCGCGAAGCCGGGGACCGGTCCGAGTAAGAGCGCCGGTCAGCCGTACGTGAGTCGGCGCCCCGCTCGCGGTAGTCGCGACGGCCGGCGTCTCCCTCTCGCGGATAGCGTGACCTCGCCTGGTCGCGATTGCCCTCATAACGCCTGGGGGGGCGCTCGCCTGGGCCCTCGCGGCGCTGTGCCGCGCCGTCCGCGAAACGCGCTAGAGGTCCCAGCGTTTCGCCCTCGCGCACGACCGGTTCGTGAGGTGCTGTTTCCCCCTCCGCCGGCGCCGCAGGGTCTTGCTCGTTTATTGGCTGTGCCTGGTCGTCGAAGTCCGTTCTATCGCTCATGTACGTTACCTTTCAAATGTAGAAGACTGTCACTGCGGCTCAGCCAAACAGGCGCTGGTACTCTTTTGCCTTTCGCTGCAAGGCAGCCAGCTCCCGTGCCACTGCGGCCAGCTCGGCCTCGCTGATGCTTCGCACCACCTTGCCCGGCAGGCCCAGCACCAGGCTGTGCGCCGGTACCGCCAGCCTCGGTGGCACCACGCAACCCGCGCCAACAATGGAGCCCTCACCGATCGAGGCGCCATCAAGGACGATGGCGCCGATGCCGATCAGGCAGTTGTCGCCAACGGTGGCGCCATGCACGGTGGCGCGGTGGCTGATGATGCAGCCGGCACCGATGTGCACCGGTTTGCCCTCAGGCGCTTCAATCAGCGCCTGCTCCAGCACGGCCGTGTCCGAGCCGATTACCACCTCGGCATCGTCAGCTCGCAGGATGGCGCCAGCCCAGAGGCTGACACCTTCGCTCAGGGACACATCGCCCATTACCCTCACCAGGGGATCGATAAAGGCCGCTGAGGCGACGTCCGGCGCCTTGCGGCCCGCCACCGCAATTATGTTTGCCATCATTTCGGAATCCGCCACGTGTGATTGACTGAAAGGTGATTATAGCATCGCATGCCGGTGAGGCTGTTTCGGAGAAGAGCACTCGTCAGGCAGCAAGGATGCCGGGATGAGTGATTAGCGTGGGCGGCTATTGTTGGTGACGGCAATTCTGATGTATGCTCAAACGTGAGCCTGCCAGCGGCGTGGCGCGGGCGGCATTGACGGTGTAGGAGGGAACAATGGAGATCTCACGCATCGGTGTTGTTGGCGCCGGTACCATGGGCGCCGGGATTGCGCAGGTCTGCGCCCAGGCCGGCTACGCGGTTGTGTTACAGGATGTCACCCTGGAGGCGCTGGCCAGGGGCGTGGCCCGCATCCGCAAGAACCTGGACACTCAGGTAAGCAAGGGCCGCATGAGCGCCGAGCTGGCTGCGGACGTTGAGCCCCGCATCGCGCAGACGACAGATCTGGCGCTGATGGCGGACTGTCAATTCGTGATCGAAGCAGCGTTTGAGGACATGGCCGTCAAGCGCCAACTGTTCGGCCAGCTGGGCGAGATTGTCGAACGCTCGGCGATTCTGGCGACCAACACCTCGATCCTCTCCCCGACCGAGATCGGCGCCGCCGCGCCGGCGCCCGAACGCACTATAGGCACTCACTTCTTCAATCCGGCTCAAGCGATGAAACTGGTGGAGGTCACCCCCGGCATTCTCACCGCGCCAGAGACGGTGCAGATAGCGGTTGAGTTTCTGCGCGCGTTGGGCAAGACGCCGGTGGTTGCCAACGAATCGCCGGGCGGTATCGTCAGTCGCATCCTGATCGCCATGCGCAACGAGGCGGTGGACCTGCTGGCCGAGGGTGTGGCCAGCCGCGAGGACATCGACACGGCGATGAAGCTGGGCGCGGGCTTCCCCATGGGGCCCTTCGAACTGATCGACTTGATCGGCGTTGATATTCACCTGATCAATTCCGAAAGCAGGATGCGCGAGACCGGTAACGCCAAGTACAGGCCCCACCCGATGTTGAGAAAAATGGTGCGCGGTGGCCTGCTGGGGCGCAAGAGCGGCCGCGGCTTCTACAGCTACGAGGGTAAATGATGGCTGCAACATACAGAGAGTACGAAACGCTGCTGGTCGAGGTTGAGTCGCCGCTCGCCCTGATCACGGTCAACCGGCCAGCGGTGCGTAACGCGATCAGCCGGGCCACCATGCTGGATCTGGAGGACGCGCTTGACACGGCCGAGGCGGACGAGGCGGTCAAGGTGATCATCCTCACGGGAACCGGGAAGGCCTTTGTGGCCGGCGCGGACATCAAATCGTTTCTTGAGCTGACGCAGGAAACGGCA
>CAZMKF010000006.1:25673-33327 GCA_964566935.1 uncultured Dehalococcoidales bacterium | reverse complement strand
GCGCGCACCATGATCACCGAGCTCGGTCCGGTGTCGCGTCAGCGCCGCAGGGTGGCGGAGAAGCTCGAGAACATGTTTAAGCCGACGATCGCCGCGGTGAACGGCTTCGCCCTGGGTGGCGGTTGCGAACTGGCAATGGCGTGCAGCCTGAGGGTGGCGGCAGAGCACGCCCGTTTTGGCCAGCCGGAGGTGAACCTGGGTATCATTCCCGGCCTTGGTGGCACGCAGCGGCTTTCGCGACTGGTGGGCAAGGGCCGGGCGATGGAGCTCGTGCTTACAGGTGACATAATTGATGCACAGGAGGCTTATCGCATCGGCCTGGTGAACCGGGTGGTGCCGGCCGCTGAGTTGATGCCGGCGGCGCGCGAACTTGGCCTGAAACTGGCTTCAAAACCACCCATTGCGCTGCGGGCCGCCAAAGACGCCGTCAATCTTGGCTTCGACCTGGATCTGCGCACGGCGCTCGAGCTGGAGAACCGCCTGTTCGCCATCTGCGCAGCTACCAAAGACAAGGACGAGGGTGCCGCCGCGTTCCTGGAGAAAAGGGCGCCGAACTGGCGTGGAGAATAGCAGGAGGCAGAGTAACGTCATGGCCGAGAGAGAAGCAGTTATCGTTGGTGGGGCCCGCACGGCGATCGGCAAGTTCGGCGGCGCCTTCAAGGACACTGGCGTGGTCAAACTGGGTGTTGCTGCCGCGACGGAGGCAATGAGGCGAGCCGGCGTGGCGGCCGAATTGGTGGATGACGTTGTTATCGGCCACGCCCGCCAGGCGGGAACGGGCCCTAACGCCGCCCGCCAGGTCTCAATCCACGCCGGCCTGCCGCTGACCACGCCGGCGTTGGGCCTGCAGCAGGCATGCGTTTCCGGCATGCACGCCATCATCATCGCCGCACAGAGGGTGCTGCTGGGCGAGGCCGAGGTGGTACTGGCCGGCGGCATGGAGCACATGAGCAGCATTCCCTTCCTGGCGGTGGACCAGCGGTGGGGTCAGCGCATGGGCGACGCCCGCCTGCTGGACGCGATGTACAAAGACGGTTACATCTGCGCCCTGGCCAACAAACACATGGGGGTGTTGACGGACGCCCTGGCGGCACGCTACGGCATCAGCCGCGAGGCGCAGGACGAGTACGCTCTCTGTAGTCAGCAACGCGCCCAGGCGGCACTGGAGGCGGTCTTCACCAGGCCGCTGATCGTGCCGGTGGAGGTCGCGGTCGCTCGGGGCGCCACCTTGAGCGTGGAGGCGGATGAGCACCCGCGCGCCGACACCTCGCTGGAGAAGCTGGCCAAACTGAAGCCGGCCTTCTCGGCGGAGGGTACCATCACCGCCGGCAACGCCTCCGGTATTACCGATGGCGCGGCGGCAGCGATCGTGACCAGCCGTGAGAGGGCAACCGCCGAGGGCTGGCCGGTGCTGGCCAGCCTGGACGCGTGGGCCTTCACCGCCCTGGCGCCGGAAGAGTTCGGCGTGGCGCCGGTGACCGCCAGCCGCAAGGCGGCCGATCGCCTCGGCCTGACCATGAAGGACATCGATCTGGTGGAGATCAACGAGGCCTTTGCCGCGCAGGTGCTGGCAGTGATGAGCGAACTGGAGCTGGAGCACGACAAGGTGAATGTCAACGGCGGTGCCATCGCTCTGGGGCATCCCACCGGCATGTCGGGATGCCGCATCGTGCTGCAGTTGATCGAACTGCTGCGTCAGCGGGGCGGCGGACGGGGGCTGGCCACCATCTGCGGCAACGGCGGGCACGGGGGGAGCATCATTCTTTCTGTGTAGACCACGGGATTACTTTTCGCGTCTCCAGAGACAGACCGGCGGGACAGCCGAGATTGGCGGAGGTTTTGGGATGGATTTCCAGCTCAGCGAAGAGCAGCAGATGGTCAAGGAGATGGTCAGCGAGTTCGCTGCACGTGAAGTAACGCCGTATGCGCGTGAGAATGACGAAAAGCAGCATTTCGATACGAGCCTCGTGCCGAAGATGGCGGAGTTGGGGCTCTTGGGCTGCTGCATCCCGGAACGCTATGGTGGGGCAGGCATGGACTACTTGGCGTTTGGCCAGATATGCGAGAGCCTGGAGTACGCGGACTCAGCCGCCCGCACCATTATCTCAGTTCACGTAGGTTTGAATAGCCTCGGGCTGCTCACGTGGGGCAGCGAGGAGCAGAAGCAACGCCTGTTGGCTCCCCAGGCGCGGGGGGAGAAACTTGCCTGTTTTGGCCTCACCGAGCCAGACGCCGGTTCGGACGTGCTGGCGATGCGGAGCTTCGCACGGCGTGAAGGCGACCATTACATATTGAACGGCGAGAAGATGTGGATCTCACTGGCGCCCTACGCCGATCACTTCCTGATCTTCGCCTACACCGATCGCGAGAAGAAGGCGCGTGGCATCACGGCCTTTGTGGTTGAAAAAGGCACAGAGGGCCTCACCACCACTGACATACACGGCAAGATGGGACTGCGCGGCAGCAGCGCGGGCAGTGTCATCATGCAGGATTGCCGCGTACCTGAGGCCAACCGCCTCGGTGAAGAGGGTGAAGGCTTCATCATCGCCATGTCCTGCCTCGACAACGGGCGCTTTGGCCTGGCGGCGGGCGCCACGGGCCTGATCGAAGCCTCTCTTGACGCCTCGGTCGCCTACGCGCAGAGCCGCATGGCATTCGGCGAGCCGATAGGGAGACAGCAATTGGTGAAGCAACTGATTGCCGAACAGTCCTCGTTGCTCGAGACCTCACGCCTGCTTTGGTGGCGGGCCGGCTGGCTTAAGAATCAGGGCCTGCCGAACATGCGCGAGACTTCGCTGGCCAAGTGGTATGCCACCGAGGGCGCTGTCAAAGCGGCCAACAATGCCATTCAAGTGCACGGCGGCTACGGATATTCCAACGAATACCCGGTGGAGCGGTTCGCCCGCCACGCCCGCGCCACCACACTGTACGAAGGCACCAGCCAGATCCACTCGCTGCTGCAGGCGGATTTTGTCCTGGGCTATCGCCAATACAAGGCGCCGCGCTGCACTCTGCCACCCTACGGGGCCGACGCCTGAGCCGGGCACAGCTGCAACTGCATAAGGAGGTCGTGTGGCGATGGCGGTGAGACCGATTCTGCAACTGGGCAACCCTGCTTTGCGGCAGCAGTGCACGGAGGTTGTGCCTGGCTCCAGCGAAGCTGTAGCGGTGATCGCCGATCTGCGTGATACGCTCGCTGAGGTCAGGCAACGCACAGGCTACGGACGGGCGATAGCGGCGCCCCAAATCGGCGAGGCGGTGCGCGCGGTGTTCATCAACGGCAGCACGCCCACGCCGCTGCTCAATCCACGCATCACCGCCGCCAGCGACGAGAAAGTGACAGTGTGGGACGCCTGTCTCAGCTACCTCTGCATCTTCTTCCAGGTTGAGCGGCATCGCTGGATCGACGTGGAGTATGAGGACGAGGGTGGCGCTCCCCGCCGTTTGCATGCCGAAGGTGAGCTGAGCGAGCTCCTGCAACATGAGATTGAGCATCTGGACGGCGTGCTGGCGATAGATCACGTGACCGACCCGCGCAGCTTCTGCACCCGCGAGGAGTTCGAACTGCGCCACAGCCAGGGCTCTGCTTACGCCTTTGCCAGTGGCAGGCAGTGATGGCGTGCTGACTGACGCGTCTGGCGGTCAGGCATATGGCGCGGGCGACCTATAATTAGCTTAGATGTCAGCTGCAAACCATGTGGACCTGCCGGCTGGACCGGCCGATGACGGTATTAGCGAGCGGCGCCGTGCCTTCGATGACCGCGTTGTGGGAGCGCTGCTTCGCGCCCTGGTCTGGATCTCGCGACACTGGCTGCTCGTGATCAACAGCGCCACGGCGGCCATGGTTGGCTTTGCCCTGCTGTCGCCAGCGCTGGGCGCTGCCGGATGGCCGTCAGCCGGCAACCTGATCTTCAGCGTCTACCACCTCGCGTGTCACCAATTGCCGGAGCGTTCCTTCTTCATCTTCGAACGGCAGATAGCCCTCTGTCAGCGCGATCTGGCTATGTATGTTGCCATTTTGCTGGCTGGACTTCTTTACGGCGCCTGCTGGCGCGGCGTCCGGCCGCTGCCCGTCAAATGGTATCTGCTGATGCTTCTGCCGCTGGCGCTTGATGGCGGCACCCAATTGCTGGGCTGGCGAGAGAGCAGCTGGCCCCTGCGCGTTGCCACGGGCGCCCTGTTCGGTCTGGCCAACGTCTGGTTGCTGTTCCCCCACCTGGACGAGGCGATGGCCGAGATCGGCCGTGAGGCGAGCGCGGACTTGCAGGATGCCTCAATCACGACCGGGGAGACCCCGGCCGATCGCCGGGCGGACGTGGAGCCCGAATGCCGCAGATTGGCCGGCGAAGAGAGGGCATGAGCAAGTCTCCGAGCAACGGCGCGGCGCCGGCAAAGCGGGTTTCGATCGTCACCCTGGGCTGCAAAGTCAACCAGGCGGAGAGCGAGACGCTGGAGCGCCAGCTGCTGGCGGCGGGCTGCCTGCTGGTGGAGGATGGGGAGCCTGCGGACATCTGCATCGTCAACAGCTGTGCCGTGACGCAGATGGCGGAGCGCAAGATGCGTCAGGCGGTGCGCCAGGCGAGGCGGCGCTCGCCCCAAGGGCAGATCGTGCTTACCGGCTGCGCCGCCAGCCTGGAGGGGTTGCCGGCGCAGCTGCCTGAGCTGGACAAGGTGGTCAGCAACGACGAGAAGCTTCAACTGCCCCGCCTGCTCGGTCTGGCGCATCTCAGCGCTCGCGAAGAAGAGGCCGGCCAGATCATTCGTCGCCGCACCCGCAGTTTCCTGGCGGTACAGACCGGCTGTAACAACCACTGCAGTTACTGCATCGTGCCGCGCTGCCGGGGGCCGCAGCGCAGCCGGCCGCTGCCCGAGGTGGTGGAGGCCGTGGCGCGGCTGGTTGACGCGGGCTTCAAGGAGGTGGTGCTGACGGGCATCCACGTGGGCGCCTACGGTCGCGATGGCGACTCTGGCGTGCAGAAACCGCAGCTGCCGGCGTTGATTGGCGAGATTCTGGGCCGTACCGCCCTGGAGCGGCTGCGCTTGACCTCGCTGGATCCCGTTGATCTGACGCCCGGGCTGGTTGCTCTCTGGCGGCAGCATCCCGGGCGTCTCTGTCCGCATTTCCACCTGCCCTTGCAGAGCGGCTGTGATGCCACCCTGGCGGCGATGCGCCGTCGCTACAACACCGGCCAGTACGAGGAGAAGGTGACGCTACTGCGGGCTTCGGCGCCGGACGTGGCGATAACCACCGACGTAATGGTGGGCTTCCCCGGGGAAAGCGAGGAGGACTTCGAGCAGAGTTACCAGTTTGTACAGCGACAGCAGTTTGCTGGCATCCACGTCTTTCGCTTCTCGCGTCGGCAGGGCACCCCGGCTGCCAGCATGCCCCAGCAGGTTTCCAGCCAGATAATGAAAGCGCGCAGTCGCCGCATGCTGGCGCTGGCCAAACGGAGCAGCCGTGCTTTCGCCAGCCGGCATGCCGGTCGCACTGTCTCGGTCCTTTTTGAGGAGCAAGTGCAAAACAGTGACGGTCGAATCTGGCTCGGCCACACCGGCAACTACTTGAAGGTCTACGTCAACTCGGAGACGGACTTGCAGAACAGGCTGGTTGATGTGTCAACGTTGAGCCTGTATGGTGACGGACTACTGGCGAGCCTGGCGGAGGACAAGTGAGATGGATACGGCGCGGAGTTGCCTGTTTTGCAGTATCGCGGCGGGGGAGCGGGGCCGCCTGGAGTATCAGGATGAGCTGGTGGCGGCGTTTGTCGATATCAGGCCGCAGGCGCCCGTGCATCTTTTGCTGGTACCCCGCCAGCACATTCGTTCCGCGGCGGACCTGAGCGGCGACCATGCCGCGTTGCTGGCGAGGATGTTCAACGTCGCTGCCCGGCTGGCGGCGGAACGCGGCCTCGCCGAGACCGGCTACCGGCTCGTCTTCAACGTCGGTGAAGACGCCGGCCAATCGGTAGACCACCTGCATCTGCACCTGCTCGGCGGCCGGCATCTGGGCTGGCCGCCGGGCTGAGAAGAGGCGAATCCCGCTCAAGTGGAGGTCCGCCTGGCCTTGGCTGTGCCCGCACACCGGCGCTGATCGCTGCCGAGCCCATGCAACAGCCTGATCTCAGGGCGGTACGGTGGGCGCCTCGGCTGGTCCCTGGTACAAATGCAGCGGGCAAGCTGCACTTGATCAGGGTATTATCGCCGGCAATCAGCGGACATTATCCCTTAGCAACAACACAATCAGGCGGCCGTCCTTGACAAGCTTTTCACTCGGGTGATATGGTCAGATTAAGCCATAAACACGGCGCGGATGTGCGTGCCGTGCTCTGGCCGGAATGCTAATGTGGTGAGGAGTGAACGAGATGGAGCAGGTAGTCAAGATCGCCCCAGGCAATGGATATCACAAGGGTGTGGGTGAGGAGAACGGTCTCAAGTTCGTCAGCATGGATTCGCTTAAACTGGCGAAGGGTGAAAGCTGGCAGGGTGAGGCAATTGGCGAGGAAACCGTGCTGGTTACCATTGGCGGCGCCTGCTCGATAGACGTGCAGGGCAAGGCGCCGGTGAAGTGGGAGAAAGTCGGCGGCCGCGCCAACATGTTCACCGGCGTGCCCGGTGTTGCCTACATCCCGCGCCAGACCCCATACACTGTTACCGGCCTCAGCGATGTCGAATTGGTTGTCTTTAAGGCCAAGACGGACGAGGATCTGCCGCCACGCTTCGTTGCGCCTGAGGAGATCAAGACCAACTCGGTGGGCGCGGCCAGCTGGCGCCGCGACGTGAAGATGCTCTTCGCCGCCGGCGATGGTCGTGCCACGCGCCTCATCGTGGGCGAGACGATCAACCCCATGGGCAATTGGTCCGGCTTCCCGCCGCACAAGCACGACGTGGTCTCCGACGAGGAGTATCCGCTGGAGGAGATTTACGTTTACAAGATCAACCCGCCCGATGGCTTCGGCGTGCAGGTGATCTACGGTGGCAATGAGGGAGACTCAGCTCACATCCTTGACTGCAACACCGTCGCCTCACTGCCCAGTGGCTACCACCCGGGAGTGGCGGCGCCTGGTAATCAACTCGGCTTTGTCTGGGCGCTGGCCGGTGACGCTCGCAACTACAAGGTGTCGATCGATCCGCGCTACGCCTGGTTGTCGAGCGCGGAGTTGCTGCTGAAAGAGCTCTCCTAAGCGTTCGTCTGGTGTTTACGCGGTCCCCGGCATGCCGGGGACCGTTTGTTCCCGCTTTGTTACGGAATCTGACTGAGGTGTCAACCAATGAGTAAATGGCCAGCCGTAGGTGCTCCCGCCAGCGATCTCGTCAACCCACTGCATACCGATTTCTACGAGCTGACCATGGCCTACGGCTATTGGAAGCTGGGGAAACATAATGCACCAGCCGTTTTCGACCTTTTCTTCCGTACGGCGCCGTTTGAGGGCGCTTTCGCCGTTTTTGCCGGCTCCACGGAGGTGGTCAGGTTCCTGGCGAACTACCGCTTCAGCGATGAGCAGATTGAGTACGTGCGCGGCCAGCTGCCACAGGCCGACCCGGGCTTCTTCGATTGGCTGCGAGAGGTAGACTGCAGCGATGTCAAGGTGAAGAGTCTGCGTGAGGGTTCGCTCGCTTTCCCGCACGTCCCCTTGCTGTCGGTGGAAGGGCCAAT
>CAZMKF010000006.1:25370-25663 GCA_964566935.1 uncultured Dehalococcoidales bacterium | reverse complement strand
GGGGTAGCGCAGTTGCTGGAGACCACCCTGCTTAACCTGGTGAACTTCCCGACCCTGATCGCCACCAACGCCGCTCGTTTCCGCCTGGCGGCCGGCGCGGACAAGGTGATGCTTGAGTTTGGCTTGCGACGCGCCCAGGGGCCGGACGGCGGTTTCTCTGCTTCGCGCTACTCTTACATCGGCGGCTTCGATGGTACCAGCAACGTGCAAACCGGCAAGATGGACGGCATTCCAGTGGGCGGTACCCACGCCCACTCCTGGGTGCAGTCCTTCGTCTCCACGGCGGAGGTGGA
>CAZMKF010000006.1:14229-25346 GCA_964566935.1 uncultured Dehalococcoidales bacterium | reverse complement strand
GGTTGCGCGACCAGCATGGAGTGGAGCGCGACTTGCTGCAGGAGTGCCTCAAATGCCGGGATGAATTGGGCTTCAGCAGCGCCAACGAGGACGAATTGGCCTCCTTTGTGGCCTACGCCTACGCTTTCCCGAACGACTTCCTGGCGCTGGTCGACACCTACGATACCCTGAAATCGGGCGTGCCGAACTTCCTGGCGGTAGCCATCACCCTGATCAGGATGGGTTACAAACCGCTGGGGGTGCGGCTTGATTCGGGAGACCTCGCTTACCTCTCCAAGAGCACCCGCAGGATGTTCAACGAGGTGGCGCTTCGCTCCGGGGTCGATCTCTCCCAACTGAGGATCTCGGCCTCAAATGACATCAACGAAGACACAATCCGCTCCTTGAACCAGCAAGGCCACCAGATCGACGTCTTTGGTATTGGCACCCACCTCGTGACTTGCCAGGCGCAGCCGGCGCTCGGCGGCGTTTACAAGCTGATGGAGATCAACGGCGAACCGAGGATCAAGCTGTCGCAGGATGTGGCCAAGGTGAGCATCCCCGGTCGCAAGCAAGCGTACCGGCTGTTTGGCGCCGATGGCTCGCCACTGCTGGACCTGATGCTTCTGGCCGAGGAAGAGCCGCCGCAAGCAGGAAAGCGTATCCTCTGCCGCCACCCGTTTGTGGAAGCCAAGCGCGCCTACGTCACACCCTCGGAGGTGGTGGACCTTCATATCCCGATTTGGGACAAAGGCCCGGGTGACGACTATCTGCAGCCGGAGTTCTCCGACACGAGGCAGTACGTTCTGCGGCAGCTGCGGGAAATGCGGCCGGACCACGTGCGCGGCCTCAATCCGACCCCCTACAAGGTCTCAGTTACGGAGCGGCTCTACGATTTCCTGCATGAGATCTGGCTCGCGGAAGCCCCGATCGCAGAGATTACATAACCGTCAGCGGAGGGATAGGGATGCCACTTGATCCACAGATTCAACAGTTACTGGCGGAGATGGAAGCCAGCGGGGTCAAGCCCAGCCACCAGCTCAGTGTAGAAGAGAACCGGGCGGGCCTGGCGGCGCGCGCGAAGGCCTTCCCCGGTGAACCGGTGGACCTGGCCAGAGTAGAGGATCGCACCATCCCGGGCCCGGCTGGCGATCTTGCCGTTCGCCTATACTGGCCGCATGGCACTGGCGCGGCGCCGTTGCTCGTCTACTTCCACGGCGGCGGTTGGGCGACGGGCGACCTGGATACTCACGACTATCTGTGCAAACTGCTGTGCAAGCATGCCGGCTGCATCGTCGCCTCCGTTGCCTACCGGCTGGCGCCTGAGAGCCCCTATCCGGCCGCGGTGGAGGATGCCTACGCCGCCACTGTCTGGGCGGCCGCAAACGCCGTCGAGTTGGGGGCGGACCCGCAGAAACTGGCGGTCGGTGGCGATAGCGCCGGTGGCAACCTGGCTGCCGTGGTCAGCCTGCTGGCGCGCGACCGGAGTGGGCCCGCCATCGCCTACCAGCTGCTGATCTACCCGGTCACCGATCGCAACTTCGAGACGGCCTCTTATAGGGAGAATGCCACTGGCCTCATGCTTTGGCGTGAGGATATGGTGCACTACTGGAATCTTTACCTGGGCGACGGCGCCACCGGCGAGGAACCTACCGCCTCGCCCTTGCGTGCGCCGGACCTCAGCAACCTGCCTCCCGCGCTGGTAATCACGGCCGAGTACGACCCGCTGCGCGATGAGGGAGAGTTGTACGCCGATCGCCTGCTGGCCGCGGGCAACGACGTGATCGTCAGGCGCTATCGTGGCGTCGTGCATGGCTTCTTCAACCGCGCGGCGCAACTGGATTGCGGCAAGGCGGCGGTGATCGAGACAGCGCGGGACATGAAGGCGGCCTTCATCGAGCGCAGCTGTGGATCGGACGGCGATTAGTATTCGATTGTGCAATCCAGTCCTCGACCAGGTCGAGTTCATCGGGCGGCACGGAGGATGTCGCAGTGTGGATGCGCCGCCTGTTTCTTGCTTGCGAACCGGTTAACGACTACAATTTACCGTGTCGAAGGATAAGGAACCGGCGGAACGTACCGTCGCCACCAACCGTAAAGCCAGCCACGATTACTTTATTGACGAAGTAATTGAGACTGGCCTCGTGCTGACCGGCACGGAAATCAAGTCCGTGCGGGCAGGGCGCATGAACCTGCGTGATTCGTATGCGCGGGTGGTGGACGGCGAGTTGTGGGTCTACAACACCCATGTCTCATCTTACGATCAGGGCAATCGTTACAATCATGAGCCGGACCGTCCGCGCAAACTGCTGGCGCACAAGGCCCAGATTCGGCAGTTACTGCGCAAGACCCTGGAGAAGGGGTTTACGCTGGTGCCGCTTAAGGTCTACATAAAGGACCATCGGGCGAAACTGCTGCTGGGTTTGGCGCGTGGACGCCGGGAGTACGACAAGCGCGAGGCGGTGGCCCAGCGCGACGCCAATCGCGAGATCGAGCGCGAGCTGGCGAGGCGCCGTTAACAACCGAATAGGGTAGAGATATCTGCTCAACCACCTGGGGATGCTAGGTTTCGACAGGGAATGGTGGCGGAAGGATTGCAGGCCGAGGTGCCAGTATGTCTTCTCGTAAAACAACTGGCAAGCCAATAACTGGCAACAACCAATACGCTTTAGCAGCCTAGTTTAGGACGCTACGTCCACCTCGTTCTCGTTCCGGTGGGACGGGAGTGGGCGACGCAATGCCGGAGTGCTGTGGGTCAAGTGTCGACGCAGCCCGCAAAAGACCAGTCGACTGGCAGCGTACGACTTCGCCGACGGAGGCGTGCGTTGCGACATCAAAACGCCGGCTAAGCTTGTAGTACATCCCAAGTCGCTTTCTTTGGACGGGGGTTCGATTCCCCCCATCTCCACCAGATGAGAAAAGTCGACACTTTGTAGAAACACAAGGTGTCGGCTTTTTGTATTCCCTGTGTTTTGAAGCCCTGCGGGTGTTTCTCGATAAGAAAGAAAGGCGATAATGTCGAGGCCAAATCGATACTTGTCGACTCTCGTACTATCATGGCTTTTGGACGGATTCACATGAACTACGCAAAAACGACTTGCACTTATTCATAGACATGCGAGAAGAAGTAGCAAAAGCTATAGCTGTGAGAAACGGCATTGCAAAGAATCACTGCAAGAAAGCATAGAACCAACACAGGTAGAGAAGAACGAGTTGGACCCATAACAGTAATCCGTGATGTGGCATTGCAATACATAACATCTGCATGATAGGGGGCTGATTGATATTAAGAAGGCAGTAATAATCTATGAGTCCATTCATCACAAGAATACAGAGAAAGTGATACACCATATTTCTGAACAACTGCCAATTCAGGCTTTCAAATTGCCGGATATAGGGACTCTAGAGCCAAAAGAGTTCGAATTGATCATTCTTGCATCGGGGATTTATAACGGTGAACTTCATGCAGGGATACTTAGATGGTTGCATAGTGCGGACATTAAGGATAGAGCAATAGGCGTATTGTATACCTGCGGTTTTAGGTATATGGATTATGCAAAGAAGATGAGAGAGCATGTCATAGGCAGTGGTGCGAGGTATATTGGGAGTTGTTGGTGTCGCGGATATGATACTTATGGTTTCTTAGCCAAGATCGGTGGGATAGCAAGAAATCATCCGAATAGTCGAGATTTAGATAAGATGAGAAGACAAGTTGAGGATTGGATACTGTAGGAGTTGAAGACAAGAATAGATTCTGGCTGCGTCCCGTTAAGTAGTGTAAAAGGCGCCGGTGCATATCCGTTCCCTAAGCCACTGTGACGCAGGTCTGGATCGCTATCGTGGCGCCCTCCTGTGGCTCGCTTGTCTTGCGCATCGAGGCTTCTCTGAAGTACTGTGGCACCACCAGATACTCACCGTTCTGCTCAACCCACATTTCTATCTAACCCCCGTTGATTTCAAGGGGGTTAGATACTTCGGTGGCACAAAAACAACTAGCTCAAGAAGAGGTGGATATTCAGGTGGATATTCGAGCGTAGCAGTTCATAAATGGGAGCTTTGGAGGATGAGTGCGAAGCCTCGCTATTCTAAGCTATAGCTAGAGTTTCAACACTTGTACAATTTTGATCAACAGTTTGAAGCTGGCGACCACATCCTTGCTGTTCCCGACATTTAAAGCGAATGTCGCTTTGCTTGTGGGGTCATACCAAGCGTGTACTCCCGTTACGCCCAAGTGTCCCTGCAGTTTCGGAAGATTCTTCAAAAGAAAGAAAAACTCACCGAAGCGGATTTGCATCATTCCCAGGCCGTAGTAAATGCCTTGCATGTAACGTTGTTCGAAACTTGCCATTTGCTCGAGAGAGTTCTTGCCGACAAAGCGCTCATTTTGTAAGAAATCTAAAAACCTCAACAAATCTTCTGCCGTTGTTGACAGTCCGCCTCCGGAGAAGTCGGCACTCAGACTCTTAAAGAGCCGGACATCCACACCATTGATATAAAGCGGCGCCAGTGCCTCTTGCGTGAATCCTTCACTGTAAAAGCACAGCTGCGTATCTTGCATCCCGGCAGGCTGAAAGAGGTAGGTATCAAGCGCCCGATGAAACGGCATCCCGAATACGGTCTCTGCAATGAGTCCGAGCAAGACATAGCCCGTATCGGAGTATAGAAACTTCTCTCCAGGCTTGCCGACGGCCTTTTGTTTGTTTCTCGTGAAATCCAGGAGTTCTGTCGGTGTCCAGAACTTGTCCGGGTTCTTTATCATATAGTCGGTAAATGTAGAACCGTCAAAATTCTTGCTTTCAAAATAATCGTTTACGCCTGAAGTATGACCCAAGAGATGCCGGATGGTGACTTCATCCTGATAATCCGTGCCCTCAGAGACAAAGAGGCATTCGAGTTTTTCCTTCTCCAGAATACTGCTTATCCTTGTATCAAGTGCTAGCTTTTCCTGTTCTGTTGCCATAAAAATGAGTGCAGTTGTCATCAGTTTGCCGGCGCTGGCGCTGTGAAAGCGCTGATTCGGTGTTGTGCTCGAGAAAGAGTAATGGATCCCCAATGCCGGCACATTCATTGCAAACTGCAGGGTCTTTGCCTTAGCGGCTTCCTTTTGCAATAGGTTTTCAATCTTTTCAGTCATCTTGTTCATAAGCTTTCCTCGATTCTTTCAATTGCCGTCTTAATCCACTCTATAGCGGTGGCTCCTTGCATGATTCCATAGTCGACTGCTAGATCGTATGAGAGATTGTCAGGTATGTCTGCAAGCGATTTCTTGATTTCATAATAGACGTCATTTTGAGCTGATAATTCATCAAGGGTGAGCCTCAAATCTTCTAGAATCGCCGGGTAATCGTTTCTGCCGCTCACAAAGAGTTTGAGCAAGAGTTCATCCCTATAAATGCTCGAGTTTTGATGATTTGACAGCCATTCCGAGAGGGCATGCTTACCATTGCTTGTAATCTGATAAGTAACCTTATTCCTGCTCCCCGTTTCCGGGATCCTTTTGACGAGTTTTGCATCTGCAAGCAGTTTTAGGGTTCGGTGGACATTGCTGTAGGACTCGTTCCAGAAATAGCCTATGGATTCTTTTGCAAATCTCTCCAGCTCGTAAGCCGACATCGGTTTTAAGTTGAGCAGACCCAACATAGCAAATTTAGTAGACATATTCCCCTTCTATTCTTCTCGGAACATATCTATTAGATATATTTCTCTAACAGTATGACATGTTTATTAGCTATGTCAATATTGAGAATCTCTATTAGTGAAAGGATGACTACTGAAGTTTGCTCCGGGTACGGTGGCGGGGTCACGTGTGCAGAATAGGCAAGATCAAAGGGGTGTGCAACGGTGACCATAAACGGTCAAAAAACTCCGACTACAAGTGTTGCCAAAACTCTTGACAAACAAGCATCAGGCGCATATTGTATAACTAATGATATATAACAGGCGTTATATACAGGAGACGAGAACTTGCCACCAAACCGGAAGATCAGCAGAGAAGATGTATTGGCAGCAGCCTTTCAAATTGTGCGGAAAGAGGGAATAGACAGCCTGAATGCAAGATCCGTAGCTGACGCTCTGGAATGCTCAACGCAGCCGATCTTCTCCTGCTTTAGAAACATGACCCAACTGAAGCAGGCCGTTTTTCAGATGGCTGGCGACTGCCACACAGCCTATTTCGACAAAGTGGACACTGGCAAGAATCTGTTTGTCAATGTGGGGATGGCCTATATCGATTTTGCTCTGGAGGAGCCCCATCTGTTTCGGTTGCTGTTTATGTCCGATCTGTTTGGAGCAGAGCTGGGCGCCTATATGCAGGGAGACTGTAATGAGCACATCACGGGAGCGGTCCCGGAACGATTCTTCAGCGACTCTCCGGAAACGAAGTCAGTTTTCATGGATATGTGGCTCTATGCCCATGGAATTGCCGCTTTGCTGGTGACGAATCAGATCACAACAGAGCGGGATGAGATCAAAAACATGCTGCAAAGGGTATTCATTTTGCTTACAAAAGCGGAAGAATAGGGAGGATAGCCATGGACGCAGGTGAAATCGATCGAAGAACAGGCGTTTTGATTGGAATCTTGTTCTTATTGGCAATGGCGTCCTATATGATTGGGAGCGAATGGGTGCTTAACCCCGCAGGTGGGTTCCTCCAGCGGATCGGTTTCGTGCTGGAGTTCATCAACTCGGCTGCGGTTGTCGGCATTGCGGCGCTGGTATTTCCTGTTTTGAGAAGAGGAGAAGAATGGGTCGCCGTCAGCTATGCCGCCGCCCGCGGTATTGAAGCGGGACTGCTTGTGGTCTGTTCCGTGTGCGCGTATCTTTCCATCTCAATGGGTTCCGAGGGGGCGCTTTTGAGCGGGGCTTTGCTGCAATTCCGGGAATTGCTGTTTCAAATGGCGATGATTGCCCTGGGGGCAGGCAGCATTGGCTTTTGCTGGCTGCTATGGCGTAAAAGGCTCGCGCCGTGGGGGCTGGCAGTTTTGGGCATTGCGGGGTATATCTGTCTACTTGTCAGCGGTTGGTTCGGCTTTTTTGGCATGAGGCAGGTGGGTGTGATTCTGTATGCGCCGGGGGCAGTTTTTGAAATTGCTTTTCCCATCTGGTTGATTGCAAGCGGTCTGCATAAAAGCGCAAAAGCAAGACAAAACAATTTGTCAGAGAAGATGTTGTAAAACTCGCGGAGACTCTCTCAGATGGAGAGATGTTTGCCAATTGCCACAAACTCAGAGAAGCCCGGTGTCTTCGTTTTGCGCCAACGCATTCCATTCCTGCACTACTGGCAAGAGCCTGTCGTACAGCGCGTCCCGGTTTTTAGCGTCAACACCGTATACGACGCTATTAGGGTGTGCGCGCACCTCGCCTAAAAACGGCACGTCGTACCGGGATTTGACGGCGGCAATGACGGGGATGTTGTCATTCAACGCGTCATAAACGGCTCGTATGAACGCCTCTGCCTGCGCTTCCATGAAACCCAGTTCGTCCATCACGATCACGCCGCCGGGACGCGCTTCCCGAACATACTGCACGCCTAACGTGTTAAACACTTCGACGGACACGTTATGAATCCTGGAATCGCAGGCGCCGATTTGGTTTTCGTCGGTATGTACCCGTTCTACGGCGCCCGCGGGATGGATATAGATCGGGTGGAAGCCCGTTTCGTCCGCAGCGAGGCGCCTGGTGAGAAAGCCGTAGACGTGGCGCGTGTTCGCTGCCAGCAGCTTCTGGATGAGTGTACTCTTGCCGACGCCTCGGTCGCCGCACAAGAGGATGTGTTTAATTCGCATGGTCATTCCTCCCTGATAAGTCCGGCCTGCTGCTTGACCATCTGGATGGCAAGCCGTTCGGAAACATTCGAGGAGGCGTCTGTCATCGTGCGCACCGCATCGGGAAAGAGGGCGGGATCGGCAAACGCTTCCCTGTCCTCGAAGACGATCCCGGCGAACCGATGTGACAAAGCCCCGGCACAGGTTTGTGCGAAACACGCCCGCCGCAGATCATGCTGATGTCGATGTCGGTGAGTCTGGTTCTTCGTCCGGTTGACGCCATGGGCAAAGGTTCTACGCGAAAGCAGCGTCTGCTCTGCGAATTTGATGTCTTCAAACTGCACAGCGCTGGCGCCGGCGGTCCTACAAGCGGGACCACCGGCAAACACGGCCATCTTCGCGCCGCTGCCGCGTGACGTGGAGCCGCAGCCAGCAATGAAGGTGCAGAGCACAGCGTCGTCATCGCGACCCTAAGACGGTGAGCGGCCGCTCCATCTGCGATGCGCTTATGCGGCTGGCTTTTCAGCGGCCTGCCGCACGCCGATGGAGTTATCAACAAGGGCGTCAAATTGCGCCTGCGTCAGTTCGCAGTGATAGAACAGCTTATAGTATTCCGCGACGGCGTCATACAGGTCATACCCCAGCTCGTCGGGATAGAGCAGGGCTGCCATCCACATCATGCCGAGATACCGTTGTACTGACGGTGGGAAGCCCATCCAGTTATAAGGACCGAAGGGAACTTCGTAGTAAGCGCCGTTTTTGATGGCAGTCACCTTCTGCCAGGCCGGATCGGAAGCGACGGTTTCATAGATGCTGTCAGGCGCAAAGAGGATCACGTCTGGGTTCCATTTGAGAATCTGTTCCATATCGACCTCGTTGCCGGTGCCCTTGCTGGAGGGCTCAGCCACCTCAGCCACATTGTTGCCGAGAAGATCGATTACCTCAGCGTGATAGCTCCCCTTGGCGATGACGTTCAGCCCCTGATCGCCCAGTAGATAGAGCAGGTTAGCCTTCTCAACGTTTTTCGAGATGGCGAGCATATCGTCATAGACATCCTCGCAATACTCTGCCAGCGTCTCTGCCTCGGCCGGCATGTTCACGAGCTCGCCAAGCTTCCGGTACGCTTCACCCATCGTGGCGGTGGTGGCGGTAATGTGCACGAACGGTATGCCCGTCTGCTCCTGCAGCGCGTCCAAATCCTCCACAACGGTCTTCTTGGGCTCACCTACATCAATGACGACCTCGGCGCCGGTTTTGAGCAGGGTTTCAAGGTTCAGTTGGCCCTTGCCGCCGTAGAGCTGACCAAGCTGCGGCAGGTTGTAGTATTTCGTGTCAAGGTACTGCTCGGCGGTCTTGTCCCATGCGTTGGCGATGCCGACCAGCTTATCCGGGCAGAGCGCAAACAGCACGATCTGCGCGAGCGGGCCGGAGACGGCGACTTTCTTGATATTAGCTGGCAGATCGACCGTGCGTCCTGCGGAATCGGTGAACTTCCTCGTCGCGGACGCGGGCTCCCTGGTGGGCGCGGCCGCCTGTGTTGTGGCTGGTTTTGCCGTGGGCGCTTGTGTTGCGGCTGATTTTGTCGCCGCAGACGCTTGTGTTGCGGCCGGTTTTGCCGCAGTCGCCTGTGTTGCCGCTGGCTTTGCCGTGGGCGCTTGTGTGGCAGGCTGCCCGCAGCCAAATACCGACGCTGCTATGAGCAGCGCCAGGAACACAAACAGTACGCGTTTCATTCTCTCAATCCCTCGATTGGTATTATGGTATCGGGGATATCCCCCGCTTCCACCGTAATCATCCCTACCGGATGGGCAGACGACAGATAGAATGGAAACTCCATCGAATCGGTTTTCGTCAGTCTCAGACGCAACTCTGCCTCCGGCAGATCGTCCCCGTCGCTTTCACGGGTGTACAGTTGGAAAAAGCGCATTGCGTCGGCAAGGGAGCGGAAAGGCTGCCCCATTTCGAGCGTGAAGCTCTCGCTAAGAAAGGGAACGTCCAGCGCCATCAGCTCGTCGCATGTCTGCCTGAACGTAAACTGTGTCAGTGGCGTTTCTTTGGCGGTAAACCGGTGCGTCTCCCAGTTCTTCTTAAACAGGATTCCCTTACCCCGGCAGTGCGACCTCACGCAGCGCAAGATCTCCTCCGTGGCGCCGAAGAAGCAAAACGCGATGCCGTCGAATTGCGTGCTGTCTGACAGCGAAAACACGTCCGCTTCCAGTATGGCGACATTGCGAACGTCGCTGTTATGCAGATTCTCGCGCAGAACGGAGAGCGCCTCCCGCGATGTATCGGCCGCGGTTACCCGCGCGCAGTATTTCGCCAGCGCCAGTGACAGATAGCCAAGCCCGCAGCCCGCGTCCAGGACGTGCGCGTCTGATGAAAACTGCACTGCCGCCCGTGCGGCCAGCACGTCGTTGAAAGGCGTACGCTCGGAAGCGTCCCGCAAGAATCGGATCTTTTCCGTATCCCACGTGAACAAGTTACGCTGTCATCCCGTCTACGGCGGGTGCGATCAAAAGCCCCGCCGCCGTGTGGACCAGCGATACCTTCATGTGATACAGCCGCTCGATGAGCGCCGCGTTCATCACGTCTGTGGGCGCGCCGAACGCCGCTACCCGGCCTTCCGACAGCGCAAGCGCCTTGTCCGCATACCAGAGCGCGTGCTGCGGATTGTGCGTGGAGAGCACCACGGCGTAGCCCTCGTCGGCAAGCCTGCGCACGATGGAGAGCACATGCGCCTGGTTGCCGTAATCGAGCGACGCGGTAGGTTCATCCATGAGCAGCGTTTTGGCGTGCTGCGCAAGCGCCCGAGCGATCAGCACAAGCTGCTGCTCCCCGCCGGAAAGGTGTGTGAAGTTCTTCTCTGCCAGCTGAGCGATGCCGAGACGTTCAAGCGCGGTCATGGCAGAGACCGTCTGGCGCTTGCCCGGCATAGACAGGCTCGAAACGGTGTGCGATGTGCCCATAAGCACCATGTCGAGCACCGAGTAGCCGAAGGTCTGCGTACGAATCTGCGGAATATAGGCGATACGGTGCGCAAGCTCCCTGGCGGAGAGCTTTCTCCCATCGGTATCATCGATGAGGATCGTGCCGCCGTAGTGCCGCTGCAGACCTAAAATGCAGCGAAACAGCGTGGTTTTGCCGACGCCGTTCGGTCCCAGCACCGCGATGAGCTTCCCATTGTCCGCGGCAAAACTTACATCTGTCAGTACCGTCTGCGTGCTGTAGGCGAAGCTCAGGTTCTGCACGGCAATACTCACAGAGTCCTCTCCCTTCGGCAAATCAGGTAGATGAAGAATGGCGCGCCGACAAAAGCGGTGAGGATGCCGATTGGTATTTCCACCGCGAGCAGATTCCTGGAGACATTGTCCACGG
>CAZMKF010000006.1:2751-14218 GCA_964566935.1 uncultured Dehalococcoidales bacterium | reverse complement strand
CCCAGCCGATCATGCCGGAGACGGAGATGCTTGCGGCGGTAACGAGCGTTGCGCACACGATCACGGCGAAACGCAGCAGGTTCGTGTTGACGCCCAGTGTGCGTGCCTCCTCGTCGCCCAATGTCAGGATATTGATCTGCCACCGAAGCAGTAGCAGCGGTACAAGCCCAAGCGCCATGGGAAGCGCCACGAACGTCACGTCCTTCAGTTTGGCGCCGGAGAGGCTGCCCATGAGCCAGTAGGTGATTGCGGGCAGCTGGTTGGTGGGATCGGCCACGAGTTTGATATACGAGGTTCCGGCAGTGAACAGGGAGCTGATCATTATGCCCGCCAGAATGAGGTTGATTACCTTCAGTCCGGGCGCGCGCTGCGCGATCAGGAATACGATGCATACCGTGATCATACCGGTGGCAAAGGCCGACAGTGTAATCATGCGAGTGGATGCGCCAAGGAGGATCGCCAGCGCCGCTCCAAAAGCCGCGCCGCTCGACGCGCCCAGAATATCCGGCGAGGCCATGGGGTTCTGGAACACGCCCTGATACGCCGCGCCCGCCGCCGAGAGTGAGCAGCCGACCATGCACGCCATGAGAATGCGGGGCAGCCGGATGTTGATGACGACGGTTTCCATCTCCGGCGTCCATGTTTGTGCAAGCGGGAATACGCGGTCGATCAGGATACGAAGCACCTCGGTTACCGACACGCCGTAGCGGCCCAGCGAGAAGGAAAGCAGGAATATGGCAAGCAAGACGGCAAAAAGCAACAGCAGCATCCGCGCCGCCCTGGAGGATGCGCTTCGTGATGCGGTGACTGCTTTCTCGCCGCTTTGCAGTCGTTGATTACAGGCCAAATCCATTTCGTCGTTCTTTCAGAAGAGCAGCGGTGTTTTGCATTATTCCATGAACAATGGTAGAAGTATGTTGTCCGGCCAACATTTTGGGGATATTTCGGCAGCAAACACGATGCCGGGAGGAGCAACATCTATCATGAGAAGAATCGAAAATGACGCCGATCGCTTTGCGGAACAGGTCAAGAACGCAGCCTGTTTTTTTCCCTGCCGCCGGACATTGTAGAGCGGTACATCCTTCCGTTTGGGCAAGCGATCGCGTTTGCCAAGCAGGAATACATCTTCACTCCCTCGGAGCAGGCCGACCGCCTGGGTGTCTTGATTAGCGGCACGGTTCACATCGTGAACTTGTTCTCCAATGGGAACTACAGCCTGATCAACGCGATGTCCGCACCCAGAGTGGTGGGTGCAGACCTCGTTTTCACAAAGAGCAGGCAACCGCCCTACTATGCCGTTTGCGCAACGCCCGTGAAGGTGGTCTTCTTTCCTGGTTCGCTCTTCCTAAAAGAGGGTGAATTGCCGGAACCGTATCGCACAGAAATGCTCAGTCGATTGTTGACCATTGTCTCCCAGGAAAACATGCAGAAGTACTACAGGATCGCGATCCTGTCGCAAAAGGGTCTGCGCGAACGGGTATTGACGTATCTCGCCATGCAGGCGCAAAGGCGAGAAGCCAACACGTTTGAAATACCTTTCGACCGTGAAGAACTGGCGGCGTTCCTTTGCGTGAACCGCAGTGCGCTTTCCCACGAACTGAGCCTGATGAAGCAGGATGGGCTGATCGGTTTTCGCAAGAACGTATTCACGCTGTTGGCGAAGGGCAAAGCGCAGAGTCTATGGTTGGAGAATACCGAGTAATGAAGAATATGCACCGCTATTCTGGGATTAGAGTAGGACCATTATCCACATTGTTCTTGCTTGCATAGCAGAAACTGTACGGCAATCGTTCGGCTCTTCCCGCATCCACCACTGTGTTTTGGCGTCGTCCTCTGCTCTTTCCAGGGCCGCCTTCCACGCGGCCAACCTGCGCTACCTTTCCTCCTTGCGCAATTGTGTGATCGCGTCGGGTGATTGCCGTGAGCGAAAGCCCATCACTGGTTGTTGACAGCAAGAAACGACGGTCTCATAATGCAACACACCTACAACCGTACAATTGTCGGATAACGGAGTAACTGATGGGCAGAGTAATCGCTGTCGCCAACCAGAAGGGTGGCTCGGGCAAGACGACAACCGTGCGCTCATTGGCTGCCGCGCTGGTGGAGCGCGGGCGCAAAGTACTGATGATCGACATGGATCCGCAGGGCAGCCTCACAGAGGGCTGCGGCGTTCATCCGTACGAGCTGGAAGGATCCATCTACCATGTGTTGCTAGGGCGCGCCAAACTGGTCGATGTCCTGCTCGAGATTGAGCCCGACCTGCACCTGGCGCCAACGAACATTCACCTGGCGGCCGCCGAGCTGCAGCTGGTGCCTGCCACCAGGCGGGAGGACAAACTGCGACAGGCGCTCAAACCCGTGATCGATTACTATGACTTCGTACTGATTGACTGCCCACCCTCGTTCGGCCTGCTCACCGTAAACGCGCTCTCGGCTGCTGACAGTGTCCTCATTCCCATGACCTGCGACTACTACACGATGCTGGGAGTGCGACTGCTGCTGGAGACGGTGGAGGATATTCGTAACGAGGTCAATCCAGCGCTCACGATTGAGGGCATTCTGCCCACCCGCTACGACGGTAGGACATTGCACGCGCGAGAGATCCTGGAGCAGACGAGGTCCGGCCTGGGCAAGGAGCTCAAGGTGTTCGACCATATCGTAAAAGAGAGTGTTCGCTTCAAAGAGGCGCCAATACGGTCCCTGTCGATTCTGGAATATGCGCGCAGCTCGGATGGGGCTCGAGCCTATCGCCAGCTGGCAGAGGAGATTGATCATGTCTAAACGCATCTCAGTTCCCGAGGGGAAATCCGTTTTCTTCAGGCGCCCGGATGTCACAGCGATAGAGGAAGCATCATCGCGGCGCGGCGCCGCCGGTAAACCTGCGACCAGGCAATCGGCGATCTTTCTGGAGGAGCGCCACTTGGACTGGCTGGACGACAAGTGCCGTGAAGCGCGACGCAACGGTGGTAAGGCGATTCGGAAGGCGGCGATTATTCGCGCCCTGCTCGATGTCGGAATGGAGAGCAACATCGATCTCACCAGCTTGCGAGACGAGGATGACCTGTTGGAGCGAATGCGCATCGGTATGCGGCGCTAGATTCCTCTCGGAGATGGCTATACAGTTTATTCTTATGGAAATCGGTGGTACTGAGTTTCTCATTCCCGCGTTTTTGCAGGTAACGACTGGAGAGTGGTCGGCTACCGAGTCGAGCCGCCGGCTGTTCCCCAGCAACTCAGTCCGTCCAGTCTAATCAACGCGGTCCTAAGCCGTTGCTCGGGGCCGGCGCAGAAGTCCCTGATTTATAGATTTGAGTAAGTCAAGGATGGTCTTGCTGCGAGAAGAGGCAAAACTCTAGCGAGCACGAAGTCGAATCACACCCAGTCTTCAGATTCCGAGCTGCAGTCTCCGGTATTAACCTATGCTTCCCCTTTGCACTGGCGGTACAAGGAAGCTCACCGCCAGATCAGCCGCGCCACGAACGCCATGATCAACTGCCATCTGTTCGTTTGGCACTACTAACAATAGTACTGTCATATTTACTAACTAAGCAATAGACGTATATAAGTCCTACCAAACGTCTCTATGGTCATCCGACTATTGGTTTGCACTATTATGAGATTGCACTGAAGTACAAATGTGTTTGCGTATATACTCACACGTCATATATTACGAAAGCTCCGGGCTATATCGCGCATTCGAGAGAACAGGCAATGCGAAAACCTCAGGGATGGCGAGGATCACTAGATACTACAATTGTGGATAACCATAGTCGGACCATCACCGAATAGGACGATTGTAAGTATCTTTAACAAACTAAAAGAACATACGTATAAACGTATAGTCGTATTTATATATTAGCATGGTCCTGCATGTGGTTCTCTCGCAGGAAAGAAGGGATGTGGCTGCATGGGTGGCGCCAGTCGCATCCCTCACCGGTTTGGCACGAGAAAAGCGAGCGCCAGGCACAAACCGCAGAAACAACAACCCGAGTCTGTGGTGGCAGTCACCGAAGCACCTTAGGGGGGTTGGCAACGGTCCAGCGGATGAGTGGAGTTCGTTGCAGCGGTGTGCCGGCAGGCACGACGGGCGCCCGCAGGGGAGTCTGCCCTACAGGCAGCCACCGTGTCATATGCCGTAGGTAGATAGAGCCGTGCGAGCGTTGCTGCGAGGCGAGTGGTTTCCGTAACGCCTGATGAACCAGGTGGCAGCGGCCTCGTGGCCCTGGGTCAAGACGAAACCAGCCCGAAAATGACGCACTACGCGGCGATTCTACGGGCTAGCTGCCGCGAAAATGCCCAATCAGTATCCGGACGGGATTACGGCCGCCACAGGCGACTACACACGATTTAGGCGGAATTCAGCAGAGAACGGGCCCGTTTGTGCTGAAACGTCTAATCGAGTGCCTGACAGGAAGCACATCCACGCAGCACAGAGGGATCCGGGTGGGAATCAGTGCTACACCCGAGAGATGAACCCGCATGAGAAGTGCCAGTGCCGTCAACGCGCACATTGCCGCTTAGTGGTCGGGTTTAAGACCCACGTCGCACATATGCAGTAGCGACGGGTGTGCCGCCAGGCATTGCTCGGTGCTTACAGGCGAGGAGTGCGCTGTCCTTCGCCTGGCTCCAAGGGCGATTCGCCCCCGTCGCCCCTTGGAGGAGGAAGCCTCAGGGCAGCATACCCGTATGAGGCATAGCGCGTGTGCATCGTGGCGGGGACTGCAACGTTGCATAAGTTGAGCGTCGTAATGCGTGAAGGCGGACGAAACCAATGATGGCACTAGGTGATAGTCGCTAACCGTCATAACTACCGCCTTAAGGCATTAGCGCTACTGTGCTAATAGCACGTCCCCTACATAACACTGCTATTCAATAGTGACTATAGCGCGATATATGAGGCTAAGCGAGTGACTGCACGTATCCAATCAAGTGTAGGTAGCGGCGCTAGGCGGAGCGGTAGCGGGCCGCTAGCGGTATAATAGTGACCAGTGGAGGTGCAATATGCAGAGGCTTCGTCCTGGCGCGGCGGCCGAGAGGCTGGGGTTGGGTGTAAGCACATTGAGGTTGTATTCGGTGCGGTTTGCCAGTTTTCTTAGTCGGGCTGCGGCGCGTCCAACCAGCACATCAGGAGGTCGTACGGGCTTTCGCTCGTATGACGAGCGGGATCTTAAGGTTCTTGCAAGAGCGAGGGACTTGCTTAGTCAAGGGCTGACGTATGAGGGCGCGTATGGTGTGCTGGCGAATGAGTTTGGCAGTCGGCCAGGGTCGGGTGTTGAGGGGAGGTTGCGTGGAGGAGGCGCGGATGTGGCAGCGCGCGTTGACATTGTGGATGGTGTGCAGCAGTTGGCGCAGTCGGTTTCGGCGCCACCACAGTCTGCTGATGCTGGGGCGCCAGAGAACGAGTGGGCCACGCTGGTTGATGTGCTGTTGGTTAACCTTAGTGTGGCGCAAGCTCTTGCGGCAGAATGGCGGCGGATAGCACTGCAGCGAGCGTAGGGGGTCGCGGGTTGATGCCTGGGGATATGGGACGCCATGAAGGAGAGCGTAGATTTGCGGTAGTGTGTGGAGGTGCAACGGAGGCGTAGTGTGGAGGGATCTTGGATCGTGGCAGGGTTTGCACTTTCTGAGTGGTTTCCTCTGTGAGCGCCATGGTGGCTATATGGCGCTAGCTAGCGATGGTGATTTGTTAGAGATTTAGATGCTTGTATAGCGGCGTGTCGAGGGATCGAGGCAGAAGAGGAATCGGTTGTCGTACGCTGAGATACCCCTGTAGCAGTGCAGTCGAAGGGGGTGGGGCAGTGAGGTGTGGCGTGGCGCTGGTTTCGAGGGTCACGCTCAGGGCGTGCACACGTCGCGGGTCGAGACGACGCATGTAGTTGGGTTGATGCAGGCCCCAGGCTTTAGGACCGTGGTAATTGTCGCAATGAAGCGAATGTGCTGACGTAGCTGCCGTTCGCGTGCCGGAGTAGGGAGAGAATCAGGATTGATTTGTGTGTCTGGCAACGAGATGCTAGAGCGGCACCGGCATGGTTCGAGTACGGGGTACTCGCCTACATGGTATAGGTGGCCCAACTATCAGGTGATTCCCACACGGTGACGCACTTGAGAGCAACTTTCGGGCTCTGAACGACGGGTTGCATCTGCTCGTAGATGAGCCGCGCGATGTTCTCTGCCGAAGGATTCACAGACTGGAAATCGGGAAGGTCGTTGAGGCAGGCGTGATCGTAGCGATCCAAAACCTTTTCGGTGAGCTGTTTCTTCAGCTCGGTGAAGTCGTAAGCCATACCGTTGTCCGCCAGGTCGGCCGATTCCACTGTGAGCGCCACTTCGTAGCGGTGGCCATGCAAGTTCTCGCAGCGGCCATGGTAGTCTCTGAGGTAGTGGGCTGCGTCAAAATGCTTACGAATGCTGACTGTATACATCGGCTTGTCCTCCCAAAACATGGGCCCTCGTGGCATTACCGTTTGGTGTTCCAACGCCGGCAAATGCGTGCGCAGTGGTTTACCATCCGGCAAAACGGCCTCCGGCCATAGTTCTAGCAGAGGGATGAGCACGAAGGCGCGCTGGTGAAGAAGCGGGTGAGGAATTGTCAGATCGGGCAGAGATACCATTGTATTACCGTATAAGAGTATATCTATATCAAGAATGCGCGCACCCCAGCGCGGGCCGGGACGGCGGCCGACCGCGCTCTCAATCGACTTGACTCGGGTCAGCAGCTGGGGAGGTTCCAGGGTTGTGGAGATCATAGCTGCGAGGTTTAGAAAGTCGGGCTGGTCGGCGCGTCCCCAAGGCGCGGTTTCGTAGAGTGAAGACACCTTTTGCACTGCGGCGAAATCGGTCAGGGAGCGCAGGCCCTTCACCAGGTTCAGCTTGCGATCACCGAGGTTGCTCCCCAGGCTCAGGAATACGCTTGCCATCGTTTTCGCACAATGGCGTCAGTCATCTTGGCCACTTTAGCCATCTCACTGACGTCGTGCACGCGCACAATATCTGCTCCACCATGAATGCCCACTGCCACGGTGGCAGCCGTTCCCTCCAGGCGTTGGGCCGGTGGCAGGCCAAGCACGTGGCCGATTGTGGATTTGCGCGAGGTGCCCAGTAGGAGCGGTTGTCCCAGGGATCGCAGTTCGTTCAGCCTGTAAAGCAGTTCGAGGTTCTGCGAGCGGTCTTTGCCGAAGCCAATGCCTGGATCGACGATGATGTTCTCGTGCCGAATACCGGCGGCCAGGGCGCGGTCCACGCTGTCCCGCAGGCTGCAGAAGACATCACCGACAAGGTCAACATAGTCAGTGCCATCCTGATTGTGCATGAGGATAATGGGGCACTGGTGATGTGCCGCGACGCTGGCCATCTCGGGGTCGGCCGCCATCGCCCAGATGTCGTTGATGATGTGGGCGCCCTCAGAGAGGGCAGCGTGGGCTACCGACGCCTTGTAGGTGTCGATGGAAAGTGGCGCATCCAGTGATTTGGTGATTTCTGTGATCACTGGCAGCAGGCGACGCATTTCTTCCTCCGCCGACACCGGCTTGTGTCCTGGTCTGGTCGATTCGGCGCCGAGATCGAGGAAATCGGCGCCTGCCTCGAGCATGGCTTCGGCCTGGCGCAGGGCGGCCTGTGGCTGATCTGTCAGGCCGTCACCGGAGAACGAGTCCGGTGTGAGGTTGACGATGCCCATCACGTAGGTGCGTTCACCCCAGTGGAACTCACGGCCGGCAACACGAAGAGGCGGTGGCGGACTCTCGTGGCGGCTGATGGCGTCACGAATGGCCTGGTAGCAGGTTCTGGTTTCGGGGCGCGCGTCCTGAAGTGCTGCCAGGGTCTGCGCCTGTTGGGCGGTGAGTCGGAGGATCAGGCTAACGGATTCTGCATCAAGAGGGTAATGCGCCTGGGTATTGTCTATTCCCTGGTGATCGAGGTCGGCGCCGAGTTGCGCAGCCGCCGGACCCTCCAGTCGATCCACCATCACAGTGAATTCGCCAATAGCCTGACTCTCGGATGTAGACTGCGGCAGGAGGTCCAGGATCTGCCGCTCTGCGCAGCCGGGCGCGGAGATTACACGTACGCAGCCAGGCATGGCCCTCATCTGCTCACCCCCTGCAGGATCGAGAAGAACTCAGATCTAGTGACGCCGCGCTGCCTGAAGTTGCCGCGAGTGGCGGAAGTAACGACATGAGTGCCTGGTTTCTTGATGCCGCGCATAGTCATGCAGAGGTGCTCTGCCTTGACAACGACACCCGCGCCCAGCGGCTTCAGCTCTTCTATCATGGCGTCCGCGATCTGACTGGTCATCCTCTCCTGCAGCTGTGGCCGGCGTGCCACGATATCGACGACCCTGGCTATCTTGCTTATGCCCACCACGCGGCCGTTGGGGATGTAGCCTACGTGGACAACGCCGTGAAATGGCAGGAAATGGTGTTCGCACATGGAGTGGAAGGGGATGTCCCGCAACACCACCATCTCCCTGTGTCCCTCGTCGAAGCCCACGCGTAGAACGTCGCGCGGGTCCGCGTTGATGCCGGAGAAGATCTCCTGGTACATCTCAGCGATTCGCCTCGGTGTGTCGATCAAGCCCTCCCGGTCCGGATCCTCACCGATGGCGATCAGTATCTCCCGCACCGCCCGGCGGATGCGCTCTCCATCCAGCGCTCGCTGGTCGGCAGAGTCGCATTGATCGAGGGGCTCGAGGCCACAGCGCTCTGACATGGTAAGTAACTCCTTCAGTTCCCCAATGCTGGATCAGCAGCCACCAGGTCAGTCAGATGAGTGGTGTCATTGACAGTGACTACCTCAGGCATGTCCGGGAAGTTCTCAACAATTGATATGCCGCAATTATCGAAACGCAACTTGAAGGCATTGCGCAGGGGCATGCCCAGGAGATGGGCGAGAATGAAGCGTAACGGTCCACCATGAGTGACCACGAGAACCGTTTCATCCACGTCACGGTTGCAGTACGAACTTAGGTAGCGTTTCGCTCTTGCGAAGGTGGCCCCCAGGCTCTCTCCGCCGGGAGGGCAGAAATCGACCACGTTATCGTGGCGCCGGCGCACGGCCTCGGGGAACTTCGCCCTTACCTCCGCGTAGGTGAGCGATTGCCACTGGCCGTAGTTCGCTTCGCGCAGTTCGGGTGTCATTTCCGCTCGCAAGCCGATCAGTTCACCCACCAGCGTGGCGGTGTCATAACAGCGCGCAAGGTCGCTACTGAGCAGGCGATCTATTCTATAGGGCTGCAGTGCCCGGGCCAGCGCCAATGACTGTTGCTTTCCCAGGTCGCTGAGTGGCGTGTCGAGCTGGCCCTGATAGCGCAGTTCACTGTTCCAAACGGTCTGGCCGTGCCGGGTAAGAATGAGGCGGGTCATTCTGATTGCTCCGATGTCGCTGAGGCAGCCACGGTTTCGCCTCGTTTCACTAATGCCGGTTCGGCGGTGACATTGTAGTGTGCCAACGAGATGTTGCCCGGATAGCCGTCGATCACACTGTAAGCGCAGTTGTCGACACGTAGAGTGAGCGCGCGCTCGAAAGGAATTGACATCCACTTAGAGAGCAGCATGCGGATGGGGCCCCGGTGGCTGAGGACGAACACTGTGGCCTTGGCGTCATGATTCGCGCTGATCTCCAGCAGATAGCTTTCTACGCGCTGCAGCGTGTCCCCCAACGATTCTCCTCCCGGTGGGGTGAAGTCTATCGGGTTTGCCATCCTCGCCCGCACCATCCCCGGGCCCGCCGCCTCCACCGCCGCGAAGCTCTGTCCTTCCCATTCGCCGTAACTGGCCTCGCGTAGCTGGGAGCTGGCGGTGACGGGCAAGCTGAGCGCATTGCCCACAGCGTTGGCGGTCTCCATGCAGCGCAGGAGGTCGCTGCTGTAAACAGCCTCGATGTCATGGTCCGCCATTGAGGCGGCCAGTTGGCGAGCTTGCAGCCGGCCGAGGGCGCTCAGGCTGGTACCCAAGTGGCCCTGGTAGCGCAGCTCGCGGTTGTGCTCGGTTTGCGCGTGGCGCGCCAGAATCAGACGCATAAGTTCACCTTTCTGGATGTTGACAGGGCTGCCCGATTGTTCAGGCATGGAGCACCGATTATAGCAAAGGGCATCGTGTTACCCGGGAAGATGCCGTAGTGTTGAGCATCAGAGCAGGGTACTCTGCCGGTAGGGCTTGCTACTGCACCAGCTGAGGCTGGGGCGGTCGCGTTCGGCAACCTTGATATCGATGCCGTCCAGCCCGTGCCGGTCCAGATTCATGGGCAAACACCGCAGAGCCCGTTGCGGTGAGCAGGTTGGGCAGCCTGAGCAGACACCGCCAGGTCTGGTCATTGGAGAGGTGACCGTGATCTGACGCCACCCTCTCTTTAAGAAAGCGAGGGTACGGTCCCCTGTTAAGCCAGTGGAGATCGTGATTCGCCTCCAGAACGAGCAGGTCGGCGGTGGACATCAGTGGCAGCAGCTGTTCAGGCACGTAACCAAGGTCCGTAGCGAGCATGGCACGGCAGCTGTCGTCCTCGAGGAAATAGCCAACCGGCGCCACGCCATCGTGCGGCACCGCGAAGGGTGTCACCTTGAGGTCGCCCACCGTGACGGTTTGTTCAGGCAGCACTGGTTCCGCTTGGTTCCACGGCAACTCCAGGCGGCGCAGCGTCGCCTCGGTGCCGTACACTGGTGGAGAACAGCCCCTAATCAGGCGGCAAAGGCCTCGAACGTGATCGTAGTGCTCGTGGGTGATAAAGACTGCGTCGAGCTCCGTTGCGTTGAGGCCGTTTGTCTGCAGGGCGCGCCGCAAGGCCATCACTCCCACGCCGGCGTCAATCAGCACTTTGGCGGTGTCGGTCAGCACCAGGTAGGCGTTGCCGGAACTGCCACTGGCCAGGGATAACACCCTCATTCGTCGCCCGCTTCCTCGTCCTCGGCCAGCAGCTTGCGATCTCGTTCAGTCAGCTCCAACTGTTGCCACAAGTCCGGCCGCAGCTCGCGGGTCCGTTTGAGAGCCTGCAGACGCCGCCAGGCAGCGATCCTCTCGTGGTTGCCGGAGAGCAGAACCTCAGGCACTGCCCACTGGCGGAAGGTGGCCGGTCGGGTGTATTGGGGGTACTCGAGCAGGTTCTCCGTATGCGATTCGGCTTCGGTGGCGTCTGCCGGCAGGACGCCGTCCACCAGGCGGCCCACGCAATCGATCAACACCATGGCGGGAATCTCGCCGCCAGTAAGTACGTAATCGCCAATCGAGACGGCGCGTGTGCCCAGATGCTGACGGATCCGCTCATCGAAACCTTCGTAATGGCCACAGATCAGTACCAGCCTGCGTTTTCTGGCGAGTTCACGCGCCAGCGGCTGGTTGAGGGGGGCGCCCTGAGGGCTGAGCAGGATAACCTCGCACTGAGGGTCGGCGACCGGCACTAGCGACTCGACGGCGGCGAAGACAGGCTCCGGTTTCATCACCATGCCGGTGCCGCCGCCGAAAGTGTAATCGTCGGTGGTGCG
>CAZMKF010000006.1:0-2741 GCA_964566935.1 uncultured Dehalococcoidales bacterium | reverse complement strand
GCCGGTCCGTGGCCCAGTTCCGCAGGTTGTGCACGTGCAGGTCGATCAGTCCCCGCTCGATAGCGCGGTAGATGATGCTGGCCGCGAAGGGGCCAGCGAACATCTCAGGAAAGATTGTGATGACGTCAAAACGCATACACTGCGCCTAGGGGGTGGCGCGTCCCACCTCCGCGAGAACCGAAGTATAGACCTGCGCGGTCTGGCCGGCGATGGTGAACCAGTTGAACTTGGTGAGCACGGTTTGATAGGCGTTGTTGGCGCGGGCCACTGCCCACTGCGGATGCTGCAGTGTGTGCAGGATGCCCCAGGCCAGGCTGGCTGGGTCGCCAGCGTAGGTGATGATGCCGGTCTCGCCGTGTTCCACCACCTCCTGCAGCCCACCTACGTTGCTCACCACCACAGGGGCGCGCGCGGCCATACCCTCAAGGGCAACGATACCAAATGGCTCATAGAGGCTGGGGAAGACTGCCACGTCGCAAGCCATAAGCAGGCCGTCACGTGTCTCGTCGGAGACGAAGCCCGCCACGTGGAACTTGTCGCCAAGATCGTTCTCCTGCACCCGCAAGCGGAGCTCGTCGAGCATCGGTCCTTTGCCGGCGAGCACGAACTTCGTCTCGGGCATGGAGGTGAGTACGTAGGGTGCGGCGTCGATCAGGACCTGAAAGCCCTTTTCGTAGACCACGCGTCCCACTGCAAAGACCAGGCGCTCGTGGGGCAGGGCAAAGCCCGCGCGTAGCGCGGAGAAATCATGCCCCGCCAAAGCATCGAAGCGCGCCGTGTCGATGCCGTTGGGGATTACCGTCACCTTTTGTCGAGGTATCTCGAAGATGTTACTGATCTCTTCAGCCATGTAGTCGCTGCAGGCGATGACGCGGCTGGACCGTTGTGCCAGCGAGTACTCTTCCTGATGGATAGCGCGCTGCAGATCCGTATTAAGGGCGCCGCGCGCTCTACCCCATTCAGTTGCGTGGATCGTGCTGACCAACGGTAAGCCGGTGGTGTTAGCAGCGCTCATGGCGGCTTCGCCAACAAGCCAATCGTGGGCGTGAATCAGGTCGAACGGTCCGAAACGGCTGGCAGCGTCCACCAGACGGTCGGCCAGCAGCTTGTTGCTGGTGGCGACGTCGGCGAAGAAGCCGGCGGCGGTGCTGGCAGGTAACTCCACGCGCTGGACAGTGAAGCCGTCGTATACCTTCTCAAACTCGGCTCCACCCTTTGCCAGCGGCGTTACGAGGTGCACCTCTGCCCCCTGCTCCAGCAAGGCAGGCAGCAGTTCTTCAACGTGTTTTCCCAAGCCGCCAACGATGTTAGGTGGATACTCCCAGGAAATCATCAGAACTCGCATAGGTCACCTCTTAAGCTTAGTTGCGTTGTCATCTCAATCGTGGTCCGGTTCCGCCCCACAGGGTATTCCATAAAGCGGGTAGTGTTGTCCAGTACGCCCGAAGCCGAAAGCACGGTACAGGGCCGCCGCCCGCTCGTTGTTGTCTTGAGTGGTCAGGGCCACGCTGTCCACACCGTGCTTGTGCAGTCTTTGCAGAGCCTGAAACAGCAGCTCACGGCCTATCCCTTTGCCTATGCGCTCGGGTCGTACCGCGAGGCGATCCAAATGCCCGTGTCTGCCGGTAACGGTGTAGGACGCATAGCCGATCAAACGCCCGTCCTGGTCCTCCGCTACATGACAGTATACGCCCAAATGGGACAGGTACCAACGGAATTCCCGCTCGCTGTTGCGCCATATCCAGGGAAACGCGGCGTGATCGAGAGTCACCAGCGCCGGCAGATCAGTATGTCGCAGTGGTCTGATCTTCACGCCGTCAGGCATGTCGATAGCGGCGCCGGCTTTGGCAGTCACCGGCAGGCGGGCGCTCATCACCACTATCTCGTTGACCAGAGTAAAGCCTGCACGGCGAAACGGCGCCAGGTCGCGCTGCAGTTCGTAGTTGCCGACTACGAGTAACTTTCCGCCCCGCTCGACGAGATGCTCACGCAGTTTGCCGATGAGCGCAGTGCTGTGACGGTGCGACCGCAGCTGCTCCACACTGAAGATGTCAGCGCGCCGCCTCCAGAAGTCGCCGACTACTGTCTCGCCCGTCCCTGCCTCCTGCCACGCCAGGTGAAGGCCGCTAGCGAAGGCCTCTTCTGCTTCCTGATCGTCCCAGGAGAGTCGAGCCCGCAAGGTACGCGGTAGGGAACTCTCATCTAACGGTCGCAATGTAGCCATTAGCTCTTCCGCCCCTTCGATGGGCCTGTGCCGCTTTCGACATGTTGCCGCGAGGCCGGGCTACCGGGTGGTCTACTACGTCAACAGCGGGTCGCTCGGCCAGTCGAGCATCATTACTTGCACTGTCTCCCCGACGGCCATGTCCGAGCGCTCTTCGGGTACGATCGCCAGTCCATTGGCGCCAGCCATGGAAGTAAGCACTCCCGAGCCCTGATTTCCAGCCAGCCGCGCGGTGTACTCGCCCTGCTCGTCTTTCTCCACGTAGGCGCGCAGGAATACGCGCCGCCCGTCCCTGTTGTAGGCACTTTGCAGCAACCGGGCAGGCAGCATCGGCTTGGCCCAGTGCCGGTAACCCAGCATCTTCATGATGGCCGGGCGCGCGAACATCTCGAAGGTGATCATGGCGGAGACCGGGTTACCCGGCAGGCCGATCAGCGGCACCCAATACAGGAAGATATACAAAATACCCAGAATCTCACCATAAAACACATAGCGCAGCCCTTGGGCCGCATTGGGA
>CAZMKF010000005.1:51739-71054 GCA_964566935.1 uncultured Dehalococcoidales bacterium | reverse complement strand
ACATCGCCACGATCTCAGCGATGTGCTCGTCGTTCACGGTGGGTCGATTCGCCTGCTGTTCTTCTTTCCAGGCACTCTCCAGCGTGGCGATCTCCTCTTTCAGTTTGACCTCCTGGTCACGTAGCTGGGCCGCCAACTCGTACTGTTGCGAGGAAATGGCCGCTTCCTTTTCGCGTTGCAGGCTCTCGAGTTGAACAACTGACTCTCTCAGCTGCAGTGGCGCGCCCGTCATGCGCAGACGCACGCGTGACGATGCCTCGTCGATCAGGTCGATCGCCTTGTCGGGCAGGAAGCGGTCGGGCACGTAGCGCGCCGCCAGTCTCGCCGCCGCACTAAGGGCCGCGTCGCTGATGTCCACCTTATGATGGTCCTCGTAGCGCGAGCGAATGCCCTCTAGAATGGCCACTGTTTCCTCGACGGTCGGCTCGTTTACCTGTACCGGCTGGAAACGGCGCTCCAGCGCGGCGTCCTTCTCGATATGCTTACGGTACTCGTCGAGCGTAGTGGCGCCAATGCATTGCAGTTCGCCTCGGGCCAGGGATGGCTTGAGGATGTTGGCGGCGTCGATCGCGCCTTCAGCGGCGCCGGCTCCCACCAGGGTGTGCAACTCGTCAATAAAGAGGACGCAGTTGCGTGCCGTTTTGATTTCCTCGATCACCTTCTTCAGGCGCTCTTCGAACTCGCCGCGGTACTTAGTGCCGGCCACCAGCGAGCCCATGTCTAAGGTGAGCAGCCGCTTGCCCAGCAGGGTGTCGGGTACGTCGCCAGCGGCCATGCGCTGCGCCAGTCCTTCCACGATGGCGGTTTTGCCCACCCCTGGTTCGCCGATCAGCGCCGGGTTGTTCTTGGTGCGCCGGGAGAGGATCTGAATGACTCGCTCTATCTCGGTTTGACGGCCGATCACAGGGTCGAGCTTATTGCCGCGAGCGGCTGCAGTGAGGTCCACGCCCATCTGATCCACCGTGGGGGTTTTGGAGGCGTTACGGCCTTCACCAGCCTGTAGACCGCCACTCTGGCTGAGCGTCTGGATCACCTGGCTGCGCACCCGCTCCAGGCTGACGCCGAGACTCTCAAGCACACCGGCGGCAATGCCCTCCCCTTCGCGCACCAGGCCCAGCAGCAGGTGTTCGGTGCCGATGTGGTGGTGGTTCATGCGGCGCGCTTCGTCCACCGCCAATTCGATTACCTTCTTGGCGCGCGGTGTGAGGCCGATCTCGCCCGATATCGAGCGGTCACCCCTGCCAATAATGAACTCCACTGCCGACCGCACCTTGACCAGCTCCACGCCCATGTTGGCGAGCACGGTGGCGGCAACGCCGTCACCCTCGCGTACCAGGCCCAGCAGCAGGTGTTCGGTGCCGATGTAGTTATGATTGAATCGCTGCGCCTCTTCCTGCGCCAGCGCGAGAACCTTCCTCGCCCTTTCCGTAAACTTGTCGAATCTGTCAGCCACCGGAAACTCCTATTCTTGCGTGCCTTAACACGCCACCGGACAGACATCCGGTCACAGCACCATGAACGGCGCTGGCAGTTGGGAACATATCGTTAGAGGCGCCGGGTGGATCTAGCCGTTGTCGGCCAGATACTCCTGCCTGGTAGTAATATCCTCATTGTTGGCAGCTTCACCGGTCGCCTGGTCGGGCGATGCCGCCGGCCCCGTTGCGGGCTCATCAACCTCGCCTGCTGCGGCTGAGGCAGCTTCAGTATCCGGCAGCGGCTCGGCAGGTGGCTGCTCATTCGTCTCGGCAGCGGGAGCGTCCCCTTCAGGCGCGCTTGCGTCGGCCTGGTTGGCCGCAGGCTCGTCGCCTGTTTGGCTCTCGGCCTCGGCAGTACTTTGCAGCTCAACACTGCTTTCTGGCTCCGTCGCTTCGGCTACCGGTTCTTCCTCAGCGGCTTGCTCGAGCACACTCTGGTCGGCCTGGCGCAGGCTCAGGCCCAAGCGCCGCCGCTCCGGCTCCACCCGCAGTACCTTGACCATCACCACGTCACCCTCACTCACTACCTGGCGAGGATTGGTGATACTGCGATCGCTGAGCTCGCTGATGTGGACCAGGCCCTCAATACCGTCAGCCACACGCACGAACGCGCCGAAGGTCGCCAGCTTGGCGACCTGCGCTTTCACCTCGTCACCGGCGTGGAAGCGATCTTCCACAGTAGACCAGGGTTCCGGCTGTGCGCGCCTCAGGCTGAGCGCAATCTTCCTCTTCTCGGCATCCACAGAGAGCACGAGTACCTCGATCTCCTGGCCAACCTGCACAACATCAGCCACGGATGAGGTGGGCGACCAGCAGAGTTCGGTAATGTGTACCAGGCCGTCAGCGCCGCCCACATCGACAAAGGCGCCGAAGTCGCAAATGCTGCTCACACGGCCAGTCACTACCTCGCCCGGGGTCAGCGTGGCAATCAGCTCGTCCTTACGTTGCTGCCGCTGTTCCTGCACGGCCAAACGCTGCGAGAGGATTAGCCGGTTGCGCCGCCGGTTGACCTCAAGTATTTTAAGACTGACCTCGTTGCCGATCAACGGATGCGGCGGCTGGTCCTCGCCCGCCTCGGCGACGGGCGGACGGTAACCGATCGCCTGTGATATCGGCACGAAGCCGCGCAAGCCCAGGATGTTAACGATGACGCCGCCACGGTTAACGTCGACGATTCTGGCCTCCAAGGTAGCGTTCTCTTCCATCTTGCGCTGCATCAGACGCCAGGCGCGCTCGTTACGGGCGCGGCGGAGTGACAGGGCAACATGGCCGTCGCGGTCCTCACCTTGAACGACATAGACTAGTACTTTACTGCCGACTTCGATGACCTCTCCCAGCTTCTCGTCGGGCTCCAGTTCGTTAGCCGGAATCAGGCCTTCAGATTTGCTGCCTATGTCGACCAGGGCGCCTTCGTTGTCGATGCTGACGATCGTGCCTTCAATCACCTCGCCACGGCGCGGCGCCCGGTACTGGCTTTCCATCTGTTCCAGCAGCACACCCATATCATGACTGGCGGGCGCAGCGGCCGGTTCGGCGTTGGCAGCTTCAGCTAGCGGTGCCGGCGTTGCCTGCTCCAGACCATCAGAACCCGCTTCGCCGGTCGACTCGGCAATCGATTGATCCTCCACTGTCGCGGGTTCTTCGGCCGAATGGGCAATCTCTGTGCCTTGCCCGGCAGGCGGATCTGCTTCTGCCGGCAGGTTCTGCACTTCCGGCGTGCTGCGGTATTGTTCTTCTTGCCCCTCAGAGGGGTTCGTGGCTTCCGTCTTTTCGTCTAACATCGGTGTTTCCTGGCAATGTACGTTCCTAATCCTGAGCTATTATATGGTAACGATATAGTCAACGCAAAAGCAGGGCGGATTATTGGCGCATATCTCAGCGGCGCTCCCGGCGTGTGGCTAGCGATACGCCAAGCGCTCTGTCATCAGCCCGAAAAGCCGGGGGGGGGGGGGAAAACCGAGCCAAACGCTGTGCTAGAATTGACGCATTATGCCCACGGTAACCCGGTACGATTCATTTGAGCCGCTACGCACCGAATGGGACTCGTTGGTAGCTGAAACAAGCGCGCGAGGCCCGTTTTTGAGCTGGCAGTGGCAGCGCTTGTGGTGGGAGGCGTTCGCGCCTGAGGCGCAGCTGGAACTATTGCTCGTGCACGATGGGCCTACGCCCAACGGCATAGTGCCGCTAGCTCGCTACGGCGAACGGCTCCGCTTTGCCTGTGGTTCGGAGGTGTCCGATTTCCTGGACCTGATCGCTCCGGAGCACGAAGCCGAGCAGGTAGTGAGTTCTTTTGTGGACTGGCTGGCAGCCGCCGGCTGGCCCGCCCTGGAGCTCTGTTGCGCCGAGGAGAACTCGGTTATGGTGCGGTATCTGGCGCCGGCTTTGCAGCGCGCCGGTCGGCAGGTGCGCCTGGAGAAGAAGGATGTCTCTCCCTTCCTGATGCTGCCCGCCAGCTGGGACGACTACCTCAGGCAACTGAGTAAGAAAGACCGCCATGAGCTGCGGCGCAAGAAACGGCACCTCGACGCCAACGGCAAGGCCAATGCCTACGTGATCAGTGGCAGCGCCATTGAACCGGATCACATCGCCGATTTCCTGGCGCTGCACCGGGCCTCCACTGTGGACAAGGCCGCCTTCATGAATGACCAGATGGAGGCTTATTTCCGCCGTCTGTTTGTGGCATTTGCCGGAGAGTCGTGCCTGCGCCTCTACTTCATGGAGATAGATGGGCAGCGGGTAGCGGCGTTGCTGGCCTTTGACAGCGGTAATGAGATCCTCCTCTACAATAGCGGCTACCTGCCGGCTTTCGGGCGGCTCAGCGTGGGAGTGTTGCTGAAGGCGTTCGCCATCGACGAAGCGATTCACGCAGGCCGCCGCAAGTTTGACTTCCTGCGCGGCAACGAGCGCTATAAATATGATCTGGGCGCTGTTGATGCTCAGATCCTATCCCTGAAAACAGACGGTGGAACCGAACTATGACCCGAATAGCCATGCTCAGTCTACACGCCTGCCCACTCGCCCGCCTTGGCAGCAAGGAATCGGGTGGTATGAATGTGTACGTGCGTGAGCTCTCGCAGCAATTGGGCACGGTTGGTTATGAGGTTGATGTCTACAGCAGGCGCACCAGCCTCAGCGATGCGCCCTTGGTGCAGATGGCCGACAACGTGCGGGTGATTCGCCTCGATGCGGGTGAGGTGGCGCCACTGGATAAGAACGAAGTCTACGCTTTGGTACCGGAAATGGCGGCGAAGATCGAGGCCCTGCGAGTGGCCGAGGGCATCAGCTACGATCTGGTGCACAGTCATTACTGGCTTAGCGCTGCGGTGGGCATCCAACTGGCGGAGCTGTGGCGGGTGCCTCACATCACCATGTTTCACACCCTGGGCGCGGTGAAGAACCACTTCGCCTCCGATGAGGTGGAGTCGCAGCAGCGGGTCGCGGCAGAACGGCAGATCATCGCCGCCACTGACAGTATTGTCGTTTCTAGTGACGACGAGCTTGGCTATCTACGGAATCTGTATGACGCTGATCTGTCGTGCGTGTCGGTCATTCCCTGCGGTGTCAATCTGGACCTGTTTCAGCCTCACCCACGGCATGTCGCGAGAACGAACTTGGGCATGCCGGCTGATGGTTTCCAGGTTCTGTTTGTGGGTCGCATGGATCCGCTCAAGGGCCTCGATATCCTCTTGCAGGCGGCCGCCGTCCTTGCCGCCGAGCTGCCGTTGCGACTGACCGTGGTCGGTGGAGATGCCGCCCCGGCTGGTGAGGAGCTGCGGGTGCGGCGCCTGGCGGAGTCGCTTGGCCTTGGCGGCTTGACCAGGTTTGAAGGCGCGGTGGGACAAACGCGTTTGCCTCTTTACTACTCAGCGGCAGACGTCTGTGTGATGCCCTCTTACTACGAGAGTTTCGGCCTGGTGGCGGTTGAGTCACTCGCCTGTGGCACGCCGGTCATCGCTTCGGCGGTGGGGGGGCTGACCAAGATCATCCGACATGGTGAGAATGGTTTGCTGATAGCGGAGCGGACGCCCGTCGCTTTTGCCGCCGGCATTAGGCAGCTGCACAATCAGCCACAACTGAGGCTGTCGCTGGCCCAGCGAGCTCGAGACTCGATAGCGCACCTTTCCTGGTCGGCCATCGCCGGCGAGGTGGGCGACCTCTACCAAACGCTGTTGGAACGCCATGCCGCTACGGAGAGCGCGCGGTTGATTATCCAGCGGGCTGGCTCAGCCGCGTAATCAGGAGGCAGGGTTCAGTTGACTGAACAGTTCAAGGGTTCGGTGCTGGTTATTGTGGCTCATCCCGATGATCCCGAGTTCGGCTGTGGTGGTAGCATAGCCCGCTGGGTTGAGGCGGGGCGCGAGGTGCGCTACGTCCTCTGCACCTCGGGCGACAAAGGCAGTTGGGATCCCGCCATCAGCCCCGGTCAGATGGCGGCCGTGCGTGAACAGGAGCAGATGGAAGCCGCCGCCGAGCTGGGAGTGCGCGAATGCATCTTCCTGCGCCATCTAGACGGTGAGGTTGAAGCCAGCCTGGCCATGCGGCGCGAGATCTCAATGCTGTTGCGGCAGTATCGCCCGCAGACGGTTGTCACTCATGACCCCTATTTGCATTACCAGCTTCATCCCGATCACCGGGCGGTGGGCACTGTGGTGATGGACGCGATAGCAGCGGCGCGAGACATTGGATACTTTCCTGAACAGTTGAATGAGGAGATCTCAGCTCACCGGGTCAAGGACTTACTGTTGTTCCGGCCTCAGGAAGTGAACTATTGGGTGGACATCTCGCCCACCTATGAGCGCAAGGTTGCTGCCTTGCGGCGCCACGCCAGCCAGGTGGGCCGGATAGAGAACCTGGAGGAGCGCATGCGCGAACGTGCGCAGTCAGCGGCTCAGGGCAGCGAGTACGAGCTGGCTGAGTCTTTCCAGCGCGTGTTACTGCCCTAGTGCTGTAGAATGGCTGCTATCGTAGTCGAACCCGATGGCGAGGGTATTGCGCGAGCGATACAAGTCTTGGCTGCGGGTGGAATAGTGGGCCTGCCTACCGACACTGTGTACGGCCTGGCCACACGAGCGGACGATGCTGCGGCCGTGGAGCGGCTTTTCAAGGCCAAACAGCGCGAGGCGACGAAACCGATAGCCCTCCTGGTGGACAGCTGGAAGCGAGGTTTGCCGTACATCAGCGAGCCGCCGGCCGACGCCGCGTTGCTGGCACGTCGCCTTTGGCCCGGACCACTGACGCTGGTACTGAGGAGCAGCGGTGTGCTGCCCTCGCGCCTTACCGCCGGCAGAGACACGCTGGGCCTGCGCGCGCCGGCCCATGAGGTGGCGCTTACCTTGTTACGGCAGGTAGGCGCGCCTCTGGCCACGAGCTCGGCGAATATTTCGGGCGAGACGGCACTGGTTGACTGGTGCGCAGTGGAGCAGCAGCTGCGCGGCCAGGTGGACCTGATCCTGAGGGGCGTATGCGAGATCGGTATCGCCTCGACAGTGTTGGATATGACGGTCTCTCCGTACCGCATCCTGCGCCGTGGCGCGATCACGGCCGCGCGCCTGGCGGGGCTGCTGCCTGATCAGAAGATAAGTGACGATGGTAAACAGGGGGAGGAACAATGAAGATCGCAGTTGGCGCGGACCACGCCGCCTATGGCTTGAAGGCGGAGATCATCGACGAACTGGGCAAACTGGGACACGAGGTTAAGGATTACAGCCCGGCAGAGCTCAATAACGACGACGATTATCCCGACATTGCCTCACTGGTGGCGAACGCGGTAGCGAGTAGGGAGGCAGAGTTCGGCGTCCTGATGTGCGGTACTGGCATTGGTGTCTCCATCGCCGCCAACAAGATCCAGGGGGTGCGTGCCGCGCTCTGTGGCGACACTTTCAGCGCTCATTGCAGTCGCGAGCACAACAATGCCAACGTGCTCTGCCTGGGCGCAAGGGTAACCGGGTCTGGATTGGCCAGGGACATCCTGCGTGTTTGGCTGGAGACCCGCTTTATCAACGAGCGGCGGCACGTGCGGCGAGTGGAGAAGATGATGGCGCTGGAGCCGAAGAAGCTGGTTCCTGGCCAGTGTGGAGGCATCTGCCTCAGCTAACGGGGGCATGCAGGCCAGCCGCTATCCTACAGTGGCTGGCTTTTTTGCTGTCCCTCGTTTTCCAGCTTGAGCCAGTCACACAGGGCGGCTGTTACGGTGGGAAACGCAAGCTTCTCCCAGGGAATGCCGCCTGCCGCGAAGATGCGCGCGTCGCTGCACTCGTCGCCAGCTGCCAGCACCCCGCCGATTGGCTCCGCCAGGTAGACGATGACCACCACGCCGGCGCTGGGACGGGAGTAGGCGTTGAGCAGGCGGGTGACTCGCACCGTCAAGCCAGTCTCCTCACGCGTCTCTCTGATGGCGGCCTCTTCTACCGACTCATCCATTTCCATGTAACCGCCCGGGTAACTCCACAAGCCGAGGCTGGGCTCAATGGAGCGCCGGATGAGAACAATGCCGTCCTCCATGCTTGTCACTGTTGCAGCGACGACGCGAGGGTTGTGGTATTCGATGTTGCCGCAGCGCTCGCAGACCAGGCGAGGTCTGGTGTCGCCAGCTGGCACGCGGTTGACCATTCGGTGACCACAGCGGCTACAGAAGCTCAAAGTTCCTCACCAGTGAGGCGGCCGTAGAGCGATTCCAGCTCCTCGTCGGAGTAAAAGTGGATCACCACTCTGCCGCCCCGCCGCGAGTGGAACAGCTCGACTTTGGTGCCAAGCGATTGCATGATGCGGCTCTCGATAGCGACTGTTTCAGCCGACTTGCTACGCCGCGGGCGGCGTCCCTGGCCGGCGAGGTCCGCCGCCAGGCGCCGTGCCATCTCCTCGGTTTGACGTACGGAGAGCTGGCGCTCAATCGTCAGACGCAGCAGCAACAACTGGCCTGGCGCATCCTGCACTTGGAGCATGGCACGGGCGTGCCCCTCGCTGATGCTGCCCTCGGCCAGTGCCTCCCTAACCTCCAGCGGCAGGGAGAGCAGGCGCAGAGCGTTGGTGATTGTTACCCGGTTCTTGCCTACTCGCGCTGCCAACTGCTCTTGGGTGAGGCCAAACTCATCCACCAGGCGACGGTAAGCTGAGGCCTCCTCGAGTGGGTTGAGGTCGGCCCGCTGGATGTTCTCCACCAAAGCCAGGGCCAGCGCCTGCTCCGGCGTAACCTCGCGCACAACCACTGGCACCCTCTGCAGGCCGGCCCGCTTGGCTGCCCACCAGCGGCGCTCGCCGGCGATTAGCTGATACTGTCCGTCGGGCCGGCTGGATACCAGCAGTGGCTGCAGGATGCCGTGCTCCCGCACAGACTGCGCCAGCTCATCGATAGCCCTGTTCTCGGCATCGCGCCGCGGCTGCCAGGGGTTGGGCAGAATATCGTCAAGAGCAATTTCGGAAACTGCCGCTGCAGCTGTGCGAGGAATGAGCGCGTCCAATCCCCTGCCCAAACCTGGTCTAGCCATGCCGCCCTCCCTCCATCACCAGCTCTTGCCTGTTCTGTCTGCCCATGAACTCCGCGGCCAGGGCGCGGTAAGCGGCGGCGCCCCGTGAGTCGCCGGCGTACTCCAGGATGGTCTGCCCGAAGCTGGGCGCCTCCGAGAGGCGAACGCTACGGGGTACGACCGTCTCGAAGACGACGCCTGGATAGTATTTACGCACTTCGTCCACCACCTGCTGAGACAGATTGGTGCGCACGTCGAACATGGTCATCACGATGCCGCCGATGGGCCAGACCGCGCAGCGAGAGATACTCGCACTGCACCGGCACTATCACCGCCTCGGCGGCGGTCAGGCCGCTCAACGTCAGCAGGCCGAGCGATGGCGGGCAGTCCACCAGAAGATAATCGAATTGACTGGCCACGTGCCGCAAGCTGTGCGCCAGGCGGTGCTCGCGCGCCGAAAGCGCCACCAGCTCCACCTCGGCGCCCGCCAGAGCCATGGAGGCAGGCAACAAGTGCAAGCCAGGACGGTTGTCACGGATGATCGCCTTGTCGGGGTGCAGTCCCTCCACCAGGCACTCGTACACCGAGGGCAGTTGTGCTCGCTTGTCTATACCCAGGCTGCTGGTGGCGTTTGCCTGGGGATCGATGTCCACCACCAGCACCTGTTTACCCATGGCCGCGAGGCTGGCGGCAAGGCTAATTGACGTGGTCGTCGTGCCGACGCCGCCCTTCTGGTTGGTGACCGCAAAGATGTGGCCTTGCAGGGTGGGGGCGCCCTCTGTAGGGGTGGTCACCGCGTCATTATCAGCCGCTAGCATCTTGCCTGTGACTCTCCTGTTGGCGTTGCCGTCTGGCGAGGCGAGCCAGAACCTCCTGGTGACTGGCCAGGCCGCCAACATCTGGCTGCTCGACGGCGAAGCTGGCTGCACAGGCGGCGTAGTTCGCTGCCGCCAGTAGCTCCCTATCTGCATTATAGGCGATTAGCAGAGCAGCGGCGAAGACATCACCAGCGCCGGTGGGATCGCGGCTGACAGTTGCGCAGGGAGGCACTGCCGTACAGTTGCCATCGAGCCAGGCTCTGGCGCCACGCTCGCCGCAGGTTACCACCAGCTGGCGCCACTTGCCGGCCAGTTCTATTTCCCAATCTGCCCTGCCTGCCAGGTCCTCGCTGCTGAGCACGGCCAGATCGGCCAGTGCCAGCGCCGGCGTCAGCTCTGGTGGCAGGCAAGCCCCTACCTGACCGTGCTCGTCAACCGAGCGCAACCAGCCCTGAGGGGCAACACACACAAGGTTGGCGGAGAAACGAGAGAACATGGCGGGCGAATACTCGCCGATCACCGGCGCCAGGAGGGCGAGCGGAGCCTGACGCCAGGGAAGAGGTACAGCGTCCAGCTCGATGTCAGCAGCTCTGGCCAGCAGGTGTTGCCGGCGAGTGCCCGCCACCAGTTGGTTGTGGAAACGGGTGGTGAGGGGGGAGGGCTGTACCGCCAATTGCACGGCGGGCAGCGCTTGTTGCAGACGCTGCGCGGTTGGAGCATCGCAGGCGGTGACGATGCCACAGTTCACTCCGAGCCGGGTGGCCGCCGCAGCGGCGTAGTAGACAGCGCCACCGAGTCGATCGCCACCATCCACCTTATCCAGGCAGACGTGGCCTACGATCACCAGCTCAGGGTGATCGCGATCAGCGCTAGCGTTTCGGCAATATGACGACTCGGCGCTCTGCATCTTCGCCGGTACTTTGGGTCACTACCTCTGGGTCTTCACTCAAGGCAACGTGGATGATACGGCGTTCGTGTGGCGGCATCGCCTCCAGCATCACCGACTGACGGGTGGACTTGACTCGCTCTGCCATTCGCGCGGCCATACCACGCAGCGACTGCTCCCGCCTTAGGCGATACGACTCGACGTCTACACCAAGACGCGCTGGGCGCTGCAGTTTACGGCTAAGTATGAGGTTGGTGAGGAATTGCAGTGAGCTGAGCGTTTCGCCACGCCTGCCGATCAACAAGCCAAGGTCATCACCACGAATATCAAGTACCGCCGGCGCCAGTTGGCCGTCGGCATCGGGAACGGGGGCGCGTACTTCGATCTCGGCATCTATATTCATGTTATCCAGCAAATGCTGCAGAACTTCGCGGCCGGCATTGATTACGCTGTCCTCGGCTACCAGGGGCTGAGCGTCTTCCTCGAGTTCCTCGTCGTCTTCGCCACCGATCGGTGTCACCAGAATGCGCGCGTCTTCGCCGCCAATGCCAAGGATACCGCGGCTGCCCTCGGACAATACGCTGATCAGAACCTCGTCCTTCTCTCTGCCTAGACGGGCCAGGGCCAGTTTGACGGCCTCATCCACCGTTTTTGCGGATATTTCCAGACTCTCCATACAGTTATCGCCTCCGTTTTAACGGCTACTTCTTTCTACGTCTGCGTCTCGCCGGTCGCGGGTTGCGCACCCGCTCGATCGCCTCTTCAGTTGTGGTCGGGCTGTCCTCGGCCTGGTAGTCGGCAGAGGAACTATCGTAATCCAGGGTGTAAATCCTGATGTCTCCATGATCCACAGCGTTGGTCTCTGGTAGCTGTCCCAAGGGCAGGCCCCGACTGGAGACGCTACCGCTCGCCCGCGCCGCCTGTGCCGCCTGCATGCTTCGATACTCCTCACGTTTCGCCGCTTTCTGAGCACGACGGTCCTGCTGGTCGCTGGCTTCGCCCTCTTCGACGGTGCGGCTCACTGGCCGTGTAGTGGCAACCGGTAGTGGGCGAGCGCGAGATGGCCAGAGATCTCCCCAACCTGTCGTATACAGTTGCTGGAAGAACTGGAAGATGTTGTTGACTACCCAGTAGAGGACCAGGCCGGCTGGTACGAGCGTGCCGAAATAGACCATCATCGCCGGCATCATGATCTGCATCATGCGGTTCATCGTGCGCTGCTGCTCGTCGCCGCTGGGTTGAGCTGTCATCTTGGCGAGCAGGTACTGTGAGATCGCCGTGAAGGCGATGAGCAGCCAGGGAGCCGTTTCCGGCACGCCCAGGTTCTCGATCCAGAGGAACGGCGCGGCGAACTCCGGCGTGCTGGCCAAGCGATAAAGACCCTGGTAGAGGGCGATCCAGATTGGCATCTGGATCGTCATGGGCAGGCAGCCGCCCAGACTGGCGGCGGGGCTGATGCCAAACTCCTGGTATAGCTTGCCCTGCTCCTCCATTAGCTTCTGGCGATCTTTGCCGTACTTCTTCTTCAGCGCGTCCAGGTGAGGTTTCATACGCGCCTGATTCACCTGCATTTCGCGCATAGAAGCCATGCTCTTGACGTTGAGGGGGAAGAAGACTACTCGGGTGATGATGGTGAAGACAATGATGGCCACGCCATAGCTACCGAAGATGCCGTAGAGATAGACCAGCAGGTTGATGATCAGCTGGATGAAGCTCTCCCAACCGCTGCCTAGTAAGTCAAATATGCCCAAGTGAGGGAATCCTCCTTATGGAACCGGATCGTAGCCGCCCGGACTAAATGGATGGCAACGGGCAATACGGCGGAGAGCCAGCCAGCCACCATGAAGCGCACCGTACCGCTCCACTGCCTCCAGGGCGTAGTGTGAGCAGCTCGGATAGAATCGGCATGATCGGGGCATTAGCGGTGATATAAACAACTGATACGCACGGATTGCCGCCTTCAGTGCCTTCTTCATCTCTCTATTACTATAACCAATCAGGTCGTCACGTCGGCCGGCCCTCGTGGTAATCCGGCTCGAGCAAGCCTGCCCGTTGCAGCAGGTCGAGCAATTGGGTTCTCAGCGCCTCAAAGCCAGCCTCGCCAGCGGCCGCTCTGGCGATCACGGTAACGTCGTAGCCGGCGGCCAGCTGCGGCAAGACGGCGGCGCAGACGGCGCGCAGACGGCGTTTGACCAGATTACGTACCACCGCTTTGCCGACTCGCTTACCAACGACAAAGCCGAAGCGGCTGTCAGGCTCGCCGGAACGCAAGGCGTACAAAACGAGCAGCGGTGCCGCCCAACTGCGCCCCGCTGCTCGCACCCGCCTGAACTGAGCGTCCGTCCGCAGGCGATATCGCCTTCGCATAACTACCCAGGACTAAACTACAGTCAGCCTTTTTCGTCCTCTGCGCCTGCGGGATCTGATAATAGCCTGTCCCGCGCGCGTGCTCATACGCTTCAAGAAACCGTGCTCACGCCGGCGCGGGATGACTTTGGGCTGATAGGTGCGCTTAACCAACTGAGAAACTCCCTGATAACCAACGAAATGCCCGTAGGCGAACGATGCGCAATTATAGTTTCGGCAGGGGAGGCGTGTCAATTGGCCGGTCGTGTCAATTGGCGGGAGAGTCCCGGGCAGCATTCAAGGCCGCGGCTGTGAATGCTGACCGGGACTCTCCCGCCTGGGTTGCGTTGACATCGTTGCAAGTGTCTTCCTATACTCAGCCGATTCCGTGCGAGTACAGGAGGATTGCATGACCTCGGTAGGCATCATCGCCAATCCCGCCTCGGGGCGCGACATTCGTCGCCTGGTGGCGCAGGGCTCCATCTTCTCCAACAACGAGAAGGTCAACATCGCCGAGGCGATGGGCGTGGAGAAGGTGTACTTCATGCCTGAGCGCTTCGGCATCGGCTTGCGCGCCGTTGACGAATTGAAGCTGAGCCTTGAGACGGAAACGCTTGCTTTTCGCATGGAGGAGAGCTCAGCTGACTCGGAACTAGCGGCGAAACTGATGCGAGAGATTGGGGTGAAGGCGATCGTCACTCTGGGTGGCGACGGCACCGCGCGCGCGGTGGCGCGCGGCTGTGGCGAGGTGCCGTTGCTGGCGCTTTCCACCGGCACCAACAACGTTTTCCCAGTCATGCTGGAGGGAACCGCCGCCGGTCTGGCGGTGGGCGCGGTAGCGGCAGGCTGGTGCGAGCGCCAGAACGCCGCGTGCCGCCAGAAGCGGATCCTGGTGAGCCTGGCGGATGGGCGGGACGAGCTGGCGCTAGTCGATGCCGCCGTGTCGACCGATCTCTTTATTGGCTCGCGCGCTATCTGGAATCCCGACCGGCTGCGCCACCTGATGCTGGCGCGTGCTGGTCTGCACCATATTGGCCTCTCTTCGATCGGCGGCGCAGTCCGTCCCCAGGGCCTGGCAGCCAACGAGGGTCTGTTCCTTACTCTGGGTGAAGGGGGAGAACGGTACCTGGCGCCGGTTGCGCCGGGGTTAATATGCGCCGTCCAAGTGAGGGAATGCCGTTCTCTGACCGTGGGTGAGCAGGTGAGCGTCGAACTCTCTCGTTGTACAATCGCGCTCGATGGCGAACGCGAGCTGGAGATCACCGTACCGCAGATTGTCAGTTTCCGCCTGGACGACGCCGGGCCCTGGGTGATCGACGCCGCCCGGGCATTGGAGCAGGCCGGCCGCAACGGCGCCTTCGATGCTGGCGCCGTACAGCGCGCGCTGTCCTAGTCTGCAGTCTCAGTCATTCAGTTCTACGACCATCTCAATTTCGACCGCCATGCCGAACGGTAGTTCAGCCATGCCCACCGCCGACCGCGCGTGGCGGCCGCGCTCGCCGAATACCTCCACCAGTAGGTCTGAGGCGCCGTTGATCACCTTTGGCTGCTCCTGGAAGCCCACAGCGCTGTTGACGAAGCCCAGCACCTTCACCACCCGTGTGACCTTGTCCAGGCTGCCTGCGAAAGTGCGGATGGTGGACAGACAGTTGAGGCAGACGTCGCGCGCCGCCTGGTAGCCTTGCTCAGCGCTGAGCTCAGCTCCCACCTTACCGATGTAGCCACGCTTACCATCTCTCACAGTGGCGCCGTGCCCGGAGAGGAACAGCAAGTTGCCGGTGCGCGCCGCGCTGACGTAGTTCGCCGCCGGCGACGATTGCTGAGGCAGCTCTAGACCCAGTTCCCTGATTCGCTCTTCCGCTGTTGACATCGTTTGCCTCCCTGATCAGTAATCTGCAAATCACAAATCGCGCCGGCTGAAGACCAGTATCGCTGCCAGCAGGCAAAGCACGAAGTAGATGGCGATATAGGTGAGCATGGCGGCGGTTGGTTGGATTCCTCCGAAGATAGGCATGGTAACCATGCTCGCAAAGATGTCTTGTGGCTGCACTGAGTAAGACGCCATTTTCCACAGCGAATCGCTAGGCAGAATCAGGCTGGTTACGATTCCCAGGGTCACCATCGTCTGGTTGCCCACGGTATGTCCAAGCTGCTCAATCAAGCCGCCTAACAACCCCACACCGTAGATCATAAGCACCACAATACCGTTCGCCACGGTTGGCAACAGGCAGCTGCCGAGGATGGTCAAGGTCATTAATACGGCGGCGCTCAGCACCATGAAGAACACGCCCTGCGTTAAGTTGCTGGCGCTGTGCCCCCACACATGCTGGGTCAGCGCCAGGATGGCCAGGCTCATGCCAACCACGTAGCAGGAGACCATCAGCAGCAGCCCCAGCCAACGACCAAGTACAAACTGCCAGCGGGCGATTGGCTTGGGCACGACGCTATGGATGGTGCCTGATTCGATTTCGCCGGAGATAGCAGCCACCGCCGCGAAGATGGCCAACAGACCCGAGAGGAAGCTGACAACGTAGAGGCCGGCAACCATCATGGCCACCGCCGCCTCCCGTAAGAATGGCTTAATACCGGACATGCCATGGTCCATTTGCGTGGCGAAGTCGTCATAGGTAAGCGAGATGCCAAGATAGTAGACCAGCAGAAGAAGCAGGCTGAGCGCCAGGGCGCCAAACACGACTCTTTTGCGTGTTGCTTCTTTGAAGGTAAAGCGCGCAATCTGCAGTACGATCACGATCCGTCCTCAAGTGCCACCACGTTGAGGAACAGTTCTTCCAGGTTACGGCGACGGGGCGTAAGCTGGTAAAGTCGGGCGCCGTGCTCCGCGACCAACTGCGCCAGGTGGGGCAGCTCTTCCTCGTGCTCTATGCTGACCTGCAGGCTCTCCCCCTGCTGCGTGTATGAGAGCGTGGCAGCGCGCAGCGCCGCCTGCAACGGCTCGGTAAGGCCGCCTACGCGCAGCTCCACCTCCAGGCCAGGGGGCAGCAGATCGTTGATGTGTCCCTCTCGCAAGACGACGCCGTGGTGAATGATCGCCAGGCGGTCGCAGACGGATTCAACTTCAGTGAGCAAGTGGGAGTTGAGGAAGACGGTTGTGCCCTGTCGGCGCAACTCGCTGATCAGGAGGCGAACGTCGCGTCGGCCGATAGGATCGAGCGCAGAGGTGGGCTCGTCCAGCAGCACTAGCAGCGGCTCGTTGAGCAGCGCCTGCGCCAGGCCGACGCGCTGCAGCATGCCTTTGGAGAAGGTGCTCAGCCTTTGACGGGCATTTGCCGCCAATCCCACCTGCTCCAGCACCATGGGGATGCGTTGTTCCACCCTGGCTCTGGTCATGCCGTACAGTTGACCGTGCCAGCGCAGAAACTCGTCAGCCTTAAGCCAGTCGTGAAAGCGGAACTGCTCAGGCAGGAAGCCCACTTGGCGTCTCGCCTGTGGCGATTGGGCTGGCTGGCCGAAGATGCGGGCGGAGCCCGCACTGGGATGCACCAGACCGGTCAGCATCTTGATCGAGGTGGTCTTGCCGGCGCCGTTGGGACCGAGGAAACCGTAGACCTCGCCTCGTCCCACACTGATGGTGAGGTGGTCCACAGCCACCTTTCCGCCCGGATAAACCTTGCGCAGGTCTCTCGTTTCGATTGCGTAGTCGAGGCTATTCATGCGCTCGTTCTCTCTCGAGACCCTGGCGGTCAGCTTGGGTCAACCTGCCAGGGCTTTATGGTACGACTTTGGAGATGGGGATCTCCAACATGTCGGTCGCCCCCAGGCGTTTAAGCTCCGGGATGAGCACGTTGATGCTCGACTTCACGCAGACGGTCTCCACCGCGTAGAAACCTGTGCCGTAGAGAGTGGAGACGGTGGGCTGCTTCATAGCGGGCAAAACGTCTATCACCGCCTGCAGGTGCTCCTCAGCCACGTTCAACTTGAGCAGTACCTTGCCACGCGCGTCAAGCACGCCGCTCAACAGCGTCTGCAGCTCTTCGATCTCGTTGCGCAGCTGCGGGTCCTCGTAGGTCTGGCGGTTGGCGATCAGCTTGGTGTACGACTCCAGTAGAACTGCGATGATCACCATCCGGTTTGCGCGCAGGGACGAGCCGGTCTCGGTGACGTCGACGATGGCATCGGCAATCTCCGGCACCTTGCTCTCTGTGGCGCCGTATGAGGGCAGGATCTCCACCGGGATGCCTAGTTGATCAAAGAACTGCCTGGTGAGCTGTGGATACTCGGTGGAGACACGGCTGCCGGGTTTGAGTTGGCTGGCTTCCCGCACACCGGATTCCTCCGGTACGGCAAGCACGATCTTGACCGGTCGGCCGGTGCTGGCACGGTTGTAGTTGAGGTCCATGCACTCAACGACGTCGCTACCGGTCTCGCGGATCCAGTCGAGGCCGGTGATTCCCAAGTCGAAATAACCGCGCTCCACGTAGATGGGAATCTCCTGGGGGCGGAGGATCTTGACGCTCTCCACGCGGGGATCATCTATGCGAGCGTCGTACTGACGGTCCCCGCCTCGTCTGACGGGCAAGTCCGCCTCGGCGAAGAGGGTGAGTGTGTTTTGCTCCAGACTGCCTTTGGGCAGCACTATTCTCAGCATCGGTGCTCCTTAAGCTAAAATGCCATACTGGCGAACTGAAATCCTGGCCGCAGTGTAGCTTGTTGTCTGGAGGCTGTCAAAGGTCACTAGGGAGTACCGCCAATGTGGCGGTTGCGAGGAGCCACGGGGAGACAGACTATCTCAATGGCCTGTTGCGAACCGCAAATGGCATGGAGTCTGCTCGCGCTGGTGGTGAGGCTATTGGCCAGTTCGCCATTGGGAGTTTGCGGGTCGTTGTGCACTATTGTTTACGCGGTCTTAACCTGCAATGACAAGGTGTTGACAAGTTCTAACGCATAACTGTATACTCCGCGCATATCACTGATGAGCCAGTATCGCCCTTTTTTACTATGCATAGGGTGAGGTTGAAGTAGCCTGGAGCCGACCACCGCGGGTACTTCTGGCGAAAGTCGCGCAGTGGTTTCCACACCTCTCGCCTCTCACCCTATTGTTCCCATATCTGATGGTTTCGGTCCGTCATTTAGACGCAGAATTGCGTGGAAGCTAGCCGGTAGGGCCGGCGAAGCAGAACATTAGGAGGGCATTTTGAGCAAGGTCAGTCGACGCAGTTTCATCTCGAAGTTCGCGCTAGCGCTAGGCGCGACGCCAGTGCTGCTGGCCACAGCCTGCCAGGGTCAGGCCACGCCGGCCGCCACCAAGGCCGCTGCCACGGCAGCGCCGGCCGCCACCAAAGCGGCGGCCACGGCAGCACCAGCAGCCACCAAGGCCGCCGCCACCGCCGCCGCTGCGGCAACGAAGGCGCCAGTCAAACTGGACGGCGCCAGCCTGAACATCCTGTGGGGCACCTTCTTCGCCAAAGAGTGGCAGGATGACATGAAGGCCATGTGCGACGAATTTGGCAAGCAGACGGGCGCCAAGGTTCAGATCGACTTCCTCGGCTGGGCAGACCTGCAGCCGAAGATTGGCGCAGCGCTCCAGGCCGGTGGTCTCGACATCGCAGAGATGTGGGGCGGCTGGTCCCAGATGTATCGCAACAGCCTCGTGGATGTGACCGATGTGGCTAAAGAAGTGGAGGCCAAGGTCGGTGGCTGGACCCCGTTCGTGCAGAACTCGGCCGTCCCCACGGATGGCAAGTACTTTGGCGTGCCTCACGGCGAGTCCAACGCCTCCATCGCCTACCGCATCAGCTGGTTCAAAGAGGCGATGGCCGCGCTCAACATGACCAAGTTCAAGCCCGAAGATGGCACCACTATGGATATGACCTGGGAAGAGTACTTCCAGGTAGCCAAGTGGCTAAAGGCCAACAAGGGCAAGCCGTTCGGTCAGGCGCTCGGCCACAGCACCGGTGACCCGCCAGGCCTCACGTATCCCTACATGTGGTCCTACGGCGCCATGGAGAGGAACAAGGAAGGGAAAGTCGCTTTCAATACTCCCGAGTTCGTGGAGGGCATGAAGCTCTTCGTTGATGGCTACAAGAACGGCCACGATGAGACAGGCCTCTCCTGGGACGACAGCGCCAACAACCGCGCCTACCACGCTGGTCAGATCTCGGCCACCTACAACGGCTCGAGCATCTACTTTGTCGCCAAGCGCGATTTCAAGGATGTGGCCGAGGACACCCAGCACATGCTGATGCCGAAGGGCCCCCAAGGTCGCTTCTACCGCCTGAGCTCGCGGACCATGACCATCTTCCAGAAGTCGAAGAACGTCGAGGCCGCCAAGGAGTTCATCCGCTGGTTCTTCGAGGACAAGAACTACGG
>CAZMKF010000005.1:41544-51728 GCA_964566935.1 uncultured Dehalococcoidales bacterium | reverse complement strand
CGCTACTACCGCATTCAGGAAGGCTACCAGCTGCCAGTGGGCAAGAAGTGGGTTGACGACCCGATGTGGGACAAAGACCCGAAGATGAAGCCCTTCAAAGACCAGGCAAACTACGGTCGCGACCAGGGCTACATGGGACCGAACGACGAGAAGGCGTCGGAAGTGTACGCGAAGTACATCATCATCGACACCTTCAGTCGCGCCGTGTCCACCAACGACCCCGAAGGCGCAATCAAGTGGGGCGAGGACCAGCTGAAGCGCATCTACGGCGGCTAGTACCTGCCCTAACCAGGTCACCTGCCCGGCCAGCCAAGCCGGGCAGGCTTACTGTGGAAGACACGCAGTCACCCCGGCGCGTTGCCGGAGCATTGATCGCAACCGATGAATACCTGGATCAACTCGCAGCAGCGCGCCTCGCATGTTGAGTAACATCTCCCATCGGTTACTTGTAACCATTCGTGCCTAAACGCTACTTCAGGAGGTCGCCAATGGTGGATTCAGTGGCGCCCGAACCGGCGACGGTTAGACCCGCCAATCGCCGCCCCGGTTTGTTTTCGGATCCCGGGTCGTGGCTCGAACGCGAGACTTCGCTCGGCATCCTGCTTATGATGCCAGGCGGTATTTTGTTGCTCGCCTTCATGGGATATCCATTCATCCTGGGCCTGTGGCTGTCCATGACCGACACCCGCATCGGCATGCCGGGAAGCTTTGTCGGCCTGCAGAACTTCGCAGATCTCCTAACGGACAGCATATTCCTGCAGACGACCAGGAACACTTTCATCTACGCTCTGGTGACCGTACCGTTCAAGGCGTTTTTCGGTTTGCTTCTGGCGCTCGTGCTGAACAATCAGATGCCGTTCCAACGTGTGGTGCGCGCCGGTGTGCTGTTGCCATGGATCGTGCCAACGGCGCTTTCTTCGCTCGGCTTCATGATGCTGTATGACGGCGTCTTTAGCCCCTTCTCCTGGCTGTTCAAGGAGATGGGCTTGATAAAAAGCAACATCAACTTCCTCGGTGAACCAACCGCCGCCATCATCTCAGTCATGGTCGCTAACATCTGGCGCGGCATACCGTTCTTCGCCCTCACTATTCTGGCGGGCCTGCAGGCGGTGTCGGCTGAGCTGCACGAGGCGGCCGCCATCGACGGCGCTGGTGTTATCGACCGCTTTAAGGCGGTGACGCTGCCGGTGATTCGTGGCGTAACCTTGATCGCCACCCTGTACTCGATCATCTGGACGTTTGCCGACTTCCAGTTGATTTACGTGCTCACCAAGGGTGGCCCGGCCAACTCAACGCACATCTTCGGCACTTACGCTTATCAGGTAGGTACCGTGGCGGCGGCAATCGGACAGGGCGCGGCGATCGCCGTGTACATGTTCCCGATCCTCGCCTTCTTCGCGGTTATCCTGCTTACCTACTTGCGGAGGGATGACTGATGGTTGGCAGTAGCACGTTTGGACGCCGACTGATCGGCGTATATATCCCTCTGGCGCTGTTCCTGATCTTTCTGTTGTTCCCGTTCTATTGGATGATCATCGTCTCGTTTAAAGAGACGAACGATCTCTTCGTCGCCTCATACAATCCGTTCTGGATTGTGAACTTCACTCTGGACAACTACGCCTACCTGTTTACGGATACGTCGTTCGCGGAGTGGACCAAGAACACCCTGATCGTGGCGACGGTCTCGACTCTCATTTCGCTGTTTTGCAGTGTGCTGATTGGCTACGCGCTGGCTCGCCTGCGCTTCCCGGGTAGTAACTTCCTGGGCCTGGGCATTTTTCTTGCCTATCTGGTGCCACCTACGCTGCTCTTCCTGCCGTTGGCAGAGGTCATCGCCAAGTTCGATCTTTACAACACCTACTGGGCACTGATTCTGACCTATCCTACCCAGTTGATTCCGTTCGCCTCCTGGCTGCTCATGGGGTACTTCCGCACCATCCCCAAGGAGATCGAGGAGAGCGCGCTGATCGACGGCACGGGAAGGCTGGGCTCGCTGGTCAAGATCATTTTGCCTCTTGCTCTGCCGGGCGTGCTCTCGGCCGGCATCTTCTCGTTCACCCTCTCGTGGAATGAGTTCCTCTACGCGCTGATCTTCATGTCCGCTGGCACAATGAAGACGATCCCGGTGGGCACGGTCAGTGATTTGATCCGTAACGACGTGCTGTTCTGGGGCTCCCTGATGGCCGCAGCAGTACTGGGCTCGGTGCCAGTGGCGTTCATCTATTCGTTCTTCGTCGATCACTACGTGGCCGGTATGACGGCGGGTGCAGTGAAAGGCTAGGATAGATCCGTCAGGGAAAGCAAAAGGGCCGGAAGATCTCAGATCTTCCGGCCTTACTCAGCTCTGCGTTGACATCGGGATCTTCCTCGATTTGCCGGCTCTTTCGTCAACAGTCACGGTCGCATGGCTTTCTGCTGCCACTACTGAGCTACGTGCGTGTCAAAACATGCTTTGCACATTATCATTGTGGTGGAGAGTAGTTCGGTTTACCCGGTAAGGAGGCAGGTTGTGGCGGAGCTGAAAGAGAAGGTCATGGTCGGGCCAGTCTCATTGGAGCTGTGGCAGGGTGACATTACCACGGTAACGGCTGACGCCATCGTCACTGCCGCCAATAGTGGCTTGCGGGGTGGCGGCGGCGTGGATGGCGCCATTCACGCGGCGGCGGGCCCGACGCTGCTGGAGGAGTGCCGCAAAATAGGTGGCTGCCCAACTGGTGGCGCCTGCGTTACCAGTTGGGCAGCCACCTATTTTGCGTTACCGGCGCCGGTCGCTTGCCGGCGCGTTTCGTCATCCACGCCGTGGGCCCCGTCTGGAAGGGTGGCATGGCCCGCGAGGCGCAGCTGCTCACCTCCGCCTACGGACAGTCACTTCTGAGAGCGAATGAGCTGTCGCTGCGTTCCATCGCTTTTCCAGCAATAAGCGCGGGGGTTTACGGTTATCCTCTGGCGCAAGCGGCGGCGGTAGCCTTGGGCAGCGTTATTGACTACTTGCGCGCTAACGCCCATCACACGTCGCTGCGTCAGGTACTCTTCGTGCTTTTTGACAGCCAGACGCTGGCGGCTTTCAGCAACCAACTTGCTCTGATGAAAGGAGACGGACCCACACCGCCCGGCTCCAGCCCCGGCAACTAAAGCTATAATGAGCTCGCCCCATGCGGGCGCCCAACTAATGCGATGTAGGTGATGCAAATGCAGAAGGAACGTCTACAACCGGCCAGCCTGCCCGAGCCGACTGCGCCATTCTCGCTCGGTATCAAGGCGGGCGACCTGGTCTTTGTGGCTGGTCAGGTCGCGGTGGATAAGAACGGCAAACTGATCGGCGGCGAAGATGCCGGCAAGCAGGCTCGCCAGGTGATGGAGAACGTCAAAGCCGTAGTGGAAGCCTCGGGAGCGGCAGTAGACGACATTGTAAAGCTGACCATCTTCGTCACCGATATGGCCGATCTGCCAGCGGTACTGGCGGTGCGTAAGGCGTACTTCAACCCTCCTTACCCGGCCTCGACCGCGGTCGAGGTTGGCGCTTTGGCGCATCCCGACTGGATGGTGGAGATTGAGGCGATAGCGGTCAAAGGCTGCAGTGCCGGCAACTGAGTGCTTGTTGCCGGCGCGTGGTTGTCGCCGCCACCGGGAGAGGGGTTGAGCGGACGTGGCGCCCATTAAAGTACTGCATACGGCTGACCTGCATCTTGGCACCGAGCTGCACGGTAAACTGAACCCCACCACTGGCCTCAATAGCCGCGTGGAGGACTACCTCGCCACGTTGGATCGCATGGTGGCGGCCGCTCTCGAGCTGGAAGTGGACGTGATGCTGCTGGTGGGTGATGTCTACCGCAGCCGCGATCCCAACCCCACCATTCAACGGGAGTTCGCCGGGCGAGTCAGGCAGCTGGCCTCCGCCGGTGTGCAGCTGTTCATCGTCACCGGTAACCATGACATGGCAGCCGCGGCTGGCCGCGCCTCTTCCGTCGATATCTTCACTGCACTCGAGGTCCCTGGCGTTACCGTGGCGCGGAGCGCCAGGGTGCACCGGCTGGAAACGAAGCAAGGGCAGCTGCAGATAGCCGCCCTCCCCTGGGTGCTACGCAGTTCGCTCTTCGTCAAGGACGAGTTTAAGAACCGGACGATCGAGGAGATCAACCTCGAAACGGCCAACAAAGTGGAGCGCATCCTGCGCGCCCTCTCCGCCGACTCTCTGCCCAACCTGCCGACAATTCTGGCCGCCCACACCACTGTGATGGGCGCGGTCTACGGCAGCGAGCAAAACGTACTGCTTGGTCAGGACATAGCGCTGCCGCGCACCACGCTAACTCAAGCTAACTTCGATTACGTAGCGCTCGGTCATTTGCATAAACACCAGGTGCTGGGGGATTTGCCGCCGGTAGTGTACGCAGGCAGCATTGAGCGAACTGATTTCGGTGAGGAGGGCGAACCGAAGGGTTACGTGCTTGTCGAGATGGAAAAGGGCAACGTGAGCTTTGAGTTCCATGAGCTGCCGGTGCGAGAGTATCTCACTATCGATATACAGGCCTACGGTCCGCAGATCATGTCGAGCGTGCTGGCGGCGATCGGCCGGCACGAGCTGACCGATAAAGTGGTGCGCTTGCGCATCAAGACTGACGAGGAGAGCGAGCAGTATCTGGATGACGCGGAGTTGCGCAAGGCTCTCAAGGATGCCGCTCTTCTTTCCGGTATTGGCCGCCAGGTCGAACGGCAGAACCGCTCCCGCTGGACCGGCGAGGGCCTGGAGCAGCTGACGCCGGAAGCGGCGTTGTCATTTTACTGTGAACAACGGGGCTACTCACCCGAGCAGGTGGAGAGACTGCAGCGCTACGCGAGCGAGCTTTTCGCCCGTAGACACGTCAATTGAGGGCGCCGTCTCGTTAGAAATCGCCTGACCAGGCGCCTGTCAGTTAGTGAGAGACCGTATCTGGTCCTGCCGGCTAGTGTGTACGCCTGCTATGCTTGCTTGCAAGAACTGTTGCGCCGACGTCTACACTTGGCATAAAATGCCGGTAGGATGGTGGCAGAAAGAGACTTCCGTCACCTCTTTCACCGCCGTCGCTCAGGACGAATCCATCGTACCTGTCTGTTAGCTTAACGTGCCGCAGTTCGATCAGTGGAGTCCAGGAGGGATAGCAATGAAAGCAGTTGTGATGGCTGGTGGAGAGGGCTCCAGGCTGCGCCCTCTGACCTTGCAGCGCCCCAAGCCAATGGTGCCTGTAGTTAACAAGCCGAACATGGAGCACGTGCTTGACCTGCTAAAGAAACACGGCATCACGGACGTAATAGTGACGCTCCAGTACCTTGCCCCTGTTATCCAGACCCATTTCGGCGACGGCAGTTCCTTTGGCATGAATATCAAGTACTCAGTGGAGGAGACGCCACTCGGTACCGCCGGCTCCGTCAAAGCCGTGGAAGACCAGCTGCAAGAGCCCTTCCTGGTGATCAGCGGCGATTCGATGACCGATTTCGACCTCGAGGCCATCCTCGCCTACCACCAGGAGAAGCGGTCTGTGGCGACGCTCACCCTCTATCGGGTGCCAAACCCGCTCGAGTACGGCGTGATTATCACCGATGACGAGGGTCGTATTCGCCAGTTCATGGAGAAACCGAGCTGGGGCGAGGTCTTCTCAGACACCGTGAATACCGGCATCTACCTGCTCGACCCCAAGGTGTTCGACTACATCGAGCCTGACAAGATGGTCGACTTCAGCCAGGATGTCTTTCCGGCCATGCTCAAGGCAGGTGAGCCTATGTTCGGCTACATTGCCGAAGGTTACTGGTGTGACGTGGGCAACATCCCCACCTACATGCAGGCCAATGCCGATTTGCTCAGCGGCAAACCGCAGTTGCCGCCAGTGGGCAAGCACATTGGTGGCGAGATCTACGTTGAGGACGATGTGGAGATCGCGCCGGATGCTGCGCTTTACGGACCGATTTACCTCGGCAAAGGCACAAAGATCAAGGGTGGCGTGGTGGTGCGGGGGCCGAGCGTCATTCGCGAGTACTGCATCATTGACAGCCATGCCCACATCGATCGCAGCGTGATCTGGCGTAACACCTACGTCGGCGAACGGGCGGAGATCCGCGGCAGTATTATCTGCCGCCAGTGCAGCATTAAGAGCCGGGTGCTAATGTTCGAAGGTGTTGTCATCGGTGACGGCACCGTGGTGAACGAAGGCGCGATCATTCAACCCCAGGTGAAGATCTGGCCCGACAAGGAGATCGAAACTGGCGCCACCGTTTCCTCGAGCATCATCTGGGGCTCGCAGGGCAGGAGGGTACTGTTTGGCCGCTGGGGCATCTCCGGCTTGGCCAACGTGGATATCACACCCGAGTTCGGCGCCCGACTGGGCGCGGCTTACGGGGCAACCCTGCCGCGTGGCGCTAAAGTGACCGTCAACCGCGACATCAACCGCACCCCGCGCATGGTGAAGAGAGCGATGATCAGCGGCCTGCCATCGGCGGGCGTCAACGTGGTGGACATAAAGTCGGTGCCGATGCCAGTGGCGCGCTACATCACGCGGGTGACCGACGCGGCTGGCGGTGTGCACTTGCGTCTCTCCCCGTACGACAATCGCGTAGTGGACATAAAGTTCTTCGACGCGCGCGGTCTCGACATCGATAAGGTGGCGGAGCGCAAGATAGAGAACACTTACTTCCGCGAGGACTATCGGCGCGCCTATCTGGATGAGGTTGGGCAGATCAGCGAGGAGCCGCAGCTGAAAACGCGCTACGCCGAGGACTTTCTGGCGGCGATTGACGTCGCCGCCGTGCGGGAAAAGGCCAGTAACCTCTCGGTTGTGATTGACTATGCTTTCTCCAGCGGTTCCGATATCCTACCGCCATTGATTCAGGAAACCGGCGTGCCGGTGGTCGCCCTGAATGCCGGCTCGGATGAGATGTGGCTGACTCGCAACCCCGCTGATTTCGACGTGGCAATGAAGCAGCTGGCGATCATCTCCGGCGGCTTGGGCAGCACCTTCGGCGCCCGGGTGGATTTGGGTGGTGAGAAAGTCTTCCTCACCACCGGCCGCGGTGAAGTAGTGCCCGGCTGGCGCGCTCTGGCGGCGGTGGCCGAGCTGATTCTGGCCGAGAATCCGGGCGGCAGCGTGGCGGTGCCGATCACGGCGCCCAACCTGTTCAACAAGATCGCCGAGCGCCATAATGGCACGCTCATTCGCACCCGCGCCACTTGGCAGGCATTGATGAGTGCCGCTTCCAATCGAACCGACCTGGTGCTGGCGGGCGACGGTGAGGGTGGCATGGCTTTTCCACAGTTCCAGCCGGTGATGGACGGCCTGTTCGGTATAGCCAAGATACTCGAGTTGCTGGCCAAGTCCGGTGCCAAGTTGGAGGACGTGGTGGCAGCGGTGCCGCAATCCCATCTGGTGCGCACCCGCGTCTCCTGTCCATGGGAGGTCAAGGGGCAGGTGATGCGCATGCTTAACGAGCAGTATCAAGGCTCTGATGTGCACCGCATTGATGGTGTGCGCATCGACATGGATACCGAGTGGGTGCTGGTGCTGCCCGATGTGGACCGACCGCTGTTCCATATCTACGCCGAATCGACCTCGCGCGAGGGCGCCCAGGCGCTGGTCGACAAGTACGCGGCGCTTGTGGAGAGCCTGCAGCGAGGATAGTTTTGCCGCTCCTCGGCGGTGGCGACAGAGGCTGATGCAGAGAGGAGCAGTATTTGGGCAACGAAAGCCTCGCGTCGCCGTGCGCGACCACGAGGCTTTTTCGTGCCACCAGACATGAGGTGTGACCTGTGGTGACGATGGAGACGATTGTCTCTCTGGCAAAGCGCAGAGGGTTCGTGTTTCCCAGTAGCGAGATTTACGGAGGCTTTGGCAGCACGTGGGACTACGGGCCCCTGGGCGTGGAGTTGAAGCGCAACATTCGCGATGCCTGGTGGCAGGACGTCGTGCGTGCCCGCGAGGATATAGTGGGACTCGACGCCTCTATCCTGATGCACCCGAGGGTCTGGGAGGCCTCCGGTCACATCGAGAACTTCTCGGATCCAATGGTCGACTGCCTCTCCTGCCGTCGGCGCTTTCGCGCCGACCAGCTGGAGTCGGAAAGCTGCCCAGCCTGTGGCGGCCAGTTGACGGAGGCACGGCAGTTCAACCTGATGTTCAAGACGTATGTCGGTCCGGTTGAGGAGGCCGCCGCAGTCTCCTACTTCAGGCCGGAGACGGCCCAGGGTATCTTCGTCAACTTCAAGAACGTGCTCACCACCTCCCGTCGCAAGCTGCCGTTCGGCATCGCTCAGACTGGCAAGGCTTTTCGTAACGAGATCACGCCCGGCAACTTCATCTTCCGCACCCGTGAGTTCGAACAGATGGAGATAGAGTACTTCGTTAAACCGGGCACTGATGAGGAGTGGTACCAGCGCTGGATAGAGGATCGCTACAACTGGTACCTGAGTCTGGGCGTGAAGGCGGGGAATCTGCGGCTGCGCGAGCATCGGGAGGACGAGCGCGCCCACTACGCCAAGGCTGCCACTGACGTTGAGTACCTGTTCCCCTTTGGCTGGTCCGAACTGGAGGGCATCGCCAACCGCACCGACTTCGATCTCAAACGCCACACCGAGTACAGCGGTGAGGCTCTCACCTACTACGATGAGGAGGCGGGCGAGCATGTCATGCCGTATGTAATCGAGCCGTCCGCTGGGGTGGACCGTTCAGCGCTCGCCTTCCTGGTCGATGCTTACGATGAGGAAGAGGATAAGGAGGGGACGCGTGTGGTACTGCGGCTACACAAGCGGCTGGCGCCGGTGAAAGTCGCCATTCTGCCCCTCTCCAGGAAAGCGGAAGTATCCGACCTGGCTCGCCAGGTCTGGGCTGAGCTGAGGGGCAGCTTTGCCACCCAGTACGACGATGCCCAGAGCATCGGCCGCCGCTACCGCAGGCAGGACGAAATCGGCACGCCGTACTGCGTTACGGTTGACTTCGAGACCCTGCAGGATAACGCCGTCACCATTCGCGAGCGCGACAGCATGGGGCAACAGCGGGTACCACTAGCGCAACTAAAACGCGAGCTGTTCGGCCTTCTGACCGGCTAAGCGGCAACGATGGTATAATTTGCGCTGCTCCACACGATTTATGTTTGTTAAACCGAAGACGAAATAGGAGGATTTGCCCAGTATGACAAACAAGTGGGTTTACCTGTTCAGGGAAGGCGATGCTTCCATGCGCGACCTTCTGGGTGGCAAGGGCGCCGGTATATCCGAGATGACCAAGGCCGGCCTGCCTGTTCCCCCAGGCTTTACGATCACTACCGAGGCGTGTCGCGAGTACTACGCCAAGGACCGCCAGTTCCCCGAAGGTATGTGGGAGCAGGCGCTCGAGGCCCTGAAAGACGTAGAGCGGCAGACCGGCAAGAAATTCGGCGACGCCAGCAACCCGCTGCTGGTTTCCGTACGTTCCGGCGCCAAATTCTCCATGCCCGGCATGATGGATACGGTGCTCAACCTCGGCCTGAATGAGCAAACCCTCAAGGGCATGATCAACCTCACCAGCAATGAGCGCTTCGGCGCCGACGCCTACCGTCGCTTCATCCAGATGTTCGGCAAGATCGTGATGGGTATCGACGCGGAGAAGTTTGAGGAAGCCCTGCAGGCCAAGAAGGACAGCAAGGGCATCAAGCTCGATACCGATCTAACGGCGCAAGACCTGCGTGAGGTCGGCGAGGAGTTCAAGAAGATCTTCAAGGCCGAGACCGGCATTGATTTCCCCAGTGATCCCTTTGAGCAGCTGCGCATGGCCATCAACGCCGTCTTCTCCTCCTGGGGCAACAAGCGGGCGATGGACTACCGCAACTTCCACAAGATCCCGCACGACCTCGGCACCGGCGTCAATGTGCAGACGATGGTCTTTGGCAACATGGGGGACGACAGCGGCACCGGCGTTGCCTTTACCCGCAACCCGGCGACCGGTGAGCACAAACTGTTCGGCGAGTACCTGGTCAACGCCCAGGGCGAGGACGTGGTGGCCGGCGTGCGCACCCCCGAGAAGATTGCCCACCTCGCGGAGGAAATGCCCGAGGTCTACAAAGAGTTCAGCACTATTGCCCAGAACATGGAGCGCCACTACCGTGACATGCAGGACTTGGAGTTCACGGTGGAGCGTGGCAAGCTCTATATGCTGCAGACCCGCAGTGGTAAACGTACTGCCGCCGCC
>CAZMKF010000005.1:35549-41534 GCA_964566935.1 uncultured Dehalococcoidales bacterium | reverse complement strand
GTGGATATGGTGCACGAGGGCATGATCACCAAGGATGAGGCACTGATGCGCGTCGAGCCGCTGCAAATTGAGCAGTTGCTGCACCGCCGCATCGACCCGACCGCCAAAGTTGAGGTGATGGCCAAGGGCCTCAACGCGTCTCCCGGCGCCGCCACCGGTAAGGCAGTGTTCGATGCCGACCGCGCTGAAGAGATGGCCAAAGCTGGCGAGGCGATAATCCTAGTTCGTAACGAAACCAGCCCCGACGATGTGCACGGCATGCTGGGCGCTCAGGGTATTCTCACCGCTCGTGGTGGCGCCACCAGCCACGCCGCCGTGGTGGCCCGCGGCCTCGGCAAGCCATGCGTCTCAGGCTGCGAGGCGTTGAAAATCGATGTTGAAGCCGCGCTGTTTACCACCGGTGGCTACACGGTCAAAGAGGGCGACATCATCTCGATCAACGGCTCCACAGGCGAGGTGATCATGGGCGAGGTCAGGATGATCGAACCCGAGATGAGCGCCGACATGCGCGAACTGCTTGGCTGGGCCGATGAGACCCGCAAGCTGGGCGTGTGGGCAAACGCCGACTACCCGCGTGACGCCCTGAAGGCTCGCGAGCACGGCGCCGAGGGCATTGGTCTCTGCCGCACTGAGCACATGTTCTTCGAGTCTGCCCGCCTGCCAATCGTGCAGGAGATGATCCTGAGCGAGGATGACAATGTACGGCGTGCATCGCTGGCAAAACTGCTGCCGATTCAGACCGAGGACTTCAAAGGCATCTTCCGGGCGATGGACGGCCTGCCTGTCATCATCCGCCTGATCGACCCGCCGCTGCATGAGTTCCTGCCTTCCCACGAGGAGCTTCTGGTCGAAGTCGCGCTAATGCGTGAAAAGGGCGACAAGCCTGAAGAACTGGCCGAGAAGGAAGCGCTGCTCAAGAAGGTAGGCGGCATGAGCGAAGCCAACCCGATGCTGGGCCTGCGCGGCATCCGCCTGGGTATTACCCGCCCCGACATCACCGAAATGCAGGTGCGCGCCATCATCGGCGCCGCGCTTGAGGTGAAGAAGGAAGGTGTTGTTGCCAAGCCCGAGATCATGATTCCACTGGCCGGTCACGTGAACGAGCTCAAACTGGTACGTGAGCAGCTCGAGGGCGTGGTGCGAGAGCTGTTCGCTGAGGTTGGCGACAGCATCGAGTACAAGTTCGGCACCATGATCGAAGTGCCGCGCGCCTGCATGACCGCAAACGAGATCGCCGAGTTCACCGAGTTCTTCTCCTTTGGCACCAACGACCTAACCCAGACCACCTTTGGTTATAGCCGTGACGATGCCGAGGGCAAGTTCCTGCTCCAGTACGTGGAGCGTGGCATCCTGCCGACCAACCCCTTCCAGGTGCTGGACCGCGCCGGGGTGGGCGAGCTGATGAGGATCGCCGTCACCAAGGGCAAGGCAGCCAACCCCAACCTGGAAGTCGGCATCTGTGGCGAGCACGGTGGCGATCCCAGCTCGATAGAGTTCTGCCACATGCTGGGCCTCAACTACGTCTCTTCGTCGCCGTTCCGCGTGCCGGTTGCCCGACTGGCGGCGGCGCAGGCGGCGCTGACCAGGGTCGAGCGGGACCGCTAGCCGGTTTCCCGAAGCAGGGCGGGGACCTTTAACAGGCGCCCGCCGCTGCCTCTCCAACAACGAGCCGGCGGCACTCGCCGGCTCGAACTGTAACTGACAGCGAGGTATGGGCTGTGAGCCTGGCGCCAATCCGAGAACGCATTGAAGAGAACGAGTTCAGACTCTCGCCCCTTGCCGCCAAGAGCCGTTACTCACGGGGGCGTGAGCGCGAGGAGGTGGAATCGGCCATGCGCAGCCGCTTCCAGCGCGATCGCGATCGGATTATCCACTGCAACTCATTCAGGCGCCTGCGCCATAAGACGCAGGTCTTCTACTCTGCCGGAGATCACTACAGCACCCGCCTCAGTCACACGCTTGAAGTATCGCAAGTGGCGCGCACCATCGCGCGCGCTCTAAACCTGAACGAAGACCTCACCGAAGCGATCAGCCTCGGTCACGACCTCGGGCATACGCCATTCGGCCACGCCGGTGAGGCCACGCTGCGCCGGTTACTGCCCGGTGGCTTTCATCACAGCGCTCAAAGTCTGAGGCTGGTCACTCTGCTCGAGCACGACGGCGCCGGCCTCAATCTCACCTGGGAAGTGCGGGACGGTATTGCCCACCACTCCAAATTGAGGGCGGGCATTGAGCAAGCGAGTTTCGGCCTATCCAGCAGCCTGGAAGGTCAGGTGGTGAGGCTTGCCGATAGTATCGCCTACCTCAACCACGATCTGGCGGATGCCATGCGAGCTCACATCATTTCCTCCGCCGATCTGCCCGCCTCAAGCGCTCGCGTACTGGGCGAGAGTCACTCACAGCGCATCGATACCATGGTGCGGTCGGTAGTGGAGGCGAGCTATGCGACGGTCAGGTCCGCAGAAACCAGCCTCGGCCAAAGTGAACAGGATTATCGCCACGTCATGCAGCAGGTGGCGGAGGCGGCTGCGGCCGGCGAGGCCGTGGTGACAATGGGAGCGGAAGTGCTGAGCGCCAGCAACGAGCTGCGTGAGCGCTTGTTTCATCTCGTCTATACTGCTTCCTCCGCCAAAAGCGACGAGGACAAACTGCAGCGGGTGCTGGAGAGCCTATACCACCACTTTATTGCCAATCCTGGCGACATGCCTGATGAGTACATGAGAAACCCGCACGGCGAGTCCATCGAACGCCTGGTGGGTGACTACCTCTCAGGCATGACGGATCGTTACGCTCTGGACGTCTTCTCTGCCCTGCATCTGCCCGGCGAGCGCAGGCGAGGACCGATGCCCGCGCCCCCAGTGGTGGACTGAGCCGCCTCACAGATACGCGCAAACTCAGCCTCGGTTAGAATTGGCTTAGCCCAAAACACGGATAGGGAGAATGACGCTCGACCAGAAAGTACCCCGCTATTCCCTGCCACGCCGTCTGCTCTTCGCCGCCTCGCTGCTGCTGTTGCTGGTGCTGCTGGTGTTCAGGCTGGGTATCGTTGAATACAATCGCCTGCTGGTGATGATCGTGCTGGCTGGCGCGCTGGCGGTGGCAGCCGTACTCTACTTGCTGTCACCGTTGTTCTCGGCTGCCGAGAGAGGGCTGGCACGAGCAGCGTACGGCACCCATCGTGATGTGGTGGCAAACGCGATCACCGCCGTGGTGGTGGGGCAGACTATCTTCTTCCCCATCTTCCTGTTCATCGCCACTTTTGGGGAGCATGAGGCCGCCAGCCTGGTGGCCGTAGTTGAGGCCGTCTCCACAGCTTTCAAAGAACAGCAGGCAGCAACCATGTTCCTGGCTCTGTTGGGTTTGGACGCCGCCTTTCTGGTGGTGATTTGGCTGCGCCTGTTGTGGCCCGGTGTGGTCAGCACCCGTCAACTCGGCCTCTTTAGTATGCGCTTTGGTCGAGAACTTCTATATGGGTTCCTCGGCTGGCTGGCCATCGTGGCGGCCAGCCTATTGATCGCCATCTTGCTCAACCCCATCGCTCCCCGGGAGCCACAGGTGGAGATGACTATCATCGCTCGTTCCACCAAGGGCCTGTTCCTGCTGTTCATCATGGCCGGCTCGTTACTGGCGCCGTTCACCGAGGAGCTGTTCTTCCGCGGCTACATATTCCAGGCGTACCAGCACGGCAAGGGCCTGGCGCCCGCCCTCTTCTTCAGCGCGGTCATGTTTGCGGCGCCGCACCTCAATTTGCAGACCAGCCTCACTGGCAACTTCGCCCTCTTCGTGCCACTGGCGGCAATAGGGCTCATCCTCGCCGGCCTGTTGCAGCGCACGGGCAACCTGGTGGCGCCGGTAACCGCACACGTGCTGAACAATGGCTTCGCGCTGGTGGCTCTTTACACCGTAAGCCAGGTGCCCTACTGATGGCTGGTTTTGAGCAAACGATCGATCAGATCAAGGAGCGGATAGACATCGTCTCCCTGGTTGGCTCGATGGTCGAACTGAAGAAATCGGGCCGCAGCCTCAAGGGATTGTGCCCTTTCCATAGCGAGAAGACACCCTCGTTTCACGTCTTCCCCGACCAGGGCAGTTTCCACTGCTTTGGCTGCAGTGCCAGCGGCGACATCTTCACTTTCGTGATGAGGACGCAGAACCTCGATTTTGGCGAGGCGTTGCGCCGCCTGGCTCAGCAGGCGGGGGTGGCGCTGCCTGAGGCCCGGCAGGAGACGGATGAGGACAGACTGCTGGAGCGGCTGCGCGCCGCCAGCGAAGCCGCCGCCCTCTACTTTCAGGCGCAGCTGCTGAACAGCCCCACCGGACCAGCGGCCGCCTACCTGGCAAAACGGAACGTCGATCGCAATTCGCTGGAACGTTTCCAGCTGGGCTACGCGCCGCACAGCTGGGACCAGCTACTCAACCACCTGCTGGAGCGGGGCTTCACCGTGGAGGAGTGCGAAGGAGCGGGACTGATCACCCCACGAGAAGGGGGCGGCTTCTACGATCGCTTCCGCAACAGAGTGATGTTTCCTATCCGTGACAGCCGCGACCGGGTGGTCGGTTTCGGCGCGAGGGCGCTGGATGACTCCATCCCCAAATACCTCAACTCGCCCCAAACGCGGCTGTTTGACAAGGGAGGCAACCTGTTTGGCATCAGCAGGGCAGCGCAGGCGATTCGCGACCAGGATTCGGCCGTAATCGTGGAGGGCTACTTCGATGTCATCCTGCTGCACCAGCACGGCATTCGAAACGTTGTGGCGGCCCTGGGAACCGCGCTTTCCGAACGTCAGATCGGTATGATCAAGCGTCTTACCCGTAATCTCGTGCTGGCGCTCGACGCCGACGCCGCCGGCGAGGCGGCGACGATGCGTGGTCTGGAGATGGCAGTCCACGCCTTCGGCAGGAAGATGACGCCAGTGCCTGGAGCGCGTGGCAGGGTGAAGTACGAGGCGCGTCTCAACGCCGACATTCGTATACTGCCGCTGCCAGCGGGCAAGGACCCCGATGAGGTGGTGAGTGAGGCGCCGGAAGCTTGGGAGGGGCTTCTGGCACGGGCGCTGCCGGTGGTGGACTTCTACTTTGAGCAGCTGACAGGCGGCCTCGACTTGACCACCGCCCGCGACAAGTCCACCGCAGTCGATCGGCTTCTGCCCGTGATCAAGGATCTGGCGACGGACCAGGTGGAGCGCTGGCACTACGTGCAGAAGCTGGCCCAGCTGGTGAGAACCGATGAGCGCATGCTGATGCAACAGCTGACGCGCCTCAACACGGCGATGCCAGCGGCCTCGCTTCCTGAACCATTGGTCAAACAGACTGGCGCCATGGGGCCTGAGGAGTACTTCCTGGCGCTGGCTCTCAGCAACCTAGAGAACCTGACTACTGAGGTGCTGGCCAAGCCAGAGGAGGTGGAGAACGAAACCAGCCGCCAGATCCTCGCCGCAATCTGGAGTGGTCTGGAGCAGGGGCCACTGACGCAGCAGATGCTACTGCAGTCACTGCCAGAGGATCTGGCCGTCTACTGTGATGAACTGAACGAAAGGTTGGCAAATCAGCCGCCGATCGAAGATGGCGATCTCGCTTTTGCCTACGAAATGGTCAGCCTGCGTCTAAAAGAGGAATACTGCCGCCGCAACTTGCGCCAGAACGAGTACCTGATACAGGCGGCGCGCGAAGAAAGCGATGGTGAGCAGCTGCGGCTGCTGACCGACAAGAGCATCGAACTCAACCTCTATCTGGACTCCATCTTCAAAGCCAAACACGAACGTCAGCACAGGCGCCGTCGCTAAGCGTGGCGGCATTTGCACTCGCAGACAAAGCCAGTTAAATTGACTGCTATCAAAACGCTCACCTGCCCACCGTTGATCAGATCTGGGTGAGGTCCTCAACAGCAATGTCTTCAGATGGCGACGCCAAGTCAGCCGAAAACCGCGTAACGCAGACTCATGGCAGCAGCGACCTGCCGGTCTCAACGCCGGTTCAAGCGGAGGT
>CAZMKF010000005.1:31431-35539 GCA_964566935.1 uncultured Dehalococcoidales bacterium | reverse complement strand
TCCAGATTCCCGAGATCGTACTCCAGATTTATGGAACGCTGAAAGTCCGCGTTCTGAGCGATAAAATCGCGATAGGGCATGGAAGAACGTCTCCTTAGCGGCTGTAATGGAGCAACAGGATTTCGGTCGGCTGGAGCTCTTTTTTCGGATAGACCATGTTCAAGCCGGCGGTGCGGTTGATCGTGATGTACTGCGCCGCCTGCAAGGCGTCTAGGTATTCGTTCAGCCGGTTCAAGCTGAGGTTGACGACAGCATGCGCATGTATCTGCGCGAGATCGCTCAAGTTTACCTGCTCAGTCAGGACGAGGAGCGGGCGCTGGCGCGTGAGGTTGAGGAAGGCGGCTATCTGCTGGGGCTGGCCAGTCTGTTGGGCCACGCCTGCGTTGCCGATGCTGACCCGGTTCTGCTGACGCAGACTATGTACCGGGAATTGGCGGCCGATTTGCCGTTGGTGCAACTGGTGGCGGCGCACGCCGGGCTCAGCGCCGAAGCCAGTCTCGCCGAAAGGCTAACCTCAAAGGCCGTGCGGGACTTGATCGACAACTGCTACAGCGAAGCGCTGCTGGAGAAAGTCGCGGCGGGACTGGACCTGGACGAGAAGACCGCTCAGGAACGACTGAATCACTTCGCCGTCTACAGCCGAGTGCTGCCGTTAATCGAGCCCCTGCTGGGTACAGCCGATAGCCAGGCGGCGCCCGACGAATCAGTGGTGGTGGAGTGTGGTCGAGCCCGGCAGGCAGAGCTGACGGCCTGGTTTGACGGGCTGGTCAGTAGATCGGAGGAGGCACAGCGGCGCCTGATTGAGGCCAACCTGCGCCTGGTGGTGAGCGTGGCCAAACGCATGGTGAACCGCGGGCTGGCCCTACTCGACCTGGTGCAGGAAGGCAACCTCGGCCTGATGCGCGCGGTGGAGAAGTTCGATCACCACCGGGGTTACAAGTTCAGCACCTATGCCACCTGGTGGATCAAGCAGTCGATCAGCCGGGCAATTGCGGACCAGGCCAGGACGATTCGCATACCGGTGCACATGGTGGAGCAGATCAACCGCCAGCTGCGTGCCTCGCGCCAGCTCACACAGCGCCTGGGGCGTGAACCAACACCAGCTGAGCTGGCGCTAATGCTCGGCTTTTTGGATGCTGATGCGGAGTCGAAGCTGCTGCGTCTGGCCAGGAAAAGGCTACGCTCACAGCAAGAGAAACTGGATGCAGAGCTGGCACAGCTCAACGACGGCGATGATGAACAGCAGCGTCAGAGGCTGACTATCATTGCCAGTGGCGCCCTGCAGTCGTCTGTTTCCTTCGAGCGGACGCTGCAGGACAAGTTGGAGGCAGCTACCGCCCGCGTGCGCGATGTGGCCAGATACGCGCGCGAGCCGATCTCGCTTGAGATGCCGGTGGGCGAGGAGGATGATAATCATCTGGTCGATTTCATCGAGGATGTCAGCTCGCCCTCGCCGGCTGACGCCATTACGATGAATGTGCTAAAGGATCAGGTTGATTATGCATTAGCCAGCCTGCAAGATGCGCGCGAGCAACTGGTACTGCGGCTGCGTTTTGGGCTGGACGATGGCCGCGGGCGCACCCTGGAGGAGGTTGGCCAGGAGTTCAAGGTGACGCGAGAGCGGGTGCGCCAGATCGAAGCGAACGCGCTGCGCAAACTGCGGCAACCATCGCGCCGCCATCTGTTGAAGGACTTTGTGGAGTAGGGGGAGCCGGCATGGCTGAGCAGCGAAATACGAACGCGGAAGGGCTAGATGAGAGCTGGCAGGCAGCGGACGATCTAGAGGCAGATTTCCGGGCGAGATTGAGTGCCGAGCGATTCGGTCGCCAGTTTCACTACCTGCACCGCACCGGTTCCACCAACGATGTGGCGGCCGAACTGGCTCGCCAGGGTGCGCCTGAGGGGACCGTGGTCGTCACCGACGAGCAAACGAGCGGTCGCGGCCGCCTGGGTCGTGCCTGGCTGTCGCCACGTGGCACTGCCCTGCCATTCTCGGTGCTGCTGCGGTCGCCGCTGCCGGCTGCGGCCGCCTTTCGCTCGGTGATGCTTGCCAGTGTCTCGGCAGTGGAGGCGGTCTACCAGGTGACTGGCGTGCAGGTGGCGTTGAAGTGGCCTAACGACCTGATCTGGCGCGATCGCAAACTGGCCGGTGTGTTGAGTGAGCTCTCTCTGACCGGCGAGCAGGTGGACTACGCTGTAGTGGGCATCGGTCTCAATGTCAACCTTGAGCCGGGCGATCTATCCGGACTGGCAGTGCCGGCGGTCAGCCTGCGGGAGATCACTCGCACCATCGTATCGCGAGGAGCGCTGCTCGCCGCCTGTATGAACAGTATGGAGGCGCGTTATCCGCTGCTCCTGCGGCCGTCGGTGGGAGAGGATCTGTTGTGGCGGGAGTGGCGCTCGCTGCTCGGCACGCTGGGACAGCAGGTGACGATCAAAGATGGTGACGATAGCAGAAACGGTCTGGCAGTGGATGCCATGGCCGACGGTACCCTCATTCTGCAAGGAGACGATGGCAGCCGCCGGCCGGTGCGAGTGGGAGATGTGTCGTTACGCCGGCTTGCCGGAACCTAGCGGGTGGACTGCCTATCCTGAGCGCCGGCTGATGCGCTTACGTCGTTGACGGTAGTCGGCCGCGTCTTTCATCAGCAGCACGCGACTCAAATCCGCATCGTTCAGACGCGAGCGGATACGCTCGTCGAGCCTCTCGTACTCGCGCGGGTTTATGGTGACCACCGTTGGTCCACGCATGTTGTAGCGGCGGTTGAGGATCTGATAGATCTTCTCCTTCGCCCAATCCGAGCCGGATTCCGTGCCCAAGTCATCCAGAATGAGCAATTGGGCAGTTCTCACTTCCTCAAACCGTTCATCGTAGGTGTAAGGGCTGCCTGGGTTATAGGTGCTGCGCAAGTGATCCAGCAGCTCAGGCACGTTGACCAGCAGCGGTCGGCCTCCATCCGCCAGGTACTGGTTGGCGATAGCCGCTGCCAAGTGCGTCTTGCCACAACCCACCGGGCCCACGAAGACCAGCCAGCCCTGGGGGTCTTGCACGTAGGCCTGTGCCGCCCGGTGCGCCTCGGCCACCCCCTTAACCTCACTGTCGAAGGCGGCAAACGTCTTGTCGCGGAAGTCGAAGAGACTGGACATGTCCTGTATAGCGGTGAAGTCACGCTCTTCGCGCATGGCCAGCAGGCATTCGCATGGCACTGCCCTGCCAAAGAGCGGGTGGCCGAAGGGTACGTCGTGCACGAGGTAATGTGAGCCCTTGCAGCGCGGACATACCTCCGGCTGAGGGGTGGGCGCTGCCGCAGGCTCCGGCAGGGTTCTCTCGTTTAGCAGATCACTCAAACGCCTGGCCAATTTCAACCTCCCCCCTCTCAATAATGCTGCGGATATATGCCCAGGATCGCTTCTCCCTGGCCACCGCCTCATCGATGGCTGCGGCCACCGCCGCGTCACCATGCCGCTGCACCAGTTGCTCCAATTCGCCGGCTACGGTGGCCGTCAGGCTACCTACCTGCTGCTCGTACAGCTGCAAGACGGGGGTGCGCCACACCTGCTCTGGTCGCAACAACAGCCGCTGCGGCACCGGGCGCTGCAGCAGGCCGCCCTGCCGCATACGTTCGAACTCCCGGCGGCCGATCGGCGTATTCAGCAGGTAGACAGATTCGTCGCCCGTGCCCAGCACGAGCAGGTTGCGGTGCTGTACAGCCGCTTCCAGAGCGACACGCAGGCGGCGGTAGCCTGTTTCCGACTTGATCCGCAGCCCCACAATCAGCTGCCGGTCGCCCTGCAATTGGCGCAAACTGACGGCGGCGTTGCCGCCGCTGCGTCCACTGAGCAGCCAGTAGAGGTGCAGTGTAACCCTGAACTCGTCGGGCTCGCTCAGTGCGGGCAGGATGCGCCGGAACAGGGCGTCGGGCAGTCTGGTACCGGCCGTCTCACCATCGCCCACCCCGCCCTCAAGCGGACCAAACGCACCATGCTCCACTATTCTACCTCGCGGAAGCGCTCCAGGTCCGCAAAGCGTGTCTGGTTGGGGAAGAAGCGCAGCGCCACTTCGCCGGTGGGACCGTTGCGGTGCTTGGCGACGATCAGTTTTGCCAGG
>CAZMKF010000005.1:7267-31421 GCA_964566935.1 uncultured Dehalococcoidales bacterium | reverse complement strand
GATCAGGTCGGCGATGTTCTTGCGCTCGGTGTCGCGCTTGTACAGTTCCTCGCGGTGAATGAAGATGACGATGTCGGCGTCCTGTTCGATGGAGCCCGATTCTCTCAGGTCGCTGAGCACCGGCCGGTGATCCTGACGGGATTCGACGGCGCGAGAGAGTTGTGATAGGGCGATGACGGGAACGTCCAGCTCCCGGGCGAGGATCTTGAGGCTGCGGGAGATTTCCGAGACCTCCTGCACACGGTTGTCCAGGCCGCGCCCCTGCATCAGCTGCAAGTAGTCGACCACTACCAGCTGGATGTTGTGCTCCGCCTTCAGCCGCCGCGCCTTGGCGCGCAGCTCGAGGCCGGTAAGCGAGGCGCTGTCGTCGATGTAGATGGGGGTCTCCGACAGGTCGCCAAAGGCGGAACTGAGGCGGTTCCATTCAAAGTCGTCTATGAAGCCGGAGCGCAGTTTTTGAGCGTCCACCGAGGCCTCACTGCATAGCAGCCTCTGCACCAGCTGTTCCACCGACATCTCCAGGCTGAAGAGGGCAACCGGGACGTTGAAGCGGCGGGCCGCGTTGTGGGCCAGGGTCAGCACGAAACTTGTCTTGCCCACGGCGGGCCGCCCGGCGACAATGACGAGGTCGGAGTTATGCAGGCCGCCCGTCATCTTGTCGAGGTCCTTGAAGCCAGTGGGGATGCCCACCGTGTCGCCACGGTTCTCGTGCAAGTAGTTGAGGGTGTCGAAATACTGCCTCAGTGCCTGATTGAGCGAAACAAAATCGCGCGATTGACGACGCTGCGAGACGCTGAACAGGATCTGCTCGCTGCGGTCGAGGATGCTCTCTATTTCCTGGGTGCCTGAGTCGTAGCCCAAGCCTGCGATCTGGCCGGCTGCTGCGATCAGGCGGCGCAGTACGGCAGTGCGTTCAATGATGCGGGCGTAGTACTCCACGTGCACAGCGGTTGGTACCGAGGCGGATAGCGAGGCGAGGTAGGCGGGACCGCCCACGGCGTCTAGTTTGTTGCGCCGTTCCAACTCCTCGCGCAGGGTGAGGAGATCGGTGGGTTCGCGCCGGTCGTAGAGGGCCAGGGCGGCGCCATAGATATCGCGGTTGCGGTCGCGATAGAAATCCGCCTCCTGCAAGAAGGCGGCGATGCGGCCGATGGCCTCGGGATCGATCAGCACCGAGCCGATGACTGCTTCCTCGGCCTCGGTGCTTTGTGGTGGAAGGCGCTCCTGCCCGTCGGCGAGCATCTCTAGCCCTTTTCTACGACCACGTTAACGGTGGCTTTGGCGCCGTGGCCTAGCCTCACCGGTACCTGGAAGTTGCCCAGTTCGCGGATGGGGTCCTCAAGCACCACGTGCCGCCGGTCTACTTCCTCGCCAACCTTCTCGCTCAGCTCACGGGCGATGTCGCCGTTGGTGATCGAGCCGTAGAGGCGGTCGTTCTCGCCGACCTTCACGGGGAAATGCAGATCCACACCGTCGATCTTACCGGCCAGTACCTGGAACTCCTGTGCCAGCTTCTCATCGCGCCGCGCCTGTGCCTGCCGTTGTTCTTCTACCCGGCGGATGTTCTGCGGCGTTGCCGCCGTGGCGAGATTCCGCTTGATCAGGTAGTTGCGCGCATATCCGTCCGCGACATCCTTGATATCGCCGGCTTTGCCAAGATCTTTGACGTCCGTAGTAAGGAGTACTTTCAACTAAGACTACCTGCCTTTCCCTATCCTTCCAAAAAAGTGAGTATACATCAGCCCGCAGCACCGTGCCACGCCGGGCAGCCAGCTGAAATCGCCCATTGTGCCCAAAGAACGCGGTGATTTCGGCCTATCAGGGCAGGCACATGAGAGCGAGCGGCCTCCGCCTGTTGCCTTGCGCCCCTTTGGGGGCGTCGATATAATGGCCCGACAGCTCGAAAGAAGTGGGTGAAAGTTGCGTAGAACAACGATTGGCTTATTGGGGTTGGGTGTGGTAGGCAGTGGCCTGTACCGTGCCTTTCACGAGGAGGAGGCAGACGGCCAGTTTGATTTGCGGCGGGTGCTGGTGCGCGATGTCAGCCGGCAGCGGGGGCTGGCGATTGAGGAGGGCCTCCTGACTGTCACGCCCGCTGAGGTGGTGGACGACCCGGCAATAGAGGTTGTGGTCGAGGTGATGGGTGGTGTGGAGCCGGCCCGCAGTCTGGTGGCGCGCGCCTTGGCCAATGGTAAGCACGTGGTCACTGCCAACAAGGAAATGCTCGCCAGGTGCGGTCCTGAACTGGCGGCGCTCGCCAACCGCCGCGGCCTCTGGCTGGGAGTGGAGGCCTCGGTTGGTGGCGCTGTGCCCGTGGTAGCTGCGCTGCGCCAGGCGCTGGCCGGCAACCGGGTGTGGTCGCTGCAAGGCATCGTCAATGGCACCACTAACTACATAATCAGCCGCATGGAGCAGGAAGGGGCCGATTTCGGAGAGGCGTTGCAGGATGCGCAGCGGCTGGGCTACGCGGAACCCGACCCCACCAACGACATAGAGGGCTTTGACTCACGCTACAAGTTGTGCGTACTGACCGCGCTGGTGGTGGGCGGCTGGCCGGAGCCGGAGCAGATCGCCTGCAATGGCATAAGCAAGCTGCGCGCGGAGGATTTTGAGTTCGCATGGCAGCACGGCTACACTATACGTTTGTTGGCCAGCGCCGATTTCAACGCCGAGTCTCCGGTTTTGCAGGTAGCTCCCACGTTTGTTTCGCGGCAGTCGCCCCTAGCCGGCGTTAGCGGGCCCTTCAACGCCGTCTCGTACCTGGCCAGCTTGGCCGGCGAGGGTATGCTGTACGGCCGGGGCGCGGGCGCGGCGCCCACCGCGAGCGCTTTGCTGGCTGACCTCTATGCAATAAACCGTGGAGAGCCGCCTCAGCCGTTGCCGGAAATCCGCCTAGCCGCCGTCGCGAATCGGGCCGGGGGTAGCTACTACCTGCGCGTTCCAGCCGGCGCCGCGGCGACGCTGGATAATCTGGCCGATACAGAGATCGTTGGCAGGCAGCAGGCAGAGACGATGGTAATGCTGTTGTTGGCAGGTTTAGCCGAAGATACTGTGGCAGAGATCACCAAACTGGCGGAGATGACAGAGGGCGCGCTGCTCATGCCGGTGGAGAGTAAACGATGAGCGACCCTAGCAACGATAACCAACTGGAGCGCGGTGCGCCAAGCGCTGGTGGCGAGGAACTGCAAGCCCAATTGCTCGCTTGGATGGATCAGGAGAGACGGGCCGACAAGCTGGAGCTGGTGCGGCTGGGAAACGAGATCGAGCAGGCTGTGGTGCGGCAGCATGAAGCGTCCGCGCGCCTGGCGACGATAGAGATCGACATCAAGGACCTGCGTAATCGCCTGCTCAACCTAGCCCGATTGGAGAGCATGGTCACGCAAATGCGGGATGCGCTACAGGGCATGCAGCAGTGGCAGGAACAGCAGCAGAAGCGCAACGAGCAACGCGCCAGGGCGGAGTCCCTCGCAAGCGAACGTGAACGGCAGACTGAAGAGGAACTGCGTAGAGAGCTTACTGCCGCCCAGACAACACTCGAGAACATGCGGGGTCGCCTCCTGCTCCTGGTTGAGGAAGGCAAACGGGAGCGTAGTCAGATACCGGAGATTGTGGGTCGTCTGGACGAGCAGAAGGAGAGGCACGATCAACTGAATGGCGCACTTAGTCTGCTCAACGAAACGGTGCGGCATAAGAGCCTGGCGGCTGATAATGCGGAGAAGCGCTTGGAGAAGTTGGAACTCGAACACCATAGATCGGCCGAATGGCAGCGTCTGGCGGATGTGAAGTGGACGCGTCAACTGTCCGATTGGCAGGTGAACATCGAGGAGTGGCGCCGGCAGTCCGGCGAGGCGATGATCGAACTGCAGGCGCTGGCGCGCAGTGTGCCGCAGATGAGGGACGAATTCGCCGAACTGCGCCGCCAGCTAGTAGACGAGCGCGACCGTGGTAACCAGAATGCCAGCGCCATCGGTGAGTTGATCACGCACCGTGAAGCCGACCTGGACGCAGTCAATGAATTGTCTGGCCGGATGGGCAGCGTGATTGCGCGCCTGGACGCGTTGAGCGGGCAGGTGGGTCCCCTCTACGAGCAGAGTAACCGCGCCGCCAGCGAGCAGCAGGCGTTTGAGGCCAGACTGAGAACTGAGCGGGAACGTTACGAGGCGCTGTCGTTGCGCATCAGTGAATTGCAGATTGTGAATGAACAGGCTGACCAGCGTTTTGAGGCGCTGGAGCGGGAGACCGCCGCCCAGTTGAGGGCGCTGGCTGCGCAGAACCGCGAGACCGCTGCTTCCGTAGCGGAGCTGGCGCGCCGTCACGAAACCAGCCTGAGAGACATGCAGCGCGAGGAACAGGCCAAGAAGCAACGCGAACTGGCCAGCCTCGAACAACAGATTCGTGAGATGCAGGAAAGAAACAGACAGAATGAAAGCTGAAATCAAAGGTCGCGGCGTGCTGCGACGATACGCCAAGTGGTTACCGGTCACTGAACGCACGCCCATGCTCAGTCTGGGTGAAGGCAGCACGCCGCTCGTGCGGGCCAGCCATCTGACAGACGAGCTGGGTGGCGCTGAGCTCTACTTCAAGTACGAGGGCTGTAATCCGACAGGTTCGTTCAAAGATCGCGGCATGGTGATGGCAGTTGCCAACGCCCTGGAGAACGGCAGCAACGCCATCATGTGCGCCTCAACCGGCAACACCAGCGCCTCGGCAGCTGCCTACGCGGCGCATAGTGGCATCCGCTGCATTGTGGTGGTGCCAGCCGGCAACATCGCGCTCGGCAAGATGGCGCAGGCGCTCGCCTATGGCGCCAGCGTCATCGCCTTGGAGGGCAACTTCGATGAGGCGCTCAACATGGTGCGCGAGCTCACTGCCAAGCATCCCGTTGTCCTCGTCAACTCGATCAACCCATACCGAATCGAAGGACAGAAGACTGCTGCCTTCGAGATCTGCGACGAGCTTGGCGAAGCGCCCGATTATCTTGCCATTCCGGTCGGCAACGCGGGCAATATCACAGCCTACTGGCGCGGCTTCAACGAATACCGTAACGGCGGGGTGAGCCGCAACCTGCCAGTACTGCTCGGCTTCCAGGCCGAGGGCGCCGCGCCGATCGTGCGCAACGAGGTGGTGAGCGAACCGAAGACTATCGCTACTGCGATCAGGATTGGCAACCCCGCCAGCTGGCAACAGGCTGTGAAGGCACGCGATGAATCCGGTGGCCTGATCGATATGGTGAGCGATGAGGAGATCCTCGAGGCCTACAGCTTACTGGCCAGTCGCGAGGGAGTGTTCGTCGAACCAGCGTCTGCCGCCTCGGTTGCCGGCGTATTGAAACTGTCGCGCAGCGGCCGGATGGATTTCGCCGGCAAGCGGGTAGTGTGCGTGGTTACCGGTCATGGGCTGAAAGACCCGGACACGGCGGTCAAGGTGAGCGCCAGTTTCACTCAGCTGCCCGCCAATCTCACTGTCCTCGAACAGCATCTGGGCTTGTAGCCATGGCGCTGGTTGTACAGAAGTACGGTGGTTCCTCGGTGGCCAACGCGGAGCGTATCAAGGCTGTCGCCCAGCGGGTGGCCTCCTCTCAGGATGCTGGCAACCGGGTAGTGGTGGTGGTCTCTGCCATGGGTGATACAACCGACGACTTGCTGGCACTGACCTCTCAGATAACCGAAGACCCGAATGTTCGCGAGCTCGACCTGCTGCTGTCGACTGGGGAGATCGTGTCCAGCGCGCTGCTGGCGATGGCCCTGCGCGAGCTGGGCAAGGAGGCTATCTCACTTACCGGCCGCCAGGCAGGCATCATGACCGACGGGCAGTGTAGCCACGCCAGCATCATCGACCTGGAGCCAAGCCGTATCCACCGCGAGTTGCGGCACGGTAGAGTGGTTATTGTGGCAGGCTTTCAGGGCATGACGACCACAGATGAGATCGCTACTCTGGGGCGTGGTGGTTCGGATACCACGGCAGTGGCTCTGGCGGCGGCAGTGGGCGGGGACCTTTGCGAGATCTACACTGACGTGGAGGGCGTGTTCACCGCCGACCCGCGGCTGGTAGCCTCGGCGCGCAAACTGCGCGAGATCGGCTATGAGGAGATGCTGGAACTGGCGCAACAGGGGGCGCGGGTGATGCAGTTTCAACGAGCAGGCGGGGACGCTAATTTGGGGTGGCGAAGAGATGGAACGAAAGAACAAGGTGCGCGGTATTGCGCACGACCTTGATGTGGCGAAACTGACTTTGCAGGGCGTGCCGGACCACCCGGGCATTGCAGCCCTGGTGTTCTCGCCGCTGGCTGAAGCCGGCATCAATGTGGGTACCATCGTGCAAAACGCCGGTGTGGCCGGAGAAACGGATCTCTCCTTCACCGTGGCACGTGGCGACCTTAAGAAGGCGCTGAAAGTGATGGAGGGAGTGGCGCGCAGCATCAAGGCGCGGTCGCTAGTCACTGGCGATCAGGTGGGCAAGGTCTCTATTGTGGGTAGTGGTATCGAAAACGTACCGGGCCACGCTGCCACCATGTTCAAAACGCTGGCGGATGCCGGCATAAACATCGAGATGATAACTACCAGCCAAATCCGCATAACCTGTGTGATCAACCGTTCACAGGTTGCCGAGGCCGTACAGGCGTTGCACGCTGCCTTTGAGTTGGAGAAGGAAGAGGTAGATATTGGACGAACGCCCGGAACTATTTGACGACGAAGAGGAGGAATCTGGAGCCCGACAGCCGAGAAAACTGACTTTCATCGCTGTAGCGGCGGTCCTGATGCTGGCGCTGATTGTGCGGCAGCTCTGGGGCCTGCAGGTGGTGGAGGGAGCGCAGTTCCGCAGTTTCGCGGATGAGAACCGCCTGCGCATCTCTACAGTCAAGGCGGCTCGCGGTGTCATCTACGATAGCGCTGGTGAACTCCTGGCTCGCAACGTCGCCACCTTCACTGTGGGTATCGTGCCGGCCTCGCTGCCGGACGGGCGAGAGGCGAGCGAGCGCGTGTTCAGCGAGTTGGGCAAGGCTCTGTCGCTCAGTGGCGAGCAAGTGCGGGACATCTACCGCAAGAACGGGTTCGACAGTCAGGGTGCGCTGAAGACCAGCGTTTTCACCCAGGTGCCAATCAAGACCGAGGTGCCGCGTGAGGTTGCGTTTGCCATCGAGGAGCGCAATGTCGAGTTACCGGGTGTGACCGTGGTAGTTGAGGCGCAGCGCGAGTACACCGATGGCCCTGTCTTCTCCCACCTGCTTGGTTATACCGGCCGCATCACGGCCGAGCAGTACGCCGTGCGCAAATCGGACCCACGCCGCAATTACGAGCCGAACGACGTAGTGGGCCAGACCGGCCTGGAGCAGCTCTACGAGGAAGATCTACGCGGCTTTCCCGGCGAAAAACTGTTCGAGGTGGACAGCAGCGAGCGCGAAGTGAGCGTGATCCGGCCCGCTGAGCCGCAAGCCGGTAACAACCTGTGGTTGTCTATAGATGGCGAACTGCAGAGGGCGGTTACTGATATTCTGGCTAGTAAGGTGCAGGAGTACGGCGCCGTGACCGCCGTTGTACTTAACCCCAATAACGGCCAGGTGCTGGCGATGGCCGACCTGCCTACCTACGATAACAATCTCTTTGCGCAGGGCATCAGCCAGTCGGATCTCGACCGCATTCTGGCTGAGCCCTACTTCCCTCTGCTCAATAAGGCTATTAACAGCGCTTATCCGCCGGGCTCGGTATTCAAGGTGGTCACGGCTGCTGCCGCGCTGCAGGCGGGCGTTGTGGGCTCCAATACGATTATCGACTGCCCGGGTGGCTTGGCGGTACCGGGCACCTGGGGAGGTACCACCTGGCTCAAATGCTGGGATACTCATGCCACCGAGGATATGGTCGCCGCCTTGGCGGACTCATGTGACACCTACTTCTACAATCTGGCCGGTGGCGACCCGAACGATAAGTTCCCAGGCCTCGGCGCTAGCAGGCTGGCCGACTACGCCCGCGCCTTTGGGCTTGGCTCCCCCACCGGTATCGATCTGCCTGACGAGGTCTCAGGGCTGGTGCCGGATCCTGAATGGAAGCGTGCCAACATTAAGGAACCGTGGTACCAGGGCGACACCTACATTATGGGCATTGGGCAGGGGTACCTGCAGGTAACGCCGTTGCAGATCGCCTCAGTGCTTAGCTCCATCGCCAATGGCGGCACCCTCTACCGACCTCAGGTAGTTAAAGAAATCAAGGACGAAAACAACGGCGTGGTACGTGAGTTTCAGCCGCAGGTGATCCGTGAGCTTCCCATTGAGAGCGAGCACCTGAAAGTCGTTGGCGAAGGCATGCTGGCCAACATGAGCATCGGCAAGACAACCAACGGCGTCCAGTATTATGGTACTGCGCACGATTCCAACATCGAAGGCATTCAAATGGCCGGCAAGACCGGCACGGCGGAGTCGATCTTGAACGACAAGGGCGAATATCTGAACCACGGCTGGTTCGGCGCCTATGCACCCTACGAAAACCCCGAAGTCTGTGTGGTCGTGTTTGTCGAGAATGGCAAGGGGCCGCAGCACGCAGCCAAATTGACCGCCGAGATCATGAGCTACTACTTCAAAGTGCCTTACCAGAGTGGGAGCTGAGTGGTGGACCTGAGGTCGTGGCGGCATTTCGATCCCGTCCTGTTGTTTACGGTGGCGCTGTTGTTGCTGGTGGGTCTAGCCTTCATCTACAGCGCCACTTGGGGAGGCGAACCTGGCCTGCCCAAAGACGACGCAATCTACAAGCAGTTGGCCTATGTGGCGGTGGGGGTATTCCTAGGTGGTGTGGTTATGCTGATGGACTATCGCCTGCTCAGCAGCCTCTCCGTCTACATTTACCTGGCTGTGCTGTTATTGCTGGTGGTGGTGTTGGCCAGTGGTCAAACCTCCTACGGAGCGCAGCGTTGGATAGACTTGCGTTTCTTCCCCCTGCAACCGTCCGAGTTGGCCAAGATCGCCCTCGTCCTCTTTCTCGCCCGCTTCCTGGCGCGCCGGCAGGAGGAGATGGGTGAGATCCGCACGGTGCTGCTCAGTCTGGTCATCCTGGGGCTGCCGGTCGGCCTGATCATGCTGCAACCGCACCTTGGCACCAGTGTGGTGCTGGTGGCAATCTGGCTGGCCATGGTGTTAGCGGCGGGTATGCGGCTTATGCATTTGGCGGGGCTCTCACTGGCGGGGCTGGCTGCCAGCCCCGTCGTCTGGATGCTGCTGCCGGAGTATCAGAAGTCGCGAGTGCTGCAGTTCCTGGGTATGGGAGAGTTCAATCCGTTCGGAGCCGACTACAATATCCGCCAGGCGCTCATCAGCATTGGCTCCGGGGGACTGACCGGGCGCGGTTACCTCAGCGGCAGCCAGAGCCAGTTGCACTTCTTGAGGGTGCGCCACACCGACTTCATCTTCTCAGTACTGGCCGAAGAGATGGGCTTTATCGGTTCGGTGCTGGTGCTGCTGTTGTTCATGTTGTTGCTCTGGCGTATGCTTAGGGTGGCAACGCTCTCGCGTGACCCGTTTGGCCGTTATGTGGCTGTTGGCCTCACCGCCTACATCATGGTGCAGGCCTTCATCAATGTGGCAATGAACGTGCGTCTCATTCCGGTGGTGGGTATGCCGTTGCCCTTTGTGTCGTACGGAGGCAGCTCGTTGATCACCTCGTTGATCGCGGTGGGCATCCTCGAGAGTATAGTCCTGAGACATAGACGGCTGGAGTTCTGAATCCGGCCCCGCTGGGCACATATGCCTGGTGGGGCGGCGGTGGCTTGTCAGCAAGAATAACACTGTGGAGGTAGTGACAATGGCGCCAGAAGGTCTGAAGTATTCCAAAGAACACGAATGGGTGAAGGTTGACGGCGAGGTGGCCGTGGTTGGCATCACCGACTATGCGCAGGCGGAGTTGGGCGATGTTGTCTTCATTGAACTGCCCCAAGTTGGTGACAGTCTTGCCAAGGATGGCACCTTCGGTGTTGTTGAGTCGGTTAAAGCCGCTTCGGATCTCTACTCGCCGCTGAGTGGTGAGGTTGTGGAGATCAACGAGAAGTTGCTCAACGAACCGGAGCTGGTCAACAGCTCGCCTTACGAAGATGCCTGGATGATCAAGATCAAGCCCAACGCGCTCGATGAACTGGATTCACTGATGGACAATGTTGCCTACGACGAGTTTGTAGCGGGCTAGTTGTCAGTCTAACCAAAAACCGAGGCGGAGGGTAAAGCGATGAATTACGTACCCAACACCGAGGCCGAGCAGCAGGAGATGCTGGAGTCTATCGGCGTCGGGACACTGGACGATCTGTTCAGTAAGCTACCGGCGGACATTGCCCGCCCGGAGCTGGATCTGCCGCCCGCGCTGTCTGAGCTGGAGCTGAGGAGACATCTCTTGGCAATGGCGAACGCTAACGCCACCGTGGCGGCGCACCCGTCCTTCCTGGGCGCGGGTTCTTACAACCACTTCATTCCGGCCGCCGTGCCTCGCCTGATTGGCAGGAGTGAGTTCTATACCAGCTACACCCCTTATCAACCAGAGATCAGCCAGGGTACCCTGCAATCGATCTTTGAGTTTCAGTCGCTGATCTGCCGTCTCACCGGCATGGACGTCACCAACGCCTCTCTTTACGATGGTGCCTCGGCAACCGCTGAGGCGGTGGTGCTTTCGTTGAGTGCCACCAGGCGGAATAAGGTGGTGCTCTCCTCGGCCGTGCATCCGGAGTACCGCACCGTGCTGCGCACTTTCACCCGGGAGCTGGGTCTGGAATACACGGAGTGCGAGCCGGAGCCGGGAGCCGGTGTGTTGGATATTCGGCGTATCATCGGTGCGGTGGATGAGCAGACCGCCTGCGTCATCGTTCAACAGCCGAATTTCTTCGGCTGCATAGAAGATGTGAGCGCACTTGCCGAAGCCGCGCGCGCTGCTGGCGCGCTCTTTGTGGTCATTTACGATCCAATCTCGCTTGGCCTGCTCGCAGCCCCCGCCGACTACGGCGCCGATGTGGCAGTGGCGGAGGGTCAATCGCTGGGCATACCGATCTCATTCGGCGGCCCCTCGCTGGGGCTCTTCAGCTGCAAGACAAAGTATCTGAGGCAGATGCCGGGACGCCTGGTGGGAGAGACAGTCGACCATAGTGGCCGCCGCGGCTACGTGCTTACCCTGCAGGCGCGTGAGCAGCATATCCGTCGCGAGAAAGCCACGTCCAACATCTGCACAAACCAGGGCTTGATGGCGCTGGCGGCCACAGTCTACCTTAGCCAGATGGGCCCCACTGGCCTGCGCAGCGTGGCGGAGCTCTGTGTACGTAACAGTCACTCGGCCGCTGAACGCATTGCTGCGGTTCCCGGCTTCTCACTAGCCTACGAGGCGCCCTTCTTCAAGGAGTTCGTGATTCGTTGCCCGCTCAGCGCCACGGAGGTGAACCGTAAGCTGTGGCAGAGCGGCATCATCGGTGGTTATGCACTCTCCCGCGACTATCCGGACGCGGAGGACTTGCTGCTGCTCTGCGTGACGGAGATGAACTCACCGGCTGAGATCGGCCAACTGGTGAAGGCGCTGGAGGCGTGCAAATGAATAAGGAAGTGATGTCCGCCAAAGTGGTGGAACCGACCATCTTTGAACTATCACGCAGTGGTCGCAGCTCGGGCCACGTGGTAGCGGCTGATGACAACGCTGCCGATCTGGCCACCCTTCTACCCGGGGTGAAGCTGCGGGAGCGTCTGCCTCTGCCGGAGCTGACTGAGGGTGAGGTGGTACGCCACTTCACCAGGCTGTCCGAGCTCAACTACTCGGTAGACCGCGGCTTCTACCCTTTGGGTTCGTGTACCATGAAGTACAATCCCAAAGTGAACGAGGAAGCCTGCGGCTTGGCTGGCTTCTCGCTCATCCATCCGTATCAGCCTGAGGAAAGCGTGCAGGGCGCATTGAGACTGATGTACGAGCTGCAGGGCTACCTTTGCACAATTGGCGGCATGGATGCCTGCAGCCTGCAACCTGCGGCGGGCGCACAGGGAGAGTTCACCGGCTTGTTGGTCATCCGCGCTTACCAGCGGGCACGCGGTCAAGACCACCGCAGTGTGGTGCTGGTGCCGGATACAGCGCACGGCACTAACCCGGCTAGTGCCGCCATGGTTGGCTACTCGGTGGCCACTATCCCCTCCGACGAACGCGGTGGCGTTGACGTAAAGGCGTTGAAGGCCCGCCTGGGCGACGACGTGGCGGCGATGATGCTGACCATTCCCTCCACGCTAGGCTTGTTCGACGAGAACATAGTCGAGATTTGCCGCCTCGTGCACGAGGCGGGCGGTCTTGTCTATGCGGATGGCGCCAATATGAACGCCATGCTGGGCAGGGCCTGCATGGGTGATCTTGGCTGCGACGTAATGCACTATAACCTGCACAAGACCTTTTCCACTCCACACGGCGGTGGCGGGCCGGGAGCGGGTCCCATCGCCGTCAAAGAGCACCTGGCGCCCTTCCTGCCGGTGCCGGTTATCGGCAAGTCAGAGGACGGTCGCTTCTACTTCGATTTCGATTTGCCGCATTCGGTGGGTAAGGTGCGGTCGTTCTATGGCAACTTCGGTATTCTGGTGCGCGCCTATTCCTACATCGCCAGTTTGGGTAAGGAAGGCATCAAGAGAGTCAGCGAGAATGCGGTACTCAACGCCAACTACATGTTGAGCAAGCTGCGGGACGTGTTTGACGTTGCCTACGATGAGATTTGCATGCACGAGTTCGTGTTATCCGGACGCCGCCAGAAGAAGGTGGGCGTCACTACGCTGGATATGGCCAAGCGACTGATCGACTATGGCTTTTACCCGCCCACGATCTACTTCCCGCTGGTCGTGGAAGAGGCGATGATGGTCGAGCCCACGGAGACCGAGACGAAGGAGACTCTGGACACGTTCATTGCCGCCATGCGGCAGATTGCCGAGGAAGCTAAGACCGATCCGGAGTTGCTGAAGAGCGCCCCGCATAACTCGCCGGTCGGCCGCCTGGACGAGGTGCGCGCGGCACGGCAGCCGGTGCTCAAGTTCCCCGATTAGGCTTAAGCCTTCGGCCGGGACCGCGCGCGCGGTCCCGGCATTCTTTTCACTGCTATTAAGCGGTGTTGCGTTGCGGCGGCGCGGCAGTGCGGCGGCTATTGACCAGAATCAGCCCTGCCATGACCAGGAGGAGGCCGCCCAGCAGCGTCCAGGTCAACGCCTCGCCAAGCAGCAACCAGCCCAGGAATACGGCAAACACCGGTTGCAGGAAAATGAACGAGGACACGGTGCTGACGTTGTAGCGGCTGAGGATGTAGTACATCAACACGAACATGCCCACCGTGCCCATGGTGATCAGGTAGAGCAGGCCGCCTAGTGACTCCACGCTGGCGGTGAAGTGCCAGTTTGGTTCGAGGAATGGGAAGACCAGCGGCGCCAGCACGGCGGCGGCGCACATCTGAGTGCTTACCAGCGCTAGACTATGCCAGCGGTGACCGATCTTCTTGACCACAATCTGTGACACTGCCCACATCGAAGCAGCTGTCAAAACGCTGAGGTCCACCAGCAGGCCGCCACTCTCCATCGTACCACCGCGCCCCACTACCACCAGTAGAACCCCGGCGAAACCAAAGAGCAAGCCAAACAGGGTGCGTGAGGTAAAGCGGTCGCCCTTCATCAGGAAGTGGGCCATGAGTACCATCAGGAACGGCTGGGTGGAGGTGAGCAGGGTGGCCCGGCCGACCGGCGTGTATTGCAAGGCCCACCAGTACATCAGGCCCGGCACGACCACATTGATGACACCCAGGCCGGAGGCAATCAGGATCTGCCGGGGGCTGTCTGGATAGGAGACACGCATCAGTCGGACCAGGGCGAGGAGGAGAAGCGCCGCCAGTACCGAACGCACGGCCATCAGCAACGCCGGAGAGAATCCCATCAGAGCGAATTTGACGGCGATACCCTGCGAGGAGGTGACAAGGGTGGAGAACAAAATGAGCGCCAGGCCGGAGGCGGTGATGGCGCCGCCGCCGGCGGCGCCTCGGGCGTCGGTGGCCAGCAGTTGATCAGTACTCCGGGCTGAGTCAAGGCGATCTTGCATTAGTATCCCGCAGGCAACAAAACAGCCGAGCGGGCGAGCTCCTTCCCGTCCGTTTCGGCTGCATTGCACAATTAGCTGTTACGGGAGGATTCTAGCACAGCGCGCTGGTGGCTGGAATGGTCCCCGCCGAGTGGCGGTGCCGGAATCTGTATAATTGCAGATGGAATACCAGGCAATCAGTGCCAGGGGGGTGGGGTGCCTCGCCTTCCGGGAGGTTTCAGTACAGATAATGACAAGCAATAACAGTTTGCGCACAGTTGCGCTGATGGCGGTACTGACCGCCCTGTTGGTAGTAATTGGGCGGGCGTTCGGCGGCAACGGCGGCATGATGCTGATGCTGGTCGTGGGCATCGCCATCAACTTCGGTACTTATTGGTTTTCCGATCGCATTGCGTTGTCAATGAGCGGAGCTAAGGAGATTTCGGTAGAGGAAGCGCCAGAGCTGCACGCCATGGTGGAGGAGTTGGCCGGTAATGCCGGCCTGCCCAAACCACGCGTCTATGTGATGGACTCGACCACACCAAACGCCTTCGCCACTGGCAGGAACCCGGCGCACGCCGCGGTGGCGGTTACCGTCGGCATCACCCGCTTACTGAATCGCCAGGAGCTGTCTGCCGTGCTGGCCCACGAGCTGGCGCACATCCGTAACCGCGATACGCTGATCGGCGCTTTTGCGGCCAGTATCGCCGGCGCCATCTCGATGATCGCCCACATGTTACAGTGGGCCTTGATCTTCGGTCGTGGTGATGACGATGAGAGCGGCGGGCTCGGCATCATCGGCATGATTGCCACCATCATTATTGCGCCGATTGCTGCCTCCATTATCCAGCTGGCGATCTCGCGCACTCGCGAGTACGGCGCTGACGCCACTGGCGCGCGCATAGTGGGCGACCCGTTAGCCCTGGCCAGCGCCTTGGAGAAGTTGCAGACTGCCAACCAGATGGCCCCCATGCAAGTCAACCCGGCAACGGCGCACCAATTCACGGTGCAACCGATCGCCAGTGGTTTGGCGGGCCTGTTCAGTACCCACCCGCCCATCGAGGAGCGGATCAGGCGCCTGCGCGAGATGTCGATGTCGCCTGCCTGTTACATGGGTCGCTTCTGATTCGCTGCGGAGAAGTGACGCGGCAGCCCTGACAACTGCTTGGCTAACCGCGCCGCTGCATTACCTCGGGTTTGAGGGTAGCGATGTAGGGCAGGTTGCGGAAGCGTTGGTGGTAATCCAGACCGTAACCGACCACGTACAGGTCCGGTATCTCGAAGCCCACGTATTTCAGCTCTACGTCGACTAACCGGCGCGGGCGTTTGTCCAAGAGCGTGCAAACGGCGAGCGAAGCGGGGTGGCGGGCCTGCAGGCTGCGCAGGATGAAGCGCATGCGCAAGCCAGTGTCGATCACGTCTTCCACTACGATGACGTCGCGCTGCCTCACCGGCTCTTCCAAGTCCTTGATGAAGCGCACCACGCCCTGGCTGCGGGTAACGGGGCCGTAGCTGGAGATTGAGAGATGATCGATATCGACGTTGATCTCGATCTTGCGTAGCAGATCGGCGAAGAAGATCACGGTGCCACGCAGTACACTGACGAGCAAGGGGTTGCGACCGCGGTAGTCGCGTGTGATCTCCGCTCCCAACTCGGCCACTCGCATGGCGCTTCGGTCACTGTCAATCAGCACCGAATGGATATCCTGCACGTATTCGGGCTGACTGGACGTCTGCGGGTCGGTCGTCTTCACAGTCTCTCAGTATGGTTTGGAGGCCGCGTCCTGTCAAGCGAAGCAGATCAGTACGGTACTGGTGTCTCGTTGGGACGCAACGACTACGATCGTTTGCCGAATGCTTACCATGCAGGTAACTATGGCACGGGTGAGTGCATTAGAATATGGTAAGTCAGGCACAGTTCCCGCCGTTGTGGACTGGGAGAGCCAGTACTATTTGAGGTTGGAGAAGATATGAGCGAGAACAGTGATTTCGTAAACGAAGCGGAGGAGAAGGCTAGCGATTTCAGTAAGGAAGCGGAGGAGAAGGGCAACAACTGGACCGAGAAGTTCGATGTGGCTGTCGATCAGCTAGCCCACCTGATCAACGAGGCGGTGGCGAAAGGCAACGTGCGCAACCTTAAGATCAGACACGAGGGACGGACCATCCTCGACATCCCATTGACTGCAGCAGTGGTGGGTGGGGCCGCCGGCGCCATCATGGCTCCGCTGCTGGCTGCAGTGGTAGCGGTTGCCGGTATCGTGGCACGGGTGGAACTGGTAATCGAGAGGCAGGGAAACGACCCCTCGCTGCCGGCTGGTAAGTCAGAAGACAAGTAAAACTGCTGGCGTCTCAACTAAGGGAGCCGACCCGATGGTCGGCTCTTTCGTGCTCTTTGAAACCAGCGTTTCTAGCGCCGCATGAACTCCTTCTCCAGCTGAGCCTGACTGAAATGCATGATGGTTGGCGCCCCGTGCGGGCAGGTTTGCGGTATTGATGATCGCTCCAGTTGCTCCACTAATGCGCGCATCTCCGGTAACGAGAGCGTCTGTCCGGCTCGCACCGAGCCGTGGCAGGCGATGCTGGCCAGCGCCTGTTCCTGCCAACTGGCAGAATCGCTACCAGCCAGTAGATCGTCGAGCAGGCCGGTGAGGTTGGCTAGCACATCCCCGGTTGTCAGCGCGGGCGGTACAGCCCGCAGAAGGTAGGCGCCATCGCCGAACTCCTCCAGCACAATACCCAGGTGTTTGAGCTCATTCTGGTGCTTTTGCACCAGTTCCTGTTGGTCAGCTTCCAGGTCGAGGGTGAGCGGTTCTAGTAGTTGCTGGCTCTCTATTTCGCTGGCCGCCAACGAGCTGCGCAGGCGGTCATAATGCAAACGCTCGTGCGCCCGGTGCTGGTCGATCAGGTAAAGGCCGTTTGGCCCCTCGGCAACGATGAAGGTGGAGGCGATCTGGCCGATCACCCGCAAGAGGGGCAAACGGGCCGCTGTGGACGTCGATGGTGGTGCCGCTGCCGGCAGTTCAACTTCTTCATTGGGTGACAGGGAGAGCTCCCCCTGCTGTTGCAGCGTATCGGTGCCTGGCAGCGGTTGCGGACTGACGCTAAGGTTGCGCACCGGCCTTGCAGCCGCAAGGGTATTGCGGATTGCCTGCTGCAGTTGGGCGAAAACCAGCCGCTCCCGACGCAGGCGCACTTCCGCTTTGCCGGGATGGATGTTCACGTCCAGATCGGCGCTGGGGATTGTCAGGTTGATCGCCGCTACCGGGTGACGGCCCGGTGGCAGCATATCGCGATACGCCTCCGATACCGCGAACACCAGGGCGCGGTTCTGTACCCAGCGGCGGTTGACGAAGAGCGAGATGTGGGAACGGTTGGTCCAGCTGTTCTCCGGCAAGCCCACATAACCGTCAAGGGCGACTCCCTCGCCAGGCAACTGCCGGGCTGGTATCAGCTCCCTCATCTGGCGGGCAACGCTGGGTCCGTAGACGGCCGCCAGCGCGTTAGTCAGGTCGCCATCCCCAGGGCTGCGCAGGGCAATCCGCCCCTCACTGTTGAGCACAAACTGGATCTCCGGATAGGCGAGGGCGTACTGGCAGATCAGGTGGGCGATGTAGGTTGCCTCCGACGCGGCCGAACGCAGGAAGCGCTGGCGCACCGGCAGGTTGTAAAAGAGATTGGCCACTCGTACGCTCGTGCCCCGCGACCAGGCCGAGGTTTCCACCTGACCGGCAGCACCCGCGTGCACTTGCAAGCTGGCGCCGGTTGGCTCACCCTCTCGATAGGTATGCATCTCAATCTGCGCTACGGCGGCGATGCTGGCGAGGGCCTCCCCCCGGAAACCGAGTGTGCCCACCCAGGCCAGATCCTCGATGGTGGCCAGCTTGCTGGTGGCGTGCCGTTCGAAGGCCAGCGCCAGCTCGGCCCGCGCCAGTCCGCAACCGGTATCAGTAACCCGGATCAGCTGGGCACCACCGCCCGCGATCTCTACATCGATGCGGTGGTTCGAGTCAGTCGCCACCAGTCGCTGCTGGCTCACTGCGTCGATGGCGTTCTCAACCAGCTCTTTAACCGCGTCAGCCGGTCTGGTGATCACTTCGCCGGCGGCGATCAGTTGCGCTACCTCTGGCGCCAGGCGCTGGATGGCCATCAGCCGCGCTCCTTCAGCTGTTGCTGCAGCAGATAGAGCCGGTTAAGTGCTTCAAGCGGGCTGATGGCGTTCAAGTCAATAGCGGCTATCTCAGCCAGCAGAGGATCAGGTTCGGCCAGCATAGCCAACTGTGCCGGGTTCGCCTCAGCAGTTGCGGTCGCTTCTGGCAACGAGGCCGTCTGGCCGCTGCGCTCAAGCGAGACCAGAATATCCTGGGCGCGCTGGGTGATGGCACGCGGTATTCCTGCCAGGCGGGCCACGTATACGCCGTAGGAGCGATCGCTGACGCCGTACTCAACCCGATGCAGGAAGGTGACTGTGCCCGCCTCCTCCGAGACCTGCATGCGTTGGTTGCGCAGGCGGGGCAGAACCTTCTCCAGATCGGTCAGCTCGTGATAGTGGGTGGCAAAGAGCGTCTTACAGCCCAGCCGAGGGTGGTTGTGGATGTACTCCACTATGGCAGTGGCCAGGGCCATGCCGTCGTAGGTGCTGGTGCCACGGCCAACTTCATCGAGGATGACCAGGCTGCGCCGGGTGGCGTGGTTGAGAATGGTGGCGGTCTCGCTCATCTCCACCATGAAGGTGCTCTGCCCGGTGGCGATATCGTCCTGGGCGCCCACCCTGGTGAAGATACGGTCCACCAGACCAATGCGAGCCCTGCGTGCCGGCACGTAGCAGCCGATCTGCGCCATCAGGACGATAAGCGCTACCTGGCGCAGGTAGGTGGATTTGCCCGCCATGTTTGGACCAGTAAGGATAATCAGCTGTTCACTATCCAGGTCAAGCCGGCTGTTGTTGGCGACAAAAGCGCCCGGTGGCAGCGACTGCTCGACCACCGGATGCCGGCCGGCCTCAATCTCGATGGATTCGCCTTCGTCCAACTGCGGCCGGCAGTAGTTATGCGCAACCGCTACCTCGGCAAAACTGGCGTAGATATCGAGCTCTGCCAGCAGACGCGAGTTGGTAACTATTCGCTCGGCAGCGGCGCTCACCTGAACGCAGACTTCTGCGAAGATGCGTGACTCCATCTCCTCAATGCGTTCACGTGCTTCCAGCACCAGCAACTCATATTCCTCCAGCTTCTCTGTGATGAACCTTTCCGCACTTACCAGGGTCTGCTTGCGCACGTAGCCGCAGTGCTTCTCCAGAAACTCCCGGATGTTGGCCGGCACAGAACCCGCCTCCAAGGTGGCGGTGAGGCTCCCGTCGAGACGCGTCTGCAGTTGACTTGTTTGCAGCGGCGCCTCAAGGGCGGCATTGCTCACTTCGATGTAGTAGCCGAAGACCTTGTTGTAGCCTACCCTCAGTGCCTTGACGCCGGTGCGCTCCTTCTCGACTTGCTCCAGCGAGGCGATCCATTCGCGTGCTTCACGGGTCGATTCAAGCAGTTCGTCGAGTTCAGGGGCAAAGCCGCGCCGGATGCGCCGGCTGCTGTCCCCTGCCGATTCGTTCTCGTCTATCGCTTGCTCGATCAGTGTGACGACTTCAGTGCAATCGTCCAGCGAGTAGAGCAGTCGACCTATCGGTCCGGCGGTGGACTGCATTTGCCACAGCTGCTTCAAAGCAGGTAGACGGGTCAGGCTACCCTTTAATGTCAACAGGTCGACCGGTCGCGCGTTGCTGGCAAGACGCGCCAGCAGCCTCTCGGGGTCGCCCACGCCGCGCAGCAGCTCTCGCAGTTCTGCACGATGGCGACCGGCAGCCACGAGCTCGGTCACGCAGCCAAGCCGCTGGTTGAGAGGTTCTACAGCGTGTAGCGGCTGACCCAACCAACGCCGCAGCAGTCGTCCGCCGCCAGGTGTGAGCGTCTTGTCTAGCACGGAGAGCAGCGAACGCGCCCCTCCCTGACGGCCGGCCTGCGTTAGTTCCAGGTTCCGCTGGGTTGAGGCGTCGAGGTGCATGTAACTGGCGGTTGAGTACCAGCGGGGCAGGTCCAGTCGCGAGAGACTGGCTTTCTGAGTCTCCTGCAGATACTGGAGTAGAGCGCCGGCGGCCTCGATGGCGGCGGGCTGGCGCTCGAAGCCGAAGCCCTCCAGGCTGGCGACACCGAACTGCCGCTGCAGAGCCTCCCGTCCCGGTTCCAGTTGATAGTACCAGCTGTCGAGCCTGGTCACTGCGGCGCCATCGGGGAGCAGTTCCTCGGCCCGCATCGGCTTGGCGGTGGTCTCGGGCTCCCGTTCGAGCAACACCTCCGCCGGCCGGAGACGCTCCAGTTCGGCGCGCACGATCTGGCGCCAGTCCTCCTCCGTCAACTGGGTGACGTGAAACTCGCCGGTGGTAACGTCGGCGCAGGCCAACCCGATCAACCGGCGCCTGATGGCGAGGCTGAGAATGTAGTTGTTGGTCTTGTCGTTCAGGAGCGACTCGTCGTTGACTGTGCCGGGGGTGATGATGCGCACGATGTCACGCTCCACCACACTTGAACCCTTGCTCGGCTCTGAACTGAGTTGCTGGCAGAGGGCGACGCGATGGCCTGCCTTGAGTAGGCGAGCGATGTAACTGTTGGCGGAGTGAACAGGCACGCCTGCCAGGGGCATGCGGTTGCCTCGACCCAGCTCCCGTGCGGTTAACATAATACCACAGACTTCGCTGACAATCCGGGCATCGTCGCCAAACGTCTCGTAGAAGTCGCCCAGTTGAAAGAAAAGAATTGCGTGGGGGTACTTGCTCTTCAGTTGCCGGTACTGATCGTACGCTTTACTCATTCCCAAAGCACCGCAACAATTCTAACATGAGGCAGGCGCGCCGCAGCCGCAGCTACCGGCGCGCGTCGGCGCCGCAGCCGGATGTGCTACGATTATAGTGTTGTTCTACTTTTGGGAGGACTAATCAGCTTTGGCTTGGAATCCGTTAGAGGTGGGCCTCGCCCTGGGGGTGGCGGCCGCCGTTGTTTGGGGTATACGCGTCGCTTGGATCCGATTCCACATCTCGGGGCCGTTCATGTTGTTCGAATTGCGCTTCTGGCGCTCGCTATTGACCAATTCACTGGTCGTATTGGCGCTCGGCTCGGTGGTGTTCAGCACCATAGCAGCGGTGCCGTGGTTGCTCTTGAAACTGGCGGGAGTGATTGGCTAGTAAGTCCGTTACTGAATGAGGAGGCGGTCGTTTAACGACCGCCCCTTTTGTTTGCCGCTACTTAGGCGCCGCAGTGGCGGCAGGCACAGGTGGCTTCGGCGCATTGTCCTTCGCCCAGCGCACCTTCTGTTCGGTGTAGGAGTAGCCGATCTTGTTCTCCTCCTTCTGTTGCAGGTCCCCTAACCATTTCCAGTAGGCTGAGTTGCGCAGCGATTCCAGGGTGGCTGGTTCTAGCTGCCTGTCGGTGGCATGCTCAAGCACCTCGATGATGTGGTAGCCGAAGCTGCTGTTGATGACGTCGCTGATCGTGTTCGGCTCCATGGCGAAAGCTGCTGTCTCAAAGGCCGTATCCATCTGCCCCTTGGGGAACCAGCCGAGATCGCCGCCTTTGTCCTTGTTGGCCGTGTCCTCTGAGAACTGCTTTGCCGCCTCCCCGAAGTCGAGTTTACCCGCCCGTATATCAGCCAGCACCTCATTCGCCTTCTGTTCGTCGCTGATCAGAATGTGGCGGGCGTGGACCTGCTCGCCAGTGGTGGGAACGCCGGCCGCAACGTCTGCCTTGAACTGCTGCTCCAGCGCGTGGGGCTCCAGCACGTAGTAATTGAAGTCCGCCTCGCTGAGGATGCGGCCTCCGTCCAGCACGCGTGCTTTGGCGGCACTGGCGGCTGCTAATTCGTCGGCACTGGGAGTGGCGTCTGTCGGAGTCTCGAGCTCGACGTCACCCTTCAGCTGCGCTGCCAGCTTTTCGAGGCCGAGGTCGAACAGCGACACCAGTGCCTGGTCTTTTTGTGCCTGGTCAAGCGCGACCGTCTGCGCCTTCGCCTCATTATGCAGCAGCTCGGCCATAATCATGCGGTCCAGAGATTCAGTCTCTGTTTGGGAGAGGCGGGAGTTGATCTGCTGCATCTGGTAGGAAGCGGCGGCCACCAGGTTGAGTACCGTCTCGTCCTGAGCTGCCTGGTTGGTGGCGATGAAATCATTGCGCTCGAGCAGGCGGTCCTGGTTGTAGGAGTTGCTGTAGCCGATCATCTTGGAGAGGTCGCGGGCGGTGATGGACTTGCTGCCCACGGTGATCAGCGGCTCATCGGCGATGCGCACGAACTCCTTCCAGAAGCCAAAGAGCAGAATGAGCACTATGGCGGCGAAAAGCGTCACCGCCACACCGAGCACGATGCGCAGCTTACGTTGTTCCTGCTGGTGGCGGGAGAGCTGCTTCTTGGTCATTGGCCTGCTTTTGGCGGGGGGGATGCTCTTGCTCATCTTGGTCCTCTGGCGAAAATGGCGCGGCGGAGCTGTCAACTTACGGTTGGTTGACAGCTCCGCCCATGGCGATTGGTCGGTTTACTGGGCCCTTCCGGTCATCAGGCGGATGTGTTCCGAGGTGTAGGGCAGCAACGCCAGGAAGCGGGCACGCTTCAGCGCCTCGGTCAGTTTGCGCTGGTGACGGGCGCAGGTCCCCGTCTTGCGCCGGGGTTCGATCTTGCCCCGATCGGAGACGAAACGGCGCAGTTTGGCCGTTTCCTTGTAGTCGATCACTTTTACCTTGTCGACACAGAAGGCGCAGGCTTTACGCCGCGGTATGTAACGCGGTTTGCCGCCACGGCGGGGGCCGCTCCGTGCCGGGCCGGCTGGTCTCGGTCTCTCAGTAGTAGTCACTTATCAGATTCCTCACATTTTGCGATTAGAAAGGCAGGTCGTCGGCGGTCATGTCCTGGTCTGGCTCGTCGTAGCTCGGTATAGCCTCGTCGCCACCACTGGGGCGCGACTGCCGGGGAGTCAGGAAAATCAGCTCGTTGGCGATTAGTTCGGTGCGGCTACGTTTCTGACCGTCTTGGCCTTCCCAGGAGCGTGTTTGCAGACGTCCCTCCACGTACACGCGCTGGCCTTTGGTCAGGTACTGATTGCAGGTTTCGGCCAACTTGTTCCAGGTAACAACGTTAAACCACTCGGTTTCTTCGCGGCGTTCACCGTCGCTCATCCAGGTACGTCCGCACGCAACGCTGAAGGAGGTAACAGGCGTGCCGTTAGGCGTGTAACGCATTTCAGGGTCACGGCCGACGTTACCTATGATCATTACCTTGTTTAGCGAGCTAGCCATAACTTTACCCTCAATCCCTTTCTTCGTTGGCGAGCCACCACGAGCTGGCCGATCGCCAAAGCTATAGATGGGCTTTGTTGATCAATAGATAGCGGATAACGTCCTCATTCAGCTTCATGCCGCGTTCCAGCTGCTGCGTCAACGCCGGGTCGAGTTTCAACTGATACTCGACGTAGTTGCCTTCGCGGTGGCCACCGATGGGGAAAGCGAGCCGTCGTCTGCCCCATGGTTTGACCTCGACGATTTCGCCGTTGAGGGACTGCAGAAACGCAGTGATGGTTTCAGTGGCTGCGTTGGTGCTTTCCTCTTCTACGGCCGGGGGCAGAATACAGATGAGCTCATACTCGTTCATGCGCACACCTCCTTTCTTTGGGTTTGCCCCGGTGGTCCATTGTCCCCGCGTGCGTGACGGGAACAGTCCCCGGAGCAGAAAGGCAATCGCCTGGACTAAAGTCACTTGGACTGAAGTCGCCGGGATCGTGGTCCAGCCGCAAGCGGCGCGATTGCGTTCTTCGAATGTCCGAGTGGGGATTATAGCACCCGCGGCTTACTACTGGCTAACTGGCTCGCCGGAGTCAATACCCAGCGACGGACTGCTTGCCGGCGGTTGTGGCCGGGAACCAACACCTGCCGCCGCCAGGCCGATTGTGAGCAGCAGCATTCCCGCGGTGATCAGCACCGCCGGAATGCCAAGAGCCGTCGCCACCAGCGCGCCTGTCAAGGGCCCCACTGCGTGGCCGACGCTGGAGGCAGTGGCGTTGATGCCAAAAGCGGCGCCTTGGATCTCTCGCGGAGTATGTA
>CAZMKF010000005.1:434-7226 GCA_964566935.1 uncultured Dehalococcoidales bacterium | reverse complement strand
GGGCGGTTACTGAGGGCAACATGCCGCCCACGAAAAGGCCGAGTACCGCGCGCCAAAACAGGATTTGGCCGGCGTCGGTGGAGAAGGCCTGGGGGAAGTGGGAGAGGCCGGCGCCGATGGCGCAAATGGCCAGGGTCCGTCGATGGCCAAGCGTGTCACTGAGACGGCCGATCAGCAGGGCGGAAACGGCGCTGACAATGCCCGCCACGCTGAAGATCAGGCCCACCAGCGCGGCGACTCCTCCTTCCGGACTGTCCACCACCCGCTGCACGAAGAGAGGGAATACCGGGAACACCATCGCCTGTGAGCCTTGGATGACCATCGTCGTGGCGGCGAACATCAGCAGCGTGGGCCGGTGGATTACCTGTCTCAGCCCCTGCGAGAGTCCGGGTCGTTCGGCCTTAGCGAGTGGCTGGAAACGTTCGTGCACGAAGATGAGGACGACCAGGCCGCCCAGCGCCAGCATGATGGCGGTGAGCACAAAAGCGTAGCGGAACCCCAGTGCGTCGGCAATCAAGCCGCCGATCAACGGTCCAATTGAGTTGCCCACGAAGACGGCCATCTGCAGTGAGCCGAGCGCGAAGCCTATCCGCTCCCTGGGGGTGAACGAGGCGATCAGCGTATTGGCCGCCGAGATCACTCCCGTCACCGTGCCCTGAGCAAAACGGAGAAAGAGCAGCTCGTAGACGTTGCGAACCAGCGACATCGCGCCCAGCAAGATCGAACCACCGAAGGCGGCCCGCAGAAGCATCGGCTTGCGACCGTGGCGGTCGGCCAGGCTGCCCCAGAAGGGAGAGGCCAACGCCATCGCCACACCAGCTGCGGAACCAAGCAGACCGGCCCAGATTTCCACCTGGCGAGGATCGGTGACACCGAGCTCCTGGACGTACAGCGGGAAAAAGGGTATGACGCAACTGAAGCCAACTACTGAGAAGAACTGGCCAATCCAGACAGCGGTAAGGTTACGGCGCCAGTCGTGTTTGTCTCTGAACATGGCAGCCATTGTAAACGATGTGAATACGAATCGACTGCCGCAGTAGTCGATAACTGCGGAGCTTGCAGCTGTTAGAATCTGTTTGTGAGCACACTCTCGTTGGGAGGGACCAGTAATGGTACTGAAAGTCGATAGTGAGATGTTGAGCAGTGGCTTGCGGGAGCAGTTGACGAATGTGGATCTGGCGGGTATTGCCGATCTGGATTGTGAGCGGTCGGCGGCGATTGCCGAGTCGGCGCGTGCCCTGCTGCCCGGCGCGCGCGCTGTTGTGGTGCTGGCAATGGAGATCTTCGTCGAGGTAACTGATCTGGTAGTACCGGATAAAGTGATGGGTGAGGCAGCAGCGCGCGACCTGCTGGGGCCGCACTACGACTACCTCAGCGGGCGTCTGAACCGCGGCCTTTATGATGCGGCGCGCCTTCTGCGTCGCCAGGGTTACCGCGCCCTGCCGCTGCCGTCGCAGGGAACGCCAGTTGATGCTCGCTACCAAAGAGGCCTCTTCCAATTTAAACCCGCAGCCGGCGCCGCCGGCTTGGGCGATAAGGGAATGAATGGGCTGCTGATCACGCGACAGTTCGGTCCGAGGCAACGCCTGGCGGCCCTGATTACAGATGCGCCGCTGCGGGCCACAGCGGACCAAGCCGGCGAGCCGGTGTGTCGTCGTTGCGGCGCCTGCGTCAGGGCTTGCCCCTCCGGCGCGCTCAGTTTTGGCGGCGATGGTAGCGTGGTATTTGACCGCTTCGCGTGCGTAGCGTTTCGCGGTGGCGCTGGTGGCTGCCTGAACTGCCTTAACGCCTGTCGTGTTGGTCGCCCAAGCAGCTCGTGAGGGTGGGCGTTCTGCGGGAACGCTCATCTCGCTTTGACAGCCAACGTAAACGGTTTATAATTGCGGTGTAAATCGAATACTGCCGGCCGAGTCCCGAAAGGGAGCGGGGGACCCATCTAGAGGGGTGTATTCTGCAACGGCGCAGAAAGGGTACTCTTACCGCCCTAACCCGTCAGCTAACCTCGTAGGCGCAAGGAAGAGGCCGAGCGGCAAGTCTGAAAACAGACCTGGGGCTACGTCCTCAGGTCTCGTTATGTCTCTGGGTCGTATTCGTTTACAGCGAGGAGGCCGTTTCGATGGTGAACGTTGGTGAGTTCACAGGTGTTGTCAGTGGTGCCAACGGATTCGACGTACTGATGGTGGAGAGCGCGGCAGAGCTGGACGGCGTTGATGACCTAGCAAAGTACCGCATTGTCATTCACCTGCTTCGCAATCCTGATCTCAGGGCTGGCGCCGATGTTTTCGCTGCGGCGCTCGGGTTCCACTCTGCCGAGCGCACGGCTGTTTTATTAGATGAGATGGTGGGCGATGGCTTATTGAGCAAGCACGTAATGCCAGGTGCGTCCTGCCAGTATGGCCTGTGCCCCGATTCAACCCTGCGCTTGCGATTGAACGAAACCTGTTCGGCCGAACCCGGCAGCGAGGAATTCGAGATCGTATTGCGGCGACTCGCGCACCTCTCCGTCATGCGTGCCAAAAGAGACTTGAAAGCGAACAGTCTGCCTTATTCCTGATTGAAGGCTTATTGGCCAGCTGCGGCTCTGTTATACTGCGCGGCGATAACTCCTCTATCAGAGGTCTGACGCCGTGACGGGAAAACCGCAGCTGGTTATGTTTCTCCTGGTCGTTGCGGCAGTTGTAGCCGGCTTCGTGGTGCGGGCGCTGCTGCGGGCGGCATGCCAGGGCCGGCGACCTGCTGGTCTTCTCTCCTACTTTGGTGTGCTGATGACGGCCATTGCCGACCAGATGCCAGTCTGGTTTGGCCTGGCCGGCTGTTTCTTGTTTGCCACAAACCTCGAACTGCAGGAACCGTATTTCAGCATCGTCTTCCGGGCGATAGACGCTGTGTTGATGCTGACGCTTGCCGTTCTCCTGCTGCGACTGACCAGTGCCGGCCTTCGTCTGCACGAGCAGCGGTTTGGCGGGGACAGCACTACCAGCATCGTAGAACGCCTGGCGCAGGTGGTTATCGTTGCCGTCAGTGGCTTGATGATCCTGCGGATAGTCGCTCCCAACGTCGATCTGACGCCCGTGATCACTGGTCTGGGTTTGGCAGGCGTCGCCACCGCTTTGGCCCTGCAGGATACACTCTCCAACTTCTTTGCCGGTTTGTACATTCTGGCCGACCGGCCCGTTCGGATAGGTGACTTCGCCAAACTTGAGAATGGTGAAGAGGGTTACGTAATCGAGATCGGTTGGCGCAGCACCCAGTTTCGTACCCTGGCGAACAACGTCGTTGCCATACCCAATCAGAAACTGGCCCAGAGCGTGCTTGTCAACTACCATATGCCGGACCCGCGCGTTGCCGTCTTCATCCCGGTCACGGTGCCGTACGGCACCGACGTGGATTTGGTGGAGCGCGAACTGCTGGCGGTTGCCAACGAGGCGGTGGGCAGGCTGGAGGGGCTGTTGAGTACGCCGGCACCGTTGGTCAGGCTGTCGCCTGGCTTTGGCGCCTGGGGGCTCGAGTTCTCGCTGATCGTGCAGGCGAGGGAATACGCCGATCAGTTCCGGCTGGCTCACGAGTTGCGAAAGGCAATAGTGCGTCGTTTCGAGCGGCAGGGCATTGGTTTCGCCACCCAGCCTGGCATCATCCCGACGGAGAGTCGTGAGGCTTAGAGATTTGATCCTCCGTGTTTGTTTTTCGTGGCAACAATCTCTTGACACACATCCGCCAGCCCCAATATCATCAACCGAGAACCCCGATGAGGCAAAGTCGCCAGCCACTGAGTGCGTGATGCGTCCGTTTGGAGCAACCGGGTTGTGGCAGGGAAGACAGCTGTCGCCGAGATTGGGGTTGAGTTTTTTGTAAAGGAGACACCGAGTGGCAGAGAACGGTTCCGCGCCCGAAGTCGGTGCCAGCCGCGGTTGGCTGGACACCACGTTTCACATCCGCGAGAACGGCAGCACGGTGCGCACCGAAATCATCGCCGGCCTGACTACTTTCATGGTCATGGCCTACATCATCTTCGTGAACCCCGCCATCCTTTCCTTCGCCGGTATCGACGCCCTGCAGGGGCTGGGGCCATCCTTCCCCGCTGTCATGGCGGCCACCTGCCTGGTGGCGGGCGTGATGACCATAGTCATGGGCATCTGGACCAACTACCCTTTGGCCATCGCCCCCGGAATGGGCCTCAACGCCGTGGTGGCCTACCAACTGATCGTAGGCATGAAGATGCCCTGGGAAGCCGCCATGGGCGTCATATTCCTGGAAGGTATCTTCATCACGGTGCTGGTGGTTACTGGCTTCCGTGAGGCGGTGATGCACGCCATCCCATTGACCCTCAAGCACGCCATCGGCGTAGGCATCGGTCTGTTCATCTTCTTCATCGGTCTGGTGGACGGCGAGTTGATCCTCTGGGGTTCCAAGGAGCTGGGCACTCCGGTGGCGCTGGGCGACTTCACTTCAGCGCCGGTTCTGATCGCGGTGCTCGGCCTGTTCATTACCATTTGGCTAATGGCAATTAACATGCGTGGCGCCCTCCTGATTGGCATTGTGATCAGCACCATCCTGGCCATAATCGTCAACGCCATGAGCGGCTTCACCGCCTGGACTAACCCCGGCGTGGCCGTGATTCCCAGCTCAATCGTGGCACAGCCTGATTTCTCCACCTTGGGCAGGGGCATTAGCCTGCAGGTTTTTGTTCTGATCGGGCCGCTCGCTGCCATCCTGACCATCTTCTCGCTGATGCTGTCCGACTTCTTTGACACGATGGGGACGGTGATCGGTATCGGTAGCAAGATCGGCTGTATAGACGAGAAGGGCTCGATGCCGCGCCTCAATCGGGTGCTGTTGGTTGACTCGCTGGCGGCCGTGTTCGGCGGTGCTGCCGGCTCTTCCTCCGGTACCACCTATGTTGAAAGCGCCGCCGGTGTTGGCGTGGGCGGGCGGACCGGGCTCACCGCCGTGGTAGTGGGCGTGTTGTTCCTGCTGGCGATGTTCTTCTCGCCCATCGCGGGTGTGGTGCCCGGCCATGCCACGGCGCCGGCGCTGATCATCGTCGGCTTCCTGATGAGCGCGCTGGTGCGGCAGATTGACTTCACCGATCTCGAAGAGGGCCTGCCAGCCCTGCTGACCATCGCCGTTATGCCGTTCACCTACAGCATCACTAACGGCATCGGCGTCGGCTTCGTCACCTACACCTTCCTCAAGATGGTCAAGGGCAAGGGTGGCCAGGTTCATCCCATGATGTACATCGCCAGTTTTGCCTTCATCCTGTACTTTGCTCTGCCTTGGTTGAAAGTAAACTTCGGCATTTAGACGGCGAACTTGCTTCGGGGTGGCGGCACGCCACCCCGTTTTTTGTTGCCAAACTACCCACTTGGCCGCGCCCTCGACAGAAAGCTTGTGCTATGATTCCCGCCGGGAAAAACGGTACTCTCTGCGAGGTAGTTGACTGACAATGCCCGAACTATGGCCGCTGGCAGTATATGTCTTCGGTGTGACAGTTGTGGTGGCTGGCATGCTGATCATCTCTTTTCTGGTTGGCCAGCGCCACAGCGACCCCGCCACTGGCGTCCCCTATGAGTCGGGCGTACCCACCACGGGCAGCAGCCGCATCCGCTTCGACGTGCAGTTCTATCTCACCGCCGTTTTCTTTGTAATCTTCGATCTCGAGGCGGTATTTCTCTTCGCCTGGGCGGTGGCGGCACGTCAGCTCGGTTGGGCCGGCTGGGTGGCGATGGTAGTCTTCGTTGGCTTCCTGGCGGTTGGCCTCGTCTACCTGTGGCGCCTGGGGGCGCTGGACTGGCGGCGACCGCTGACAACAAGCACTAGAGTAGAGTCTGAGCAGGTTTCGAGTGACGCTTAATCTGGAGCGCGGGCAACCGCAGGGGACATTGGTTAGTCACGCCTCATTGGAAGAGGTAGTGAGCCGTAACGTGCTTTTCGCCCGTTTGCAGGACCTGCTGGCCTGGGGACGCCGTAACTCTCTCTGGCCGTTCAACTTCGGACTGTCCTGCTGCTATGTTGAGATGGCCACTGCCATCACCAGCAAGTATGATATCGCCCGTTTCGGCGCCGAGGTGATCCGCGGCACGCCGCGTGAGGCGGACGTGATGGTGGTGGCGGGCACCGTCTTCATGAAGATGGCGCCGATCGTTCAGAGACTGTACGAACAGATGATGGAACCACGTTGGGTGGTGTCAATGGGCGCTTGCGCCAACTCCGGTGGCATGTTCGACGTTTATAGCGTAGTGCAGGGGGTTGACCGCTTCCTGCCGGTGGACGTCTACATCCAGGGTTGTCCACCCCGCCCTGACACGCTGCTCGGTGGTCTGATGCTGCTCAGTGAAGCGGTGGGCAGCGAGAAGCGCCCTCTCAGCTGGGTCTCCGGCCCACAGGGGGTTTATCGGGCGCCGGCGCTCGCTCAACGTGACCTGTTGCGCGAGAAGCGTAGAGCAGTCACCGAACTGAGAAGCCCTGATACGATCTGAACGAGCGAGGGTGATTGTAAGTTTGGAACAGCCAAGCATAGTGCAACTGCTGCAAGAGCGCTTCGGCGCTGAGCAAGTGCTGCAACAACCGCCTACTATGGATGGCATTGACACTGTGTGGGTGCCGGCCGGCCAGTTGTTGAGAGTATTGGCTTTCCTGCAGGCGGAGCGTGAGCACGGTTTCCCCACCCTGTACGACTTGACAGCGATCGATGAACGAGCCCGGCAACACCGCCAGGGGCAGCCGCACAGTGACTTCACAGTCGTTTATCACCTGATCAGCTACCAGCGTAACCAGGATCTGCGGGTCAAAGTG
>CAZMKF010000005.1:0-424 GCA_964566935.1 uncultured Dehalococcoidales bacterium | reverse complement strand
GGCTCGAGGTCTTCGATCCGGCCGGGCGACGCGTGGCGCTGCTGGCGGACGGCCTTGAGCTGGCCAGTGTCAGCGCGATCTGGCCCAACGCCAACTGGTACGAACGCGAAGTCTGGGATATGTTCGGCATCAGATTCACCGGCCATCCCAACCTGCGGCGCATCCTCATGCCGCCGCTCTGGCAAGGCCATCCGCTGCGCAAGGAACACCATGCGCGGGCCACCGAGGTGGAACCATTTGTGATGACACCCGAGTACAGGCAGCAGGCAATGGAGGCGCTCGAGTTTAAACCCGAGGAGTGGGGCATCAAACCCCAAGCGGGCGACAAGGAGCTGATGTACCTGAACATGGGACCGCAGCACCCCGGCACGCACGGTCCTTTCCGGGTGGTGGTGCAGCTGGATGGCGAGCAAGTTACGGACGT
>CAZMKF010000004.1:77524-77859 GCA_964566935.1 uncultured Dehalococcoidales bacterium | reverse complement strand
CAAAATCACGATCGGCTGTGCCGAGGAGGTGAGTAGTTCTGCTTCGGCATCCGATATCACACAATGCTTTCGCGCGGACGCCAGGGAATCGACCATGATGGCAAACGGCTTATCACCTCGCCGCTTGCACTGCCGAAGTAGAGAAACGGCGGCCTCGTTGGTGGCGTCACAGGCCAGGTGGAACCCACCTATACCCTTAATCGCCACCGTCTGGCCGCCGTCCAATACCTGGCAGACGGCTTCAAGCCAATCCTCCCGTCTTGCCACCCCTCCAACTTCTTCGTACCAGGCACGTGGACCGCAGTTTGGACAGGCGTTTGGCTGGGCGTCGTGGC
>CAZMKF010000004.1:70116-77514 GCA_964566935.1 uncultured Dehalococcoidales bacterium | reverse complement strand
CATACTCCGCCTGACAGACGGGACACATCGCGAAACTGCGCATCGTAGTGTTGATCCGATCGTACGGTACCCGCTCCACAATGGTAAAACGGGGACCGCAGTTTGTGCAGTTAGTGAAAGGGTAGCCGTAACGCCGATTGTTCGGGTCCGCCAGTTCGCCTGCGCAATCCGCACAAAGGGCCAAGTCGGATGAAACGAGAGTGTCACCGCTGCCCGAAGAATCACTGGCGTGGATAGAGAAATCAGCGTAGCCGGCGGGCGGTAACGGCTCGAAGCGTAGTTCCAGTATGCGCGCGGCAACGGGCGCCTGCCATTCAAGGGCGGAGACGAACACCTCAGGGTTGGCGCCCTCAACCTCGATCGTGACCCCTTCGGTGGAGTTGAGCACCCATCCAGTTAATCGGTACTCACGGGCAAGCCGCGCTACAAAGGGGCGAAAGCCTACGCCCTGGACGACGCCGCGCACGAAAACACGCAGTCTTCGCGGCAGATCGTTGCCTGCTTGAGGATCAGCAGTCACAGCGAGACGCAACGGCGGCTGAGTAATCCGGAGCTGTCCAAGTACGTGAAGGCAGCCGCCAGGGGCGTGAGGTAGTGATGCTCAAGACCAGCTACGTCCCCTGGCTGTCGTCCAGATCCGGGCCGCTGCGCCGGCGGAAGAAGTCCTCAACGTCGCTGATGATGTCCTCCGAGCTGGGCAAAGGATCGCGGCTAGTGGCTGCCTCGGAGTCCTCGGCTCGATGGGAGGCGGCGCCGAGCGAACGGATGTAGTCGGCTATCTCCGGATTCTCAGCCACCACTTCTTCAACCCGCCTAACGAACTCGCGGTCAAGCAGCTCGATCTCAGTCAAATCGACTTGCAGAGTCAACAATTCCCGCAAGCGTCTGAGAATAGCCGAGGCCACTGTGTAGTTCGGCGTGGCCGACAGGTAGTTGGGTACGGAGCCCCAAATCGAGCCCGCCTGCATGCCAGCGGTAGCCGCTTCTGCGTTGAGCACGCCAAGGATGCCGGTTGGACCCTCATAGTGGGTGGGCAGTACGCCAACGTGCCGCAGGCGCCGCGTCAAGGCACTGTCGTTACTGGTGCCACTCAGGTGGACTGGTTCACTATGCATCACGTCAGCCACCAACGCACCGGTGCAGATCACCCGGTGCACGCCCAGCTGCTGCACATAATGTATGATGGCGCGCGAGAAACTTTTCCATTTCAACTGCGGCTCGGTACCGAGCATAAAGACCAGATCCCCTTGACCGACCACGTCCCGGCTGACAAAGAACTCGTTGGCAGGCCACTCGATCATTCGCTGGGACCTGCCGATGATTCGCACTTTCGGACGGACTTCGGAGAAGTCGAAGTAATCCTCAGGGTCTATCTCGGCGATCTTGCGGGCGTTCCACTGGTTGACCAGGAAGCTGACGGCAAAAGTGGCCGAGCGTGATGCGTCATTCCAGCCGCGCATGGCTACGATCAAGGTAGGGTTGTTGAGTTTGGGGAAATCGTAGGCGACCAGGCCGTTCAATTGCTTCCTCCTTGCATCAAGTATAGCAAGTCGGAGCTACGGTGGCCTGACGATCAAGGTGACGGGGGAGCGGCTGGAGGCCGCTCCGACCTCCAGCCCACAGTGATTCTAGTGCGGAAGCAACAGGTCCGGCAGCGAAGGAGAGGAAGCACCGCCGGGTCACTTTGGCTTAAGCGACTGAGCGAGTAGAACGGTTGCGGCGCGTGTGTACCTCGCGGGGAAGCCCGGTCACTGATGGACAGGAAACCTCAGCACGTTAACGCAAGCCGCTCTTCAAAGAGCGGACAATGCCAGAACTGCGGGGGAAAAGAGCGAAAAGAGCGCGCTGTACCGGCCCCTATTGCATATCAAAAACGCGCGTTCGCTTGTAATCGCGGCAGGCTTCCACGTGTTGCCTCACCAGGTCACGCAGGTCTTGCACTGCGGGCACAGCGCGGAGCAGCGTGCGGGGATGCGAGCGGTCTGAAGACGAAATCCGCAGGTTGCCACGCCGCACGAGGCGCAGCATGAACGGCTCCTCCACCTGCAGGTCATCCACCCGGTACAGCTCAAGATCGTCCCTGTGCTTGGACAGAATGCCTTCGCTGATGCGCAGTCGCTGTGAGGTCACCATATACTCGGTCGACCTGATCCGCAGGAATTGCACACAGGCGTAGCCAGCGACCATGGCCATGAGGAGCACGAGTATCCCCTGCCACATCGCCAAGTTTCCACTCACGAGCGTGGGCGGATAGCGGGTTACCCAGATGTACGCCACCAACAGCAGAAAGATCAGGAACGCCGACACAGCATAAGTGCCGAAGGCGGTCCAGTGTGAGGGGTTACCTGTCCACACCACAGTTTCGCGGGCCTGTTCGCCCGTTGGCGCCAGTAATTCGTCTTCGTCCACGGATCTAACCCATCCTGCTGATCAGAATCGGTGCAGATTCTAGCACCGACCACGCTGGGCAGTATACGCCCATCAGCATTGCCGTCAAACACCGCCATAGGGAAGGACCCGGCTTACCGCCGGGTCCTGATAGGTGAGGGCCAGCCTTAGGAGATAGGCGGGCGCTTGCGGTGGAAATCGGTCACCTTCTGGAAGGCGTGCCCAAGCCGCAGCGCTGTGACCTCATCAAAGGCGGCAGTGGCCAGTTGCAGACCAAGCGGCAGTCCCTCTTCGTCAAATCCACTCGGGAGGCTAATCACGGGAGTGCCCACCAGATTGAACAAACGGCACTGGCCGACCAGGGCGCCGCGACCCCCATACTGTTTGCCACCAATCTCCACAGTAGGAGTGTCCCGCCTGAAAGCAGCCACCGGCAGTGAAGGGTAGATGATAGCCCGGTAACGCTTGAACAACTCGGCAAACTGCTCGTTCAACTGGCGACGGATCCTTTGCCCTCGAACATAGTCGGCGCCGCTGACATAGTAGCCAGACTCGATGCGCTCGCGCACATCAGCGCCGTAGCGCTCGCCGTGCAGGCGCAGAGACTCGCGATGATACTCGCTGCATTCTGCCGACTGAATGGCAGTGGACGCTGCCATGGCGAACTTCACGTCCGGCACACTGATCTCTTCGATCTGCAGGCCGAGCTCCCGGAAAGCCGCCACAGCGTTGGCGAAGGCGGGGCGCACGGCAGGCTGGTTTTGTGCCTCCACGTACTCCGTCAGGATGGCGATCGGCAGGCCACGCACGTCGTCATTCAGTTCCGCTAGGTAGTCCGGTACGTCTACATGGCTACTGCCGGCATCTTTCTCGTCATATCCCGCCATCACCTGCAGGGCGATAGCTGCGTCTTCAGCCGTCTGGCACATTGGCCCCAGGTGATCAAGCGACCAGGCGCAGGGGAAGGTGCCGTGACGGCTGACGCGTCCGTAGGTGGGCTTGATCCCCGTGATGCCACAGAGGCTAGCCGGTATGCGAATAGAACCACCTGTGTCGCTACCAATTGCCATGGGCAGCATGCGCGCTGCTACTGCGGCGCCGGAGCCGCCACTTGAGCCACCGGAAATACGGTCAGGGTTCCAGGGGTTGCGTACATCACCGTAATGGCCATTGAGGTTCGTGGGACCGTAGGCGAACTCGTGCATGTTAGTCTTGCCGATGATCACAGCACCGGCCGCCTTCAATCTCGTTACGACTTCGGCGTCCTCGGCCGGCACGAAGTCCCTGAGTACGTCGGAACCTACAGTGGTGCGCACCCCCTTGGTGCAGATCAAGTCTTTGAGACCGACCGGGATGCCATGCATGCCACCACGGTACTTGCCGGCGGCGATCTCGGCATCAGCTGCTTCTGCCTCGCGCATCGCCGACTCCGACATCACCGTGATGAAGGCGTTGACTTGAGAATCGAGTTTTTCAATACGCTCAAGGGCAGCGCTTGCCAATTCGGTGGCCTTGACTTCACCCTGTTGCAGTAATCGTGCCTGGTCAGCCAGGGTTAGAGAAGCGTAATCATGCTTCATGGCTGGTTCAACCTCCAACCAAACATAATAGCGGGCTCGGTCTCGCCGAGGCTCGCCTCGTCCATGGCCTCTAGTTGGGCACGCGTATCCTGCCAGGCGCTAACAGTTGTTTGCAGGCGGCTTTCCGGAATAACGTAGGAGCAAAGGGGCTGCCTCGAGTCACCAGCGCCCCGCTTTTGATCGTTGCCAGACAATACGAATACCTCCGGGGTTCGGTTATTCGGGCCGCGCAGTCAGCCCGACGACCTCCATGATAGCACCGGCCATAGGGGGTGGCCAGCCAATGCACTCATGCAATCGAACTCGCAAACGGCGGCAGGCATACGGCCCACCATGCGATAGCGGTCCAACCGGGCCTGCCGTACCCTCGCAGGACAACTACAGTCCGAGCCGCTCGCTGGTATCGTCGTTGTCCCAAAAGCCGCGCCGGCGGGGCCTCGCGTGACGGGGTGGCGCGCACAACCGAAAGGGCGGCTCGGGCCGGTAGCGGCAGGCAGCACACTCATACTGGAACGAGACCAGTTCACCCCCATCCAGAGGGCAATACTTCACGTCCAGTTCATCAGATAGGACCCGCGCACTCTCGCTACTCATAAGCGCAAGCCTCCCAGGCTGAAGTGCAAAACCAAACTCGGTTGCAGCAACCAGATGATCGTCACACCCCCATTATGCCCGTGACCGGAAACCTGTGCCAGGGCCGGCTACCGGGTTCACAGTCATCCTTACAACAGTCGGGGTTGAGAACAGGCCGGCTTCTCGCAGAAATCGCTAATTCTCACGCCAATCAGGCGCACTGCCCGCCGCTGCTCAGACCAGTGCCGCCTCATCAGGGCTTCCACGGCGAGCACGACAGTCTCCACATCATCGAAAGGCTGGTCCAGGCGCAGGCTGCGGGTGTGCGTCGTAAAATCGCTGTAACGCAGCTTGATGGCGACGACTTGGGCCTGCCAGCCTCGCTTCCGCAGCGAATCTATGATCGCCTCGGCCTGTCTGTTCAGCACTCTGGAGAGCTGCAAGGCATCGGCAGTATCGGTTTGAAACGTCGTTTCCTGGGAGATCGATTTCCGTACATGAGACTCGTGGACACGAGAATGATCGATGCCATTGGCATATTCCTGCAACACACGGGCGGCACGCGCGCCCACCACCTTGGCCAGTTCGTGGCACTCCACCGCCGCCAGCTGGCCAATTGTGTGGAAGTTCGCTCGTCGCAAGCGCTCGGCTGTCTTGGGGCCCACGCCCCAAAGTCGCTGCACCGGTAGCGGATTGAGGAAAGCCGCCTCTTCGCCGGGAGGGACGACAACGAAGCCATCCGGCTTGCCGTAATCGCTGGCGATCTTGCTGACGATCCGATTGGTGGAGAGACCGACCGAAAGGCACAGTCCAGTCTCCTTTAGCACCTCCTGCTTGAGCAGGCGGGCGGCTGCTACGTTATCGGCATGGTTGAGGACGGCAAAAGCCTCGTCAATGGAGACCATCTGTACAACCGTGGCGAAGCGGCGCACCACGGCGAAGACACGCTCCGAGTAGGGGTGGTAGTGGCTGAAATCTGGTGTTAGGAAGACAGCCTGTGGACAGAGCCGCAGCGCCCGACTGATTGGCATAGCGCTGTGCACACCGAACTTGCGTGCTTCATAGGACGCTGTGGAGACCACGCCGCGACTGCCAGGCCTTCCGCCAACCACCAGTGGCTTGCCGGCAAGCCCCGGGTTTAGCAGTACCTCCACGGCGGCAAAAAAAGCGTCGAGGTCGACGTGAAGAATATCCGGCTGGCGGGGCCCCAACTCACCAACCCGCCTTCACTGACAACCAAACCGGTACTTGCCTGAAGTGCGCCGACAGGTTACTCCTGGCTGGACGCAGGCGCCGGTACAGTACGCTTGGCATCCTGCTCGCCCCACGAGGGGATGACGCAAATGAACTTCAGCGTCCCCTCGCCCGCGTTGTCAAAGCGGTGGTGCTCGTTAGGCTTCACCCACACCACGTCTCCCTCTTTGACGCTGTGCAGTTCGTCACCGAGCAGTACGTTGCACTCGCCCTCAAGGATGTAGACGAGGTGGTCATGTGGATGCTCCTCTTCTTTCGAGTGCTTGCCTTTCGGGATCAGGAAGACGCGCAACGAGACGTTGTCCGCGCCCTCATCCGGGCCGATAATCACATTCTTGTAACCCAGGGGGCCGCCGAGCGCCCGATAAGTGATAGTCTCTGTGTCTGTCCAGCATTCCAAGCCGCGTTCGTTGAACTCGCGACGTTTGATGACTCCCACCACCTACCTCCTGCTTGAACCGGCGCAACACCAGTTCCTGTTGAGTACTAACCTGATTCTACCTCAGAATTGATAATCCGAACAGATGTTCGTTTCAGCGTTGGCGGGAACGATACTGAATGGCCTCAGCCACGTGTTCCGGTCCAATCTCGGCCGCGCCGGCCAGATCGGCGATGGTGCGTGCCAGTTTAAGGGTGCGGTGAAAGGCGCGAGCCGAGAGATGCAGCTGGTTCATAGCCGCTTTGATCAGATTGGCAGTCGCTCCACTCACCTTGCAGTACTCACGCACGTGGGCAGGACCCATGTCCGCGTTACAGAGCAACTGGGTGCCATCAAAGCGCCGTTCCTGCAGAGCCCGGGCAGTACAAACCCGCTGGCGGACCTCAGCCGACGACTCCGCTACCCGCTCGTCCGCCAGCTTCTCATATGCCACTGGCGGTACTTCCACGTGGATGTCAATGCGGTCCAGCAGCGGACCTGAGACACGTTTCTGATAGCGGCTTACCATGGTGCTGGAGCAGGTACACTCTCGCGTTGGGTGGGTGTAATAGCCGCAGGGGCAGGGATTCTGCGCCGCAATCAACACGAACCTGGCGGGATAGGTGACCGAACCAGCCGCACGACTAATGGTCACAATGCCGTCCTCCAGCGGTTGACGCAATACCTCCAGCACCGTCTGGCCAAACTCAGGCAGCTCATCGAGAAAAAGCACACCACGGTGCGCCAGGCTGATCTCGCCCGGCCGTGGCCACTTGCCACCACCTACCAACCCGGCGTTGGAAACCGTGTGATGCGGCGCTCTGAACGGCCTCTGCAGCAGTAGCGGCTGATCGGCCGGCAGCATGCCGGCAATGCTGAAGATCTTGGTTACCTCCAGTGCCTCCGGATGTGAGAGGGGAGGCATAATGGAGGGCATGGCGCGAGCCAGCAGTGTCTTGCCGGAACCAGGGGGACCGACCATCAACAGATTGTGCCCCCCGGCAGCGGCCACCTCCAGCGCGCGCTTGACCTGCTCCTGCCCCTGAATGTAGGCGAAGTCGGAGGCCCAGTGCTGCTCAGGCAACACCGGCGCCGGCGGCGAGACGAACGGCTGAATCAGCTGCAGGCCCTGCAGGTGCTCGACCAACGTAGCGAGGTTGGCAGCGGGCAGAATCTCAACATCGT
>CAZMKF010000004.1:63490-70106 GCA_964566935.1 uncultured Dehalococcoidales bacterium | reverse complement strand
GGCTGCCTCCGCCGCGTCGGCCAGGGGTACGAAGGCCGTCTCCACTCCTTGCTCATGTGCCACGGAAACCATTGGCAGTATGCCTGCCGTGTGACGCAGACCGCCGTCCAGTGACACCTCACCGAGGAACAGGGCGGGCGTCGTCGGCAAGCTTACCTGACCCGACGCGGCCAGGATGCCGATGGCGATGGGCAGATCGTAAGACGGGCCCTCCTTGCGAATGTCGGCAGGCGCCAAGTTGACGGTGATTCGTGTAGTGGGGAAGCGACAGCCGGAGTTCTTGATCGCGGAGCGTACCCGCTCTTTAGACTCCTGTACTGCGGCGTCGGGCAGGCCGACGATGTTGAAGGCGGGCAGGCCCTGAGCGATGTCAACTTCGACCTCTACCAGGGCTCCCTCTAAACCGATAACAGCGCTGGTGAACGTTTTGGCTAGCACGTCGTCGCACCTACCCTGCCATTAATGGACGCCAGAGTCATCAACATCAAGTGGTCGCAGCTCGGGATACTGAGCGTGCACCCGAAGGCATTATAGAACCAGAGCGCCTCTATCGCAGTGGCGCTCGCATCACAACATGCTCAAACATAAGCGCAGCGTTCCCTCTCTCAGAGACGGTTGCCGATCACCTTGTCACGCAGAAAGACGTAGAACTCGGGCGCGGTGCGGCGGATCACCGTCTTCCCCTCCTCCATGCCGTCGCTGATACCGTCCGCCAGCCTGGTTAGCAGGCGGTAGGGGAGATGAGGGTTGAGGAAGAATCTGTCGAGAGCGCTTTCCGCCACGCCCGCCAACGGCCCGGGCAAGGCGTAGGCCAGCTGGTAAGCGTGCACCATGTTGCGGAAGTTGGCGCGCGCAAACAGCACCTTACGCGCAGGAAACTGCGGCATATTCAGCATCACGTCTTCTTCGTAGTTAGTGTTCGGCTCACAGAAGCCGCCTGCCACGGAAATATCGTGAAGCTCGGTATTGGGGTAGGGGCAGAATACCGGACTGAAAATCCGATTTGGCCGGATGCGGGCGTTCAGTTTGATGGTATCCAGCACGGTCGCCAACGCCCCGTGAGGCAGTCCCACCATGTTGTAGGCGGAGGTGCGAATGCCTGCTTCACGCGCCCAGCGGAAAGCGTCCACGATCTGCTGTTCGCCCATACGGCGCCCGATCACCTGGTTACGAATCCTCTCGTTGCCCGATTCAACCCCGAAGTAGACCTGGTAGCAACCGGCTTCGGCCAGCATCTTTGCTGCACGTTCTGAGAAAACATTGGGGCGGTGATTGATGGCGAACGGCAAGCCGAACTCCGCCTGATACATCGGCAGGAATGTCGCCAGCCAATCCTCGCTGTAGTGAAAAATGTCGTCCATGATACGCAGGTAACGCATCCCTGGATACACCTCTCTGAGTTTCCGCAGGTATTCCATCGAGTTCTCAGGGCTGCGCGTGCGCAGGAAATGATTTCGATTCGGGTAAAGACTCTTCAACTTGTTGTTGATGCAGTAGGTGCAGGAGTATGGACAGCCGCGCGTGAATGACGCCATGGCCGTGAACGTTTCAGTGGAGATAAGCGAATCGAAGTCAAAGAGGTCGAACTTGGGTATGGGCAGAGAGTCGATATCAACCACCAATGGGCCAACGGCGTTCTTGATCACCCCTTGTTCGCTCTTGAGCCAGAGGCCGGCGACATCACTGTAGTCGACACCGTCCCTCGAGCGATTGCATAGCTCTACCAGCGGTACTTCACCCTCGCCCACGCAGAGCATGTCGACCGCGTCCTGCGCGATGGTCTCATCGGGATTGACAGTGGCGTGGTAAGAGCCAAAGATCGTACGGAAACCTGCCTCTTTGGCCCAGCCGGCGTACTCGACCGCTACCCAGAACACCTGCGTCCTCACAGAGAAGGCGACCAAGTCCGGCTTTTCGCCTTGCAGGCGCTCTACAAAACTGGAGCGCTCCACCGGCCCCGAGAGGTGGTAAAGCGCAACCTCGTGGCCCGCCTGCTCAAGGGAGGCCGCCAGCGAACCGATGCCTTCCGAATACCAGCCACCGGTCTCCAGAATAGTCTGTCCCTGGCGGTTTTTGACGTAGCCAAAGTCCGGGAATACGAAAAGTATCTTCAAGGTTGACCTCCAGGGGGTTGGGGCTGTCGAGACGCAGGCAGTTTAGCACGCCCCCGAAAGGGCGACAAGAAAGCGAGGGGCCGGGTGGGGAAAGGCCCGGGCCTGGCCTCCGCGCGATAGAAAAGCACGTACAGCCAGGCCGGGCCGGTAGCAGTAGGATTATGAAGTACGAGTCACTGCGGCCAGGCGTCCAAGGTGACAGCGATCTGTAGTTCCTCGCCGTCACGATTAACCGTCAGTGTCACTTGCTCGCCTACCGACTTTTGCATCTCGATGTACTCGGCCACGTGACCGATCATCGCTACTTCGCGTCCATCGATCGCCGTAATGATATCGCCTCCTGCGGGCGGCATACCGCTTACGCTCGCATTAGCCGCCACGGCGCCGCGCAGGCCGGCCTGCTGCGCCGGCGAATCGGCAATGACCTGAACAACATACACGCCCTTCGTCAACTTCAGACCGAGCTGATCCGCCAGCCGCTGAGTGACCGGATAACCCACAATGCCAATGCGCGGATGTTGCACCTGCCCGCCCGCTACCAGAGTTTCGAGGTTCTTCTTCAACGTGTTGACCGGTACGGCGAAGCCAATACTCACTGACCCCTGCACGGGACTCCTCATGGCAGTATTGATGCCAATGACCTGTCCGGCGGAGTTCATTAGCGGGCCGCCAGAGTTACCGGGGTTAATGGCGGCGTCCGTCTGAATGCAGCCGCGTATGGGGCGCCTGTCCGGATCACCCGTGTCCAGCTCACGCCCGAGGCCGCTGATTATGCCCAGCGTGATCGTGCGCTGAAGGCCGAACGGATTGCCGATTGCCACCGCCAGCTGTCCGGGACGAAGGGAGTCGGAGTCGCCCAGAGAGGCCACCGCAATCTTGCCGCTGTTGAGCAGCCCATCGGGCAGCTCCACCTTAATCACCGCAAGGTCAGAATCAGGATCGGCCCCCAGAACCTTGCCCGACAGTGTGGTGCCATCAGCAAAGGTGACGTCGAGCGAGTCCGCATCCTCAATTACGTGGTTGTTGGTAACCACATACCCACGCGCATCAATCAGGAAACCGGAGCCGGCGCCAGTAGGCACCAACTGCTCCGAACTGGCGCGATTCAACACCAGGTTGTTGGTGATATAGACCACGGATGGACTCACGGCATCATAAATCGAGGTGAGCATCGATTCATCGTACAGCGGTACTCGGGCACTGCCCGATACCCCCGGCTGCGGGGAGGCAACCAGCGAGGGAGAGGCCACGCTAGTCGTACCGGTTGGCGCAGGCGCGGCAGCCAATGGCTGCTGCGCACAACCCACCAAAAGAGAAGCAGCCAGCAATATCACCAATGACACCATGCTTAGCTGAGTTAATCTATTCTTCACAAAAGCACCTCCACAGAGCTCTGTCGCTCAGGAAAAATGATAAACGCCAACTGCCTGCGTTAGCTAAAGCAGAGCTAAGCGCGGGCAAAACGGCGCTGCCGATTCCGAAGGAACGCTTTGACAGCGCAGACTATAGGGGAGGGCGCCAGCGCAGGCTAAATGCCCAGAAGTCCGAAAAGCACGCGTGCGGCGATTACCACGAGCACCGCCAACAGCATCAGCCGCAGAAGGCGAGCCGAGAGGCGGTTGGCAGCCATGGCGCCAGCCTGTGCGCCGACGGCGCCGCCCAGAACTACCAGGAAGGCGATGCCGAGGTCAAACTGACCGGTCACCAGTTTGGTGAATCCACCGGCCAGGCTACCGAAGATGATAGCGACCAGTGAGGTCCCGATCGAGGTTTTGGTGCGAAGCCCCAGGCCATAGATCATCACCGGCACCATGAAGAATCCGCCACCGGCGCCGAGAAAACCGGTAACCAGACCAGCGGTAGCTCCCAGGATAGCAACCGGCAGAACCGGTGGCACGGGCTCCATGCCCTCGGCCGGCTCTCGTTTTGGTATGAGCAGCATGCCACCGCTGATCACCAGCAGAATCAAGTAGGCTACTTGCAGAGAATCGGCAGGTACACGAGGGGAGAAGTAGGACGCAACAATAGCGGCAAGAGCACTACAGACGCCTAGTATGAGGCCGATTCTGAGGTTCACGTTACCCAGACGATAGTGACGATAACCGCCAGAGAGAGCGCCGACCAGGATCTGAGCCAGGCTGATCGTCGTCGCCATATGAAAACTGAGGCCAGCCACGTAGGCCAGCAGAGGCACCATCACGATACCGCCACCGATGCCAAGTAAGCCGGACGTAAAGCCGCCGATAAAACCGATGATGACGAGATGCAAGCTCTCCTCCGCTACGGACGAAATCTGCAGCGCATGGTAGCACTACGCGTGTAATGGGTCAAAGAACCATCACCTGCACTCATCCGTACTGCAGACCGCGTGCCTGGGTGCCGATGGGGGATGCACCGACTCTCAGATCGACCCTGGCAATCGGCCATGGAGAGGTAATAGCGCCGGCGCGACGCGCTAAGATACAGTCGTAAACCAGCCCACTCGCCGGAGGTGCAAGATGAGAGCCGTGGACGTGATCCTGAGTACCCGCGAGGGTAAACCGCTCACGGATGAGACGCTGCGCCGTTTCGTGAAGGAATACACGCTGGGCAACGTGGCAGACTATCAGATGTCCGCCTGGTTGATGGCGGTTGTCCTGCGCGGCCTGACCGCAGCGGAAACCGCTTCCCTGACTGCAGCGTTGGTGGAGTCCGGCACGGTGTTACACTGGCCGGGCTGGCTGGGCGCCGTGGTGGACAAGCATAGCACTGGCGGGGTGGGTGACAAGACCACTCTGGTGGTGGCTCCTATCCTGGCGGCCTGTGGTTGCCCGGTGGCGAAGATGTCGGGCAGAGGGTTGGGGCACACCGGCGGAACGCTCGACAAACTGGAGTCCATACCCGGCTTTCGGGTCGATTTGAGCGTGGCTCAGTTCCAGCGTCAGGTCGCTGAAGTGGGCATCGCCATCGTGGCCCAGACTGCCGAACTGGCGCCGGCCGACGGCATGCTTTACGCGCTGAGAGACGTCACTGGCACCGTCGATAGCCTGCCGCTGATCGCTGCCTCGATCATGAGCAAGAAGATCGCCGCCGGCGCCGAAGCGATCGTGCTCGACGTAAAGGTTGGACAAGCAGCCTTCATGCGGGACCTGGACTTGGCCCGCCAGCTGGCGCGGACGATGACGGAGCTGGGAAGGCAACTAGAGCGCAGGGTGGCAGCCGTAATCTCCAATATGGACCAACCCCTTGGGGAGTACATCGGCAACGCGGTGGAAGTGCGGGAAGCAATCCTCACCTTACAGGGCCAAGGCCCCGCCGACCTGCGGCAGCTCTGTGACGAGCTGGCGGTACAGGCGCTACTGCTGGCCGGCAAATGCGAAAGATACGCTGAAGCGCAAAGCGCCGTGGCAAACGCCATCGCAAGCGGCAGGGCATTGGAGAAACTGAATGCCATGGTGGTGGCCCAAGGCGGTGACCCCACAATCTGTGCCGCGCCTGAGAAGTTAGCGGTCGCCAGCAGCGAGCGCCCCGTCGTCAGTACGAGAGATGGTTACATAACTGCGATTGACACGCGCTTGTTAGGCCAGTCGGTGGTTGCTCTGGGCGGTGGCCGGGCCCGCAAGGGGGACGCCATTGATCACGCGGTGGGCCTGCGGTGCCGGGTAAGCCTCGGGCAAAGCGTGTCGCGGGGAGAGGAGCTGTGTTCCGTGCTGGCACATAGCGCCGATGCCGCAGCGGAGATGGCTAAGTCCCTGGGGCCGGCCTTTACCATCGAAGAACGGCATCAGGAACCGCCGCCCTTGATTGTGGAGGTTCAGCAACCTGCCGCACATCACGCGCATGAAGGCGAAGGCTAGATAGCAGCATGCCGGCGTTGATGGGATACCTGCTCTCGCTGGACGGTCTCGCGCTGCAAGCTCTGGCCGCGGAATGGATGCTGTCCACGGATGATGCCACAGCGGGCAACCTGTACAGGGAGATGACCGCTCTCTGGCGACTGAGCGAGAAGCGAAGCAGCCTCCCGCCCCTGGAAAGGGAGATAGTCGACAGTGTTGCCAATGCCGGCAAGCGCGGAATCAGCCTGCCTCAGTTGCGCGATGCATTACCGGGGGCAAAAGGGGAAATGGAGCAAGCCGTCGCCCACCTTCGGGCGACGGGTCTCTTACTCTCGTTCCCGCCTCGCAACGATGAGTTGATAGTGGCCGCTGAGATACGTGCGGCGTTGGCAGCGCTGGACCGTTTGCGAGCGGCTTCAGACCCGGCTTCACGGGAGCTGCATGACCTGCTCAATGCCTTGTCGTACGACGAGCTGCAGAGGCTTGGCCAGAGGCTTGCGGTGGACGACGCTCAGGTTCTCCTGCGCCGCGAGTTGATTGAGGCCATAGACCGGCATTTGACCACCAAGGAGAGTGCCCGCCAGGTGGCGCGTTCCCTCTCCCAGCCGGGCCTGAAGTTGCTGAACTTCCTCTTCCGTGCCGGTGGTGGCGTTCCACTCGACGAATTGCGCAAGCTTGCCTGGCTGG
>CAZMKF010000004.1:59675-63480 GCA_964566935.1 uncultured Dehalococcoidales bacterium | reverse complement strand
GCACCCTGCGTGATGCCGTGAATGAATTGCAGGCGCTGTTTCTCTCCCGTATCTCCTTCCACGGGGAAAGACCGCATCTGTTCGTCCCAATCGGCATCGGCACTATCGCACATCAGCCGGAGGAGGAAACCGTTCTGCCCATCAGCGGCCAGCGGGCTGTTGTTGAACCGCTGCACGAGTACGACGCAGCCTGGGATCTGCTGATCATCATGGCGCACTTGCGCGACTCGTCCGTGCGCTCCTTACCACTGCCAAAAGCTGCACGCACGGCCATATTCAGTCAGCTCCGCCAAACGGCAGATCACCAGCAACGCATCAACTTTCTGCTTACTCTGGCGATGGAGTTGAGACTCTGGCCGGACTACCAGTCGGAGGCACACCGTGAGTGGGTTACGCTGGACTTCGCCACTCAATCCAGCTTGCTGTTCGACGCCTGGTTGCACACGCTCAACTGGCGCGACGGACTGTCCAGGAGCGAGCTCAACCTCGGCGGCCCGCTTGACCTGCGCGCCGGCAGGAAAGCAGTCTGCAACCTTCTCGCTGAGTTCCCGGCAGGCGTGGTATTCGACCTCCAGGCGGTCGTGCGGCAGTTGAGGGATAGGGACCCACTGATGTTCCACGACCGCAGACGCCTCGCCACCGAGGGCGGCAGTGCCGCCATTGCGCGAGTCGCCAGTAGATGGGGGCGCTGGGGTGGCAGGCTGGCTGCGGCCGTGATTGGCGACAGCTTGTGTTGGTTGGGCATCATCTCAGCTGCTCCCAGCCGCGAGGGGGCGTATTTCGTCACCGGACTGGGTAGTAGACTGATCGCGGGCGACGAGGAATCGATATCATGGCCGGCTCAGGCGAGCTTGCTAGTCAGTGGCGAGCATAGAATAAAGGTACTGTGGCCTGACGCGCGAGCGGTTGCCGGTCTGCTGGAGCTTGGCAAACCTGATGTCGAGAACGATGGGGAGATCATTCTCACCCGAGAGCGCGTGCGGCAGGCGCGTGCCCTGTCCTTTAGCCACGAAAGCATCGAGCGCCTTCTCGAATCCATCGGGCTGCTGGAACAGCCGCCTGGACTCAGGGTTATCGCCTGGTCCAAGGCCATCAGCAGGGCGCGAGGCGGGGCCTGTCTGCTGATCGAAATGGCGGATGCTGCGACCGCACTCCGCTTGATGGAACAACCAGTGGCTCAGCGTTACAGGCTGCGCCGGGTGGCGGACACCGTTTTAGCGGCCGATGTCGACGTTGATCGTGAAGCACTGCAGCGCGATCTGCTGGCGCAGGACGTGATCGTCCACTGGGACGACGAGGGCGGAGCCTAATATAATGATTGCCACCGAGTTAACTGGCAGGAGTATGAGATTGGATGAGACTATTCTGCGCGAGCTGCGCGCGCTCTTGATAGACCTTGACGGCGTCATCTACACAGGCACCACCCCGCTGCCCGGAGTGCCGGAGTTCTTCGGGACGCTGGCAGAACTGCATGTACAGTATCTGCTACTCACGAACAATTCAACCCTAACCACCGGGCAGTTCGTGGAGAAAGTACGGGCGATGGGCGTGCCAGCGAGCGAGGGAGAGGTCCTTAGCTCGGCTGCAGCCACCGCTGCCTACCTGAAGCACGAAGCGCCTGAGGGCGCGGGTGTCTACGTGATTGGCGAGAGTGGCTTGCGCGAAGAGGTGCGGGCCAAGGGGTTCGACATCGAGTCTAACGATCCTTCCTTCGTCGTCATTGGCATGGATCGCGAGCTGACCTATGCCAAGTTGAAGCGGGCTTGCACCCTGATCCTGAATGGGGCCGGCTTTATTGGCAGCAACCCGGACGTGACTCTGCCCACAGAGGAAGGCCTAATCCCTGGCAGTGGCGCTATCCTGCAGTTCTTAATAGCTTGTACTGGCGTGCAGCCTGTGGTGATCGGCAAACCGACTACTCGCATGCTCGACATCGGTGTGGAGCGAATGGGCAGTGAGAAGCGGACGACCGCGATGCTGGGTGATCGCCTGGATACCGACATCGTGGCAGGGGCGGCTGCGGGCGTGGGCACAATCCTGGTACTCACCGGTATCTCAAGCAGGGAAGAGGTGGAATCATCCCCACTCAAGCCGGATTATGTGTGCGCGGATTTGATTGAACTCGCTGCGGCGCTCAGGCGGGCCAAGAGTGACGGCAGCGCGGCCGGCAAGCTATGACAGGGGTGAGCTGGCGGCCAGACCAGTGCGGCGCGGAAAGCCCGCCGGTGTGTGGCACAGCTTCTGGTAAACGATCAACTGGCGTTCGTCCCCAATCCCAGGCAGCGTAACCGGTAAGCAGAGCGGCTCCCCTGCTCCCAGAATCCTTCGGGCACGGTTGGCTGCGGAGAGTTCGGCCTCAATACCGGCTTTCTTATGTGCGATGAGATGCCCATTGAGCTCGAGCAGGGGCATTGCATATTCCAGTAGGGTCGCCAGGCTCGACACTGCACGTGCCAGAACGTAGTTGTAACGCCCCTTGTGCTCAGCCAGACGAGCCAGATCCTCAGCGCGCTCGGCGCATATCCGGACATTGGTCAGCTCGAGGCCGCCAGCAACATGCTCTAGAAACCGCGCCTTCTTGCCGATGGATTCCACGAGGAAGACGGTGAAGTTCGGGCAGGCAATCGCCAGCGGCAGACCCGGGAAACCGGCGCCACTGCCCAGATCAACCAGGCGCAGCGGCAACACGCCAAGCTCGGCAACCGTGCGGTGCTCCACCAACGCGATCGCCAACAAACAACTGAGGGAATCGACAAAGTGCAGCGTCTCGACGGCCTGCGGTTCTTTGATCGCAGTGAGGTTGAAGCGAGTGTTCCACTCCAACAGTTCGCTGCGGTAAACTTCGAATTGCCGCAGTTGCCCTGCGCCGAGCGTGAGACCCATTCCGGCCGCTGCAGCTGCAAGAGTATTCATAAAGGTGAGTCTAACATCGCCCTTGCGAACGACTCAAGGTGAACAGGATTGCGCATAGTATTCATGGGCACACCCCAGTTTGCCGTGCCCTCGCTAGCGGCACTTGCGGAGGCGGGGTACGAGCTTCCGCTGGTGATAACCCAGCCGGATCGACAGGCTGGGCGTGGCAGAAAGCTTACGCAGCCGCCAGTTAAGCAAGCCGCTGCCGAGCTCGGCATACGAGTGGTGCAGCCCCCCAGAATCGGGGATCCTGCCGTGGTCGCCGCTATACGGGAGGCGGCGCCCGATATCATCGTCGTGGCCGCCTACGGGCAGATACTGCCGACCATTGTGCTCTCCTCAGCCGCTCACAGTTGCATTAACGTTCACGCATCGTTATTACCGCGCTGGCGGGGCGCCGCCCCGATCAGCGCTGCCATCGTCGCCGACGATGCCTTGACTGGCGTGTCATTGATGCAGATGGCTGCCGGACTCGACAACGGACCGATAATCAGCCAACAGGCCACGTCCCTGGATCCCGAAGATGACGCGATCACCCTCGAACGGAGACTCTCGCTGCTCGGTGCACAGCTGTTGCTGAGCTGCATCGACGACTGGGTTGCAGGCAGGCTGTGCGCCTTGGAGCAGGATGAGCGGCAGGTGACACTGGCGCCTCGCCTGACCAAGCGCAGCGGCGCGCTCAGCCTGGCGGAGCCCGGTCAGCTCATCTGGCGCAAGACACGCGCCTACGCGGGCTGGCCCAGTGCCTACTTGTACGACGGCGCTCGCCGCTTACGTCTGCTGCGGACAGCGCCGCTAAGAAAAGCGGAGCATGCTCCGATTGGGCAGGTCAACCTGGTCCAACGCACGGAGGTAATAGCAAACGCGCTATACCCTGGTTTACTGGACAACG
>CAZMKF010000004.1:50013-59665 GCA_964566935.1 uncultured Dehalococcoidales bacterium | reverse complement strand
CCGTCGCATCGCAGTGCTTTCCTGCCCTGAGACGGACTTAGCGTTGCTTCAGGTTCAGACCGAGGGCGCCAAGCCAGTCTCCGGTCAGGAATGGCTGGCGGGCAGGCGCGGGGCGCCGCCCTGCCTGACCGGCAGCGAACTCAGCGATCCGCCAGGCGCGGAATAGCGCTGCTGCTCAGCTGTCCACAAGCGGCTGAGATGTCCGAGCCACGCTCAACGCGTAACGTCGCAGCGATGCCCCCATCAGCCAGCACGCGTGCAAAGTGGCGCACCTGCGCCTCCGGGCTGCGCCTCAACTCGGTGCCTGCATGCTCGTTCAGAGGAATGAGGTTGACGTGGCAAAGGCGCCCTCGCAGCAAGGCGGCCAGTTGACCAGCCTGGGCAGGCGAGTCGTTCACTCCCGCGATGAGCGCGTACTCATAGGTAACTCGCCGGTGGGTGATCTCAGCATACTCTTCACAGGCCTCAAGCAAAGTCATGATGTGGTAGCGGCGATTGAGGGGCACCAAGCGTGAGCGCAGCGCATCGTCAGGCGCGTGCAGTGAGACCGCCAGGCCTGCCTCCCTGGCCCAGCTGGCCAGGCGCCGGATTTCGGGAACGACACCACTGGTAGAGATGGTAAAGTGCCGTGAGCCGAGCCCGTAGCCCTCTGCGGCAGAGAGGATCTCCATGCTGCGCGCCACGTTTTGCACATTCAGCAATGGCTCGCCCTGGCCCATGTACACCACGTTGTCGACCGGCCTACCGGAACGGTCTCGGTTGAACAGCCGAGCGAAGTGCAGGAACTGCGCCACTATCTCGCCGGTAGTCAGGTTCCTGTACAGGCCGTCACGGCCGCTCAGGCAAAACACACAACCGACGCTGCAACCTACCTGGCTCGACAGGCAGACCGTGTTACGAGTCTCAGCAGCCTCTCCCTGGCGCATGAGAACGGTTTCAATGCTGAGGCCGTCGTTCAGGGCGAGTAACGCCTTGCTGGTTTGCCCGTCAGCAGACTCCTGCTCTCGCATTAGCGGGAGGGCGAGCGGCCCACAGTAACTGGCGAGTTCGTTGCGCAGCCTCTCCGGCAACCTCAGCATCTCTGAGAAAGCTACCACCCTGCGACGATACAGATCCTCGAACAGCTGGCGCGCCCGGTAGCCAGGTTCGCCCATCTGCTGCAAATGCTGCCGTGCCTCGTCGTATGTCCAGTTCAACACGCTCGCTTCACTCATCATCATAGAAGCCTATCGCGAAGTATTGTCCCACTCATTACGAAGACAGTATAATCGCGTCATGCTAATCGAGGCTTCGGTGCTTTCTGCTGATTTCTGGCGACTGGGTGAACAGCTCTCGCAGCTGGAAGCCGCCGGTATCGACCGCATCCATCTGGACGTAATGGATGGTTCATTTGTACCCAATATCAGCGTTGGCTTGCCGGTGGCGGAGGCCCTGAAGCGCAATTCCTCACTGCCGCAGGCCGTGCATCTGATGATTCAGGAGCCTTCGCGGTACGTGGAACAGTTCGTAGCGGCCGGCGCCGCTCTCATCTGGGTACACATCGAGGCCTGCCCGCACGTGCACCGCGATCTGCAATACCTGCGCAGTCTGGGCATCAAGGCCGGTGTATCACTCAACCCGGGCACGCCCGTTGAGGCACTTGCGGATGTGCTGGAGCTCTCTGATTCCGTGCTGGTGATGAGTGTCAACCCCGGCTTCGGAGGGCAGACGTTCATCCCCACTTCGTTGTCGCGCATCAGACGACTGCGCGAGCTGATCGACCGCCAGCAGACCGGTACCGAGATTGCGGTCGATGGTGGTATTAATGGCGCTACAGCGGCCTGTGTGCTTGCTGCCGGGGCCGACACGCTGATAATCGGCTCCGCGCTGTTCAACCCGCTCTCAGAGGCGGCGGCGCTACTTAGCAGTATCCGCGGGCTGGACAAGTAAAGGCCGCAACCTGGCTATGCAGGTTGCGGCCTTTGGCCATTGGTTCGTGAAGATTACTGCGCTGCCCGTTTAGCGGTAGTGCGGATGCAGCGCGTGCACAACCTCGCCGAGATCGGCGTACCCTCAACCATGATGTGAGTCTTCTGAATGTTAGCCTGCCAGCGGCGCGGAGTGCGCCGTTTCGAGTGACTTACATTATTGCCCATACCGGCGGACTTGCCGCACAGTTCGCAAACGCCAGACATGTAGGAATCTCCCCCTTTAATTAGAACAGACCGATGTGCTAACATTGCACGGTCGACGAACTCAAAGGCGCACTGCCATCTTACTCTGGCCGAGGCCGCCAGACGGCAGCGGACAGAACATTATCATACCATACCCGGTCTCTCGTCGGCAAAAAGAGGCAAGCAAACGGTGGCAAAGTCACTTAATACTGCCCACGGCAAAATCGAGGTTGCCCAACAGGCAATCGCAACGGTGGCAAGCAAGGCAGTAATCGATAGCTACGGTGTCGTTGGCATGACCCACCCCCGCAAGCGAGACGGCTTGGCCGAGCTCCTGCAGCGAGACTACTCTCACCGGGGCGTCGTCGTGCGGACGAACGATAAAAGCGAGATCGTCATCGAGCTGTATGTTGTCATGGAATACGGCACCCGCATCTCTGAAGTTGCCCGCAACGTGGCCAGCGCGGTTAAGTTCGCGGTCGAGCAGGCGTTGGGGCTGCCCATCGCCCAGGTCAACGTCAACGTACAGGGCATTCGTGTCAGTGACCGAGACTAGGGGGGCCTATTGACGCCGGTGGCGGGTAACGATACTGCAATGGTGATCACGGGGAGCCAACTGCGCGCGGCACTCAACTCAGCCGCCAACCTGCTCGGCAATCAGGCTCCCGAGATCAACGCCCTCAACGTCTTTCCCGTGCCGGATGGCGACACCGGCAGCAATATGTGGATGACGTTGCAGAGCGCCGTGGCCGCAGTCAACGAACTACCGGACGACGCCAGGGTCGGTGAGGTGGCTCGCGCCCTCTCTCACGGCGCCCTGATGGGCGCGCGTGGCAACTCGGGGGTGATTCTCTCCCAGATCCTGCGCGGACTGGCCCGGTCGCTTGATGATATGGAGACGAGTGACGCTTCTCAGCTCGCGGCAGCGCTCAGTGAGGGCTCCGCCACCGCCTATCGTGCCGTAATCAAGCCGGTGGAGGGCACCATCCTGACCGTGGCACGCGAGTCAGCGGCAGCGGCGGTGGTTGCGGCAGCGGAGCACGTAGAGGTTGGTGAAGTGCTGCTCCTCACATTGCAGGCGGCCCAAGCCTCTTTGGAGCGCACTCCGGAACTGCTGCCCGTATTGGCGCAGGCAGGGGTGGTGGACGCCGGCGGTAAGGGACTGGTGACTTTTCTCGACGGCTTGCGCAGGTATTTCGATGGCAGAGGTGTCAGCCTTACCGACACATTGGGAACCTCCACCCCTCACCAAGTCGCCGTCTTCCAGCCGCTCGAGAGCGAAGACGAGTTTGGCTACTGCACCGAGTTTCTGGTGATGGGCGAACAGATCGATATCGACGCGCTACGTGAGCAGATGGTGGCAATTGGCACATCTGTACTGGTAGTTGGCGATGAAACCACAGCTCGGGTACATCTCCATCTCGATCAACCGGGAGACGCGCTTACGGCAGCGCAACGTTTCGGCTCACTGCACAAGATCAAGGTCGATAACATGCAGGAGCAACACCGCCAGCTCATCTTCACTGAACCTGTCGAACCGCAGTTGCCCGAAAGCAATCACGCCAACGCCACGATCGCCGATGACGCAGAAGTGGTGGTCTCGGTAGTGGCAGTGGCGTCCGGCGCCGGTATAAACGATATCTTCCACAGCCTCGGCGCCACAGGCGTCGTCCCTGGCGGCCAGACGATGAACCCGAGCACGGGTGAGATACTTCAGGTTGTGGAGGCCTGCTCCACCAAAGACGTGATCATTCTGCCTAACAACAGTAACATCGTGCTGACAGCGGAACAGGCCGTGCCGCTTACGGGCAAGAACCTGGCGGTTGTGCCCACCCGCACCATTCCGCAGGGAATAGCAGCGATGATGGCCTACAACTTCGAAGCAGGACTCGAGGCCAACGTGGCGAGCATGAACGCCAGCCTGGCCCGGGTGCGCACTCTAGAGATCGCCACAGCTGTGCGAGACGCCAACGTGGACGGTATTGAGATCACGGCGGGGCAGTACATCGCTCTGCTCGATGATCGCATGGTGGGTACCGGCCCCGACCTGGAGGTGGTGACGGTTGATGCCTTGCGGCAGGCAGGCACCGACAATGCGGAGCTGATTACCGTCTACCACGGTGAACCGTCAACTGCTGAGGCAGCTGCCAGTCTGACCGAGCAGCTGTCTTCGCTCTTCCCGGAAAGCAGCGTGGAAACAGTGGCCGGTGGACAGCCACATTACCACTACATCATCTCGGTAGAATAGGAGCAACCGCTCGTTTGCGGTAGGATAAGAATGGCTAGAATTGCGATCGTTACAGACAGCGGGTGCGACCTTTCGCCGACAGCGCATCAGCGTGCCGGCGTGACTATTGTTCCTCATCACGTGACGATAGGTGAACACACCGCACTGGATCGGGTAACCATCAGTCCAGCTCAATTCTACCGCCGCATGCCTCATTCGCCACAAGCGAGCCTCGTTACCGGCCCTTCGGTCACGGATTTTCTCACTGTCTATCGCAGTCTGGGCAGGCAATACAGCGAAATCATCTCCATCCACACCTCCAGCCGGCTGAGCAGCGCTTTCGAGGCGGCGGTGGCAGCCACCTCAATGCTGTCCAACCAGCTGCGTGTGGTGGTGATAGACTCGCAGTCCGTCTCGCTGGGCCTTGGATTCATCGTTAAGGCTGCCGCCGAAGCTGCCGCACGGGGCGACTCTCTTGATGAGATCGTAGCCTCTGCCCGAGGCATGCTTCTTCAGACCCACCTGCTATTCTCGGTAGAGGCAGTAGCGTACATGGAAGGTAGTCCACTGGGCAGTCAGTTGCGCAGCGCTAACGAAGAGGCGCCTGATTCCCGGCCGTTGCTCCAGCTGGAAGAGGGTTGCTTTGAGGTGGCGGAGCGGGTACGCACCCGGGCGAAAGCCGTGGAGCGACTGTACGAGTTTGTGGAGCTGTTCCCTCACTTGGAGGACCTTGGGGTTCTCTACAGCACAACAGCCAGCGACGCCGATTCGCTAGTCAAGCGCATTGACGCGGTTTACCCTCGCGAACAAACGGTGGTTACCGTGTATGGTCCCCTGCTGGGCTCGATCCTGGGACCTGGCGCACTGGGCATCGCAGCTTACGAAGGCAAAGACTAATTCACCGCACCGGCTTCCAGAAACAACTGAAATCTCCGCGCAGGGTGTCTCCCGTCAGCTGGCCAGGCGACAACGGTTGAGATGGATAGACGAAGACTGACGGAGATCCTGCTGCTTGAGCAACGCAACGGTTGTGACAATCGCGTCGTGATCGGCGGGCTCGGCGAACTAGTGAGGCGCGAGCTCGAAACACCGGGAGCAGCCGGCACGGGACTAACCAGTGGCCTGGAATCTCTACGCGCTTACGATTCCCTCACGCCAGCCAAACGCGCCCGTCTGATAGCGGCCTGCTTGTTGCAGCTGACCGGCAGTGACGAGTCGAAGACGGTGGCCCCAATCACAGGCCCTCTCCCCAGCCCGACAGAAGTCACCGATGTTGTCAGGAAGACCCGGCGACAGGCTCTGAAGTCCAGCTCGAAGCAGAGTGCAAAGGGTCCAACCGCTGCCACCAAACCTGCCCAAGCATTGGCAACGGTGAAGGATTCGGCGTCTCTGGACGGGCCCACCACCGCCTTGCCAGGTATCAAGGCTGCGAGTGCCACCAAACTGACCAAACTTGGCATCAACAGCGTCAGAGACATGCTGTATCACTTCCCCCGGCGCTACAGTGAGGTGCGGCTTATCCGCGACCTGGTGCCTGACCAGGTGCAGACCATAGTGGCCAGTGTCTGGAAGGCGAGAAAGAGCCCAATGCGCGGCGGTTTGACGATAATCAACCTCATCCTGGCGGACGGCACTGGTACGGTACTGGCCACCACCTTCCGGGCGGGGCGCTACGCCTGGGCGGTGGACTACAAGGAGGGCGACGAGCTACTGGTCACAGGAACAGTCGAGAATGACGCCGGTAATCTAGTGATCAAGCCAACGGAGATGCAGACACTCGGAAAAGCGAGCTCTTACAGTGCCGGGCAGTTGTTACCAGTTTACTCGCTCACCAGGGATGTTCGGCAACAGTGGTTGCGCAGTCGCATCGCCGACACAGTTCGCATATGGCTGTCAAAGCTAAACGATCCGCTGCCCGACTGGGTGCGAGAGCAGTTCGACTTGCCCGGCCTGATTCCGGCGGTGCGGGAAGTGCACGCGCCAAGCGGCTGGTCACAGTTGCGCATCGCACAACGGCGGTTGGCGTTTGAAGAGTTGCTGCTCATTCAGCTGGGTCTTCTGCAGCGGCGCATGTTGTACCAGGCAGAGGGTCGAGCCCCCGTAATCAAGGCAAATCACCCCGTCCATCAGCAACTGCTGGCCGCGCTACCCTACAAACTCACCGGTGGCCAAATCACATCCGCAGCTGAGGTGGTAGAAGATCTGGGGTCGCGGCGACCTATGATGCGCCTCCTGCAAGGTGAGGTAGGGTCCGGCAAAACGGTAGTAGCGTTCATTGCCGCTGTTCAGGCCATCGCCGCTGGCTACCAGGTGGTTTTGATGGCGCCTACGGAGATCCTCGCCAGCCAACACCTGATCACTATTCGTCGCCTGGCCGAACAACTGGGTGAGGTGAACCGCGAGAGTGGCGGCAAACGCCCTATCGTAATTGGATACCTCAGCGGAACAGTTAAAGCAGCCGAGCGCAGGCAGCTAATCTCGAGGTTGGGGAGCGGGGAGATCGATCTGTTGCTGGGTACGCACGCTCTCATCGAACCGCAGGTACAGTTCGCCAGGCTGGGTTTGGTGATTGTGGATGAACAGCACCGCTTCGGCGTCGAACAGCGGGCCCAGTTGCGGGATAAGGGGGACAACCCGCACATGCTGGCGATGACGGCCACGCCCATCCCCCGTACCATGGCCTTAACGGTTTACGGCGATCTAGACATCTCGGTGATTGGCGAGTTGCCACCGGGCCGTCAGCAAGTGGCCACCCGCACCCTGGGTCCGGAGGAGCGGGAGCGAGCCTACGCCTTCGTGCGCAAGCGCATTCTGGCGGGCGAACAGGCTTTCATCATCTGCCCTTTGATAGAGGAGTCCGACACTCTCGAAGTCAAAGCAGCCACCACGGAGTTCGAAAGACTGCAATCAGAGGTGTTTCCGGAGTTCAAGTTAGGCCTGCTACATGGCCGCATGCGCGCCAAAGAGAAGGATGAGGCGATGCAGGCGTTTCGCAACAACGAGACTAACATTCTCGTCTCGACTGCTGTTGTCGAGGTTGGAGTGGACGTGCCAAACGCCACGGTGATGATGATCGAGGGCGCAGACCGTTTCGGATTGGCCCAACTGCACCAGTTTCGTGGCCGGGTCGGCCGGGGCGAGGCGAAGGCCTATTGCATTCTGCTATCCGAATCTCGGTCAGTCGAGGCGCGCGAGCGGCTGGCGGTGCTTGAGCGCACCCACGACGGCTTCGCTCTGGCCGAAGAGGATCTCAGATTGCGTGGCCCAGGCGAGTTTCTCGGCCAGCGTCAGAGCGGCTTGCCGGACCTGCGTATCGCCAGGCTCTCTGACGTGTTGACTATGAACGAGGCCCGCAGGGCGGCGACCTCGATTCTGGAGAGGGACCTTGAGCTCGTAGCGGCAGAAAACCGCTTGCTCAGAGAGCGACTGGCGCAGTTCTGGGACTCGGCAGCGCCGGCGGATTAGACGATTTATGCGGGTAGTTTCGGGCAAGCTGCGAGGCAGACCATTGCGCGCCGCTGTACCGCAAGGTACCAGGCCAACCAGCGACAAACTGAAAGAGGCGCTGTTCTCAATACTGGAGACTCAGCTGGCGCGGTCCGCCGAGAGTGAGCTCGAGTGTGTGTGGGATGGTGTGCGTGTACTGGATCTGTACGCCGGGGTTGGCAGCCTGGGCATAGAAGCGCTCAGCCGCGGCGCTGCGCACTGCTGCTTCGTCGATCGCAGCGAGGCGGCCTGCCGTGCCATCAGGCACAACCTCGACGCTCTGGGCCTTTCAGACAAGGCATGCGTTCTGCGGAGAGAGGTAGAGCGGCTACTGGAAGCCTGGCTAAAAGCCGATAGCACCGAACGCTATGATATAATCACGCTTGACCCACCGTATGCTGCCAGCGCGCCGGTCAATGCTGTTATCGAGCGGCTCCAGTCGGAACGACTGGCGGACAATGGGCTATTGGTGGTAGAACATGCGTCTCGAATCCAATTGGCGGAAAGCGTTGGCAGACTGGCGAGCCTGAAACGGCGAACACACGGGGATTCTACGCTGACGTTCTACGGCCGTCCTGCCGTGGTGGATCACAACGGCTCGAATTACGAACGGTAAAGCGTAACCCGAGGGGGCCAATAATCGATGTTGCATTTAATTGAGCGCCTGGAGGCTTTGGTTGCGGAAGGCACGCGCATTCCGCTTTCCGGCAAAGCGATGGTAGATGAGCATGAGTTCCTAGACATCATCGACCAGCTGCGGGTTGCGTTGCCCGAAGAGTTACGACAGGCACGACGGATCACCCAGGAGCGCGATCGCATCCTGGCCGACGCCCAGACCGACGCCGACAGACTGCGGCAAACAGCGCGGCAACAGGCGGCGATCATGGTCGACTCGACCGAGCTGGCCAAGAGCGCCCAGCTGCGAGCGGAAGAGATCATCGACGACGCCCAACGACAGGCAGAGCAGTTGCTGCAGGAGGCGGAAGCCCGCGCCCGCGAGATCAGCGACAGTGCAGAGCTGCAGGCGAATGAGGTGCGCAGCGGGGCGGAGAACTACGCCCGTGAGGTGATGACCCACCTCGAGGACGAGCTCAACCAGCAGATCTCGATGGTGCGCAACGGTCTGGACATGCTGGAACAGGATGCCCAGAGGGAACGCTACAGACTGGCGGAACGTTAGGCAACCGGCAAGTTCGGAGCACCTAGACTGCTGGCTGCCGTAACAAGATAATGGCCAAGGAGATAGACAGCTTACAAATCAACGTAGCTCAACTGCTCAAAGAGGGTGTTGGCGCGCAGCGAAGCTACAAGCTCGAGGCCGATGGCAAAGAGCTGGGAGATGTCAACGCCAGTGCACCCGTACGCAGTACGCTCAAACTAACGCGCATCAACGGCGGCATACTGGCTCAGGTAGATGCCAATACCGAGGTCGCAGCCACCTGCTGCCGCTGCCTCGCGGATGCAGTGATACCGGTTAGGGTACGTTTCACCGAGGAGTTTGTGCAGCTGGTTGACCTGGAGAGCGGCGCTCATCTCCATCTGAGCGAGGACGACGATCGCTTCAAGCTGGATGAGAATCACACCCTGGACTTGGCGGAGGCGCTCAGACAATACGCGCTTACCGCGCTGCCGATCTCTCCAGTGTGTAAAGAGGATTGCAAGGGTCTTTGCGAACATTGTGGCGCCGATCAGAACTTAACGCAGTGCAACCATAACGAACAGACCGTGGATCCGAGGCTGGCTGGCCTCGCACAGTTATTGACGGACGAAGGGAGTCAGGAATAGA
>CAZMKF010000004.1:39652-50003 GCA_964566935.1 uncultured Dehalococcoidales bacterium | reverse complement strand
CACCACTACCAAAAAGAAAGACAGCACAAGCGCGACAGGGAGAGCGGCGCAGCCACTTGCACCTGAACGTGGCGCCGCTGATGGAATGCCCCCAGTGCCACGAGCCCAGGAAACCGCACACCGCTTGCGCCAAGTGCGGGTATTACCGCGGCAAACAGATCCTGGAGGTCGCTGAAGGGTCCTAATACCGGCTCATAATACAAGCAAGGGGTTCCCATGCTACGAACGCCAGTCTGCGACATTCTTGAGATCGAGTACCCCATCCTGCAGGGTGGAATGGCGTGGATCGCCACCTCTGAGTTGGCAGTTGCCGTTTCGAACGGAGGCGGTCTCGGCATAATCGCAGCCGGCGCCGCGCCCCCGGACTACGTACGCACTCAGATCCATAAGACGCGAGAGGGGACGAGTAGGCCATTTGGCGTTAACATAATGTTGATGTCGCCGTTCGCGGCGGAAATCGTTGAGATGACGATAGAGGAGCGGGTGCCAGTCGTAATGACCGGCGCCGGCAACCCTGGTCCGCTCATCCCACGCTTCCGGGAGCACGGCATCCACGTTGTGCCGGTGGTGGCCTCAGTGGCACTGGCCAAACGGCTGGAGAGGGCTGGCGCCGCCGCTGTGATCGCGGAAGGAATGGAGTCGGGCGGTCACATCGGCGAGACCTCTACGATGGTACTTGTACCACAAGTGGTCGATGCCCTCTCCATCCCGGTAATCGCCGCCGGCGGCTTTGCCGATGGACGCGGCCTGGTGGCGGCGTTGGCCCTGGGCGCCCAAGGTATCCAGATGGGTACAAGATTCGCCTGTACCACGGAGTGCATCGCCCACCCCTCCTACAAGGAGAAGGTGCTCAAGTCGCGGGATCGCTGCACGGTCACCACCGGTCACAGTCTCGGCCACCCGGTGCGCGCCATGGAGAACACCTTCACAAGGGAGTTCCAGCAACTGGAGAACAGTAACGCGCCGCGCGACGTAGTGGAGGCATTCGGTGCAGGCGCTCTCAGGCGCGGCCTGATTGAAGGCGACATGGATCACGGTTCGCTGATGGCCGGTCAGGTTGCGGGGATGATCGACGATGTGATTCCCGCTGCGGAGGTGATCTCCCGCCTGATGCGGGAGGCGGATGAGACGCTGGCTCGGCTGAACGGCTCCCGGACGTGCGACGATGACTGAGAAGATCGCATTTGTGTTTCCCGGCCAGGGCTCACAGTACGTAGGTATGGGGTGTCAGCTGCGCGAAGAGAGCGAGGCAGCCCGCCGTGTTTTTGAGCAGGCCGATGAGCTGTTCGGCAGCTCACTAACCGAGCTCTGCGCAGTCGGCCCCGAAGAAGTCTTGCGCGACACTGCGAACGCGCAGCCGGCCATATTTGTCAACAGCCTGGCGGTTCTGGCGGCCTTGCGTACCGAGTTGCCGGAGTGCCCTGCACCCAGCTTCGTTGCCGGTCACAGTCTGGGGGAGTTTACCGCGCTGGTAGCCGGCGGAAGCCTCTCACTGGCGGATGGTTTGGCCCTGGTGAAGAAGCGTGGCGAGCTGATGAGCAAAGCCAACAACGAGCGCCCGGGCACGATGGCCGCTGTGTTAGGCATGGCGGACGATAAACTCGAGCAGATCTGCAGAGATGTAGGCGATGGCGAATCCGTCATCGTGGCCAACTACAACTCAGCCGGCCAGGTGGTTATCTCGGGCGAGATATGGGCGGTTGAGGCGGCCAGTCGGGCCGCCAAAGACGCCGGCGCCAAGCGCGTCGTGCCGTTGTCTGTGGGCGCAGCTTTCCATTCACCGCTCATGCAGTTTGCCGTGGCGCCGTTCTCATCTGCCGTGGCAGAGGCCTTGATCAACGACACCAGGATGCACGTGGTCTCAAACATCACCGCCACACCGCTACAAATGGCCGCAGAGATCCGCACGGAGCTCTCGAAACAGCTGATCTCCCCCGTGCGCTGGAGCGATACGGTGGCGTTTTTCCTGAGTGAGGGGGTGACGCTTCAGGTTGAGCTTGGCGCCGGCCAAGTGCTGACCGGCTTGGCCAAGCGGTCCGGCATCAGTTGTGTTAGCATCGAAACCCTAAGCGACCTAGACAAACTTCGAGAAAGGCTTGCGAGCAATGGCTGACTTCACGGGCAAGAACGCGTTAGTCACTGGGGCTTCGCGCGGTATAGGGCGCGCAGTAGCGTCACGGCTTGCCGCCTGTGGCGCCCGGGTGGTGGTGAACTACCGCTCAGACGAAGAAGGAGCCAGCTCGCTGGTTGAGCAAATACGGGCCCGTGGCGGCGAGGCGTTAGCGGTGCAGGCAGACGTAACAGATGCAGCCGCAGCCACTGCTCTGGTTGAACGCAGCGTGACCGAATTCGGTCGTCTCGATATCCTGGTGAACAACGCGGGCATCACGCGCGACAACCTGCTGATTCGTATGAGCGATCAGGAATGGGATGAGGTACTGAACCTCAATCTGCGAGCGCAATTCGCCGTAACCCGCGCCGCTATGCGTGGCATGTTGCGCCAGCGGTCGGGAAGGGTCATCTTCATCTCGTCTGTGGTGGGTATAGCCGGCAACAGTGGTCAGGCAAACTACGCTGCGAGCAAGGCAGGTGTAATTGGTCTGGCAAAGTCAATCGCACGCGAGGTGGGTAGTAGAGGCATCACAGTCAATGTGGTAGCGCCCGGCTACATACAGACTGACATGACGGCAAAGTTGTCCGAAGAGATCAGAGAGAGGATTGTGGCCCAAACAGTGCTTAAGCGATTGGGGGAGGCAGACGACGTTGCTGCCGCAGTATCATTCCTGGCTTCGGACGAGGCGGCTTTCATAACAGGACAGGTGCTGAATGTCGACGGGGGAATGGTGATGGCATGAACGAGAACCTTGGTTGCGTACGTATAGCGCCAAACGTGATCGCCACGATCGCCTCTCTGACTGCGGCAGCAGTGCCCGGGGTAGCCCGCATGTCCGATGGGTTCGCCGATGATTTCAACCGCTGGATCGGGCGAGATCCCTCCACATCGGGGGTCAAACTGATGCTAAAAGACAGCGAGATCTTCCTCGACCTGTTCTTCAGCGTGCGACATGGCTACAGTATGCTAGAGGTGGGGCAGCGTGTTCAGAATGAGGTCAGCAACTCATTGCGGCAGATGGTCGGCATGCCAGTAGCTGAGGTAAACGTGTTTATCCAGGCGGTAGAGTGACCGGGGCTTACACCACACGGCGTAATCCCATCGGCGCCCGGCGCAGAGGGCGAGTGATCGCCATGCAGATCATGTTCGAAATTGATGTCACAGAGCATCCTGTAAACGAGGTACTCAACCGCCAGCTGGAGCTTCTACTGGAAGATGATCCGTTACGCGAGTGGGTTACAGGCCTTGTAGAAGGGACGCTGGCCAAGCAGGAGAGGATAGACGAGCTGCTGCAAGAAACCGCCAGCCTCTGGCCGCTGCGCCAGATGGCGCCAGTTGAGAGATCGATATTGCGCCTTGCGGTTTTTGAGCTGCTGTTCAATAATGACCAGGCACCGGCTAAGGCGGTGATCAACGAGGCCGTCGAGGTAGCCAAACTGTTCGGTGCTGACCGCTCCTTTCGTTTTGTCAACGGTGTCTTGGGCAGCATCCTGGATCGCAAGACCGGCAAAGCAGCCGGACAGTGTTGTGTATCCGAAGATTGTGAGTACACTCTGAAGAGTGACCATACCACCTCCAGCGAGAGGGCAGAGAACGGCGGTTCCCCACTCTCTGTGCAAGGGGAAGCCAGTCCGACAATAAAGGAGTACAAATGAACGAGCAGGTACTGGAGAAACTGAAGAAACTGGTATCCGAGCAGCTTGGTGTTGAAGAAGACCAGGTTGTGCCGGAGGCGTCCTTCACAGAGGATCTCAATGCGGACTCGCTGGATCTTGTCGACCTGATCATGAACCTTGAGGAGCAGTTCGACATCAAGATCTCGGACGAGGACGCAGAAGCGATAACCACAGTCCAGGATGCGTTGAACTACATCGACGAGCACCTGGACGCGTAGTCAGTTTAGTAGGCGCCGGCTGGCCTGGCGCCTCGCCCCAGACCAATACCGTAGCACGGGCACAGGGATGGTGAAGCCGCTATCCTGCCGTGTTGCAGCATCTGTACGGCTATCTGTCATCAAACGCCAGGAAAGTGTGATTGTCAACTGAGGTACAGGACCCTGAACTGAACGAAAAGGATATGACCATCACGGAGCACTTTGAGGAGCTGCGCACGCGGCTGATCATCGTGATGGTGGCGATCATCCTGGCAACGCTTGCTTCGTTCTTCGTCACCCAGTGGGTTTTCCAGGTTCTCGTCCTGCCCGCTCCAGGAAACTTCAAGCCTGTGGCAATCAGGGTGATGGAGAACTTCACCACCTTCATCAAAGTGGCACTGTTCAGTGGTATCGTGATGGCGATGCCGGTGATCGTTTATCAGGTCGTCGCTTTCGTTTCGCCCGGACTGACCAGGCGTGAGCGCCGCTGGCTCTACATGCTGATCCCTGGTGTCTTCGCCTCTTTCGTCGCAGGAGTTGTTTTCTCGTACTTTGTTGTAGTGCCGTTCGCACTGCGCTACCTGCTGGGGGCGGACTTCCTGATTGACATCGCAATGCCGATGATCACGGTTAGCGATTACATCAGCTTCGTCGTCAACTTGCTGCTGGCCATGGGTCTGGCATTTCAATTGCCGATCGTGGTCTTCTTCCTCAGCAAGGTGGGCATCGTGAACGTCCGCAAGCTCACCCAATTCCGCAAGTACGCGATCTTGGTGGCAGCTATTGCTGCCGCCATAATAACGCCTACCCCAGATCCGGTGACTCAGATACTGGTCGCCGTACCAATCTACGTGCTTTACGAGCTGGGGGTACTGCTTTCACGGCTGGCCTAGCGTACGCAACCGCGGTCTCAGCCGGCCGTGCCGACCTCCAGTGACGGATCGATATCCAAATCCACCCAATCCCAAGGTAGCGGTTGCCGCTTGCCGTAACTGTAGTATGCGCGACTGGCTACAATTGCAGCGTTATCCGTGCAGTAAACCGGTGACGGGATGAACACCGGCCATTCGTTCACCTTCTGAAAGCGGCTTCGTAGCTCGCTGTTGGCAGCAACGCCACCAGCCAGCGCCAGGCTCCGCACCCCAAAATGTCTGGCCGCAGCTAAGGTCTTCTCATACAGCGCGTCCACCACCGACCTCTGGAACGCGGCCGCCAATGCGGCCACTGGCAGCTCAGCCTTGTCGCCGCAGTGGTCTTTCTCCGTGCCCTTCTCGCGCTTGATTAAGTTGGCGTTCTCGCCCGAGAGCTCGCTCACTTTGTGCAGGACTGCTGTCTTCAAACCACTGAACGAGAAGTTGAAAGTACCCGGCAATTTGGCACGAGGAAAGCTGAAGGTCATCAAATCAGCGCTTCGTGCCGCAACCTGAATGGCGGGGCCGCCAGGATAACCGAGCCCAAGCAGACGCGCTACTTTGTCGAACGCCTCACCGGCGGCGTCGTCCAGCGTGCGCCCCACCCTCTTCAAATCGTCGTGTCCTCGCATCAGTACGAGGTCCGTGTGCCCGCCTGAGACCACAAGACACAACAGCGGAAACTGCGGTGGCTCAGGCGGCACGCTTTCCGCTCCAGAATAGAGCCAGTTCGCGTAGATGTGGGCCTGCAGGTGGTTCACCGGCTGCAGCGGCAGACCTGTAGCCAGCGCAATGCCTTTGGCGGCATTGACACCCACTAGCAAGGAGCCGGCAAGACCCGGGCCGTTGGTCACTGCTAAAACATCGATGGCTCTAAAATCCAGATCCGCCTCGCACAGCGCCTGCGATATTACCCCGGTAATTGCCAGCTGGTGCTGGCGGGAGGCAACCTCCGGCACGACCCCACCGTACCGGGCGTGCAAGGGGATTTGAGAGGCTACGACGCTGGCAAGCACACGGCGGCCGTCAGCGACGACGGCTGCCGCAGTCTCGTCACAGGATGATTCGATGCCGAGGATAATCAAGGGGCGGTGATCACCGGCAGAGTGGCTTGCATTAACTGCGTGCCGACGATCATTAGCACCCGTCCGTTCTGCTCATCGACGCTGATCGCACGCAGGCCGATCAGCTCGGTTCCCTCGGTACGCAACTGGCGAACGTATTGGCCTTCCTTGGTGAACTGAAGGATGCGACCGTTTCCAGAATCCGCCACGTAGACATGTTTGAGAGTTGGCGTGGTGTAAATTGCCAACGGATCGCGCACCGGTATATCCGGTACCACGGCGGGGAAACTAAGCAGCTCGCCACCGGCGTACTTGATCACTCTACCGTCGTTCATTAACAAGTACAGGTTGCCGTCGACGCTCATGTCGACCGCGTTTGCCAAGCCTGCCACCTGCGTTTCGGTGAGATAAGGCTGTGGCTCGCTTTCGTAACCATTGGCGCCCGGGGTGTAGCGATACACGGCTCGCGACTCTTTTCCAAACAGATAGAGGTTGCCAGATTGCCCTGCAGCAGAACGCATGCTGGCCATACCGGCAAGGGTCGGCAGTTTGTGTACCGGTCCTACCGTAGCCTGATTGCAACCAATGAGCAGCCCACCACTGTCGAGCACATATACCTGTGCAGGAATGCCGGGAGCTGAGGAATGCATCTGAAAGACCGCCAGCGCCTCGGCAGTGGTGTACTCACCCAGTGTGGAGCCCTTCCGCCACAGCAGACTCGCCGTACGCTGGCCGTCGGCCACACTCGAACCGCTGATCCGCCACAGTCCGTCCAGTCCCTCGTCAAGCACATAGGTGCTTTCACCCACCACCAGCACGCCAGCTGGCTGGCTGGCTTGATCCGCCTGCTTGAAATCCGCCAGCGTCTCAACCGAGGTGAGTCTTGTCACACCATTCGCGGCATCAAGCTGCCGTTTAACCCGCTCGCTGGCTTGCGTCAGTTCCGAGCTTGCTAAACCGGCAGCAGCGGCGTTTGACAACTCAGTCTGTGCCTCAGTAAGCAACCACCGTTTAGAGGCCGGATCAGGCGCGACTGCCGCGGCCTGTTCCTTCTGGGCAACCGTAGCCAACGTCGTGGCGATCTGACTCTGCTTGCTTTGATTAGCCAGGAAGCCCTGCACCAGGAAGACGAGAAAGGCTATCAAGGCTATACCAACAACCGCCACGGCGATCCGTACCAGCGGCGATTGCGGTAACAGAGTCACCGGCGATCCCATGGAGATGCCGGAGCGCTTGCTCACAGGTGGCGCCGGGGGCACACCACGGGTAGCCGGGCGCGGTTTAGGCGGTTGATCGAATCGGCCACCAGCAACACGGCTGGGTGGGGCGGTAGCTACAGGAGCCGCACGTCGCGGAGGGGCGGCCTCAACGACCAAAGGCTCTGGGGGCTGGGATCGTTGCTCAGGCAGCGGTGTTTCCTCGTGCTTGGTGGGAGCCGCCCCAACGGACGCGCCAGTGTGGAGGACAATTGCCATGTACGGTATCCGAGGAGCGACAGATTGATGCAGATAGTCAATCGCTTCCGCCAGCTGTTCCGCGTTGGTAACATCTGCCAGCAAAGCCGGGCATTCTCGCTCGAATAGCTCGCCGAACTCCGCCGACAACAGCACCAGCGCGCCATTAGTGAGCACAACCCGCCCCAGGGTGATCTCTGCCTCCTCCGCGTAGGACATCTCTTCCGAAGGCAAAGGACCAACCACCCGGGTAGTTCCCTCGACAGTCCAGTGGAAGCCCATGGCCCCACCCGCAGCTGCCAGGTAGACCGTGTCTTGCCGTGGCGAGGCGGCAATGATGGACGCCTCGGCCCGATGCTGGGGTAGAGCCCGCGCATTCTCCCGATCAAGCGTATCCAGGCCGGTCCGCAATGCCCGGGTGAGCGCCGTCGTCACGCTACGCCCGGCGGAGGCGGCGAACTCCTCGTGAATGGAGTCGCTGATGCCAGCCGTTACTTCTTCAGCGGCAAGCCCCGTCAGGTGGCTGAGGGTATACAACGATGGGCGCTGACCGCGCCCAAACGGCAGGCGGGCACCCTCAGATACAGCAAAGCCCGGCGAGTCGGCAGAACCGAGTCCGGGCCCACCGCTCAAGTATATTGCATTTAATGACATAGGAACACCATCTCCGATTGCCTCCGCCTTCAAGTACGAATGCGTGCACGAACAGGGAGATTCGGGGTCGAGTATATCAGACCCGCCACGTTAAGTAAAAACGGACACGGCGCCTAATTCGGATGCCACAATCTCGGCCGCGGCCGGAGGATCGGTTTCCCCTCTGCAACTGATATACTCATCCTCATGGCATTGTCGGTTAAACGATCAGCTGTAGATGTCCTCGTCATAGGCGGCGGTCACGCTGGCTGCGAGGCGGCCTTGGCGGCAGCCCGCATGGGCTGCACCACGCTCCTGCTCACCATCAGCCTGGATCACCTGGCCCTGACGCCCTGCAACCCATCCTTTGGCGGGCCAGCTAAGGCCAACCTGATGCGTGAAATAGACGCCTTGGGCGGGGAGATGGCAAGGGTCGTGGACCGCTGCACCATTCAAGTACGTCTGCTAAACACGGCAAAAGGGCCAGCCATGCGCGCCATCCGCGCACAGGTGGACAAGCGTCTCTATAGCCGGGCCATGCACGAGGCGCTCGAGCAAACTGCCAACCTCTATCTGTTTCAAGACGTGGTCACCAACCTTGAGCAGTCCGGCGGGCTGCTGGCCGTAACCACTCGCGCTGGCGCCTCCTACCTGGCACGAGCCGTCATTCTCGCCACCGGCACCTCGCTGGCGGGCAGGATCATCACCGGCGAGATGGTCGCCAGCGCCGGTAGAGTAGGAGAGGAGGCCTCAGTTGAACTGCCCCGGGCGATTAAGCGTTTGGGCCTGCGCACCGGCCGTTTAAAGACCGGCACCCCGCCGCGGGTCGACGCTCGCAGCGTGGATTTCTCAGCAACCACCCTCCAGCCAGGTAGCGCTCAGCCGCTCTACTTCAGCGACAACGGCGCTCTCCTGCCGGGGTTGATTCACGGGGATCCCGCATCCGTCTACCCGGGCGCATCTAAGGAAGGCTGGCGTCCTCAGTTGCCCTGCTATCAGATTCGTACGAACGAGCGCACCCATGCCCAGATCCGCGCCAACCTGCACCGGGCGCCATTGTTTTCAGGCATGATTGAGGGCGTGGGCCCACGCTACTGCCCCTCGATAGAGGACAAGATCGTCCGCTTTGCCGACCGCGACAGTCACATCCTTTTTCTGGAACCAGAGGGCTGGCAGACCAACGAAATGTACGTGCAGGGCGCCAATACCAGCCTGCCACTCGATATCCAGGAATCGATGTTACGCACCATACCCGCCCTGAGCAATGTTGCCTTGTTACGTCCGGGTTATGCGGTCGAATACGACTATGTGCCAGCCGATCAGACCGCCGCTTCGCTGATGTCAAAGTCGGTGCGCGGTCTGTTCCTCGCCGGCCAGATAAACGGCACCTCAGGCTACGAAGAAGCCGCTGCCCAAGGCATTGTCGCCGGCATTAATGCCGCCCTCTTCGTGTTGGGACCAAGTGTCTTGAGTGAGCCGGAGGGAACGACTGAATCCGAAGCTGCAATCCTGTCAGCTTTGCGCCAGGGTGAGCCACTGATCCTGCCGCGTAACCTCGCCTACGCAGGGGTGATGGTAGATGACCTTGTCACCAGCAGCATCAACGAGCCGTATCGTCTGCTCAGCTCGCGCGCTGAGTATCGGCTGCTGCTGAGGCAGGACAACGCCTGGCTGAGGCTGGCTGGCATCGGCGCCGCGCTGGGTCTGGTAAGCAAGGAACGCTGGGAGCGCTGGCTCCGTGTCAGGAGAGAGGTAAAAGAAGCGCTGTCTTCGCTGCAGAATCGCAGCGTCTTGGTAGCTGCAGCTGATCCGCACTACGCGCAACGCATTCCAGCCATCACTTATCTTAAACGGCCGGAGGTCTCGGCTGCAGACCCTCTGCTGAGCCTAGGGGATCTGAGCCCGGAAGCAGCTGAACAACTCGAGATAGAGGCCAAGTACAGCAGTTACATCGTTAAGCAGCAAACGGCGGCCAATCGCGCCGCTCACAGCGAGGCAATCAGATTGCCTGAGAGCCTGGACTACTCTGCCATTCCCGCTTTGCGCACAGAGGCCCGTGAGAAACTGGCCAGATTTCGTCCCCGCACGCTAGCGCAGGCACAGAGGATATATGGGGTGACGCCAGCCGATGTTGCCGTTCTGCTGGCGTCACTTAAGCGGTATGGCAGGCAGCGGGGAGCTGCAATCGCGTCCGGATCCCCACCCGACGCTGCTACTGTTTAGGCCCGCTCGATCTTTACGGTAGTGCCCGAGCGAACCGCCTTAAAGGCCTTCGCGTCGCCCTGTAGCTTGCCGAAAACGGT
>CAZMKF010000004.1:26742-39608 GCA_964566935.1 uncultured Dehalococcoidales bacterium | reverse complement strand
GGACCGAAGAAGATGCAGAACGCCGTGCCAGGAGCCCAGTAACCGAGGTCGCCAAGCTCAACGGTTTCCTGTCCCCTCTCAGTGCCCAGTTTGACCGGAATAGAGAAGTAAATCTCGTCGCCCCAGGTGTTTCCCGGCTCCTCAATCGGCAGCGCATCCCAGATTGCCTTCGCCGTCTTGGTATCGTTCAGTTCGGCGAACATCGATACGCTGCCAGCGGTGATCTTGATCCTGTTCATGTCACTCTCCCACCTTCGAAATAGTGCCGCGCCCGAAAAGCACGCGGTAGACTTCCAGTTGGATTATAGCCACTTCTAAGGACATTGCGGCGCCTTGACCTGCAAACACGAGAAACGGGCGGTGTGCTATGGCACCGCCCACGCGGAGTGTCGCTCGACACTACTTGGCTGTGACGGCGGCCGAGATGGCAGAGATCACCATGGCCATGCTGTTGAACTCACTTGCCGATGAAGCGGAAATGAGCTCAGCAAGATCGTACTTGCCACCAGTCTTAGTGCACGCGATCACGGCGTCGCCGCGTTCTTAACCAGATCTGCCTTGCGTACCGGCAACCTAGTACCCTTGAACGCCTTCATCACCGCCGCCATACCGAACGGCTCAGCCGTTGCCCCGGTCGCAGATGCGCCTCCGGTCTTCGCCTCCTCCGCCCTAATCTGTCCCCCAACCATCTGTCGTGGCACTCACTGCCTAGAGGCAATAACCACTGCTGTTGCGCAATAAGCATACCGTTACAGGTGGCTCGCCAGGCTTTACTTGTTTGCTTATAGGATGAGCGCCCGTTGTTTCGCTTGACGCCTGACAGGCGCTTTTGATATCGTCGACGGCAGGGCCCGGCCGTTGTTTTTGGCGCTCTTTTCTGGTATCTAAATGGCAGTCCAATCGCCTCCCATCCGCCGGCTGACTATACGTATTACCGTCTGACGGAACTGGCCTGACTGTTGATACACACCTTTGTTGGAGGTGCCAAATTGCCCCTTACCGAAGCGACAATCAAGGAAATCAGAGACATTGTCGGCGAGCGCAACGTGCTTGCCGAGCCGCGTGACCTCATGGCGTATGAGTATGATGCGACTGCGGAGCGCGCTATGCCGGATCTCATAGTCTTCCCCACTTCCACCGACGAAGTGGTGGCGATCATGGCAGTGGCTCGCCGTGCCGATCTGCCGGTGGTAGCCCGCGGAGCAGGTACTAACCTCTCGGGCGGCACCTTGCCAGTCCGCGGCGGCATCGTGCTGGAATTCGCCCGCATGAACCGTATTCTCGAGATCGATACCGCCAACCAGCGAGCAGTGATAGAGCCAGGCGTGGTGAACCTCGACCTGCAGAACGCGCTGGCGCCACTCGGCTATCTTTACGCGCCAGACCCGGCCAGCCAGAAGACTTCCACCATGGGTGGCAATATAGGCGAGGACTCCGGTGGCCCCCACTGCCTCAAATACGGCGTCACCAACAATCACGTGGTGGGCTTACAGGTCGTACTGGCTGACGGCAGCGTGATTGAGACTGGCAGCCCCACTGAAGACGCGCCTGGCTACGACCTGACCGGGCTGTTTGTGGGCTCCGAGGGTACGCTAGGCGTCGTCACCCGCATCCCCGTGCGTCTCAGCCGTTTGCCTGAGGCAGTGAAGACCTTGCTGGCAGTCTATGACCGCCTGGAGGACGTGGGCGAATCGGTCTCGGAGATCATTGCCAGTGGCATCATCCCCGCCACCCTGGAGATCATGGACAGGCCTGTGATCAAAGCGGTAGAGGACAGTGTGCATGCCGGCTATCCAACTGATGCCGAGGCCGTTCTTCTGATCGAGGTCGATGGCATGGAGGCCGGCCAGCAGGACCAGGCGGATCAGATCATGGCGAGAGATAAGACAGGCAGCCACGGCAGCGGAGCGTGATCTGCTCTGGTCGGGCAGGCGCGGGGCGTTTGGCGCAGTGGCCCGGGTACGACCTACCTACCTGGTGCAAGATGGCACCGTTCCCCGCACACGTTTGGCTGAGGCTCTGCGAGAAGTAGTGGCGATTGCCGCCAAGCATGACGTGATGGTAGGTAACGTGGCACACGCCGGCGACGGTAACCTGCACCCGCTATTCATGTTTGATCCCGCTGACACTGCCGAGGCGGCGAGAGTGCACTCCGCTGGAGCGGAGATCATGGCGCGCTGCGTCGAGCTGGGAGGAACGCTCTCCGGCGAACATGGCATCGGCATTGAGAAGCGGGGCTCGATGCCCCTGCGCTTCACACCCGTGGAACTGGAGCTGATGTACAACCTCAAGTTGGGCTTTGACCCCGACGACAGACTGAATCCGGGGAAAATCCTGCCACCGCGGCAATCCGAATTGAAGAGGCCTGCCTGATGGACACTGAGAACACTATAACCGCTAGTGATTGCGAGGACCTGGAGAGGAAAGGTAGGGACTACGCGGCTAGCCGACACGAACAGGCCACTGTAGACGACATGCAAGCCGAGTTTCTGTTCGAACCGCAAGCGGTCGAGGAACTCGGTTCGGTGATGCGTTGGGCCACATCGACGGGGAAACGTGTGTCGCCTGTCGGCGGTGGCACAAAAGCGCAATACGGCCACCCCTTGAAGGACGTCGATGTCGTGGTGTCAACTCGCGGGCTTTCTCAAGCGATCGATATTGACAGCGCTAACCTGGTCGCCGAAGTCGGCGCCGGTATGCGCCTGAGCGAACTACAGCGCCTGGTTGGGGAGGAAGGCCTGTTCTGCCCACTCGACCCGGACGATGGCGAGGAGGCAACGCTGGGCGGTATTGTAGCCGCCAACGCCAATGGGCCGATGCGCTTACTGCACCGCTCTGTACGGGACCAGGTACTTGGCATGCAGGTTGCTTTGGCAAGCGGCGAGGTCATCAACACAGGTGGCAAGGTGATGAAGGACGTCGCCGGCTACAACCTCACCAAGCCGATGATCGGCAGCTGGGGAACACTGGGCATCATCACGGCCGTTAACCTCAAACTGCTGCCAATACCGCCGCGCCGGCGCAGCATGTGCGTGACGGTTGATAGTGTGGACAAGGGTGTGGAACTGGCAATGGCTGTGCGGCACTCTCTGCTGCTGCCGACGGCCATGGAACTCTTCAGCGGCGATATGACAGCGCCTTCCTTCGCTGCGCAGGGGGGAGACTGCTGTCTGCTCACTGAATTGTCGGGGCATCCGGACGCAGTGGCAACGATGGAGTCCGGCATTAAGGAACTTGCAATTGAGGCTGGCGGAACTGACATCAGCACGCTTGACTACGCTGAGGATCAGCAATGGACCGCTTTGCGGCGCGCCAAGAGCGACTTCCGCAAGGCCGGCGGTGGCATCCAGATTGTGATCTCGGTGCCAATGTCCGCACTGGGCACCGCACTCAGCCGCTGCCACGAAATCGCCTCCTCGATGGCGCACTCGTTGCGTTTCCAGGCGCGCGCAGGCAACGGCCTGGCCACCTTGTTCATCACGGGCGCTGATGAGCCTGGAGAGCAGGCTCTACTGGACCTCTTGGCCTCGATTCGACAAGTCTGCGAGAACCTGGGAGGATTTGCGGTGGTGGAGTACGCTCCAGTCGAGATTCGACGCGCCACACAGATCTGGCCCGACCGTAGCGACTACAAGGTGATGACGATGCTGCGCGGATTGTTCAACCCAAACGAGACGCTAAACCCAGGCAAGCTGGGGCGGGAGTAATACATATGGCACAGAGTAGAGCAACGGTCTTGCAGCGACTGGATGAAGCTACGGCCAAGTGCAACAAATGCGGCTTCTGTCAGGCCGGTTGCCCCACCTACAAGGTAACCGGCATAGAGTGGACGGTAGCTCGAGGCCGAGTAGCGCTGCTTAGAGAGGTGATGTCGGGGCGCCTCGAAGTGGGCGACGACATTCGTGAGCCCGTGTTCAACTGCCTTACTTGCGGTGGTTGCACCGATCACTGCCCACCAGGGGTGGATACGGCCTCCATCATCACCCAGGCGCGTGAAGAGATGGCAATGCGGGAAGGCGTGCCCAAGTTCCAGCAGCTCATCTTCAGCGGCCTTCTGCCGCGCAGCGCCTTGCTTAGTATAGGCGCAAGGCTGGTGTGGCTGGGGCAAGTGACGGGCGCCGAGTCTTTGGCACGCAATTCGGGTATTCTCAAGTTGCTGGGGCTCTCCGATGCCGCCGAAATCCTGCCCAAGGTGCCGCGCCGCACCGGCCGGGCGCTGGCGAACGCCGTCCAGAAGCCCGTAACTGAACGCAAGTACCGGGTCGCCTATTTCCTGGGTTGCGGCACCAACAACGTGTTCCCACGCGCTGCGGCAGCGCTGGTGCGCGTGCTGCAACGCAACGGCGTGGAAGTGATGGTGCCGGATGTAGTCTGCTGCGGCAAGCCACCGGTGGCATATGGCGACGGCGAGGCGGCGCGCGAGCTGGCGCGGCGTAACATAGACCTCCTCGTCGATCTGGACGTGGACGCCATCGTCACCGACTGCGCTACCTGTGGCTCGTTCCTGCGTGAGTACCCGGAATTGCTGCCCGAGGGCACTGCCTATCATGAGAAAGCGGTGCAGCTGGCGGGCAAGACTCGCGACGTACTTGAGTTCCTGTCCGAGGTGGGTCTGGATGAGACAGGCATGCGGCGCGTCAACTTCAAAGTCACCTACCATGACCCGTGTCATCTGGGACGCTTCCAAAAAGTGTCGAAACAACCGCGTCAACTATTGCAGGCGATCCCAGGTCTGGACTACGTGGAGATGAACGAAGCCAACATGTGCTGCGGCGGGGCTGGTTCGTATGGGCTTACGCACCATGAGATCTCAATGGCCGTTCTCGATCGGAAGATGGGTAACGCGGCGCGTACTGGCGCCACCGTACTGGCCACCGCCTGCCCTGGTTGCGCCATGCAGTTGAGCACGGGCGTCAAGCGCAGCGGCAACAACCTCAAGGTCCGCCATGTTATTGAGCTGCTGGATTACGCCTACAAGCCGTATTGATTCCTGTTGAGGCAGACAATCGAAATATGTGTTCAGCGCGCTCCGGCAGGCCGGAGCGCGCTTAGCATGTGCAACCGTAAGAACAGGGCGTGGGTCCGACAACCCCGAGTGTTTCTTGTGACACCTCCGGCCTGCTGATATAATCGGGCCAAGGCTAGTTATCAAGCGAGGTATCATGATGGCCCTTTCTCCGGTTCCCACCAGAGAGGAAGCACTCTCCCTGATCCACGATAACATCTCAAACGCAAATCTGATCAAGCACTCGCTGGCGGTTGAAGCGATCATGCGCGGCGTGGCTGAGCGATTGGGAGAAGACGTTGCGCTTTACAGCGTTGTTGGCTTGTTGCACGACGTCGACTACGATCAGACCGCCAAGAACCCCGAACAGCACACCATGGTCGGCAGCCGGATGCTGGCGGATATGGGCGTGCGCGATGACATTGTGCGCGCCGTCTTAGTGCATAACGAGATACATGGCGAGCCGCGGCTCACCACCATGGACAAGGTGCTTTACAGCGCCGACGCCTTGAGCGGACTGATCACTGCCGCAGCTCTGATTAGAAAAGACAAAAGGCTGGAGTCGGTTGATACGGAATTCATCCTCAGGCGCTTTGGGGAGAAAGCGTTTGCCCGCGGCGCCAATCGCGATCAGATCAAGGCCTGTACGGAGTTCGGCCTGACAATGGAGGAATTCATTGGCATAGGCCTCGCCTCGATGAAGAAGATCGCGCCCGAGTTGGGCCTGTGACCGGCCGCTTTCCGTGCGGGGAGGGGAGTGGGGCCGACCTGATGACAGAACCATCCATTGAGGTTACGACCGGCCTGAGACTGATAGCCGAGGAAATAGGCCGCTGTGTAGGCTGCGACCTATGCAAAACGCGCACACGGGCCGTGCCGGGCGAGGGCTCGGCCGAGTCGGGCGTACTTTTCATCGGCGAGGCGCCTGGCTCGCAGGAGGACAGATTGGGCAGGCCGTTCGTGGGGCCTGCCGGCGCGTTCCTGCAGGAGTTGTTACAGTCCATCGGCTTGACACGAGAGCAGATCTTTATCACCAACACGGTAAAGTGCCGCCCTCCGGGCAACCGGGACCCATTGCCACACGAGGCGTTGGCCTGTTCCGGCTACCTGGCGCGACAGATCGAGCTGCTGCAACCGCAAGTGATCGTCACCCTGGGCAGGCATTCAATGGCGCGTTACTTTCCTGGGGCCAGCATCAGCCGCATCCACGGCCAGGCCAAGCACGAGAATGGCATCCACTATTTCCCGTCCTACCATCCGGCGGCCGCCTTACACCAGCCGGCATTGCGGCAGACTCTGTATGACGATTTTGCACGCATACCGGCACTGCTGGCGCTAATGGTGCGCAAGCAGCAACCAGAGCCCGAAGAGCCGCGCCAGATGACGATGTTCTAATGTAAATGCCTAATTCGAAGTGGAGGACAATGTCCTTTTGACAGCCAACGCCGCAATCATCCCTCTAGGCGGCTATGGGGAAGTAGGGAAGAACTGCACCCTGATCGCTGCCGGCGAGGATCTGCTTCTGTTGGACGCTGGCCTGATGTTCCCCGACAATGACATGCCCGGCGTCGATGTCGTCATTCCGGACTTCACCTACCTGCTGGAGAACCGACATCGCCTGCGCGGCATCATCCTCACACACGGCCATGAAGATCATATCGGCGCCCTGCCCCACCTGCTACCGCACGTGGACGTGCCAGTCTACGCCACGCGGCTCACCCATGGTCTGCTCGGTACAAAGCTGCGTGAGCACGGGCTGACCATCGACCGCCGCATCATCGAAGCCGGGCAGCGCTTCAGCCTGGGCAAGGTCGAAGTGGAGTCGTTCCATGTTAACCACAGCATCCCGGACTGCGTTGGCTACGCACTGCGCACAGCGGCGGGAACGATTGTCCATACTGGTGACTTCAAGTTCGACCAGACACCAGTGGACGGCATTTCGACTGACTACGGCCGCCTTGCCGCCTTGGGCGAAGAGGGAGTGCTGGCCTTGATCTGCGATTGCGTGCGGGTGGAGCGCACTGGCATCACGCCGTCGGAACGAGTGGTGGCGGAGTCCCTCGACAGAATCTTCGCGGAGAGCTCGGGCCGATTGATCGTCACCCAGTTCGCCTCCAACATCACCCGTATCCAGCAGATTCTCTACACGGCCTACCGCTATGATCGTAAGGTGGCGATCGTGGGCCGTTCGTTGGAGAACAATCTCTCCGTTGCCCGTGAGCTGGGCTTCCTCGATGTACCGGCGAACACGCTGGTTTCGGTGGAGCGGGCGGGTCGCATGCCGAGCAGTGAGGTGGCGCTGATCGTCACGGGCAGTCAGGGTGAGCCCAGCTCGGTGCTCAGCCGCATCGCCCATGACGACCACAAGCAGGTCAAGGTAGGCGCCGGCGATACGGTGGTGATCTCGGCCAGCCCCATTCCGGGCAATGAGCAAATGGTTTTTCGCACAATCGACGGGCTGTTCCGCCTGGGAGCGGACGTGATCTATGACTCACCGCAGCGGGTGCACGTTTCCGGCCATGCCAGCCAGGACGAGCTGCGAATGATGATTAATCTGGTTCGCCCTCGCTACTGTTTGCCCTTCCACGGTGACTTTCGTCATATGGTGATGTTCAGGCGGCTGGCGGAGGAGATGGGTTTTGCGCCCCACGCCGTGATGACAACTGAGGTCGGAAGGCCAGTCCAGCTTTCATCAGAGCTCGCCAGCTGTGGGCCTCCGGTGGCCAGTGGCTCCGTTCTGGTGGATGGTCTGACCCTCGGTGAGGGTGGACAGGCCCTCCTGCGCGACCGGCGGCTGCTGGCGCGAGAGGGCGTTATGATGGTTGGCGTACTGGTCGACAAAACCGACGGCTCATTGTTGAGCGACCCGGAAATCACGAGCAAGGGTTTCTTCTACGAGAACGAGGCGGACGCTGTTCTGCTTGAAGCGCGAGAGCGTATACGCAGCTCACTGGCTTACGAGCGCGACATAAACGTTGAGCCTGGCTACGTTGCCCAGAAAGTGAAAGAGGTTTTGGGTAAACTGGTTTATGAACGGACAAAGCGCCGGCCTATGATTATGCCGGTGGTGATTGAGATATAGGATTTAGGAGCGCATGGCCTCATCTGGTACTCGCAAGCCTCGTGGCAGCACAACGGCCAATCGTCGGACGACGTCGCGCGCCCAGCAGGGTGGCAACAGCGCCGGCCTCTGGACCCAGATCGCGGTAGCGGTCATTCTATCGGTGGCCGGCCTGCTGCTGGTGCCGCTGCTGCTTGATAACGCTACCCCTTGGCTCGCCGCAGCTGCGGTCGCCATTCGTGGCGTGTTCGGCGCGGGCAGCCTTCTGGTGCCGGTTCTCCTGGCTGTCGCGGCTCTACTTCTGCTGCTGTCGTTGTCGCACCGCGACGGAATCGTGCAGTGGCCGAAGATGGCGGGGTTACTGCTCGTTTTCGTTGGCGCGTTTGGCCTGTTCCACTGGTACGGGGTGCTCACAGCGCCCGGCAACAGGCCCGCCGGTTCCCTAGGCGCCAGCATCTACAGCGCAGTCACGGCACTCATGGGCAGCTTTCTGGGAGCTCTTTTTCTCATGGCTCTGGTTATCGTAGGGGCAGGTCTAAGCCTCGGTGTCAGTAGCCGGAGAATGAAGCAAGGCGCGAGGGCGACTGCGGTTGCCGTCAGAAAGCTGTGGGTTGGCGTTTCCTATTTGCTACCGCGGCTCTGGCGCTTTCTGTCCGCGATAGCACGGGTGATAATCGCCGCTCTAGCCGGCCTTTCCCGCCAGTTAGGTCACGCCTGGCGAGCCGCCAGTCAATCGCTGGCCTCCAGGCGTGAGGCAGCTGCGGCGGCAGATGAATACGCGCCAGAGCTGGCCACCTCAGACGTAGAAGCGGAGTTACCGGCGCCCACCAAGACGCGCGCCGCAGACGACACGGCCGTTCAACCAGCAGCCGCGCCGACAGCCGAGAGTGGCGGCCAACCCGTGAACGAGGCTGTGCGTGCGAAGGCTGCAGCGGCAGGCTGGACTCTGCCGCCCTTTACCCTCCTCGAAGAGGGTCTTGATTCCGGCACCAACCCCATGGACGACGAGGCTCGCTTGAAACAGCTCGAACAGACGATTGAAAAGACGTTGGTCGATTTCGGCGTACCAGTCAGGGTGGTGGAGCGGCGGCCGGGACCCACCGTCACCCAATTTGGCATCGAACCGCTATTCCACGAGAAGTTGGCCAGAGACGGTACCGTCCTGCGCCGCGAAAAGGTGAAGGTGCGCGAGATCACGGCGCGCGCCAACGATCTTGCCCTAGCGCTGGCGGCTCGTTCGATCCGTATGGAGGCGCCGGTACCAGGTAGGCCATACGTGGGCATCGAAGTGCCCAACCAGTCCACCACCGTAGTCAGCTTGCGCTCCGAGCTGGAGAGTCGAGCCTTCCAGAAGGCTCAGGCCAAGTTCGCCCTCCCCATAGTGTTGGGGCGAGACGTTTCCGGAGAGGTGGTCACTGGAGATCTAGCTAAGATGCCCCACCTGCTGATCGCAGGCGCAACCGGATCCGGTAAGTCGGTTTGCATAAACTCGATCATAGCCACGCTCTTAATGGGCCACACGCCAGAGGAGTTGCGTTTCATCATGATCGACCCGAAGCGGGTGGAGTTGACCCTCTTCGACGCCATCCCCCATTTGCTGAGGCCGGTCGTGGTCGACGTTGAGAAGGCAGTGCCCACCCTTTTCCAGACCGTAACCGAGATGGACCGCCGCTACAAGGAGTTCGCGGCCATCGGCGTACGCAACATCGAGGGCTACAACCGGGTGGCTCAGAACGAGCCAACGCGCGAACGTATGCCCTTCATCGTGGTCATCATCGACGAGCTGGCGGACCTGATGATGCTGGCGCCGGATGAGGTGGAGCGCACACTCTGCCGGCTGGCGCAGCTGGCGCGGGCCACGGGTATCCACCTGGTCGTTGCCACGCAGCGTCCCTCCGTGGACGTGGTGACCGGTCTGATCAAGGCCAACTTCCCCACCCGCATTAGTTTCATGGTCACTTCGCAAGTAGATTCACGCACTATTCTCGATACGGTGGGGGCGGAGAAGCTGCTCGGTCGGGGGGACATGCTTTACCTACCAAGCGACGCGCCTAAACCGGTGCGATTGCAGGGCACATACCTGACGGATCAGGAGACGGAAGCGCTGGCCAACTACTGGAAGGCACAGCGGGCGGCCGAATACTCTCCGGAGTTCGTCGAGTTGCCCAGCTGGACGCCTGGCGCCATTGACGAGACCGACGAGCTATACGATAAGGCGGTAGAGCTGGCGAGAGAGCACGACACCATCTCCATCAGTTTCCTGCAACGCAAACTGCGCATCGGCTGGAACCGCGCCGCCAGACTGATGGAGATGTTGGACGAGAACGGTGAGCTGGAGCCGGAGGATGAGCCCGCCGCCCCGTCACACGAACCGTCGTACGAGCCGATTGAGTCGTTAGAGGAACCACGCTAGCGAGCATGTGAGGCGAGCCTTGCCTTTACTCCGCCGCCGCCTCTTCCCCATCTTCCTGCCGATTTCGGATGCGCTTTATCACGCCAGCCAGGATTACCTCGAGTCTACCGGCAGCAGCGGCCGCTACACTGACGACATCGCTGTGCTCTATGCCGGCATGGGCCAGATCAGCGGCGACATTGGTGATCGTAGACACTGCCAGCACCCTCATACCTGCCTGCCGCGCCACCACAACCTCCGGGCAGGTTGACATGCCTACCGCATCGGCGCCAATGATTCGCAGGTAACGGCACTCAGCCGGCGTCTCGTACTGAGGACCAGCGCACATGACATAAACACCGGAATGCAGCTTAAGACCGGCCTCTACCGCCGCCTCGATCGCCCAGTGTCGCAACTGGGAATCGTAGCACTCACCGAGGTCTACAAAACGAGGGCCACTGGTGAGGACGTGATCGCCGATCAAGGGACCCATGGCAGCCAGACCCGGCAGGAAGATGTGGTCGCTGATCAGCATCAGGTCGCCAACGTTGTACTGCGTGTTGAGGCCGCCAGCGGCATTCGTAACAACGAGGATGTCACAGCCAATCGCCCTCAACAGCCGCACGGTGAAGCCGAGCTCCTGGGGAACCCATCCTTCGTATAGGTGAACCCTGCCACGCATCAACGCGATCGGCATGCCCTCTACCTCTACGAAAGAGAGGATGCCGTCATGGCCCTCCACTGTAGGCTCCGGAAAATGTGGTATGACAGCGTAGGGGATGCTGTCACAGATGGGCGGGTATCCGCTGAACGTGGAGATACCCGAGCCGAGAATGATACCAATGCGCGGGCGACAACTCGATTGAGAGAGAACGAACTCCGCGCCTTCACGGGCCTGCTCGAGAACCCGTCTCATAGATGGGTGAACTGGGCAACATCGAGGACAAAAACGGTAGCCCCACCCACCTGCACCTCTACCGGATACGGCATGTAGAACTCACCGGGTTCCATCACCGGCGGCAGAGGGTTGAGGTACTGAGTACGTGTGTGGCAGTTAGCCCGGATAATCGCCAGCACCTCGTCCAACTGCTCTGGCTCGGCGCCCACCAGGATGGTAGCGTTTGATTCCTTCAGGAAGCCACCGGCAGTGTTGATACGGGTGGAACGGAATTCTCGCTTCGTGAGGGCCTCGGTCAATCCGCCGGCGTCTTCGTTTTGCACTATCGCCAAAACCAGTTTCACGATCTCACCTCCAACCTGAGAACTGTCAGTATAACGGAATTCGGCGCGAAGCGTTAGGCGCTCTCTGAGTCAGACTGGAGCCTGGCTTGCACGGCGGCAAAGATCACCTCAGCGACTTGCTCTTTCCGGGCGGCTGTAGATACCTTCAACCAGCGTTCAGGCTCGGCTTCAGCTAGACTGAGAAACCCTTGCCTCACCCGTCTGTGGAACGCCAACTCCTGGTCTTCGAAGTAATCACGCGCCTCAGTGAGGCGGCCGAGGCAGCACGCCTCGTCAAGATCGAGCAGCACAGTGAGGTCAGGTTTGAGCTCGCCAGTCGCGTAAGCAAGAATGCCCTTAACCGGTGCGTCGTCTAGCTGATGCGCCAGACACTGATAAACGAGGGTAGAATCGGAGAAGCGGTCGGCGATCACGATGGCACCGCTGGAAAGCGCGGGCTTTATCACCGTGGCCGTCAGCTGGGCGCGTGAGGCAGCAAAGAGGAGGGTTTCCGCCTTGATCGTGATTGGTTCATCCTCAATTCGCCCGAGCAGCAACTGGCGAAGCTGTTCACCCAGGGCGGTGCCGCCGGGCTCCCGCGTCGTTACCACCCTGTAGCCGAGGTCACTTAGACGCTTTGCCAGGAGACCGACGTGGGTCGACTTGCCACAACCGTCCATGCCCTCGAAGCTGATGAACATCAGCTCAAGCCGTCCTCGAATATCTGCACCCGGCGGTGCGGCTCCTTGCCGCGACTACGTGAGGCGAGCCGGTTACGCTCGGCAAGCTGGTGCTGCAGGAGCCGAACGTATGCGTTCTGTGGATTGAGCTCCACCTTGCGTCCGCTTTTCCTGACAGACTCAATAGCCTCTTCGGCCTCCTGGATTGCCTGCGTGACCTCATCAGGGGGCTCATCCAGGTCGAGCATGTTTGCCAGCAGCTGCTGCATGCTGAGCAAGGTGTTACTCCTGAGTACGTAGATGGGAATGCCTCTGTTCTCCGCAATGCGCAGCGGCGCCGGCTTGCGCCGATAGTGGGTCTTGAGTGTAAGCACCGCATCAGCGTGACCGAGATCCCTCACCACTTCGACGTTGACGCCAAGCTCATGCACAGCCTGTTCCAACCTGCTGTGACTCACCCCGTAGGGATAGAGGCGGGTGCAATGTGCCGGCTGCTTGTGCGCAAAC
>CAZMKF010000004.1:12863-26650 GCA_964566935.1 uncultured Dehalococcoidales bacterium | reverse complement strand
GTTGCCACGCAGCAGTTCATCCACTACCTCGCCAACGTCAGGATGCACCACCACCTTGTCCCAGCTCTGAATCTCCACCACGCAGTGAAAAGTCGGAGGTGACTTACGTTCCAGCACCGTTTTTTGGGTGCCGCGCCTGCGGGCTTCGTCATCACCGAGGGTGACAACCTGGACGCCGCCCACCAGGTCCGAGAGGGTGGGGTTGAGGATGAGGTTCTCCAATGTATTGCCGTGCGCAGTGCCGATCAGCTGAACACCTCGTTCGGCGATCGTCCGGGCAGCCGCAGCCTCCATCTCAGTGCCGATCTCGTCGATCACGATCACTTCTGGCATGTGGTTCTCCACCGCCTCAATCATGACAGCGTGCTGCTGCTGGGGGGAGGCAACCTGCATGCGCCGAGCGCGACCGATGGCGGGGTGCGGGATATCGCTATCGCCGGCGATCTCATTCGAGGTATCGACGATGATCACACGTTTATGCAGGTCGTTAGCGAGAACCCGAGCGACCTCGCGAAGCATGGTAGTTTTGCCAACGCCTGGCCTGCCAAGCAGCAGGATGCTCTGCCCCTGTTCAACAATGTCTCGAATGAGGTCCATGGAGCCATACACTGCCCGGCCAACCCGACAGGTGAGGCCAACTATCGAGCCCGAACGGTTACGAATAGCCGAGATGCGATTGAGCGTGCGCTCGATACCAGCGCGGTTATCCCCTCCAAAAGTACCAATCCTGTCGATGACACTCTGAATGTCATCATGTGTGACCTCAGTGTCACCCAACTCTATGTCGCTCCCCGGGAACCGCACCTCAGGCGGTCGACCGAGGTCCAACACTACCTCCAGCACTGCTTCCTTATGACCGGCACTCTGCACCGCCTCGGCGATGCGGGGGGGCAAACAAAGCAGCAGTGAATCCAGGTCGTTGCTGACTACCCTCTGCATTTAACTCGTGCGTTCCTCCAAAACTGATGCGGCCAATTGCGCATTTCTAAAGGAATTATAATGATCCGTGTCAACGCGCCGCTATTAGCAGGTGTACGCGTTGTTCCATCCAGGTAACGGTTTCATGACGCAGGCTCGCGACGTGCCAGGCCCTGAAAGATCGGGCTGAAGACCAGCCGGGTACCTGATGCCACTGCCGCGCGGTCGAGCTGCTGCTCGGCCGCAATGGCGGCGGAAAGCGTGCCAGCCTTGGCCCATTCGGCCTCTAATTCGCCCTCATAACGCTGCAGAGTCCAGACTGACGGCAAAACGCCAAGCTCTAAATCGAGGCCGGCGCCGGCAAACAGGCTACGCAGCTTACGTCCGATTTCTGGATCCGCCCCCTGCCGCCGCAGTTCGGCAGCCTGGCGCCTGCCCAGCGCTATTTCTGGCGGGAAGTCGATCCAGCCACCGTAGTCTGGCTCCCCGGCCACCACGATCCAGCCACCCGGCCGGCAGACCCTTTTCATTTCGAGAACCGCCTGCGCCGGATCAGCAAGCCACAGCAACACAAAATGCAGGTGAACCAAGTCAAAAGCGCCGTCCCCAAACGGCAAGGAGTTGGCGTCTGCCGCCAGATAACAGGGGCCAGTCGCGTTAGCTGCAGCGTATCCCAGTCGAGACCGGTCCAAGTCCACGCCAAGCACCTGCCCACGGCAGCGGCTCGCCATTTCTCCGGTCAACACGCCGGTGCCACAGCCCAAGTCGAGTACCAGCCGCGCTCTAAACAGCCCAGCACGGCGATAAAGCAGGTTGCGGCTCTGCTGCGTCCACTCAGCCTGTCGCCTGAACAAGAGGTCAATCTGCCCAAGCAGTGACTTGCCGTCGCTAGCGATCGTCTGGCTCGCTCGCGTAAAGCGGGCAACCGCCTCCACAGAGGCTCACCTGCTCACAGTTCACGCACTTGGCATCCAAATGAACCCGATTGCGTACCTTTGTAGCCAGCTCGCTGTTCCAAATCGTGGACCATTCCTGCTCAAGGATATTCCCCATGGATTCGTAGTAGCTTTGGCAGGGAATAACGGTTGCATCAGGTTCGACGCAAATGTTGTGACGTGCCGCCGTGCAGCCCTTCACCCCCAACTGCAGCTCAATAGGGTTGAGATGGCAGTATTGGGTAGGAGTGTACCAGATGAAGCGAAGCGAGTTTCGCTCGGCCGCATCCGCTATGCGGTGGAGTACATCTGCCAGGTCTGCCTCCGGGATGCCCAGTTCATACTGTTTGCCCTTGCCCGAGCGAATGATGCTGTTGCAGGCAAACGCTGTCACGCCCAGCGAGGCAAGGAAATCGATTGTCTGCTCTATATGGCCGACGTTCACCTTGGTCAACGTGGTGTTGGTAAGCGTATAAAGATCAGCTGCCACGGCGTTGCGTACCGCAGCCACCGTCTCATGCCAGGCTTCGGCACCCACCATCTCGTTGTGGATGGCGGCATCGTGAGACTCCAGGGTGATCTGGACGTGGTCGAGGCCGGCGACGATCAGGCTGTCCAGGTACGCACTGTCGGCTAACCTCCGTCCATTGGTCAACAAACCGGTGACAAAACCAACATCCTCCGCATAGAGCACCAGCTCCGCCAGGTCCTCGCGTAAGGTTGCCTCACCGCCGGTGAAGCAGACATGGGGTACTCCCGCCTGCCACAGGCGGTCAATCACCTGCTTCCAACCAGCCGTGTCCAATTCCGGTAGATTGCTGTCACGGCCAACGTAACAATGGGAGCAGGAGTTATCGCAGCGGTAAGTAAGGGCCAAGTCGGCACGGTAGGGGGCGCTCTCAGGCGCCTGGAATGGTTCAATGCGTTCCAGTTCGAGCGTCATCACCGGACAGGCGTCTTCCTGGTCGATCAGCGAGTGCACCAGCTGACTAAAACCAAGATAATCCTCTCGAGCGGTCTCGACACTGACCCGGTACTTACGTGATACCGCCGCTGCGGCTGCGTCAGCGCTCGCCTCGTTCACTAGATGCACCGCGTATTCGGTGGCGGTGCGGTTCAGGTGAAGGACGGTGGACGCATTGACGATCAGAGTGCCGTTACCGCTTGGCTCCACTCTCAGGTGTAAACGGTAGCGGCGCGGCGCATCCGCCGGAGTTCGGAACTCGTACAGCCCCGGCTTCAGTGCGGCCGGTGGCTCAAACCACTGTCTGGCGCGTTCTAGCAGTCCCATTCTACCTACCACCTCCCGCACAGGCACAAGCGCAACCAGCACAGGCACAGGCGCAGGCACAGCCGCCGCCGCTGCTACTGCCTCCGCTCGACCTGGACGGGGGCGGAGGCGGGTTGGTCTGTTGCGTCACTCCCGCTGTGAAGGATTCAATATTGCCGACCACGCCACTGGCAAAGTCCTGCATGCCACCCACGATACCACTGGCAAACGCACTACCAGGCAAACTGGGCAGTTGGATGCTCGGGCCGCCGCCGCTCTGCCCGCCTGAATCCGGAGCCGGTGCAGGCGCGGGCACAGGCGAGGAGGTGCTCGGACCACTGTAGTCATCCCACCACGTGGGCAACGTCACCCGGCGCCTGCCCCACACTTCGGGGGCGCGCGTCTCGAACTGCTTATCCATGGAGGTCCAGGCGATCGTCTCCGCCAGCAGCTCTTCGCTCAGGTCGGCATCGCTGCTGTTCTCAATCGTCTCCCACGCCTTCTTGACGATCCTGAGGTAATAATCGGTTGTAAGCGGGCCGTTGAAGCCCTTCATCTTCTTGGTGACGCCGTTCACCAGGGAGACAATTGCCGCTCGCAGCTTCTTCTCGGAAATGCTGCCATCCTTGTTGATCGACTCAAGGTAGCCAACCTCGTACGGTTCCAGATCAGAGGTTTCGGTGCGCACCTTTTCCAGACGAAGCGGCTTACGCGAAACCACGCGCATGGCCTTCTTGCGCACCAGACCGAACGAGATCAGCGTCAGCACCTTGTCCAGCGGCAGTTTCATCAGGACGGCCGCCTCCGGGGCAGTAAGCCCCCGCCTGACCTCGACTCCCTCCACCGAAACGGACGGAGGCAGGTAGTCCAGGCGTCGCTTGCGGGCGGACCGGCGGCCAACGCGAACTATGAAGATGAGCGAGATAAGCATAATAAGGGGGACCACCACGCAGGGGGCAAACTCTTCAATCAAATAGCCCCAATCGGTCCCCGGTTCGTAGACACTGTCTACATAACGTTTGGGGAATGACGCGCCAAATGTATACTGCTGATATGGCTTGGCCTGCGGGTTGCTCCACGTGTAGACCACCCGGTTATCCTTGATGCCAGAGGAGGTGAACGGGGTGCGATGGTAACGACCCTCATCGGGTTTCACACCCTCGGGCATTACCAGTGAGTACTCAACGTGGGTAGAGCCACTGGCAAACTCAGAGGCATACCAGGTAGGCGAGAAAACGATGCTCGCGTAGCTGCTATCGTCGCTGTCCTGATAGACCATGTTCTCCACGCGAATACGCAGGTTGAGGGTGCCAGAGCGGCCTGCGGCGATGGACCGCGAGCCAAGGTGAACTTCGATGCCTGGCTTCACGTACTCGGACTTGCGAATATCCTTGAGACTGGCGCCGTCAATGTCCGCCACGGCAGTGCTCAGCACGTACCTGCTGTTCGGCATGCCGATGTCGATCACATCCAGTCGGTCAGAACCATGCAAGGCGGTGAAAGTAATCGAGTAGTAGAGATCGATGCTACCGTCACGGTTGACGTAGACATCCGAGATGTTACGGTTTACCTGAAAGCGGTAGTTCTGCGCCAACGCAGGCGTTGACTGGTTGGCGCAGAACAGAGCCGCAATCCCGATCCAAACCGACAGGAAGAGAAGAAGGCCGCGTCTGATTCTTACCATTTTGGCTCCTCTTCGATCTGGTAACTGGTGGAGCAGTACGAGCACTTGACGACCAGCGCCCCTTGCACCAGACCGACATCTTCTTTGCGCAGCGGCGCGGCGCAGGCGCGACAGCGCATTTGCTCCAGCGAGATGTCCCCGGGCAGGTCCACCTCGTGGACTATCACCTGCTTGGGCTTGGGGTCGCGCATGCGCACGGCGAAGATGATGATCAGGCCCAAGGCCACCAGCACGCCGCCAATCAGCAGCCTGGTGCCGGTATCACCCTCGGGAGAAGACCAGAGATAAAGGATACCAAAGAAGATTAGAATGCCACTAACAATGTAACCCACTATCTTCCCCATCAGTCATCCTCCTCGTCTTCTCTGACAGAATACAACCCTAACAATTCTACCCATGCCTCAGCAGCATAGCCAACAACGGGCCGCACAAAGCATGCTCTCGATCCACTCACTTCATCTGTTGTGCCAGTAGCACCGCCTCATAGGCGTTTACTATGCCGGTAGCCCTGGCGGCTGGGGATGCATCACAGGTATCAAACGGGGCGCCTGTGAGCGTGGCGGTCTGCCGCAAGATGTCCTCTGTCCGCTCTACGTCACCAATCAGCACTGGGTTGGCGGACCACATCAGTGCTACCACACCGGCCACGTGTGGAGCTGCCATGGAGGTGCCGGAGTCACGAGCATAGGTGGCATTAGGCGCCGCCGATAGCACGTCAGAGCCGGGCGCCATGATATCGGGCTTGTGGGGGCCGCTGCCATCCGCGCCCACTGGTCCTCTACTGCTGAAGTACGAGATCTTTCCTCCGGAGTCTACCGAGCCAACTGAGAACACCTCATCGTAGATAGCCAACGGTAAACGTAAGCTGCCGCAATACGGTCCTTCGTTGCCAGCTGAGGCCACCATGAAAACCCCAGCCTCACGCAGCGCCATGGCCGCCAGCTGCAAAGCGCTGGCGTCGCAGCCCTCCACCGGCGGGCACAACCACGAGTTGTTGACCACGTGCGCGGCACGCATGGGATCGCCGTCGCGAGCCGGGTCGCCACCTTGCGGATAGGGCGCCAGCATGAACTGCAGACAGTCGAGATAGAGAGCCGGGTTACCCACGTTACGCTCCAGGTTGGAGCAGGCAAACCACTGCGCCCCAGGCGCCACCCCGAGACCATCGGCGCCCACCACGGTGCCAAGAGTGTGGGTGCCGTGTCCGTCGATGTCCCTGGGTGAGCTGGTGCCACTCCATGGATTGAGCCAGTTGTAATCGTCGCCACCCGTTGCTCCCCGGTAGGATGCTGCCAGTTGCGGGTGTTTGACGTCAACACCGGAATCCGCATGCCCAACCACGATCCCCTTGCCCGTGACGCCGAGCTCCTGCCAGACACGCGGCGCTCCGATCATCGTGATGTTCCATTCGACTGTCGCCCGGCGCTGGTCGCGTCCGGCTGCTGGAGTCGGTGTTTCCGACAGCGGCCGTAGACGAGGGCTAGGCAGTACTCGATCCACGTCTGGCCGTCCTTGCAGCCACCAACGCGTCAATGGCCCGGCGTCGACTTCGATGGCGTTCTGCAGGTAGTAACTGCGATAAGGCACCCGCAGGCGGGCCAGAGCACTCGTGAGGGAAGCCTGTCGTTCGCTGGTGAACGCCGTCAGCCTTGAGTAGACGTAGGGTGCTTTGGGCTCCCCGTGCGGAGGGCGGATGAGCTCAACGGTGGCCTGATCCTTGAGCACCACAAACAATCGCTCGCCAAAGAAGCCTGGCTGTCCCGTCCCGAAATAGACGGTTACCGCCAGCATCAGTGTCAATACCGCCACCGGCCGACCAAAACACCACAATCTCGGACCTAACAGGCGGTAGAGGAGGGCAAGCACAAAAGTCGACATAATACCCAGAGACACCGCACTGAACACCGTATCGGGCAGCCACGCCATCGTTTCACCAGCGCCGTATAGCGCGAACGTCACCTCTTCGGCATCGACCAGGGCGCTGGGACCGAAAGCAGCAAGTGTCAGCACAGGCGTCAGGGCCCGTCGCGAAGCGGTAAACGGTGGCAGTGTAAGCAGCAAGGCAGCGGCCGGTAAAGCTATGACCAAGGCAAGCTGCCCGCCGTTGACGGCAAAGCCGCCGGCGACCATGGCCAAGAAAGCACCTGCAACCAACGACACGTGCAGCCTGGCTCCCAATCTCAACTCGTTTACCATCACCTGCTCGCTGTAGAGGGCTAGCGGGCGGCCAGCCGCGACTGCCAAGGCGAGGCAGGCAAGGAAGTTGAGCATGGTCTCAAGCGGAGAGCCAAATGCCCCAGTGGCCAACCAGGGTAGCAAGAGCACCAGCCCGAAGGCTGCAGCCCAATGCCAGGAGACGCCCGCCGGTGAGACAGCTGCCTTGGGTAGCCACCAGGCAAACAGGAGGAATGCCAACACGCACATCGCAGTCTGCAGCAGCGCGGCGAGCTCCGGCTCCGTAGCTGGTACGAACCTCACCGGTGTCAGCAATAAGACCAGCAGCAGAGACGCCCACCACAGTCTATTCGCCGCCTTAGCGCTGGGATGGCGCCCTACACCGGACATAACTAACGTGACTATTGAACCACAAGTCAGTAGAGCCAGCTGGAAGGCGGGCCACAGGAGGACAGGCACGTCCGTGCCTGAGATGATCTGATATTGCTCCACAGTCCAGGCAATACCAGAACTGAGCAGCGGCAAGCCGAGCATGAAAGTGATGGCCAACAGGTAAGTAGCGGCAGTGACCGGGCGCATGTAGGCCTGTACTGGTGCGGGCGATTCAGTTGTTTCGAATGATGCCGTTGGTGGTGGCTCTGGATTCTGTAACAAGGTCGCCTCCGTAAGTGCACAGCGCTAACATCTCGGTGCATTCTAACCCCCGACGAGGTGACACGTCGAGACTGCCAAGGGCTTTTGTGCTTGCGCTCAAGTGGTTCAATGCTCTCGGCCCGTGTATTCAATGAGAGCGGGTACGAGGGGCCCTTTTCTGCGTGTCCGTGGTTATTGGGTATTGACAACTGTGCTCACCTGCGCCATACTGACTCCTATTAGAACCATAATATGAGGCACAAAGTGCAGGCAGGGACCATACGTACTCCTTCGGCATCCGAAACGGCTCCCACCATCTCCGAGGCGATAGATGCCTTCTCGGAGACGCTGGTGGCAAAGTCGCCGGCAACCGCCACCAACTACATGTCGGCTCTCAATCGGCTGTGCGACTTCCTCCTGCACATCTCGCTGGATCCACAGACAGCGCGGACCGACCAGCTGCCAGCCGACATCATGGAGCGATTCTACACCTGGCTGCTGCGCCATTACGGACGCGCCCGTCGCTCCACGGCCGTGGCCTATGTCAGTGCAACCCGCGCCTTCTTCCGATTCCTCGACCGCAAGCGCTGGTTGCACGGCGACTTCTCCTTTGAGCGCGCAAAGGACGGCCTGCGTGAGTTGATCGGACGCGTCAGCTACCGCACCCCGCGCATTGATGACGGTGTGGCCGCTGTGGTACTTTATGTCAATACCCATCCTCCGGCCGAGTCAGACCGGCAACTTGAGTGGCTGCGAGATAAGGCGATCCTCAATACCCTGTTTAGCACTGGGATGCGCCGCGCCGAGTTGGCTTCGCTTAGTCGCGGCGATATTCAGGACGGCCGTTCGCGCGAGGGCATTATCACCGGTAAGGGCGATAAGGAGCGGGTGGTGTTTTTCGACGAGGCCGCCCTCGAAGCCATCCGTGCTTACCTGGAGGCCCGCAACGACCTGCACCAGCCGGTGTTTCTGCGTCACGACGACGGTCGTGGCAAACCTGGGGCGCGTGGCGAACACTGGCGCCTGTCGCCACGCGCTATTTGGGCGGTAGTCAAGAAACACGGCGCTGCCGCCGGAGTCGACATCACGCCCCATCACCTGCGTCATTTGAAAGCGCGCGTCTTGCTCAACCGGGGCGCCCAACTGTCCGAGGTGCAGGACATCCTTGGTCACGCCTCTCCGGCCACAACCAAGAAGATCTATGCGCCATACACAACTCAGCATCTGCGTGACGCTTTCGACCGCTTCAGCGTCAGCGTTGAGGAAATCGCGCCTCGCCTGGACGATGAGCAGCGGCCAAACTAAGCCCTCGCGCTGCAGGTACGGCGCGAAGTATTGAACCAGACCGGCACTTTTCTGCAGCTAAACCAAATGCCACCGCCCGCCAAGGCGGGCGATACGGCCAAGTAACGACAGTTTGAGAGGAACAAACACACGATGAGTAAGACACAGAGAACAGCAAAGGTATCCTGGAAAGGCGACTTGCTCAAGGGCACCGGCGCCATCGACACCGGTTCCGGTCTCTTCCAACAGACGCCAGTAAGCTGGCCCGCCCGGGTTGAGCGACCCAACGGCAAAACCAGCCCCGAGGAGCTGCTCGCCGCTGCCCATGCCTCCTGCTACGCCATGGCGCTGTCGCACACCCTCAGCCAGGCCGGCTTCACCCCTAACGAGTTGCAGGTGGAGGCAACGGTAACCCTGAATGACAAGCAGGGAGGCGGCAAACAGATCACCAGCTCCGAACTGCGCGTAGTGGGCGACGTCCCCGGAGTCAGCGCCGAGCAGTTCAGAGACCTGGCCAGGCAGGGCGAGGCCGGTTGCCCCGTCTCGAACGCGTTGCGCAACAACGTGCACATAAAGCTGGAGTCGTCGCTCAAGTAACCTGCCACACGGCATGAACACGAGGGGGAGGCTACCATGGTGGCCTCCCCCCCTCATTCATCATCAGTAAAGCAAACCCATTCCGGATCATAACCTGCTCCGCTGGCGGTCCGGCGCGGCGCAAACGGTCACCGCCATCGCTGCGTTGTCTCCTATCAACATCGCAGTTTGTTAGCCGCGTTGCCGCAACCGGCGAACCTCCTGTGCCACCTCCACGTGTATGACTAATGGATCGCTCGTTGTCATCTCGAAACCGTTTGCCTTCTCAGAAAACCGTAGCGGCCGAGCAATAACCAACGTCAGCGGATGGCCGATTCCGGCGCCGCCCGGACGGCTGCCAGGTTGCACCCGTAAACCTCTATGATTATGCTGATCGCGCTGCTCACAACCATTCAAGTTGGCTGGTGCATAGTAGTTTGTTCAACCCAGAGCCTCTCTCGCCCCGTACAACTGCCGTCGATCCTAACCGCTACAAGTGGATAACACTGGCCGTGGTCGGCACCGGCACTTATCTCTCGGTACTTGATGCCAGCATCGTCAACATCTCCTTACCAGTGATCACGCAGGCTCTGCGGACGGATCTGGTTACTGTCCAATGGGTGGTGATGATTTACCTCTTGATGATCACTGGCCTGCTGCTCACCTTCGGGCGGCTCGCAGACATCTGGGGCCGAAAGAGGGTCTTCATCCTGGGCATGGCCATCTTCTCACTGACGGTAGCGCTCTGCGGTCTCGCCCAGGATATCCGGCAGCTCGTTCTGTTTCGCGCCGCCGAAGGGGTGGGCTCCGCGATGGTGATGGCCGTGGGACCGGCGCTGATCGCCTCTGCTTTCCCACTGGCGGAGCGAGGCCGAGCGATGGGCCTAAACGCCATGATCGTCGCTGCCGGTGCGATCACGGGACCAGTGCTGGGTGGATTGTTGACCGATTGGCTGGACTGGCGAATGGTGTTCATCCTGCGCTCCCCCATCTGTGCGGGCGCCACGCTTTTTGCCGCTCACAACTTGGTGCAGTCGCCCCGTGAAAGCCAGCGAGCCTTCGACCTTTTTGGAGCGGTTGTGCTCTTTATCTGGATGTCGGCTCTCACCCTTGGCCTCAACCAGGGTGCCAGCCTCGGCTGGGACAATCCGCTGATCGTCGGCTTGTTGCTCCTGGCTTTGCTTGGTTTCGTCACCTTCCTGCTTATTGAGGCGCGGGTAGACTCACCGATGCTATCGCTTTCTGTATTCCGCAATCGCCTCTTTGCCACCGCCAGCATCAGTTCGTTGCTCAGCTTCATGGCAACTTTTGCCATCAATCTTCTGATGCCCTTCTATCTGATGCGGGCGCTGGATTACACACCGGGCGAGGCCGGGGTAATGCTGCTGCCGCAGGCAGTGATCATGTCGGTGTTTGCGCCGATCAGCGGCTGGCTGTCGGACCGTATAGGCTCCGCAATACTCAGTTCGGTCGGTATCGCTACAACAGGTTTGGGGCTGTTGTTATTGTCATTCCTCAACGTCTCCTCCACTCCCCTGGATATCGTCCTGCGCCTGGCGGTCGTCGGCGTCGGCACTGGCCTGTTTGGCTCACCGAATAATGCTGCCATGCTCAGCGCCTTGCCACCTCGGCAAATGGGGATCGCCTCAGGCATGATGGGCACGATGCGTAACATGGGAATGGTCTCCGGTACAGCCATCGCCGGCGCCATATTCACTAGCAGGCTGGCCGAGTACACAGCCAGTCTGACCGCACAGGCCGCCGGCACGGCGGAAGAGATAGCAATGTGGGCATTTGTCGGTGGTATTCAGGATGCCTTCCGCTTCTCAGCCTTCCTCTGCCTGATTGGGGTGTTTACCTCCTCGGTGCGCGGCCAACCACAATCGCACCCTGACGGCGCCATCAATCCTGCTACCACACCAACTAAGCGTTGAGCCGCCATCACAGGTAATACTCCGGTATAATTGAGCACAACGCTGTTTTAGAGGTATGCCCGAGGCGTGAAGTCGGCCCTGCGAGAAATACTTGAGACCGTCGTCCTGACTATTCTCATCTTCCTGATGGTGCGTAGTGCTGTCCAGAATTTCAAGGTTGAGGGACATAGCATGGAGCCCACCCTGCAAGACGGCCAGTATCTGCTGATCAACAAAGCCGCATACTGGCAGTTGAGCGAAGAGCCGCTCGGAAAACTGCTGCCGGATCGGAAAGCCGATGCAAACGGACGGGTCGATCTCTTCGGCGCACCACAGCGTGGTGACATCATCGTCTTTCAGGCGCCGCAGACGCCCCAGCGCGACTTCATTAAGCGAGTTATCGGTATCCCCGGCGACAAAGTCGAGATCAAGGCCAGTCACGTTTATGTCAATAGCAAGGCGCTGGAGGAGCCCTATCTTTCAGAGCCGCCACGCTATGAAACGCCCTTAACTACCGTACCGGCCGGCTCTTATTTTGTACTGGGCGATCATCGCAACAATAGTAGCGATTCACACGTCTGGGGCGTGGTGAAACGCGAGCTGATCGTGGGTAAAGCCTGGGTGTCCTACTGGCCCCCCGCCAGTTGGGGAACGGCAGAGCATGCCACGCTAGGTACGGTGATCAGTAAACCCTGAGCAGGCAGAGCGAGAGGGTGACGCCAAGGATAGCACCGAGCAGCACCTGCAGGGGCGTGTGCCCCACCAGTTCGCGCAGGCGTTGTTCGTCAAACTGATGTCGAGTCAGCAGCTGGTCAAGGATCATGTTGATAATCCGCGCGTGGGTGCCCACATCACGCCGTACCCCAGCCGCATCGTACATCACCACGACCGCGAAAACGACAGCGAAACCAAACAACGGCGACCCCACTCCTTGCAGGCTGCCCACTACAGTCGCCAGTGAACAGACCATGCCGGAATGAGATGAGGGCATTCCGCCAGAGGTAAGCGCCAGCTCGAGGTTGAGCTTGCGCTCGATCCAAAGGGCAATAAGCACCTTCGTCAGCTGGGCTACCAGCCAAACGATGACCGGGATTACGAGTACTCTGTTTGCCAGTACTTCGTTCAAAACGAGCGCAAGCCTACCTAGCGGTCCGCACGCTGATCCGGCGCGAAGTCCAGATCTGTTTGTTCCATACGGACTTCACCGTCAGCACGTTTGGAGAGGACTCTAACCTTCAGCTCAGCCTCGTCCAACAGTTTGGCACATCTCTCGCTAAGCGCGATGCCCTTCTCGTACACCTCCACCATCTCGGCCAGACCCAAACTGCCGGTTTCCAGCAGTTTGACGGTCTCTTCCAGCTGCTTGTAAGTCGTTTCGAAATCGGTTTCGCTATCCACCAAGGCGCACTCCTCCCATATAGGTGCAGCGTTCGGCTCAAAAAGGCAGGCTAACTGTACGCCTTCGCGGCAAAACTGCCGTTGCTCACTTCGATCACGAGCTGTTCACCGCCCGCGATCTGCTCGACTCTGCTGACCAGCGTACCAGCTTCCGCTAACTTTACCATGCTGTAGCCGCGGTTAAGGACTGCTCGCGGGTTGAGAGCAACCAGCCTGCCAAACATGCCTCGCAACCGCTCTCGGCGCATTGACAAGCCGTGGGCAAGCAGGCGGTCCGCAATCAGAACCTTGTCGTCCACACTCAGACGCCAGCGTTCCAGTTGAGATTCAGGGGTCAGGCTTCTCAGGCGACTACTCGTCGTTGACAGTCTGTTTCGCCGGTCGTCAATGCCATCAACAACGAACTGTTGCAGTCGCCCCGTCAAACCGGCCAGGTCAGCCCGCAGCGCCTCCCGGTCCGGCACCGAGAGTTCGGCGGCCATGGATGGAGTGGCGGCACGCACATCGGCCACCAGATCGGCGATCGTAGTATCCGTTTCGTGTCCGACGCCGCTGACCACTGGCACCCGGCAGGAGAAAATCGCCCTGGCCACCCGCTCCTCGTTAAACGGCCAGAGGTCCTCCAGTGAGCCTCCGCCGCGGGCGACGATGACAAGGTCGAGGTCTTCCACCTGCTGTACCAGGGTCAGCGCGCTGCAGATACCGTCGACAGCAGCTTCTCCTTGCACGAGCGTGGGCGCCACAAACAGTTCAATACCGGCATAGCGACGCCTGATCACTTTGACGATATCCTGGAGGGCCGCCCCGGTTAAGGAGGTAACCACACCAATCCGGCGTGGATTGACCGGCAGGCGCCGTTTGCGGTCCGGCTCAAAGAGCCCCTCAGCAGCCAGTTGCTGACGCAGCAGCTCGAAACGGACGAAGAGCTCGCCTTCGCCCTCCGGGCGCACTACATCGACGATAAACTGCAGCCGGCCAGACACCTCATAGAACGATACGTG
>CAZMKF010000004.1:0-12853 GCA_964566935.1 uncultured Dehalococcoidales bacterium | reverse complement strand
GCCATGCCATCGCTGGGTAGAGAGGTTGACTCACGCCTCCTGCTACCGAAGAGAACACACTGAACCTGGGCCTCGCTGTCCTTCAACGTGAAGTAGGAGTGACCTGCCTGCGACATGCTGTAGTTGGACACCTCGCCGCGCACCCACACGTTGCTTAGCAGATCGTCGCTTTGCAGCATGGTGCGCAGGTAGGAAGCCAGTTCGCTGACGCTACGGATGGCGAGGTATGCCACTAGACGCGTTCCAGATACTCGCCCGTGCGGGTGTCAACCCTGATTGTGTCGCCCTGATTGACGAACAGCGGCACCATCACCCGTCTTCCTGTCTCCAACTCGGCCGGTTTGTTGCCGCCCGTCGCCGTGTCACCCTTGAAACCCGGCTCGGTGTACTCGACCACCAGATCGACAGTTATCGGCAGTTCCAGGGCTATGGTCTCATCGCCATAGAGCAGCACCTCAACTATCGTGTTCTCTTTCAGGTAGCTGGCATCATCGCCGACTTTGTCGCGGCTGAGCATCAACTGATCGAACGACTCCACATCCATAAAGTGGAAGTTATGCTCGTCGGCATAGAGGAACTGCACCTGCCGCTTATCGAGGTAGATACGGCGAAACCTCTCACTGGCCGGGAAAGTGCGCTCAGCTGTGTAGCCTGAGCGCAGATTGCGCAGCTTGAGCCGGACCACGGCGCCACCGCGGCCGACTTTGACATGCTGGTAATCTACGACACTCCAAGGCTGGTCATCCAGGTCGATCGCAAAACCCTTCTTAAGCTCTCCTGGCGTAATCATTCATCCCCTCCACAAGTTGGTTCAAGGACGGCTCAGCTTACCACGATCGGCTTGGCAGCCCGCGACAGCAACTCCACCCCATCTTCCGTTATCAATCCTAAATCCTCGTGACGTACGCCACCCCAACCCGGCAAGTAGACTCCCGGCTCGAAGGTGACAACCATCCCCGGTGTCAGCACGTCATCCGAGACGCGCGACAGCCGCGGCAGTTCGTGGATCTCCACACCGACGCCATGACCCAGGCTGTGTCCGAACGCCTCGCCGTAGCCTGCCGCCTGCAGATGGTCTCTGGCCAACGCGTCCACCTCACGGCCGCTCATGCCAGGTCGACAGCCTCGAATAGCCACCTGCTGCGCCTCATGCACCAAATCCCAGACTCGGCGGTAACGGTCACTGGCATGGCCGACCGCGAAAGAGCGGGTGAGGTCACTGCAATAACCGTTATGACGAACGCCGAAGTCTATCCAACAAGCGTCACCCGGGGCGAGGACTCTTTCACCCGGGACTGCGTGAGGCAGCGAACTATTAGCACCGCTGCCGAAGCCAATCTCGAACGCCAGTTCAGTCGCTCCCTGCCGCCGCAGAAAAGATTCGGTTTGCCAAGCCAGCTCGGATTCCTTTACTCCAACACGCACGTGCTGCAGGAGATCGGCAAAGGCGGCGTCAGTCAGCTGGGCAGCCTGGCGGACCTGCGCCACTTCCCAAGCATCCTTAGCACTGCGCTGCCCTGACCCCAGCCTGACCACCGGCTCAAAACCGCAGTTGGCGATGGCACGCAGCTCATCGAAGAACTGTACACTGGTGGCGTCAGCCTCGAACAGTACCTTGCCCGAGCCGTAGTCAGAAAGAAGCTTCGCCACGGTAGATGCAGGACTCTGATCGAACCGCTCGATCAACCAGCCTTCTGCCTCCCGCTGCGCTTGCTCCAATGCCAGGAACCCCACCACCAGCGCTTGCTGTCTCTCCGCCACCAGCAGGCAGGCCATCGGCAGGCCACCATGGTTGTCTTTCACCGTCAGACCGCCGAAATAGAAACGGTTAGCCGGCGAGCTGATCAGGCAGGCATCGGCCCCGTGTTCTGCCATGAAGCGGCGTAAGCCATGCAGGCGCTCTGCGTACACAAACTCCCCCATTCGATCTTTACAGTAACGGATTAGGCTTGTAGCTGGCCAGCAACTCCAGGGCCGCCAGGTAGCCCCGCCAGCCGAAGCCGGCAACCTGACCGGTGACAACCGGCGCGATCACGTCGTTGTGGCGCCACTCTTCCCGAGAGTAGATGTTCGAGATGTGTACCTCAATCACGGGCAGCTCGATCTCCGCCAGCGCCTCACGCAGGGAAAGGCCGTAATGGCTGAGCGCGCCAGGATTGATGATCACACCATCGCATTCCGACTCCATGGCCTGCAGGGCATCGATGAGTGCACCCTCGCTATTATTCTGCACGAAGGTCAGCTCCACACCGAGGTCCGCCGCTCTACTGCTCAATCTCTCGGCGACATCGTTGAGCGAAAGGTCACCGTAAATCGACGGCCGGCGCTTGCCGAGACGATTGAGGTTTGGTCCGTTCATTACCAGAATGCGCATTGCCGTCCTCCCCGGAGATGGATATCTCGATCAATCACCCTCAAGTATTCCACTAGTTGGTGATTCCCTGCAAAGATATACCCAACAGGTCGCGCACCGCGCCCGCTCGCATGCCGCCAGCGCGCAGATGAGCGGCACAGCTATCCCGTAAGGACTGCGGTGTGGCCGCAAACCCGAGAGCAGCCGCCCGCTTTTCCACTAACAAACGAATCGACTGCGCACTTAATCGCGTACCCAGTCTGGAGAGGAACAGCGCTTGTTCATGGGAGACGCCCCGCAGGCGCGGATGTGCCTCTTGAAGATACCTCACCAGATGATTGGCGGTAGTCTGACCAAAGAAGGCAAGCTCGCCGTTCCAACGCTTGAGCTGTCTGCGGCGTAAATCCAGCTGTCTGACATCAAGGGCTGAAAACTCCGACAGGCGCAAGCCGCTCGAATAGAGCAGGGCGAGAACCGCGCGGTCGCGCAGCCCGAGGGTCGAATCGTCCGGTGACTCGATTAACTCTCGCACCTGCTCCACTGTGAGAACGGGTCGGCTTTCCGGCCGGGAGCTCGGTAATCTCACCCCCTGAAACGGATTCTCTTGCTTGCCCACGGCGTGACTCATCAACGCCCGCGCCATGATTGCCTTGCGACTGATAGTGGTCTGCGAATAGCCGAGCGCACGCAGGTTGGACAGCCAGGCGCGTACGTTGGCACGGCTCACCGGCGCCTGCTCTTGCTCCGCCAGGTCCACCACAAAAGTGACAAATTCACTGAGATCGCTCTCGTAGAGGGCAAGTGCGCCAACATCGACACCACGCAGCCGGCAGGCCTCCAGGTAGTCACTAAGATATGAAGCGTAGACCTGCCTGAGGCCGAAAGAATACCTGCCTGTGGTGTCAGCGTTCATCAACTCACCGTGCGTTCGCTCTCCAGCAGCTGCCTCGCAGGTGCGCCGCAAGCAGAACAGACGGCGCCCTTCTTCGCGTCAACTACAACCAACCCACCGCATTCTTCACAGGGCTGGCTGAGCGGCTTCTGCCATACCGCGAAGTTGCAGGTGGGGTAGTTTACACAGCCGTAAAAAGTGCGCCGCTTCTTGGTGCGCTTTTCCACCAAGTCGCCGCCACATTGCGGGCAGTCCACCCCAATGCTCTGCACTATCTGTTTAGTGTTGCGACATTCGGGAAAGCCGCTGCAGGCGATGAACTTGCCGAACCTGCCTCGCTTGATCAACATAGGCCTGCCACAGAGGTCGCAGTCGATCCCCGCCGGCTCTGGCGTGATCACAACTGTTTCCATGTTCTCCTCTGCCTTGGCGATATCCTGGGCGAAAGGCTGATAGAACTCACCCAGCAGTTGGCGCCAGGCCCGGTCGCCACGCGCCACCTCATCCAACTCGTCTTCCATGCCAGCGGTGAACTGCACGTTGACGATCTTGGGGAAGTGCTTTACCAGCAAATCACTGACGATTACGCCCAACTCGGTTGGCTGTAGCTGCTTGCCTCGCCGGTCGACATAGCCCCGATCTTGAATGGTTGAAATAGTTGGCGCGTAGGTACTGGGTCTACCGATACCGTACTCCTCCAGCGCCTTCACCAGCGAGGCCTCCGTGTAGCGGGCAGGCGGCTCCGTGAAGTGCTGCTCCGGCAACAGTTGTATCAATTGCATAGCGTCACCCTCCGCCAGCGGCGGCAGCACGGTGGCCTTGGCGCTTTTCTCTCCCTTCTGATCATCGTCCTCGACGTAAACCTGCATGAAACCGGCAAACCTGGTGACGTGTCCGGTGGCACGAAAGTCGAAGCGGCGTTCGCTCTGTTCCGTCGTCGCTTCAATGTCCACCGTGGTGACCTCTACCCGCGCCGGCGCCATCTGGCTGGCGACGGTCCGCTTCCAGATCAGGTTGTAGAGACGGAACTGCTCCCCGGTCAGGTGCTGTTTGATCGACTCCGGCTCGCGGGTGATGTCAGTTGGCCGGATTGCCTCGTGTGCCTCCTGAGCGCGTCTGTTGCGAGTAGCGTAGACGTTGGCAGTGGGGGGAAGATACTCGGCGCCGAATCTCTCCCTGATCCAGGCACGTGTCTCTTCTACCGCCGAGGCGGCCAGGTTAGTCGAATCTGTTCGCATGTAGGTAATCAAACCAACCGTACCGGCGCGGCCGGCGGACAGGCCCTCGTACAGTTGCTGTGCCACCGCCATAGTGCGCCGTGCCGTGAAACCAAGCTTGCGGGAGGCCTCCTGCTGCAAAGTTGAAGTAGTGAAAGGGGCAGAGGCGTGCCGTGCCGTATCCTTTACGCTAGTCTTCGTCACCCGATAGGCAGCGCCTTGCAGTGCGGCCAACACCGCCTCAACCTCGTTCCGTTTCTTGAGGTCTGCCTTCTTGCCGTCCACCTGACGCAGCTGCGCCTTAAACTGGTTGCGTTTCAGGGCGCGCTCACCAACACGCTGCAGTTCTGCTTCAAGTGTCCAGTACTCCTCGGGCGTGAAAGCCTCGATCTCTCGCTCGCGATCCACGATCAGACGCACCGCAACCGACTGAACGCGTCCCGCTGATAGACCTTTTTTGCCCATCTTGCTGCGCAGCAGTGGGCTCAGTTTGTAGCCGACCAGCCGGTCGAGAACGCGTCTGGCTTGTTGTGCGTCGACTAAATCGGTGTCAATCTCGCGAGGCTCGGCGAAGGCGGACTTAATCGCCTCTTTGGTGATCTCGTGAAACACCACCCGTTTGACCTGCTTGCCTTGTAGCCCCAAAGCATGGACCAGGTGCCACGAAATCGCCTCACCTTCACGGTCGGGGTCCGTTGCCAGGTAGACCGTACTGGCGTCCTTGGCAACATCTTTGAGTTGCTTGACAACCTCTTTTTTGCGCACCGGTATCACGTAGCGCGGTTCGAAATCGTTCTCAACGTCCACGCCGAGTCGAGTCAGGGGCAGGTCGCGTATGTGACCGACGGAGGCGCGCACATCATACTTAGCGCCGAGGTAGCGACCGACAGTACGCGCTTTCGCCGGTGACTCGACAATGACTAGATTCTTGGCTTTCATGGAAACGGATAAAACACCTCACTGGGCTTTGCATCTCCGGTCGTCTCCAAAGACGAGCAGCGGCAAATGATACGCAGCCCACTTACTAACGTCAAATGACAAGCTGCCACAGCCACCTGTTGGCTGCCTCGACTAGATGTTGGAGCGAGACTGGCCACCATCAACCACCCAGGTGGCGCCGGTAACCCAGGAGGCCTTGGGGCTGGAGAGGAACACCACCACGTCCGCCACCTCCTCAGGGTGACCCAACCTGCCCAGCGGCAAATCGTTGGCAATCATCTTCTCCTGCATTCCCGGGTTCTCGCGGAAGCGCCTCTCCCAGGTTCCTCCTGGAAAGAGGATAGAACCTGGCGCCACCGTGTTGACCCGGATGCCGGCGCCAGCCAACTCAAGTGCCATCTGCTTGGCCAGACTGATCACGCCCGCCTTGGCCACGTTGTAGGCCATCGCTCCACCGGCCTCTTTGCCGAAAATCGAGGAGATGAAAGTAATACAACCATCTCCCTTACCGTCCGCCAGCATCTGCTTCACCACCGCCCGCGCCAGCTGCAAAGGCGCCAGCAGGTTCAGCTCAAGCGTAGCATCAAACGACTCTGTCTCCTCATCGGCAATCTGTCCGCCGCGGCTGCCACCCATATTGGCGATCAGAATGTCTATACCTGCGAAGCGCTGCACGGTGGCCCTCACGGCCTCCTCCGCAGCGCCTTCTGCGGTGAGGTCCATTGGCAGCGCAAGGAACTCAGCCCCCTCGCCGGCGAACTCCTGTTGGAGGCGCTCCAGATCAGCGGCGCCCCGTGCCGCCGCAGCCACCCGGCAACCCTCACGCGCAAACGACAGCGCAATGGCACGACCGATACCGCGGCTGCCACCGCTGATCAGTACGGACTTGCCCTTCAGCTCGAGGTCCATCAGAACACCCCCGTTTAGTCACATATGGCCTATTCTAGCCTGCTGCAACCATCAGCGCGCCGTGCGATAATCTCTCCATGTCGATGAATGCGACCGCAGGATGGCTCCATTGATTATAGGCATAGACGCCAGCCGGGCCGTTTCCGCCACTCCAACGGGCACGGAGAACTACTCCCGCAGCCTGATCAAGGCCATGGCCAGCTGCGCACCAGCGGGCGAGTTGCGGCTGTACTTCAATACATCCCCTGATCACGATCTGGCAAAGGCGCTGACTCAGCACGAGCTGTGCGCACTGCCGGCCGCCCGCCTCTGGACCCACACCAGGCTGGCTCTGGAGGTTGTGGCCCGTCCACCCGATGTGCTCTTCGTACCGGCGCACGTGCTGCCTATCGCCCGTCGTTGCCCGGCCGTGGTCACCATCCACGACCTCGGTTACCTCAGTTTTCCCGAAGCGCACGAGCAGCTCTCGCTGGCCTATCTGCGCCTGAGCACACTGTTTAACAGCCTCGCGGCCAGCCACATCATCGCTCCCTCACTGTACACGAAAGGCGAGCTGGTGGCCCGGCTGGGTGTCCATCCTGCACGGGTTTCGGTCATTGCCGAGGCTGCTGCCTCTGAAGCGCGCCACAATCCCGTCTGCGCTGACCCCGCTGCGCATGCTGACGCCACAGAGCCTTACTTTCTGGTGTTGGGCAGCGTCCACCCGCGAAAGAATATCTCGCGGCTGCTGCGGGCATTTGCGCTTGTGGCGGATCGCCTGCCCCAACGCCTGGTAGTCGCGGGCCGCTTAGGCTACCGCGCCGAGCAGTTCGAAGCTGAAGCAGCGCAGCTGGGCGTCGCCCCGCGCGTCACGTTTACAGGCTATGTGGATGATCACCAGCGCGATGAGTTGCTCCGCCGCGCCACAGCCCTGCTGTTTATCTCTCTCTACGAGGGGTTCGGTCTACCAGCGTTGGAAGCGATGCAAGCGGGCACACCGGTAATCGCCAGCGCCACCACGGCACTGGGAGAAATCAGCCACGACGCCGCCCTGCAAGTGGAGCCGACCAGCGTTGACGCCATCGCCGCAGCAATGGAGAGGGTGGCTGCCGATAGCGTTCTGCGGGCACAACTGCGCGCGGCAGGTCTGCGGAAAGCACAACAGTTCAGCTGGCATGCCGCTGCCGAGCAGACCCTGCAGCTGCTGCGCGCCGTGGCTGGCGGCTCCAACCAACCGTTCGACGCCACCAGCGCTTGAGGATAGAATAGCAGGCGGAAAACCGCCCCGATGGCACAGGCTCCAGCTGCCGTCGGGGCCTCTGGAAAGGATGCGTTAAGTGGCGAACCCAAAACTTCTGCTCACCTCCTGGATGGTCAAGGAAGATGACCCCAACATCGCACGCGCTCGCGAGCAGGGCATCGATGTCGAGATTAGCTATTGGCACGAGGGACGTGACGAGGCGGAGATGCTGAGCCTCGTACCCGGCATGGATGCGGCACTAGTCAGCATCGACCCACTGACGCGGCGCGTGATTGCAGCCGCCAACAAACTGAAGGTCATCTCTCGCACGGGTGTCGGTTACGACGCCATAGACGTGCCCGCAGCCACCGAACGCGGCATCTACGTTACCACTACCCCCGGCGCCAATGAGACGGCCGTGGCTGACTACACTTGGGCGATGCTGATGGCAGTGGCCCGTAAGGTAGTGGAGAACGACCGCAACGTGCGCGAAGGTAAGTGGCAGAGGGTAATCGGGGACGACCCGTCAGGCAAGACGATCGGTATCGTTGGGCTAGGCACTATCGGCAAGAAGGGGGCAAAACGGGCGGCGGGATTTGACATGCGGATATTGGCCTATGACGTCTTCAAGGACGAGGCCTGGGCCGCCGCTAACAACGTCACCTACATGGCACTGGATGACTTGCTGGCAGAGGCCGATTTCGTCACCTGCCACGTGCCTCTGATGGAAGCCACGCGCAACCTGATCGGCGAGGCCCAACTACGCCGCATGAAGCCAAGCGCCTACCTCATCAACACCTCTCGTGGTGGGGTAATCGATGAGGAGGCGCTGTACCAGGCGCTGAACGAAGGTTGGATCAAGGGCGCCGGCCTTGACGTGTTCAGCCAGGAACCGGCTTGGGGCAACCCCCTGCTCACCCTGGACAACGTGCTGTTAGCCCCACACGTCGCGGGCAACTCCTTCGGCGCCCAGGCGCGCATGATTGAGATGGCCTTCGACAACGTGATCAACGTGCTTAAGGGCGAGAAACCGCTCTTCGCCGTGAACGCCAAGGCTTTGGCGGAGCGCCATTAACCTTCGGCCTGGAGGTCTGTCAAGAGGCGGCGGCTGTTCCCGCCGCCTTCACCTTTTTTCCGCCGGCCCTGATCTACTTAAGCAGCCCGTCCCCAGCGTAGACGGATTCCTGCCAATCCACATCGTGAAAACGCTCTATCCCAAGATGTGAGAAGTCGAGCGCGGCCTTACCGCTCACGAGGTAGTCGGCCAGCATGCCCCCCACCGCCGGTGAAAGCATGAAACCGTGGCCGCTGTGACCAGCCGCAACGAGAAACCCCTCTAATCCCGGCAGGGGGCCGATAATGGCCTCATGGTCTGGCGTTATGTCCCGTGGAGCCGCCCAAGCTGAGACCAGCCTCGCCTCCCCAAACGGCGCGTAGCGATGCATGGCATACTCGGCCACGCTGTCTGCCCAGCTCCAATCGACATCTGTATTGAAAGTGCTCGGCTGGTCAGGCTGGCCGTAGCAGAGCACCACGCCGTCCAGCTCGCGGCGGAAGTAGAAATCGTGGTCACGATCCATCACCACGGGGGCATCGTCCGCTAGCGCTTCTACCCTGTCGGTGAACCACAACTGGCGCTTAAACGGCCGCACCGGGATATCGATGCCGGCGAGGCGAGAGACATTTGCCGCCCAAGGTCCGGCGCAATCAATCACCATGCCGGTGGCAACGGTACCTTCCGTGGTCTGCACACTCAGTACACGGCCTTTCCTGACCTCAACGCCGGTGGCTTCGCAACCGGTTCGCACCACCGCCCCGGCCGCTCTGGCCAGTTCGGCGATGGCATTCGTGACTAGATGGGGATCCGTGTAGCCGTCCTCGCTGCAGTCTGTGGCGCCGACCACCCCCTCCAGGTTGATGCCCGGTAGGAGCGCCTCGATCTCCTCTGGAGACAAGACTACTGTGGGTATGCCCATGGCATGCTGGATCGTCAGCGCCTGGCGCGCCGCCTCCAGTTCGCCCTGGTCGAACAGCAAGTGAGTGTAGCCGACTTGGTGGTAGAGGGGGCCGAAACGGCCCTCCTCGTGCAGGTCCCGAAAGAAGCGCACACTCTCCTTCGAGAGACGGAGGTGAAACTCATCTTCCCACTGTTGACTCACCAGACCGGCGGCGCGCCCGGTTGAACCTGAGGCGATTGTGTCCTTCTCCAACAGCAGTACCGAACCCACGCCCTTACTGGCCAACCGATGCGCCAGGGATGAGCCTATACAGCCACCGCCAATGATGACGAAGTCGGCACTCACGGGCAAATCCATAGTCAACGCTCGCCTCCCCCACCGCAGCCCGAGCCGCTACAAGGCGGCTTGCAGCGCCGTAGTAATCGCGGCAGTATACCGGGCCATCAATGCTTCGACAACTGCAGCGACCTAAGTTATACTCGGATTCCTATCGTAGATGCCCTAATCAGGAGGCCGTACCATCGCCGTTTTACGCACCGGGAAACTGCCCGCCGAGGTGCTCCAGCGCGTTGTCTTGCAGCGCCACGGCATCCGCCGCGCCGACGTACTGGTTCACTCAGGAATAGGAGAGGACTCGGCCATTATCGACTTCGGCGATGAGGTCTGTGTCGTCTCGACCGACCCGATCACTGGCGCCGGCGCTAACGCAGGTTGGCTGGCTGTGCACATCTCCTGCAACGATGTTGCCGCCAACGGTGCGGAGCCGGTGGGCGTGCTACCCACCCTGATGCTGCCCGAGGGTACATCGGAACAGGAGATCTCCGAGTTGATGGCGGATGTGCATCGGGCAGCGACGGAGCTGGGAGTGGAGATCATTGGTGGCCATACGGAGATAACCGCCGGCCTCGCCAACCGCATCATCTCTCTCACCGCTCTGGGACGGGCGCGCCGAGATCGTTTCGTCACCTCAGCGGGAGCTCGACCAGGCGACGCGCTGCTCATGACCAAGTGGGCGGCGATGGAGGGCTCCGCCATTCTTGCCGCGGACCTGGCAGACAGGCTGACGGGTCACGTACCAGCCGATCAGCTCGAACTGGCGAGAGGCTTGATCGAGTCTATAAGTGTCGTCCCCGAAGGGAAACTGGCCGCCGCGCTCGGCGTCAACGCCCTGCATGACGCGACCGAAGGCGGCATTCTGGGCGCGGCTCAGGAACTGGCCGCCGCTTCAGGGGTTGGGCTTGAAATCTGGGCCGATCGCATACCTGTCCTGCCGGCCACCAGGGCCATCTGCAGGCGCTTGGGCATCGATTCCTTGCGGCTCATCTCCAGCGGCAGCATGCTGATTGCCGCCGCTGAGCCGGCAAAGACAATCGAGGCGATGCGCGAGCGTTCCATTATGTGCACCCAAATCGGCCGCGTTATTGAGGCTGACGCCGGGCAATGGTTGCTCTACGACGACCGGCAACGAGAGCCTCTGCTACCTGGGGAACGGGATGAGCTGTGGCGAGTGCTGGCTGATGAAACGTCGCCGGGGCAATGAGTCGGACCCGGGAAGCGAGGTAAGGCAGCGCGTTGTTTGTCACAGGTACTGCCGGCCATGTAGATCATGGCACGTCAACCCCGATTCACCGCCCACCGGGGCTGGGCCCTGACCACCTGCGCCACGAGAGAGAACGCGGCCTCACATTCACCCTGGCGTGGCTTGAGCACCTCGACCGAAGACGACTGAGCCAACACCATGGTCATGTGCGGGGGTTACGATGACCGCCCGCTCCGTTGGATCCAGAAACGCGGATCTCGCGCTGATTCTGGCAGCTGCGGGCACTGTCGGCCTGGTGGCCGGCCGCCTCCGGTCACGCGGTCGAGACCGCGGCCAGTCTTTCATCCAGTGGAGCCTGGGTGGAACAATGGCAACTGCCCTGGCACGCACCGGCAAGAGAGAAGCAATCACGCCTGCGTTGAGCCAACACTACCGGGAACTGAGCCAGCAGAGCGTACAAGAGGTACGTGATTACCTCTCGCAGCCGCAGGCCAGCTTCGCAGAAAACGCCCACGCAATCGACCGAGTCGCCTGGGTTCGCCTTAATCTTGGCAACTACCGCCGGCTCGTTAAGCCTCTGGATCGCGCGCTCTACGAGCTTTCCGAGTCCTCCGGTAGTCTGGGCCACAGCATGGCGCTGGCCGCCGGCCCGATCACTGCTCTGGAACTGGGAGGCCTGTTAGGCATGTTGTCACACCGCGTCCTGGCGCAGTACGACTTCGTACCAGCCGACCAGCTGGCGGACAGACAACCGTCAATCCTCTTCCTGCACGGCAACATCAACACCGCTGCCGCCAGGCTGGGCGTGGAGCCGCTGCAGTTCCAGCACTGGATCGCCCTGCATGAAGTCACTCATGCCTACCAGTTTGAAGACAATCCCTGGGTACCCGATCACTTTGAGTTGTTGATTACAGGCTATCTCACCTCAATTGTGGATGAACTGACGCAAATGCGCTCCAACCGGCAGCTGACGAGGGCACTGCTGCAACGCATGCGCGAGAGGCCGCGGGGACGTTTTCTGTTGGAGACTCTCATGAGTCCACGCCAGCGAGAGGCTTTCCGCGAGATTCAGGCGTTCATGTCGCTCAATGAGGGTTACAGTACCTTCCTGATGAACGCTGTAGGGCGAACCGTCATCGCCGATTTCGAGCAGATCCACGCCCGCTTCAGCGCCCGGCAGGCGAACGAGAACCTGTTCGGACGCCTGCTGGCCACGCTGACGGGCCTGTCGATCAAACGCGAGCAGTATAGAGCGGGAGAGGCCTTCGTCGAGACTGTGGTACGCGAGGCTGGTCTGCGGGCGATGCAGGTCGCCTGGGCGGCCCCGCAAAACCTGCCAACGCTGGACGAAATCTACCGGCCGGCAGACTGGCTGCATCGGTTAGAACTAAGATGATTGATCACACTTCCTGGAGGAGTGCGACTTGCCGCTGGATCTGACCCTGGTACAGCGCCAGCTGAACAGGTTGGCTGAGGAACACCAGCGTGAAGCCGAGCTGGATAAGCAGCGGCTGGCTGACGCCCTCATGATCCTGAGAGAAGCCGAGGATTTAGGCCGCTGGCTCGATAAACTGGAGCGTTGGAGCCAGGCGCTGAGCCCCGCTGTACCGTTAGAGCCGCTACACACTCACCTGCCCTCACCAATCCACCCCTTGCCACTCACGGTGCTCGCCTCCGATGGCTCCTCAATTGAGCCGGACCGACACGGTGTGGCGCTCTGCTATCTGATTAACATCGGGCTGGTGAGGCTGAACTACGGCGTTAACGAGCCGGCACTGCTTACCAGTGAGCCCAGCGTCGGTTATCGACAGGAAGAACTGTATGTC
>CAZMKF010000003.1:86498-89837 GCA_964566935.1 uncultured Dehalococcoidales bacterium | reverse complement strand
CGACGATCGCGGTCGTCGACCCGCCGTACATGGCGCCGTAGTAGATGGCGGCCAGCATGATGATCGAGGGCAGCGCCGGCAGGTTGAAGGTAAGCGGCAGCAGCAGCGCCGTGCCGGCCGCCGGGCCCACGCCTGGCAGCACGCCGATCATGGTGCCGACCAGTGAACCGATGAACAGGAAGAGCAGGTGCTCGGGCTGTAGCGCTGTTTGCAGCCCCCCCAATAAGAAACCGAATGCTTCCATGTTGCCTCCTACATCCCCAGAATGCCGCGCGGCAGGACCACCTTCAGCAGCTCTGTGAACACATAGAAGACGCCGAAGCTGAAGGCGAGCGAAACAGCCACCATGAGCGGCAGGTCACGCCCGCCTAGAATCCACATGGTGACGACGAGGAAGCAGAAGATGGTCACCGAATAACCCAGCGTGGGCATGAAGATGATAACCGCCGCGTAGCTGAGCAGGATGCCAAGCACGCGCAGCATGCCCTCGCGGCCGGGAATGGTGCCTGGCAGCAATTCTACCGGCTCCTCGCGACTGCTGACGAAAATGATCGTCAGCGCCGAAATCACGATGCCGATGCCGGCCAGCATAGGCAGCATGCCGGGACCCGCGCCGGCGTTGGGCGTCATCAGCCCGTAACCCGGCGCCTGCGAAATCATATAGAGGCCGAGCAGCAGGAACAGCCCTGCCACGATCTGAGTCCCTCTTCGCAAATGTCACCTCCCAACCAAGATTGTCGTTGGCGACCACACCCTATTCGTATGGCGGATAAGCCGCCGCCTTTCCGTTTTGCAGCCGGTGCTACCGGCAGTCTGTCAGTCTAAGGCTGACGTCACCTTATCTCCGATTTGCTCATCTGGCGCGTCGCCTGCGCAACGCGCCAGATGATGGCGCGTGCGTTGGATATGGTCAGTGGCCGCCGCCTCGGCGGCAGCCGCGTCGTGGCGGGCGATTGCCCCCAGCATGTTGCGGTGCTGGGCCAGCACCTGGAGCGGCCAGTCGGGCACGGCGAGCATGTAAGGCCGGTAGCGTTCCACGCTGTCCATCAGGCTGTGGCAAAAGCTGCACAGGATGGAGTTGCCCGACATACGGAAGATAGCGTCGTGAAACTCACGGTTCTTCAGCAACTGGCCCTGCCTGTCACCTTCCTTCACATGCTGCTCCATCTCTGCGAATAGAGCACGCAGTTCGGCAATCTCGTCGTCCGTCACCTGCTGCGCCGCCAGCGAGGCGGCCAGCCCCTCCAGGCGCTCGCGCAGGGCGAAGACGTCGCGCATCTGTTCTTCACTGACCATGGCCACAGTGGCGCCGCAGTGAGGGATGGCGTCCACCAGCCCCTCCAGTTGCAACCGCCTGATGGCGTCGCGCACGGGCATGCGACTGACCTGAAACCGGGCGGCCAGCTCTTCGCTGACCAACCTGTAACCGGGCGCTAGCGTACCGTCCATGATGGCCCGCCGCAGCTCCTCGTACACCAGGTCGGCCTTGGCCTTGTACTGTGGCCTGCCCAGTTTTAAGGGCCGCTGCTCCCACGGCTGCGGCAATCTCGATCGCCCGCTGTGGCCGCTCGATAAAGTGGCGCTCAAACGAGCATTGCCTCCAGGTCAACGCCGAGCTCCGCTGCCAGCTCATGCACACGCTGCCAGCTACTATCCGGCATGGTGATGCCCTCCACTCGGCGGCTGGCAGTGTTGCGCGCCTGCGGCTCGCCCGGAAGCAGCACTTCCTGGAAGCCGGGCGCCGGTGGCACAGCCTTGATCTTGGCCAAGGTGGCATCGGCCGAGGCGGCGTAATCGGCGTAGCTGCGGAAGAGAGTGGGGTCGATGGCGATGAAAACGGTACCGGCAGAGGAATAGATGCCGCCGCCAAGCACTGGGTCGGCCGCCGCGTCGGCGCCGGTGAAGGCCTGCCCAAGCAGTTCAATCACCACGGCAAGACCGTAACCCTTGTGGCCGCCGAAGGGCAGCATCATGCCGCCACGGTAGAATTCCTCGGGATCGGTAGTGGGTTTGCCGTCCTTGTCGATGATCGAGTTGGGGGGCAGCTGGCTCCCCTGGGCGCGGGCGTGCGATATCTTGCCGCCGGCCACGGCGCTGGTGGCAAAGTCCACCATCACCGGTCCCTGCTCGCCCGCAGGTACGCCGAAGGAGATCGGGTTAGTGCTGAAGACCGGCGCCGCGCCGCCGAAAGGCGCCACCGCCGCCGAGCGGCCGCCGGTGCCAGCGAAGCCGCCTGCCAGGGTGACACCGATCATGCCGGCGGCGTTGGCCATCTCCGAGTACTCCCCGAGCCGGCCGATGTGGTAGCTGCGGATCAGAGAGACGAGGGCGATACCGTGCTCCTTTGCTTTGGCGAGTGCCAGCTGCATGGCGAAGCCGGCGGCCACTTGGCCGAATATCCAGTTGCCGTCGACCAACGCTGTTACCGGCGTCTCCTTAACGATGTCGGGGCTGCCGTCCGGGTTGACGTGCCCCTTTTGCACCGCCTCCAGATACTGCACGTAGCGAATGATGCCGTGAGAGTCATGGCCGGCGAGGCTGGCGCTGATCAGGGAGTCGACGGTGCGTTCTGCGTTGTGCGATGAGACGCCTGCCGCTGTGAAAAGTGCGACGCCGACACGGCGAAACTGCTCGGTAGATAGAGTTACCACAGGATTTTGCCCTCCATAGCAGTGGCTGTATCCAAAATCCAATGCTTTGTGGCCGCTACTATAAGGCCAGTCACCCGGCGCTGTCAAAAAGCAGCCGGCTTTTGTCGCCGTTTTGCGGCCGAATGGATTATTATGTCGGCAGCGGGACCATGGGACCTCGCTGACGTAAGATTGACTATTGAGGGGGAGAGATATGCGTGCACTGGCAATGACTAAAGCGGAAGCGGGACACGCTGAGATCATCGAGATGCCACGGCCGCGGCCGGGCAAAGGCGAGGTACTGATTGAGGTGCTGGCGTGTGGCATCTGCGGCACCGATATGACGCTCTACAGCCACCCCCAGGAGTTGGCCCAGCAGATGGGCATCGAGTTCCCCATAGTCTTCGGTCACGAGTTCGGCGGCCGGGTGGTGGAGCTGGGCGAGGGTGTGACGGAGCCGCCGTTCGGCAGTCTGGTTACCGCCAACCCCCACCTCTTCTGCGGCGAGTGCCTCTACTGCCGCACCGATCGCCATGAGATTTGCATCAATCGTCCCATCGTCGGCTACAACCGCAGTGGTGGCTTCGCTCAGTACGTGGCGGTGCGCGCCAGCAACGTCTATCGCCTCAACGACGACGTGCCGCCGGCAGTCTCGGCGCTGGGTGAGCCGTTGGCGCTGGGGCGCCATCTGGCGGCGCGGGCCGAGGTT
>CAZMKF010000003.1:75755-86488 GCA_964566935.1 uncultured Dehalococcoidales bacterium | reverse complement strand
GCCGGTGATCTTCGGGCCGGGACCAATCGGCCTGGTGACGGCGCTGGGCTGCCAATCGTTCGCGCCCAGGCGGGTCACCCTGGTGGGTTTGCCACAGGACGAGGAGCGGCTGGCCATTGCCCGTAGCTGGGGGGTGGAGACGCTGCACAGCGACGGTCCTGCATTGCGCCAGCTTCTCTACGAGCGCAGCGAGGGCTACGGGCCGGCCAAGGTGTTCGAATGCGCGGGCAGTGGCGCGGCGTTGCGCCAGGCTCTGGAACTGGTGCGCAAGGACGGCACCGTGTTCGCGGTTGGTATACCAAGTAAAGACGTACCGCTGGATATCGCGGCGCTGGTCTTTGCCGAGAGGCGCATTGTCGGCTGCCGTGGCTACCGGCCGCAGGATTGGCAGAGCGCAGCGCAGCTGATCAACGAGCGCCACCAGGAGCTGCTGCCGCTCGTTTCCGACCTGCTGCCGCTAGCCGTATATGATGCAGGATTTGCGAAAGCATTCGCCAAAACTGGCATTCGCATCATGCTTGAGCCCGGCAGCTGATTACCGCTTTTAGTTTTTTGACAGGCGACGGAAACCGGTGTTATCATTGGCGCCGAAGCGCCTGATTCCACACGCTCTTTTCAAGTCTCCAGTATCGACGAACGGCCGTTTTGTATACAAGCGGTGCTTCCGATCACTGCAGGATGACCGCCTGCTGCGTTTTTAATGTGCGATCCTGGCCGGGCCAGGTGGCGGCTGAGGATCGCTATCTCAGATTCGTGGGAGGTGACAAGGCTCGTTATTTGGCTCGTTCAACGACGTCGTTGATCTGTCGATCTCGGTTCAGTCCACATTTCCTGCACGGAAAAGAAGGAGGCTCAAATAGTGAGCGACGGTACTTTCAAGATCGGTCGGCGCAAGCTTCTCGGTGGTCTGGCGGCAGGCGCCGCTGGCGTAGCCATCGCGGCCTGCTCCGCCCCGCCCTCGAGCGGCGCTGCCTCAGGCGCCACTAAGCCAGCTGCCACCGCAGCGGCCGCATCCGGCGCCGCCACCGCGGCGGCCGCGCCCAAGCAGTCGGCGCCAGTGGCCGGCGGCAACCCCATCACCTGGAAGATGCAGTCGGTCTGGGTGGCTGCTGACTTCCACCAGAACAACGGCAAGATCGTGGTCGACCGCATCAACCGCATGTCAGGTGGTCGCCTCAAGATCGAGTTTCTGCCCACCGGCGCTATTGTGCCGGCCGCCGAGGTACTCGACGCCGTCAACAAGGGCATCATCGACGCCGGCCAGACCTGGTCTGGCTACTGGTATGGCAAGCACCCCGCTGCCACACTGTTCTCCAGCATCCCTGGTGGCCCCTACGGCATGAACAGTGAAGACTTCATGGCCTGGATCTACTTCGGCGGTGGTAAGGAGCTCTACAACGATCTCTACCAGAAAGAGCTGAAGATGGACATCGTGGCCCTTCCCACCTACGGTGAATCGCCCGAGCCTTTGGGCTGGTTCAAGGAGCCGGTCAAGACGGTGGCTGACTTCAAGGGCCTCAAGTTCCGCGCCGGCGGTATGTCGGGCGAGGTCTTCAAGGCGATGGGCATGTCCGTCGTTACGCTGGCCTCGGGCGAAATCGTGCCTGGCCTGGAGCGCGGCACCGTGGACGCAGCCGAGTTCTCAGATCCGTCCTCGGACATGAGCAACGGCTTCCAGGACGTGCGCAAGTTCTATCACATGCCCGGTATCCACCAGCCGACCGGTATGATGGACATCCTCATTCGCAAGTCGAAGTGGGATGAGCTGTCTGACGACCTGAAGGCGATCGTGGAGACAGCCTGCGAAGCGGGCGAATCCCAGTTCGTCAAGATGATACTCGACCAGAACGCCAAGGACCTGCTGACCCTGGTCAATACCCACGGCGTCACCGTAGTGCAGACGAACCCTGCCATCCTCAAAGAGGTGCTCGACGCCTGGGCGAAGGTGCAGGAGCAGAAGATGAGCGAGAACGCCTTCTTCAAGAAGGTGATCGAGTCCCAGAAGGCCTGGGCGCAGCGCATCGTGCCGTTCCGGCGCGTCGCCCACCCGGACTACAACTTCGCCGCTGACTACTACTGGAAAGAGGAGAACCCCTACAAGCCGCTGAAGCCTTTCTAGGCGGCCTCTCCCGCGTGATACGGGCGGCCGTCAGCTGACGACCGCCCGTTACTTGATTAATTGACGGGGCTCAAACAGGTGACCGTGCTAACGGTCGCTTGCATCGGGCCAAGACAAGGAGGGTCAATGGCACACGATTTGCCGCCAATTAACCCGGATGCGCCCGGCCGCGAGGAGATGGCCGTTCGGCCTGACACTCCCTATGTGCGCGTGATTGATGTGATCGACCGCTTCAGCGAGATCACGGGCAAAGGAGCGGCCTGGTTGATTCTGCCGATGATGGCAGCGCTTGTTTACGAGGTGATCGCTCGCGCGTTCTTCCGCGCCCCCACCCTTTGGGCCTATGACGTTACCTACATGCTGTACGGCACGCTGTTTATGCTCGGCTCTGCCTACACGCTGCGCCGTGGCGCGCACGTGCGCACCGACATGCTTTACCGTCTCTGGTCGCCCCGCACCCAAGGACTGGTGGATGCCGTCTGCTATGTGGTCTTCTTCTTCCCCGGTATGTTCTTCTTCCTGATCGCCGGTTGGGACTACGCGATGTACTCTTTCTCGATTCAGGAGCGCGCCGCCACTAGCGCCTGGGGTCCGCCCATCTGGCCGTTCAAGATGATTGTCCCCATCACCGCCGTGATGATGCTGATTCAAGGCGTGGCGGAACTGATGAAGAGCGTGTGGGCTGCTCAGAAAGGTGAGTGGCTATGACCCCCGAAATGATCGGCCTCTCGATGCTCTTTGTGCTCGTCTTCGTGATCTTCATCGGCTTCCCCATCGCCTTCACGCTGCTCATCCTCGGCATCGTCTACGGCTACTTCTCCTTCGGCAACATGGTCTTCGACCTGATGACGATGCAGACGATGGGCTTCATGAGCGAGTCGGTGATGGCGGCCGTGCCGCTCTTCGTCTTCATGGGCTACGTGCTTGAACGCGCCGGTATGATGGAGCGGCTGTTCAACGCCTTCCGTCTGGCGATGGGACCGTTACGCGGCTCGATGTTCCTGGTTGTCTTGATGACGGCCACCGTCTTCGCTGCCGCCACGGGTATCGTGGGCGCCGCGGTGACTGTGATCGGCCTGCTGGCCGGCCCGACCATGATCAAGTACAAGTACAATGCCCGTCTGGCGGCCGGTACGATCACCGCCGGCGGCACGCTGGGTATCCTCATTCCGCCCAGTGTCATGCTGATTCTGATGGGCCCGGTGATGGGCGTCTCCGTGGTGCAGCTCTACCAGGCGGCCTTCATTCCCGGTTTCATCCTGGCTGGCATCTTCATCGTGTACACGATGGTGCGTTGCCAGATCAACCCCGCGCTCGGGCCGCCTCTGCCCCCGGAGGAGCGGGCCACCTCGGTCGGCCAAGTGGTGCGCGAGATGATTCTGGGTATCGTGCCCGCCTCCATCCTCATCTTTGCCACCTTGGGCAGCATCCTCTTCGGTCTGGCCACGCCGACCGAGGCTGCGGCGATGGGCGCCTTTGGCGCGCTGTTGCTCTCCCTCGCCTACCGCACCATCAACTGGGAGCGTTTCAAGGCCACCGTCTTCCTGACGGTGGAGACCTCGTCCATGATCCTGTTCCTCGGCGTGGCGGCCAACGTGTACGCGGCCGTCTTCTCCCGCCTGGGCACGGGCGAGTGGATGACTGCGGTAATGCTCGGCTGGAACCTGCCCACCCAGTTGATGCTCCTGATCATCATGGTGTTGATCTTCATCCTCGGCTGGCCGCTGGAGTGGCCGGCGATCATCCTGATCTTCCTGCCGATCCTGATCCCCATCGTCGAGGGCTTGCACGTCGACATGGTCTGGTTCGGCATCCTGGTCGCGGTCAACCTGCAGACGGCGTTCCTTTCGCCGCCAGTGGCGGTGGCCGCCTACTACCTGAAGAGCGTGGTACCAGAGTTCGATCTTGCCGATATCTATGTAGGTATGATGCAGTTCATGGTGCTGCAGGCCATTGGCCTGCTCATCGTCTTCTTCATACCGGACCTCGTGCTCTTCCTGCCGCGCCTGCTCAAGGTGAGCTGACCCCGGCGCCTCGGCAAGTGAGCAAAGGCCCCGCCAAGCGGCGGGGCCTTACTTTTGTAGTGCGTGCTTTAGGGGAGCCGCAGCCGCGCGAACTGGCGGCGCCGCGCCCGCACCACGCAACCGTCTGCCACCTGCACGAGCGCGTTGGCGGCGCCCACCCGTTCGCCATCCACCTGCACGCTGCCCTGTTCGATCAGGCGGCGCGCCTCGCCCTTGCTGCTTACCAGCCCCAGGCGCAACAGCAGCTCCAGCACCGGCCACTCGCCGCCCCGCTCCAAAGCTACCTCAGGCATCTCCTCCGGCTGCTCCTGGTTTTGCACCTCGCGCACGAAGCGCTCCGCTGCCTCGCCGGCGGCCAGTGTGCCGTGGTAGAAAGTGACCAGCTCCGCCGCCAGCTTCTTCTTCAGCTGCATGGGGTTGACCTGATCTTCGGCCAACTGCCGCTCAATCTCCCCCAGCTCGCGCTCGCTCACATCGGTGCAGAGCTCGAAGTAGCGCACGATCAGCTCGTCCTTCAGGGACATGACGCGGGCGTACATCTCGTAGGAGTCACCCATGACGCCGATGATGTTGTTGAAGGATTTGCTCATCTTGCGGCCGTCGGTGCCCTCCAGCAACGGCACGGTGAAGACCAGCTTCTCCTTATCTTTCAGCGCTTTGAGCAGGGTACGGCCGGCAAGCATGTTGAAGGTCTGATCGGTACCGCCGATCTCGCCGTCCACGTCCAGGGCCACGCTGTCGTAGCCCTGCAGCAGCGGGTAGAGGAACTCATGCAGGCTGATCGGCTTGTTCTCCGCCAGCCGCTTCTGGAACATGTCGCGCTGTAGCATCTGTTGCACGGTGAAGTTGGCCGCCAGCTCGATCGTCTCGCGCATTGTCATTTCGTCCCACCAGGCGCCGTTGTAGCGGATCTCGATCGGGTTGGTGGGATGGTCGATCTCAAGGATGGTGCCGGCCTGCTCGATGTAGGAGGTGGCGTTAGCCACTACCTCCTCCCTGGTCAGCTGCACGCGGGCGGCGGAGCGGTCGGTGGGGTCGCCGATGCGGCCGGTGAAATCGCCGATGAGGAAGATCACCTGATGGCCCTGCTGCTGGAACTGGCGCAGTTTGCGCAGCGCCACGGCGTGGCCGAGGTGGAGAGTGGCGCCAGTGGGGTCGATGCCGATGTAGATGCGCAGTTTCTCGCCGGCGCGCAGGCGGCGCTCTGCCTCCTCCTCCGGGATCGCCTCCGCCATGCCGCGCCATAGCAGGCGCTCCACATCGTCGTAATCGCGCCGTTGCGGCCGCGGCAGGGTGAAAGCGGGCTGGTCGCGGTCGACAAAAAAGGATACGACCTCTCCCCCCAGTTGGCGCCGCACCAGCTCGGCCAGCTCGCCCGCCGCGGCGCGCGCCGCCTCGGCGTCCACGCCCAGGAAGCCGTCGATGGGGAAGAAGATGTTCTGGCTGCGCCGGGTGATCTTGGCGTTCTCGCCCAGGCGCCAGACCCAGCGGCGGGTGCGCACCTCCTGCTCGTCAGCGTAGACGATTTCGTCCCCACCGGGCAGTTCTTCGCTCTGGCTGGCGCCCACTGGCGTGAACTGGTCGCCGGCGCGTGCCTGGCGCACCACGAAGTCACCGCTGAGGCGGTCGATGTCGTGAGCGCCGATCGGCACCCGCCAGCGCAGACTGACGGCGTTGCCGAGGTCGACGGCGGCGCTGATCGACGGCAGTCGCTCCCCCTGGGCGACGCGGCGCAGCAGCGCCTCGCCGGCGCTTAGGTACTGCTCGGGGTCGAGGCCCTGCTGGGCGAAGGCCTGCCGCCAGGCCTGAAACGAAGGAGTGGCTGTCAGCGGCTGCTCAGCCAGGCTCTGACCCGCCTCGTTTTCCGCCGCCTTCAACTCGGCGCTGGCACAGCGCTGGTTGTTGTTGACGCCCAGGGCGATCACACCGGCGACGCAGAACTGCGGAAATGCCTCTAGAACCTCATCTGAAAGCCGAAACTGCACTACAACCTCCCCAAAAGCGCAACTGTGGCGCGCCGGTCATTCTAGCGCTGAGCGCGTACCGGCGCAATTGAAATAGGCGGCAAAACAAACGGCCCCCGGCGCAGAGCCAGGGACCGTTGGTGGAATGCCTTGGATTGGTTTTAGCCCTTTTGTTGCGCCCGCACAGTGTCGATGATGTCGTCCACCATCGCCTCGGTAGTGTACTGCGCCTTCCAGCCCAGATCCTCCTCGGCGCGCTTGGTGCTGATCTGCCAGCCCTTATAGCCGCTGACCACCGCCATGATGTCGTCCACCGGCTTGTAGGTGAACTGCGCCTCGGGGATGCGTTTCTTGACGGCGTCCACCAGCCCCTGGGTGATGATACTGCCGGAATCGACGTTGTAGATGCGGCGCGGCGCCGAGGGAGCGGTAGCCAGCGCGTAGAGGGCGCTGACTGCGTCCTTGATGTAGACGACCGGGTAAGTGACGTCCGGCGCCACCTCGATCTGGTACGGTTCGCCCAACGCGGCTTTCTCGGGGATGAAGGAGGTGAAGAGGCTGGCCGAGCCCGAGCCGGCGAAGCGCCCGGCGCCGGTGACCGCCGAGAAGCGGGTGGCGCGGAAGTCGAGCCCGTAACGGCGCTCGTAGAGCAGGCCGATCAGCTCTGCCATCAGTTTGGTCACGCCATACCAGCCGTCGGGCTCGGTGGGCATGTCCTCGGTGATTGGCTGCGGCAGGCCGCGACCGTAGACGCCTATGGTGCTGGCCATCACCACCCGGCGCATGCCGTTGAGGCGGGCCGCCTCAATCACGGTATGGAAGCCATGCACGTTGACCGCCATCGCCAGCTCGGGGTCACGGTCGCAGCCAGCGGTGAGGATGCCTGCCAGGTAGAGGATGGGGTCTTTGTCGCCGGTCTCGGCCACCAGACCGCGTGCCAGCTCCTTATCCTGGATATCGCCTTTGACGAAGCGGACACCAGCTGGCATGTCTTTGATGGCGTTGGCAGGCGGCTCGTTGCGGTCGAACGCGACCACCTCATAACCGTTCTCTGCCAGCATGCGTGAGATTGCCACGCCAATAAAGCCGGCGCCACCGGTGATTAGAACTGCCATAGTCGTCTCCTCCAGCGATTTCTTGTACGGGGTTGTTGCTGTCACTATAACACCAGAATCCAGGTGCTGTCATCGCGATGCCGGCGCCTTGGCGATTGACGCGCGCTTCAGCCGACCACTGCGCTGATTAGCAAGTCAGCGCAGTGGAGTCCGTGGCTTGGCCGGCACAATACGGGCAACGGCCGACCCCTGCCAGTAACCACGCCTGGCGGGCACGGACCATATCCCGCTTTGCGGGCTCTCGGTACGTCCGTACCTAGCGCGCCAGGATGTTGTTCAGCTCCAGCAGACTGAGGTCGATCTTCTTCACTGTGCCGGCTACTTTCTCGAGCGGGGTGGAGGTAATGGCGCCGCCAATCTGCCCCACCAGCACGCCAAATTCGCCGCGCGCCAGGCAGTCGGTAGCGCCGGCGCCGAGCCGGGTGGCGAGAGTGCGGTCGAAGGCCAGCGGCGCGCCGCCGCGCTGCACGTGACCGAGGTTCGTCACTCTCAGGTCAAAGCCGAGGCGCTCCCGGTGCTCCTGGAACAGCCGCGCCAGCTCCTGCGCGTTGTAGCGGGCGCCCTCCGCCACCACTACCAGCGCATGCGCCTTGCCACGATCGTAGGCCTTGGCGATCACCCTGGCCAGGTCGTCCAGCTCGATGTCGATCTCGGGAATCACGGCCGCCTCGGCGCCGCCCGCCAGGGCCGACATCAGGGCCAGGTAGCCGGAACCGCGCCCCATCACCTCAACCAGAAAGGCGCGCTGGTGCGAGGAGGCGGTGACCTTGAGCCGGTCGATCGCCTCCAGGGCGATGTTGAGCGCCGTATCCACACCGATCGTGATATCGGAGCCGGCCAGGTCGTTGTCGATGGTGGAGGCCACGCCCACAACCGGGAAGCCCATCTCACGCAGGGCGTTGGCGCCCGCCTGCGAGCCGTTACCGCCGATCACCACCAGCGCGTCGATCCCCTGCTCGCTCATGCTGAAGAGGGCGTCACGCCGGCCTTCGATCGTCTTAAACTCGGGGCAGCGGGCGCTGCCGAGGAAAGTGCCGCCACGCTGGACGACACCGCCTACGTCGCGTGCGTTGAGTTCGATCACGTCGCCGGCGATCAGGCCGGCATAGCCGCGCCTGACCCCCAGCATCCTCCAGTCCCTGGCGAGGCCGGTACGTACCACGGCGCGGATGGCGGCGTTCATACCGGGGGCGTCGCCACCGCTGGTCAGGACAGCCACGGTTTTCAGCTCAGTCACGCTTGCCACCTCTTTCTGTTGTCTCCTCTGCCTCAGCCCAGCTGATCAAGCCCGGTAAATAGGGGGTGACCAGATCCGGGTGGCGCGGGATGACGCGCACCGTGAAGCCGATCAGGCCGCTCTGCCCTACCGGCACCGTCACCACCTCGTAGAGGTAGACACCCTCGCCATCCTGGGCCAGCGGGTGCATGGGGTACGGTTTGGCCTGCTCCAGCTCGCCGTGGGGGTTGACCCGGCCGAGGTACAGCTGTACCTCGACGTCCTCGGTGGTGAGCGCCCCCAGCTCGACTCGCGCTACGACGTGGACCTCGTCTCCCACCTCGGTCTTGGTATCCGGAGTGGAATCGACCACCGTGGCTTTAACTTGTGGCCAGTTGCGCTCCAGTTTGGCGCGCCAACGAGCCAGTGCCTTGGGGCGGTCGAAGTTGGTATCGGTCAGCTTCCAGTAGCGCTGCGCCGCCGGCAGGTAGAACTGCTCGGTGTAGTCGCGCACCATGCGGTGGGTGTTGAAGAAGTAGGCCAGGTTCTCCATAGAGGTCTTCATGCGCAGGATCCAGTCGCGCGGCAGACCGTCCACGCCGCGGGCGTAGAAGCTGGGCGCCACGTCCTGCTCCAGGAGATCGTAAAGCGCGTCGGACTCCACTGCGTCCTGTTGGGCGGCGTCGGTGTAACTCTCGCCACGGCCGATCGCCCAGCCGATGGGGACAGGGCCGTTGTTGAACTCGAGCCAGGCCTCGTCCCACCAGCCGTCGAGCGTGCTGAGGTTGAGTACACCGTTGGCCACCGCCTTCATGCCGCTGGTGCCGCTGGCCTCAAGGGGGCGCCGAGGGTTGTTGAGCCAGACGTCGCAGCCCTGCACCATGTAACGCGCCACTGCGGTGTCGTAGTCCTCAAGGAAGACGAGCCGGCGCCGGAACGGCTCCTGGCGCGAGAGCATGACGATGCGCTGGATGAGCGCCTTGCCCGCGTCGTCGCGCGGGTGGGCCTTGCCGGCGAAGATGATCTGCACCGGGCGCTCGGGGTTGTTGAGGATGGCGGCGAGGCGGTCGGGGTCCTGCAGGAGCAGGGCGCCGCGTTTGTAGGTGGCAAAGCGGCGGGCGAAGCCGATGGTGAGCACCTCCAGGTCAAGCACCTCGGCGGCGGCTTGCACCTCGGCTTCGGGTTTGCCGGTACGCTTGGCCTGATCCACGAGCTGGCGCCGCGCGTAAGCCACCAGGCGCTCGCGCCGGCGCTCGTGGGTGCGCCACAGCTCCTCTGCTGGCACGTTATCAAGCGCGCGCCAGGTTTTGGGGCCGGTGGGCTCGTCGGCCCAGCGCGGGTTGAGGTAGCGCTCGTAGGTGAGGTTCATCTCCGGTGAGAGCCAGGTGCTGTAGTGGACGCCGTTGGTGACGTGGCCGATCGGGATCTCCTCCTCGGGCACGCCCGGCCAGAGGCTCTGCCACATGTGGCGGGTGACCACGCCGTGCAGCTTGCTCACAGCGTTGCTGTAGGCGGAGAGTTTGAGCGCCAGCACCGTCATGCAGAAGTGCTCGGCGTCGTTGGCTGGGTTGATCTGCCCCAGAGCGATCAGCTCGCGGATGGTCATCTGCAGCTTGCCGGCGTAATCAGCGAAGTACTTGCTGAACAGGTCGGGCGGAAAGTAGTCGTGCCCAGCGGGCACCGGTGTGTGCGAGGTGAAGACGAGGCCGGCGCTGGCCACCTCCCGCGCCTGAGCGAAGCTGAGCGACTCCTCGTCCATCAGCCGCCGCACCCGCTCCAGGGCGAGGAAGGCCGAATGGCCCTCATTCATATGGTAAACGTCGGCGGTGATGCCGAGCTTATCGAGCACCTGCAGGCCGCCGAAGCCGATCAGTATCTCCTGGCGGATGCGCATGTCGAGGTCGCCACCGTACAGCTGCTCGGTGATCATCCGGTCCTCGAGCGTGTTCTGCTCGATATTGGTGTCCATCAGGTAGAGGGGCACGCGCCCCACCTGCACCCGCCAGATCTGGGCCACCACCTCGCGCCCTGGCAGTTCGACACTCAGGGTGATCGGATCGTCGTTCTCGTCGCGCATCAGGGTGACGGGCACGTTGTAGAAATCGTTATTCTCGCGCGCTTCCTGTTGCCAGCCGGCCTCGTTGAGATGCTGACGGAAGTAGCCCTGCTGGTACATCAGGCCGATGCCTACCAGGGGCACGTCCAGGTCACTGGCGGATTTGAGGTGGTCTCCCGAGAGCAGGCCGAGGCCGCCGGCGAAGATGGAGAGGCTCTCAGTGAGGCCGAACTCCAGGG
>CAZMKF010000003.1:74916-75711 GCA_964566935.1 uncultured Dehalococcoidales bacterium | reverse complement strand
CTCACCCTCGTGCGTGCGCGTGTACCAGGCCTTATCGCTGTTCATGTAGGCATCGAACTCGCGAGTGACGCGGTCGAGGTGGCCGAGGAAGCCATCGTCGGTGGCGGCGGCCTCCAGCTGCGCCTGGTCGATCAAACCCAGCATCAGTACCGGGTTGTGGCCGGTCTTCTCCCACAGCTCGGGGCCGAGGCGGCGGAAGAGGGCGATGGCGTCGTGGTTCCAGGACCAGCGGATGTTGTAGGCGATGTCCGTGAGACCACTGATGGCGGCAGGCAGCTTGGGGCTGACGGTGAGCATGCGTACGGGTTTCATTTTTGGCGACAATCCTCCATCGCTGACGATACTGAGCGGTTGACGCCGGGGATGCGAGCCATGACTCGTGTCCCGTCACCGGAGGCGGCCATAGTTGCGCCACGTCCTGATGCCGCGCCTGTTTTTATTTTCACCGCAACGAGCGGTTTGTGCAAGGGGCTGCAGTTGACCGAAACAGGGCTGTGCTAAACTGTGCGTACTCGCCGCCCCCTGAGGCAAACCACGAGGAGAGTGCGATGGGCACTTGGGAAGTCTTTCGCTGGAGCATCCGTAACTGGTACGACGAGATGTTGCTCTTCGTCGCCATTGGCCTGGTTACCTTCATCGCCCAGATTCCCTTCGCCGCCATCGCTTACATGGCGCTGCAGCTGCCGCCCCTGCTCTTCCCCATTGGAGTGCCACTGCTCATGCCCTTCCTGCCCAGTCCGGCCATAGTGGGTATATATGCGGTGGCGCGTGCCGTGGCGCGCTACGAAGACGCCG
>CAZMKF010000003.1:72940-74874 GCA_964566935.1 uncultured Dehalococcoidales bacterium | reverse complement strand
TACATCCGCTCCGGCAACCCGCTGCTCAGCATCCTCGGTTTCGTGCTGCTCTATCTGCTGCTCTGGTGGCTGACCGTGCAGCTGTTCATCATCCCGGCACTGCTGGAGCAGCCGGTCTGGCAGCCGGTCCAGGTGTACCGCCAGGCCGTGATGGTGCTGCTCCTCAAGCCGTTCGTGGCGCTGGGCGCCCTGGTGCTGACAGTGGTGATTGTGCTGCTGGGCGCCTTTACCGTGATTGGCCTGCCGATCATGGCGATGCCGATCTACATTGTCCTCTGCCAGCACGTAGCCCACTACGCGTGGTTTGGCAAACCCGAGCTGGGCGCCTAGCTCGAGCCTGCCAGCCCTCGTTTTCTAAGTACCGCCGTAGCCGCTTAGGCCTTGCCCACCGAGCCGAAAAGGTGCATGTAGTGCGCCGAGACCTCACGGAAGCCCTCACGCACTGCGGTAAGCAGGGTGAGCGCGCTGGTCGCCTCGCCCTCCTTCTCGAGCACGGCCCGCGCGTTCTGCACGCCCTTGATCGACATGTCGGTGAAGATGTTGATCTTGCGCACGCCCTCGCGTACGGATCGGGCCAGTCGCTCATCACCGGTGGAGGAGCCACCGTGTAGCACCAGGGGGACGCCGGCGACGGCGTCTATCGCGCGGAGCAGTTCGAAGTCGATGTGCGGCTCACCCGTGTAGACGCCGTGGGCAGTGCCGACGGAGACGGCCAGCGCGTCAACGCCGGTGAGGCGCACGAACTCGGCCGCTTCCTCCGGTGTGGTGTAGGCGCCTTTGTCCTCCGCCTCCTCGGCGGAGTGCTTGCCGCGGCCGACGTGGCCAACCTCGCCTTCCACGCTCACGCCGGCGGCGTGGGCAGCCTTGACCACCTCGCGCGTCACCGCCACGTTCTCGTCGAACGGCAGGCGTGAGCCGTCCATCATCACCGTGGTCATGCCGGCGCGGATGGCGCGCAGGCAGGAATCGTAGTCGCGTCCGTGGTCCAGGATGGAAGCGACGGGGATGGGCAGAGTGGCGGCCAAGTAGGTGATCGCTTTGACCAGGTTCTCGAAGCCGCACAGCTCGCCGAAACGCTCGGGCACTGCGATGATCACCGGCGACCGTAACTCCAGCGCCGTCTCCAGGACGACGCCGCAGGTCTCCATGTTGACGATGTCGAAGGAGCCAATTCCGTAGCTGCCCTCCCTGGCCTTGGCCAGGATCTCTGTCATAGGTACAAGCATTGCCACCCCTCCAGGCAGGCGCCACGTGGGCGCTGTTTCTGCGCGCATTATAGACTGCGCAGGCAGGTTTGGAGGAGGCCTGCCTGCGCGCGGCAGTGATAGAATCAGGAGTGGATTTGCCGGCTTTGTGCAGCCGGACGAAAGCAACGGAGGTGCGAGGTCGATGGAGGCGCTGAGAGTGGGAATCCTGACCGTGAGCGACCGCTCGGCACGTGGCCAGCGCGATGACCTGAGCGGCCCCGTGCTGCGCGACGAGCTGGCCTCCCTAGCCGGGGGCGCCAAGGTGGAGGAGTACACCATCGTAGCCGATGAGCCGGATGAGATCGGCGCCATGCTGCGCCGCTGGGCGGACGAGCTCGACCTCGATCTGATCCTGACCAGTGGCGGCACCGGTCTAGGCCCGCGCGACGTTACCCCCGAGGCGACCGCCGCTGTGCTTGACTATCAAGTGCCTGGCATGGCCGAGGCGATGCGTGCCGCCAGCCTGCAAGTGACGCCGCACGCCATGCTGTCGCGCGCGCTCTGCGGGGTGCGTGGCCGTACCCTCATCGTCAACCTGCCGGGCAGTCCCAAGGCGGTGCGCGAGTCGCTGGCGGTGATCGCGCCGGCGCTGCCGCACGCGGTGCAGATGCGCTGATCAGATTGAACCGGAGCTATCGGTTGCTGCCAGGTGGCATGCCTTTTCGCCGTCACCGGCACCCATTCCCA
>CAZMKF010000003.1:64804-72930 GCA_964566935.1 uncultured Dehalococcoidales bacterium | reverse complement strand
GCGGTCATCAGATGGACGATCATCAGGTGGCAGGCCATAGCGGGCATGAGAAGGCGCACTGACTGTGGGTAACACAACTGCGGAGGGGTGAGATCGCCAGGGCTACGGTATGAGGTGATCGATCAGAGTAAAGACCGGCTGGACAGGGCCGCCGAAGGTATGGCAAACTTCGGTGTCGAGCTGTATACCAGTAGGGTCCACCGGCATGAAACCAAACGATTCTCTTAATTATGGCGTCTAGCCGGGTCGAAGGTTGCGCCTGACGGTGACCCCCGACCGCGTGGCGAGCGTGATCGAGAGGCGAGTGCAGGACGGGCAGGTCGAGACGCGGCGCTAAGCTATATTCTGGAAATGGCTCCGGCGACTGGAAGGTAGTAGTCCGGTCGATCGGCAGAGCATCATGTTTCTCGAGGTGAAAGTATGAGTAGATCGTTGTCAGCCCTGTTGCTGATCGTGTCGTTTGTGCTGGCCGCCGGCGCGGGCTGCGGTCAGTCGGCCACGCCGATGGCGGCCAGCAAAGGGCCAGCCACGGCGGCGCCAGCCGCTGCAGTGACCCAGGCGGCGGCAAGCCCCACCGTGGCTACCGCCGCTGCCGCAGCCACTGTCAAGGCCACGCCAGCCCCCACCGCCACCGCCAAGGCGGCCCCCACCGCCACTGCCAAGGCCGCGCCCACCCCCACCGCCAAGGCTGCGTTTTCGTTGCGGGACGTGGATTGGCCGGCTGTGTTGGCCGACCATCCCGACCTCACGTTTGAGGAGCGGCCGGTGCCGCCCTACAACGATTATGTGACCTACGATGACGACGATGCCATCAGCGGCTACCCGCTTTACGACAGCATTCTCTACGGCAACCTAGGTGATGGCGCGGCTGAGGAGGCGGTGATACCGCTGGAGTCAGGCGGCACGGCGGGGCGCACTGGCTATCTGTTGTTTGGTGTCTGGGAAGACGAGCCGGAGTTGATCCAAGCGCGCCAGGGCTACAAGCAGTATCTGGAAATAGTTGGCGGGAAGCTTGTCGTGCAGGATGCTGCCTACGCCGGTTGGGAGGCGAACTGCTGCCCCAGTGGCAAGGTGATCAGTCGCTACTCGCTGAAGGACGGTGAGATGCAACTGGTCGACCGCCGGCTTGAACCGTACCCGGAAGCCGCAGTGATGACGGTGGAGTACTTCTACAAGCTGCTGGAGGACGAGGACTTCGCGGAGGCTTACAATTTCCTCCATCCTAATGTCACGGGTGGTGCGCCCTACGAGGAATGGGTGAAAGGCGCTGAAAACCTGGTGAGCGTAGTTCTGTTGGACACGGCGCCGGAGGGCGATGGCCTGGTGGCCGTGAGGTTCGTGGTAGTGGAGCTGGACGACGACTACGATCCGGAGACTAAATACTACGAGGGCGTCTGGCAGCTCAAATTCAGTCTTGAGCGCGGGCAATGGCTGCTCTATGAGGCCGACCTCGAAGAGGTTGACTGAGTAGACCAGGACTGGCATCCTGCCGGCAGCGCGGTATCCGCGAGGGAGGTCTACAGGATGGGAATACTGGAACGCATGTCCACCCTGCTACGGGTGAAGATGAATGCGGTGTTGGACGGGCAGCCCGAGGGTGGCGATCTGGCGGAGACGCTGGACCTCTCATACGAGAAGCAGGTCCAGCTGCTGCAGGATGTCAAACGTGGCATCGTCGACGTGGTCACCTCCAAGCGCCGCCTCGAACTGCAGGCTGCCCGCCTGCGCGATAGCGCGGGCGGCGCCGAGGCTCAGGCGCGCAAGGCGCTCAACAGCGGCCGCGAGGACCTGGCGCGGGCGGCGCTGCAACGTCAGACTGAGATCGAGCAGCAGGCCGAGCTGCTGCAGAAGCAGATCGACCAGCTGCAGGCCGAACGCGAGAAACTGACCCTCACCGAACAGCGCCTGCAGACCAAGATCGAGGCCTTCCGCAGCCGCAAGGAGACGATCAGGGCTCGCTACTCCGCCGCTGAAGCGCAAGTCAAGATCGGTGAGGCGGCCAGCGGCATCGGCGAGGAGATGGCTGACGTTGGTATGGCCATCGAGCATGCCGAGCGGCGCACCAAGGAACTGGAGCTCAAGGCCGCCGCTATCGATGAAATGGTGGCCGAGGGCGCTCTGCCCGACTTCAGCGGCCTCAGCCAGGACCCGCTGGACAAGCAGCTGCGGCAGCTCGAGGTGGATGACAACGTAGAACGCCGCCTGGAGGCGCTGCGCGCGGAGGTGCGGGCGGAACTGCCGTCGGGGGAGGCCGGATGATGATCGTGCGCATCGCGGGCGAGGGACAGTTCCGCGTTGCTAGCGCCGAGCTGGAGCGGCTAAACGAACTCGACGAAGTGGTGGTGGCGGCGGTGGCCAGCGGCGACCGGCAAGAGTACGAACGCCAATTGGCGCGCCTGCTGGCCTCCGTGCGCGAATGTGGTGAGCCACTGGCAGACGATGAACTGTTGGTCTCCGACGTGGTGCTGCCGCCGGCGGATACCAGCCTTGAGGAGGCGCGCCAGTTGTTCAGCGGCGAGGGCGCGCTGCCAGGCTAGCGGCCCACCAGGCTGTGGGCGCTGCCATTGATCTCAATGCGGTAGGTCTCCCCGGCACTGAAATCGTTGCCCAGCGGCACGGTGACGTGTAGCGCCCGCCGCTCTGGTGAGCACTGCTCGGGCGCGGTGCGCGCCTTCTCCACGTATTGTTTGATCTCGATCACCCGGTTGACTCGGCGCACTTGCGGCTCGCCGGGTGATTCACAGCCGTTGCGCAAGCTGTAGTCGATCTCCACGGTGTAGTTGGGCGGCTGGGCTCCGTCGGCAACGATGCTGACACCGGTAATGTCCGCCAGGACGCGCGTCATGTCCTGCCGCTCGGGAATGAGGATGCCGGGCCGCCCCGGCAGCCCCAGCAACAGGCCGTACATCATGCCCGTCGCCACCACCACGGTCACCCCCAGCAGCCCCAGCAACAGCCAGCGTTTCAGGCGCGCCATACGCGCCTCGCCGGCAATTGCCGCCTAAGGTTGGCTGGCTGCGCACTCATGGCTGCCAACGCTCCGGGAAGGCGCGGCTGGCCTTGGCCACTTTGCCCGCCACCACCATCTGGCAGTACGGTTGATTCGTGTGAGCGCGGTAGTACCCTTGGTGGTACTGCTCGGCGGGGTAGAATTGTGCCGCCGGTTGCAGCTCGGTAACCACTTGGCGGCCGTCAAGCAGCATCGATTGCACGGCGTCGATTTTGGCCTGCGCCGCCTGGCGCTGGGCCTCGTCGTGGTAGAAAACGACCGAGCGATACTGTGTGCCCACGTCTGCCCCCTGCCGGTTAAGGGTGGTTGGGTCGTGTACGGTGAAGAGCACGTCGAGCAGCTCCTGGTAACTGATTATGGCCGGCTCGAAGCTGATCTGCACCACCTCGGCGTGACCGGTGGCGCCACTGCAGACCTCCTCGTAGCTGGGAGAATCCACTGAGCCGCCCGCGTAGCCGGAGACCACGCCTGTCACCCCGCGCAGCCGCTCGAAGACGGCCTCCAGACACCAGAAACAGCCGCCACCGAAGGTGGCGAGCCCGCTGCCCGCCTGCTCCATTATCGCCGCACCTCCACGCGCCGGTCTTCACTCATCTTAAACTATACAGACCGCCCGCCGCTCAGAAGATGCGCTCCAGGCTGTAGATGGCCGCCGGGTCGCTGTGCTTGAGTGTTTCGCTCAGAGTGGCGGTACCGGAGGCCACCTCGAGCAGCGTTTGCCAGAGCTGCTCGGCTACGTGCTCCACCGACTGGTCGCCACGCAGGGCGGCAGAGGAATCGAAATCGACGCTGACGAAGCAGCGGGCAGCAGTCTGCGGATTGGCCGTGAGCCAGAAGAGCGGCATCAGATCCACCGGCGAGGGCGGCAGCAGGCTGAGGTTGGGGATGCCGCCGCCGCCCAACTGCCAGATGCCGAGCTGAGCGCCCGCCGCCGCGTAGCCCGTGTACGTGGAGGCAGGCATGGGCGAATTATCGACGAAGTAGAGGCCGGGACGCTCTGGCCGCTCAGCGAAGTCGAGTACGGCGCTGATCGTCCGCTGCCCGCTCTTGTAGATGGCGCCGAGCGACTTCTCCTCCAGGCTGGTGATACCGGCGGCCAGGTTCGCCGCCACCGGGTTTATCTTTCGCACGTCCACCCCTGAGGCGATGGCTGCCTCCTCCACGGCCGCCACCCGTTCTAGCAGCCGTTGCCCCTCCTGTGGCGAGGCGAAGCGGCGGGCGAGGATGTGCTCGGCGCCGATCACCTCCACTGTTTCGCCGAACAGCGCCGTGCCGCCCGCGTCGATGAGGCGGTCGAACAGGGCGCCTACCACGGGGTTGCCGGCGATGCCGGAGGTGGGGTCAGACCAGCCGCACTTGAGGCCGAGGCTGAGGGCCGAGGGTGGACAGGGACGGCGACGCTCACGCGAGGCGTCGCGCGCCAGCTGCACCGCCAGCTCCGTCGCCTGGGCGATCGCCTTCAGCATGCCGCCTGCCTGTTGGCAGCGCACCAGGCGCAGCGGCTTGCCGCAAGTGGCCAGCGCCTCGGCCAGGGAATCCACGGAGAACTCCGGGTACTCGGAGGTGAGACCGCCGTCGTGAAGGATGATTGAGTGCACGTTTGGGTTGCTAGGCCGATGAGCGTGCGTCGGGCCGTCTGCTTGTCAGCTGGCGTTTGGTCCATGCCCAGGTGGGAGATGCGCAAGGTACAGACACCGTGCACGGTTGAACAGACCCGGTCGGCCAGGTAGCCGCCTGGCAGGATGAGGACCCAGTTGCGGGCGCCCACTGAGCCATCGTCGCGTTGGTAACCGAGAAAATGCATGGCTATAGCCTCCTGGGGAGCGCTCCAGAGTCGCCTGATGTTATCGGCACGGCTGGAGCCTTGTCAAACGGCCGCCGGCCGGTCGCTGTAGAATGTGCTGCAGGATCAGTGAGGAAACCGATTGTGAGGAGGGTAGCGATGGAAGGAAAAGTAGCGGTGGTAACAGGCGCGGGTAGCGGCATCGGCAAAGAGGCGGCGGCACGGCTGGCTGCACGCGGCTGCAAGGTGGTATGCGCCGATCTCAATGTGGAGGCGGCCGAGCGCACGGCAGCTGATCTGGCAGGCGAGGCGATGGCGGTGAAGGTCAACGTCGCGGACCGCGCTTCGGTGGCGGCCATGGTGGAGGCGGTGGTGGCGCGCTTCAGGCGGCTCGACCTGCTGGCGCACTGCGCCGGCGTGTGGCAGCAATCCACTCTGCTGGATTTGGACGAAGCGAACTGGGACAAAGTGGTCGACATCAACCTTAAGGGCACCTTCCTGATGGATCAGGCATGTGCGCGCCAGATGCTCAAGCAAGGTGAGGGGGCTATTGTCAATCTTGCTTCGGTGGCAGGCCGCAACGGCGGCAACTTCGCTGGCGCCCACTACTCGGCCTCCAAGGGTGGCGTGATCGCGCTCACCATGCAGGTGGCGCGAGAGATCGCGCGGCAGGGCGTGCGAGTTAACTGCGTGGCGCCTGGTCCCACCGATTCGCCCATGATCGCCACCTGGCCGAAGGAGGTCACGGACGGCCTCAAGGAGCGCTCGCCACTGGGGCGGTTGGGGCTGCCGGGCGATATCGCGGCCGTGATCGTCTTCCTCCTGTCGGACGAGGCCCGCTTTATCGTAGGCGAGACGATTGAGGTGAACGGTGGCCTGTTCACGCACTGAGCGGCGATGAGCGACGTTGGCGTTTCACGTGAAACAACTGATGGCCTGAGCGATACCGCGTTGTTTCACGTGAAACGGACTTGATGTGCGGGTTACCAGGGCGGGCAAGGCAGGCAGGCGCCGCACGCGCTACAATTAGCGGAAACCATCCAGCGCGAGGTCTAGATTGAAGGGGAATACTATCACTCGTCGTCGGCTGTTGACGCTGCTGACGCTACCACTGCTAGCGTCCTGCGGCTCCAAAGGGGAGCCGACGACGGCGAAAGGGACGCCTGTGGCGGCGAGCGGCGCCAACGCGTCGCAGAGCCCGGGCGCGACAGCGAAATCGAGCGGACAAGGAGCAAACATGGCCAAGACTTACAGCAAGCCACCTGAGATGGCGATCGACCAGAAGAAGAAGTACAGCGCTACCCTCAGCACTAGCAAGGGCGAGCTCACTTTCGAGCTGTTCGCCAGCGAGGCGCCGGTGACCGTCAACAACTTCGTCTTCTTGGCGCGCGAGGGCTACTACGACAACGTGAAGTTCCATCGCATCATGTCGGGCTTCATGGTGCAAACCGGCGATCCGACCGGCACGGGCGCAGGGTCACCCGGTTATCGTTTCAACGACGAGCCGGTAAAGCGCAAGTACGACCGCGGCATCGTCGCCATGGCGAACGCCGGTCCCAACACCAACGGCAGCCAGTTCTTCATCATGCACAAGAACTACGGCTTGCCGCCGAACTACACCATCTTTGGTCAGGTGAGCGACGCCAAGAGCCTGGAGACGCTGGATAAGATCGCCGCCACGCCGGTAACGTCGAGCGGCCGTGGCGAGAACTCCGTGCCAACTGAAAACGTAGTGATCGAGAAGGTGACCATCAGCGAGCAGTAGGACGGCGTTCCTCTGTTTCACGTGAAACGCCCGCTGCCAACGGCAGCGGGCGTTCTTTGGCCGTCTGTCAGGGTTTGCGGAAGAGGTCGAAGAAGCGGTCCTCGTACTCCTCAAAGACGCCCCAGCGGTCCAATTCCTCCTTGAGGATGCTGGCGTCGAGCGACTGACGCCGCACTGCCTGGAACATCTCCTCAATGCGGGCGCGCGCCGCGCGCGGCATGCCCTCGTCCTCGCCCAGCAGGCCGCGCTGACCGAGGTCGGCCACGTTGTGCGACACCGAGGAGACGGTGAGCTCGTAGATGAACTTGGCGAGCGAGACGTCCCACAAATGGTCCACGCCGCGGATCACCGCCGCCAGGTGGCGACCACTGCTGTCGAGGTCCGCGGCGATGCGGCCGCAGACGACGTCGATTGGGTCGGCCAGCACTGAGGTGTCGTGCAGCTCGTTGCGGTAGCTGTACATGAGCCCGGGAGCGCCGGGGCCGTGCTGGTCGATCAGGTAACGGGCATACTCCTGACCGTGGGCGAAGCCTCTGAACAGGTTGAGCAGATAGTAGGGGGTGACTATCTGCGGCCGCTCCGCCAGCACCTTGCCGGTGCGCAGCACGGTCTCCGTGCTGGCGAAACCCAGCTCTCCGTACAATGGCTCGCTCAACAGGTAGTAATCGATGGCGGTGCTGCCGAAGGTAGCCAGGGCCCGCTTGGGCGCTCGCACCACTTCGGTGAGCCGGTTGACGGCGTTCAGTTCCGCCGGATCTACAGACATGCCGTTCGCTCCCTTTGCCACTAGTTCAGCGCTCACTATAGCGGTCAGCCGCCTGCCCGGCAAGTCGGCCCCGCCCGACCGAGTGATGGTCGGCGGGTTATACTTAGGAGAGGCAATCAACGTCGGCCACCATGCGTTCGGCCGGCTGAGGAGTGATCAGATGGAAGAAAAAACCGAAGCGCCCGCAGTCTGCAGCCGCTGTGGTGGCGAGCTGATACCGGTGGAACTACTGGCCGGCAACGGTACCCTGGTGGCCACCAAGCCCCGCAGCGCCTTCGCCCTGGGTATCACCCGAGGCTCGCCGGTAGCCGCCAGCCTCTGTAAAGAATGCGGCATTATCGAATTAAAGGTTATTCATTTGGACTTGTTCAAGTAAAGACCCGGAGGTGGCTTCTATGCCCGGTCTGCTCGACCCCATTTCTATTCGCTCGTTACGCTTGCGCAACCGGCTCGTCTTCCCGCCGATGGGCACCCGCACCTCGAACACGGATGGCTCGGTAACCGAGAAACAGCTCGAACATTACCGGGTGCGCGCCGCCAGTGGCCTCGGCATGATCGTGGTGGAGCACGCCTACGTGTCGCGCCAGGGTCAGTTCCGCACCACCCAATTGGGCGTTTGGGACGACAGTTTGCTGCCCGGCCTGCGCCAGCTCGCCGAGGTGATCCACGAGGGCGGGGCCGCCGCCTGCCTACAGCTAAACCACGCCGGTGGCAAGGCCTTCCCCGAGGTGATTGGCCGCGCCGCGCTGGGGCCCTCCGCCATCGCGCCGCCGGATACCGAGCTGGCGCCAGAGCCGTTCAG
>CAZMKF010000003.1:63743-64794 GCA_964566935.1 uncultured Dehalococcoidales bacterium | reverse complement strand
CTTTCTGTCGACCTGGCCGGTGCCTGTTCAACCAGGTCCTGCCTGAGGGACTGCGGTTCGTCAACGCCCAGGTCGACAGAAAGCCCCTGGCAAGACTTGTGTCAAAGTGCATAAAGCTCTACGGCATGGAGGCTGCGGCCAACATGCTGGACGGCATCAAGGACCTCGGGTTCAAGCACGCGACGCTGGCTGGTTCCACCATCGGAATCGACGACATCGTTGTGCCGGACTACGACGCGCTGGCTGAGGTCGTGGTGGAGTTCGCGGCTGCTGCACGCCGTGCCCAGGCCGCCGGCTTCGACGCGGTGGAGGTGCATGGCGCGCATGGCTATCTGCTCTCCCAGTTCGCCTCGCCGCTCACCAACCAGCGCGAGGATGAGTACGGCGGCAGTCTCTGGGGTCGCTTCAAGCTGCCCCTGGACGTGATCGGCGCGGTGCGCGATGCGCTGCCGGCTGATTACCCCATTCTCTATCGCTTCGGCGCCGATGACTTGATGGCTGGCGGTCTCACTCCGGACGAGGCGGTGCAGGTGGCGCCGCGCTTGTTGCGCGCCGGCGTCGACCTGCTCGACGTTTCCGGCGGCCTGGGCGGTGATGGTAGCCTGGTATACAAGCAGCAAGGCTTCTTCGTGCCCCTGGCGGCACGTGTCAAGCAGGCAAGCGGTGGCCTGGTAGTCGGTATCGGTGCGATCACCGAGCCCGACTATGCCGATCGGGTCATTCGCGAGGGGCAGGTGGACCTGGTGGCGGTGGGCCGCCCCATCCTCAAGGATCCGCACTGGGCGACCGCCGCGCTGGCGCAGCTGGCAGGCTAGCGGAAACGATCACCTCTGCGGCGCTGGTGGCTCGCGCCGCAGAGGGACAAAGCGCACCTGGGCCACGCTCAAGCGTTCGTCCTGATCGCCTCGTTTTTGCACCACTTGCAGCTGCTGCACGCCGTCCGGTGTGCCGACCGGCATCACCAGGCGGCCGCCGTCCCGCAGTTGTGCCAGTAGCGGTGGCGGCACCTCGGGGCCGGCGCAGGTGACGACAATGCCGTCGTACGGGGCGA
>CAZMKF010000003.1:63456-63733 GCA_964566935.1 uncultured Dehalococcoidales bacterium | reverse complement strand
CGCTGCGCCGCACGTGTACGTTGCGGTAGCCCAGGTTCTCCAGCCGGCGCGCCGCCGCGTTGGCCAGCTCCTCATCGAGTTCGAGACTGTAGACCTCGGTCACCAGTTCGGAGAGCACAGCCGCCTGGTAGCCGGAGCCGGTACCCAGCTCAAGCATGCGGTGCTCTTTCCTCGGGTGCAACAGCTGGGTCATTAACGCCACAATGTACGGTTGGGAGATCGTCTGGCCGCGGCCGATCGGCAATGGCCGGTCCTCGTAGGCCTGCTGTTCGGCGGT
>CAZMKF010000003.1:59707-63441 GCA_964566935.1 uncultured Dehalococcoidales bacterium | reverse complement strand
GCACGAAGAGGTGGCGCGGCACCTCGCCCATTACGCGCAGTACCCGCTCGTCCACGATCTCGCGCGCCAGCAGCTGGTCTTCGACCATGCGCCGGCGGCGCGCCGCCATGCCTTCGCCCGGGCCGGGGTTGCCGGAGAGGAAGCGCCATTGCCGCCGCTGCGCCGCGTTATCGTTCTGGTCCGGCTCTTGCTGCATCGTCTCGTCCCCCCTCGCTTGCTGGCATAAGGATAGCACTAGCGGCAGACGGGCAGACCGGCAGCGTTGCTCTCGGCGCTGGGGGACTAGCGTCCCAGTTTCGCCGCTGCCAGGGAGAGGGCGGCCACCGAGGCGGCGTCCACCACCAGCTGATTGGCGCGCAACTTGGCCAGCACCTCCGCGAAGGGCAGGCGCACCACCTCGATCTCCTCGGCTTCATCCAGCCGCTGCCTTCCCCCCTCGCCAAGATTCTGTGCCAGAAAGAGGTGCATGCGGTGGGTGCTGGTGGATGGCGAGGCGTAGAGCACGCCCAGCGGTGTCAGGTCCGTCGCCTGATAGCCGGTTTCTTCCGCCAGTTCTCGCGCTGCCGCCGCCGCTGGTTGCTCCCCCGCCGCAATGTAACCGGCGGGGCATTCCACCACCACGCGGCCGGCGCCGTGCTTGTACTGACGCACCAGTACAGCCTCGTCATCGGTGGTGAGGGCCACCACCATGGCGAAGTCGTACCGCTCGATCACGTAGTAGGCGTCCACCTCGACGCCGCCGCTGGTCAGGCAGCGGTCCTCACGCACGCGCAGCCAGCGGTTACTAAGGGCATAGCGGGAGGAGAGCACCCGCCAGAGAGGCTCACTCACTCAGGCCTGTCCCCGCCCCGGCCGGGCGCTGTCACGCCGAGCCAGCGCTTCCTGGATCGCCTGCGATTCCTCTTCCGAGAGCGTGTACTGGGCTCTGCCGTTCTCCAGGCTCTTGGCGTAGATGCGGCTGTCGTTGCGCCCGAAGATCGAGCTGATCACGAAACCGTCGCCGTGATCGTCCATCGCCGCCAGGGCGAACGATTGATTGCCGCCCAGGTCGTCAAAGGGATTGAAGCGCACCAGCCCCAGGTGGCGCAGCGCCAGCTGCTGATCCAACGCCAGGCTCTGGTGCTGGCGCTCCAGATGCTCCATTCCCTGGCGCAGCTGCTCGAACTCCATCAACTGACGGTCGAGGGTGTCGAGCAGGTTGGCGCCGTCCACGCCCCGGGTCAGATTGGCATGCCGGTTGGCGAGAAACTCCACCCGCCGTTTGAGGACGGAGATGCTGTAGAGCGCGTAGAGCAGCAGAACCGCCAGGATGAGAAAGAGCAGCGGCGCTGCCTGGTCGATAGCATTGACAAGATCAGACAATTCAAATCACCATCCGTTGATAGAGCGTCTCCTGATTGAGATCGCGGCAGACCGTGTCGCGGCAGCTGAGGGTACGCGTCGCTGCCGAGACTCCGAGGCGCAGCGCGTCGTCGATCGGGAACTGGTTGATGTAGCCGTAAATCACCGCCGCCGTCAGCGCGTCACCGGCGCCGCTCGGGTCCACCACCTCGCACTGAATAGCGGGGATGAAGCCCTTGCCCTCGGCGGTGGCGTAGGCCACGCCTTCGGCGCCCATGGTCACCACCGCCACCTCGGTGCCGGCAGTGACCAGGCAGTGGGCGGCGCGGCTGGCCTCGGAGGCTCCCTCCAACTGGCAGTCGCAGAGCGCGCCGATCTCGGCCAGGTTGCCGATCACGATGTTGCAGTGCTTTGCCCAGCGCCGCGCCCGGGTGGCGAGAAAGGTTGAGACGGTGCTCAGACAAACGGGCACGCCGGCGCGCTTGGCCAGGGTGATGGCGGTGCCCAGCGAGTTGGGGGCCAGGTTTGCGTCCACTGCCACCAGGCTAGCCTCGCTGAAACTGGCGCGTTGACTGTAGATATAGGGAGGGTTGAGGTGGCTGAGGATCTCCACGTCGTCGACCGAGACGGAAAGGTGACCCTCATCGTCCAGCACCGCCAGGTAGAGCGCGGTGCTGGCGCCCGCTTTGACGATCACGCTGGAGGTGTCCACGCCGGCGGCGGTAGTCTCGTCCAGGATCTGGGAGCCGTAGGCGTCGTCGCCCACCACCGAGATCAGACGGCAGGGGACGTTCAGTCTGGCCAGCGTTTCGGCGATGTTGCGGGCGGCGCCGCCGGCGGTGAGGCGTATCTCCCCCGCGTTTGAGGTGTGCTGTCTTAGTGGCAGCCGCGAGCGGCCTTTGATGTCAAGGCAAGCCGCCCCCAGCAACAGCACCTGTTGCTCCGCAGTCTCCACCAGCATAAGCTATCTCCGTCTGCGCGTCTGTTCTCCGCCCGCTTCGCCCGTTGGCTTGCGTTGCACCTCGTCGGCCGGCAGTTGTACGTAAGAATCGTCCGCCAGGCGAACGGTCACCGTGCCAGCGAGCACGTTGAGGCCGGTCACCCGGCCGTCGCCCTGGGCGGTCGTCACCCAGCTGCCGTTGGGCGGCAGCTGGCGTTTCTGCTCGCTGTAGAATTCGTTCTCGTAGCCGAGGCAACAGAGCAGTCGGCCGCACAGTCCCGATATCTTCATCGGGTTTAGTGGCAAGTCCTGTTCCTTGGCCATCTTGATCGATACGGAGTTGAAGTCGCTAAGGAAGTTGGAGCAGCAGAGGTCGCGGCCGCAACGGCCGAGCCCGCCGAGCAGTTTGGCCTCGTCGCGCACGCCGATCTGGCGCAGTTCGATGCGGGTGCGGAAGGTGCTCGCCAGGTCCTTGACCAGTTCGCGGAAATCCACCCGCCCCTCGGCGGTGAAGCAGAAGGTGAGGCGGCTGCCGTCGAAGTTGTACTCGGCCGAGACCAGTTTCATGGGCAGGTTGTGGGCGGCGATGCGCGCCTCGCACTTGTTCAGTGCTGCCTCCTCGCGCTCGCGGTAGAAGTCCATCTGTTGCAGATCGCCCTCTACTGTCTTGCGCAGCACCGGCTTGAGCGGCTCGTTGAGGTCGATCTCCTCCACCTGCCGGGCGGCGATCACCACTCTGCCGGCTTCCATGCCGCGCATCGTCTCCACCACCGCGTAATCGCCCACCTCGAGCGACACGCCAGCCGGATCAAAGTAATAGATGCGCCCGGCGCGTTTAAAGCGAATGCCAACTACCTCAACCATGGCGCCTCCCGCTTAGTTGGCGCGCCAGACCGGCGCGTTGAGCAATAAGGCCTCAATCGCCAAGCGGGGGTTGACGTTGTGCTCCAGTTGGTCGCGCGCGGCCTCGATGCGGCTGACGTAGGCCAGTGCCGCCTTGCTGGAGCTGTTGGCCGCCTGCGCCTGCAGCATCTCCATCTGGTCGCTGTTGGTCACCAATTCCTCCATGCCCGCCTGCAGGGCCAGCAGGTCTCGCCACCAGAGCGCCCAGAGGTCGAGGGTGCGGTAGACGGCGGCGCGGTCCTGGCCGAAGTCGGTGGCCCATTTGCCGGCGATCACCACCCGTTCGCTGAAGTTCGCCTCCGAGATGGCGCCGATCAGTTGCAGAAGCTCTTCGCGCGCCGCCATCTCCGCCTCGTCGCTGGCGGCGTCCAGGGCCCAGCCCACCCGGCCGCCGCTCAGCTTGGCCAGCAGCTGGGCGCGGGGTGCGGGCAACGCCATCACCTCCTGCAGGTGAGCCTCGATCAGGCGGGTCGGCACCGGTCGCAGGCGGATCTGACGGCAGCGGGAGCTGATAGTGGGCAGCACGGCGCTGGCGTCGGTGGCTGTGAGG
>CAZMKF010000003.1:44563-59697 GCA_964566935.1 uncultured Dehalococcoidales bacterium | reverse complement strand
TATCACCACCCGCGGCGGGGGTTCCTCCAGCACTTTGAGCAGGCGGTTGGCCGAGACGGCGTTGAGGTTCTCCGCGCCGACGATAGTGAAGACGCGGTAGCTGCCCTCCAGGCGACTGAGGTTGATGCTGCGCAGCAGGTCGTCCACCTGTTCGATGTTGATGGACTTCCTGGCAGCGGCGCCTTCCTCGCTCTCGGCGGCGCCCTCCAGCTGGATGGTCTGCACCTCGGGGTGGTTGCCCCGATCCGGACACAGCTGTCGCAGTGGCCGCAGGGGGCGTCGTCCGCCTGGCAGTTAAGCGCCTGGGAGAGCCGGAGCGCTAAGGTCGACTTGCCTATCCCCTCGGGACCGGTGATCAGGTAAGCGTGAGCTATCTGTCCCGCCTGCAGGCTGCTGGCAAGCCTGGCCACCGCCTGCTCGTGACCAATCAGATTCCACACCAAGGCTGCCGACTCGTTATATGGGGTCCGCAGGCAGTGGGATTTGGTCGATCTCGATCAGATCGTCCTCTTCAAGCATCTCGTCGGTTTCCTGCAGCCAGTAACTGATGCCGATGTAACCGACCGCCAAGCCGATTATCAAGCCAATCAAAAAGCGAGCCATGTTCGTTCTCCCTTCGCGAGCTGGTCCCGCTACTGGGTGCGGGCGTCGCACAATAGCGCATTATATGCCCATAATATGGGCGGCGCAACCGCCGTGGCGGCGGGGCGGGCAACGCTGCTACGATTGCCACATGGGCGAGAACGCTTGCGGCCGCAAAGAACCCTTACACAGTTGGCAACTTACACCTAAGGAAGCGGTGCAGCTGCAGTGCTGGCTATGCGCCCAGGTGATCGCCAGAGGCGAGCCGCCGAGTGTGGCGCTGATCGCCGGCATCGACGTCGGCCTGCACCGCACTGTCGCCGGCAAAGTGATGCGCGCCGCCGTGGTGCTGCTCAGTTGGCCCGGGCTGCAGGTGGTGGAGGAGGTGGTGGCGGAAGCCGCGCCCAGCTTCCCCTATGTCCCGGGCCTGCTGAGCTTTCGCGAGGCGCCCGTTGTGCTGGAGGCTCTGACGCTGTTGCGCCGCCGGCCACAGCTGCTGTTCTGCGACGGCCAGGGCATTGCCCACCCTCGCCGTTTCGGCATCGCCAGCCACCTCGGGCTCTGGCTGCAACTGCCCTCTATTGGCTGCGCCAAGAGCATCCTGGTGGGTGAACACCAACCGCTGGCGCCGGCCGCCGGCGCCAGGCAGCCATTGTTGCATAAGGGCGAAGAGATCGGCACAGTGCTGCGCAGCAAAGTGGGCTGTCGGCCGTTGATCGTCTCGGCTGGTCATCTGGTGGGGCAGAAGGAGAGCGTCAGCTGGGTGGAGCGCTGCCTGCGGGGTTACCGTTTGCCTGAGCCGACGCGCCTGGCTCATCGGCTTGCCAGCAAATAGGCTCTGCTCCCCTGCCTTCCGCGCAGACGCTAGAATACGTTGTTACAGACGGGCTGGCTGACTATGCTTGTAGCAGCGACGCTTGAGGAGCGGGAGGGGACTGTTGAGCACGACCGATTTTGATTTTGAGACGGCGATGGTGGTGGTGGCCCATCCTGACGATGCGGAGTTCGGCGTGGGTGGCACCGCCGCCAAGTGGGCCAAACGTGGCACCCGCATGGTGTATGTGATCTGCACCGATGGCAGTAAGGGTACTGATGACCCGGCACTGACCGCCGATAAGCTGGTGCCACTGCGCCACGCCGAGCAGCGCGCTGCCTGTGAGGCGCTGGGCGTGCGTGACATCGTCTTCCTCGACCGCGAGGATGGCATGCTGAGGGCCGATTTCGCCCTGCGGCGCGATATCGCCCGCCAGATTCGGCGCTACAAGCCGCAGGCTATCTTCTGCCCTGATCCCACCAGCCGTTTCATGCGGGGCGAGTACATAAACCATCCCGACCACCTCGCTTGCGGCGAGGCCACCCTGGCCGCCGTCTTCCCGGATGCGCGCAACCGCTGGATGTACCCCGAGCTGCTCTCCGAGGGGCTGGAGCCACATAAGGTGCTCCACGTCTTCCTCACCGCCAGCATGTCGCCCAACGTCTTCATCGATATCACCGAGACGATGGATCAGAAGCTGCGAGCGTTGTCGCGTCACAAGACGCAGATAGATGCCACCCACAAGGACGCCGAGGAGATGGTGCGTGGCTGGTCGCGCCTGGCGGCGCAGGGTCACGAGGTGGAGTACGCGGAAGCGTTCCGTCACTTCCTCTTGCGCTGAATACACAGCGGCGGGGCGGGATGACGACTGTGGCGATGGACAATGTGCTGATCGGCACCTGCTCCTGGGCCGACAAGGGCCTGATCGACGCCGGCACCTTCTATCCCAGCCGTTCGCAGTCCGCCGCTGAACGCTTACGTTTCTACGCTTCGCAATTCCCGCTGGTGGAGGTGGATTCCACCTACTACGGCCTGCCCACCCCCGAGGTCAGCAGTCTCTGGGCGGCCTGCACCCCCGAGCGGTTCATCTTCGACGTCAAGTCCTTCCGCCTCTTCACCCGTCACTGGACGGAGCGGGGCGCCTTTCCCAAGGACCTGCAACCTGAGCTGCCGCCGCTCAAGGCGGGCCGGCGTGGCTACTACTACGATGGTTTGCCGCCCGAGCTGGTGGACGAGCTGTGGCTGCGTTTCAGGCAGGGGCTAGAGCCGCTGCAGCAGAGCGGCAAGCTGGGGCTGGTGCTGCTGCAATTCCCCTCCTGGTTCGAGCCAGAGCGGCGCTCGTACGACCATATTCTGCGCGCCCAGGAGAAGCTGGCTGGTGTGCCGCTGGCGGTGGAGTTTCGCAACCGCGCCTGGTTGAGTGGCAGCCAGCAACAACAGAGCCTCGATTTCCTGCGTCGCCAGGGTCTCAGTTTTGTGGCGGTGGATGAGCCCCAGGGCTTCGATTCCTCGCTGCCGCCGCTGGTCGAGGCCACGGCGCCGCTCAGCTACGTGCGCTTTCACGGCCGTAACAGCGGCGCCTGGGAGCAGTCCGGCAACAGCGCCAGCGTGCGCTTCGACTGGTACTACACGCGGGAGGAGTTCTGCGAGTGGCTGCCACGCCTGCGCGCCCTCAGCGCCGCCTCGCAGGCCGTGCACGCTCTCATCAACACTAACCGCCACGATCAGGGCCCGGTTAACGCCCGCCTGCTGGCCTCGCTGTTGGGATTGCCGTTGAGCGGGCCGCCGGCCGCAGGGGCCGACGAGGTACAGAGCACGTTCCTCTGATGAATCTGGCGCTCCTCTGCGATCAGCGCGTCGTCGACGGTCGCGAGTTGTGCGGTTCCTGGCCGGCATCGTCCGGCTGCTTGAAAAGCGCGAGGGGCTGCTGCTCAGCTTGGTGCGGTGGGCAAAGCAAAGGCCCGGCGCCACAGGGGCGTCGGGCCGAGGCACCGGGTGCTTTGCGCTCTTCTAGCGGTTACTCTTGCTCTTGCGATTGCGGCGACGAGCCGCCTTGCGAGCCGCGATGCGCGCCTTCTCGGATTTCGAGATGAAATAGCGGTGCGACTTCACTTCGTTAAGTACACCCGAGCGACGTACCCCCGCTTGAAAACGGGCAAGCAGCGCATCCTGGGACTCGCCCTCGCGCAGTGCTACGTGCAAACGTGTGACCCTTCCCTTCTTGCCCAAGAATAGTGGCTCAGGTCCAGCCACGGGACTTCAATCTACCTGGCCGGTTCGCGCTGGCCGACACTATACATAGCGCGGCAGGTGCGAAACCTGGCGGTGAGATGATTATACTACAGGCCGCGCTCGGGTTGCCGTCGTGTAGCGGCAGATGGCGGTCCCAGCGGCCGTTGTTTCCCCGGGTTTTCTGCAGATTTGCGCGACGACTCTCGTTTTGGCAGGTGATTCTCAGTGCGGCTGTGGCTGAAGCGGATTCCCCTGGTCAACGTTTTGCTGGTTCTGGCGACGGTCCTGCCGGGGGCTGGCTGCCACCTGGCGCCGGCGATGCCGCCGCCCGCTCCCACAGCGCCATCCCGGCCGGCTATCGCCACTCCGGCTGTGGGATCAGAGAACTGCCAGCCGGCGTTGGTTAAGCGGGTGGTCGATGGCGACACGGCGATCATGCGGATCGGCGAGCGCGAGTACCGGGTGCGCTACATCGGCGTCGATGCGCCGGAAAGCGTGACTCCCGACCAGCCGGTGGAGCGCATGGGACCCGAGGCGGCCCGCGCCAACCGCGAGCTGGTGGAGGGCAAGTGGGTCTGCCTGGAGCGCGATCAGAGCGACACCGATCAGTACGGCCGTGCCCTGCGCTACGTCTGGCTGGGCGATCGTCTGATTAACCGCGAGTTGGTCGCCAGCGGTTACGTCCGGGCACGGCAGTACCCGCCCGACCTCAAGCGCCAGGAAGATCTGGATGCGGCCGAGAGAGAAGCCAGGGCGGCCGGCCTCGGCATCTGGGCACCGCAACCAACCCCCAAGCGCTGAACCGCCTTTCCTACGTACTTCTTGCCGGATTCTTACGGAGGTCTTGCGCGCCTTACGTATAACTAAGGCAGGCGGTGATTGCCCATGCCCGAACAGCGAACCATTCTCATAGCGGACGACGAGCCCGAACTGCGGCGCGCCGTTCAGCTCTATCTGGATGAGGAGGGCTACCTCACCCTCGCTGCTGGCGATGGCGAGGAGGCATTGAGCGTCGTTCGCGAGAAGCTGCCGGACTTGCTGGTGCTTGACGTCCAGATGCCTCGCCTTGATGGTTTTGAGACGCTGCAGCGCCTGCGCGAGTTCTCCAATCTGCCAGTGATCATGCTCACCGTGCGCGGTGAAGAGCAGGACAAAGTGCGTGGCCTGCGCATGGGCGCTGACGACTACGTGACCAAACCCTTCTCGCAGCGCGAGCTGCTTAGTCGCATCGAGGCGGTGCTGCGCCGCGCCGAGACCCCGGCGCACCTGCCACGCACCCGGGTTGTGGTGGACGATTACCTGCAGTTGGACTTCAGCCGCAACGAGATCACCGCCGGCGGCGAGCGGGTGCAGCTCTCCCCCACCGAGTTCCGTCTGCTCTACCACCTTGTCTCCAGCGCCGGCCGCATCCTCTCCTTTGAGACGCTGCTGGCCAAAGTCTGGGGTTGGGAGTATCGCGAGGAGCAGCATTACGTGCGTCTTTACATCTCCTACCTGCGCCAGAAGATCGAGCCGGACCCTTCGCATCCGCGCTACATCCTCACCGAGAAAGGACTCGGCTATCGCTTCGTCGATTTCCGGGAGCGCGCCGGGGCCGGGCAATGATCGAGCGTCGCACCGCCGGCCAGGTTGTGCGCGATACGATCGATGTTCTGCGCTCGCGACGGGACCTCGCTCAGTCGCTCACCTACATCCTTGCCGCTGCCCGCGCCTTGCTGGCGGCGCGCGAGGCTTATCTGCTCACCGTTGAGAGCGACCAGCTGCGCCTGCGCGCCGTCGATGGCGGGCGCCTAGGTGTGCCGCTGGGTACGCGCATCGCGCTGGAGCGCGCCGCCGAGGGGCAGGCGGTGAGCAGCGGCACGCCGCTTGTGTTGCGTGACGCCCAGGTCGAGCCGCGTTTCCGCGATTGGCTGGACCGCCCCGGCCCGGTTGGCGCCATGGTGGCGGTGCCCGTGTTACACAGCGGTAAGGTGACGGCGGTGTTGGGGGTGGCCCGCTTACGGCCTGGCCTCTTCGCCGGCGCCGACCTCTGGTGGCTGGAGGTGCTGGCGGCGCTGGCCGGCCTCGCCCTGGAGGACGACCGCATCTACCGGGCGCAGGAGCGGCGGGCGCGGCAGGCTGAGGCGCTCACCGAGCTCAGCAGCCAGAGCGAGTACAGTCTCGATGGCATCCTGGAGGTGCTCAACCGCACTCTGTCCCGCGCTCTCGGCGCCAGCTATGTGGACTTGCTGGTGCCGGCGGCGGACGAGAGCGCCCTGGTCTCGCGGCGCTGCGCCGCGCTCGGCGCCGGCGCAGCGTTGCGTGTGCCGCTGGCGGAGGGGGAACAGCTGGCCGATGTCTATTTGCGCCGCAGACCGCTGCTCTGCCAGAACCTGGAGCCGGAGCAATGTCGCTACTACGGTGAGCGCAGCCCGGAGGCGATCATCGCCGTGCCGGTGGTGGCGGCGGCCAGGGTGCGGGCTGTGCTTTACCTTGAACATGACGAGCGGCTCGCCTTCACCGGCGATGACCTCGCCTTCGCCGAAATAGTCGCCGGCCGGCTCGGCACAATCTGGGAGCGGGAGGAGCTGCGCACAGCCCAGCTGCACCTGCAGAAGCTGGAGGCCGAGGCACAGGCGCGCGACGAGTTCGTGGCCATCGCTTCGCACGAGCTGAAGACGCCGGTGGCGGTGATCCAGGCCTATACCGAGCTCCTCAACCGGCGCGCCGAGAAGGCCGGCGACCAGAGCAACAGCGATGTCCTGCGCCGCATCGGCGAGCAGGCGGAGCGCATGCTGGAGCTGATCGACGGACTGCTGGATTTGCAGCGGCTGGAGGGCGGTCCGCTCAGCCTGGAGTTCAGCCGGTTTGACCTGGTCAGCCAGAGTCGCCAGGTGGTCGACAATGCCCAGGCCACCACTCAGCAGCACCGCCTCAGCCTTGAGGCGCCGGCGCCCGTCTGGGTCACGGCCGATCGGCGCCGGGTGGAACAGGTCTTGCAGAACCTATTGGACAACGCGATCAAGTTCTCTCCAGACGGCGGCAGGATCAGTGTGGACGTCAGGGAGGGAAGGGGAGAACACCGCGGCAAAGCGGTGGTGGCCGTGGCCGATCAGGGTATCGGCATCGCCGCCGAAGAACAGCCGCTGGTGTTCGAGAAATATCGCCAGGGTGGCGAGCGCCTGCAGAGGGGGCACGTTGGCCTTGGCTTGGGGCTCTACATCAGCCGACAGATCGTCCACCAGCACGGCGGCGAGATGTGGCTGCAATCGCAACCCGGCGAGGGCGCAACTGTCTTCTTCAGTCTGCCGCTGGCAGCGCCCGATGCCGACGACCAGTACAGAACGTTTAGTTAAGCAGCTGGGGCCGTGGCGCTCCAGCACAGATCAGAAGGAGAATGATTATGGCGTACGATCCGTTTCGCGAGTTTGATGAACTGCGGCGCGAGATTGACCGCTCGTTCGAGCGGGCGCGCCCGGCACGCCGCCGGCGCCTGGCTTTCCTGCCCGGCGCTGCGTCCCGGCAATATCCGCTGGTGAACCTGGCGGAGGACAAAGACAACTACTATGTGGAGGCGGTGGCGCCTGGTGTTGACATCAGCTCGCTCGAGCTGTCGATAGACGGCCATGTGCTCACCATCGCCGGTGAAAAGCGCCCCCCAGAGGGCGTACAGAAGGAAGCCTTCCACCGCAGCGAGCGCTCCGCCGGCCGCTTCAGTCGCCGGGTGGACCTCGGCGCCACGGTTGACGTGGCCGAGGTATCGGCCAGTTACGACAGCGGCATGCTGCGAATCAAGCTGCCCAAGGCCCCCGAGGCCAAGCCGCGGCAGATCCCCATCACTTCCTGAGCGTCGCCCGGGAATCACAAGAAGGAGTAAGTAAGATGGCAGAACCAACTGTCCCTTCCCATAACGAAGAAACTGCCGTGAGCAGAAGCGAGGAGACCCGCGCTCAGGAGCAGTACGTGCAGCCGCAGGTCGACATCTTCGAAAACGAAGATGGCCTGACCGTGATGGCCGACATGCCAGGCGTGGATGCCAACGACCTCGAGGTGAACGTTGAGGGCGGCATCCTCACCCTCAAGGGCACCGTGCGCGAGCGCGAGATGGTGGAACCGTACTACCGCGAGTACCGCCTGCTCAGCTTCTTCCGCCAGTTCCAGCTGTCGGACAAAGTGGATGTCGGCAGAATCAGCGCCGACTTGCAGGACGGCGTGCTCACCCTGCAGTTGCCGAAGTCGGAGGCGGCCAAGCCTCGCCGTATTGAGGTGCAGACCCGCCAGCGCCGCTGAGTAGCAGAGGACGGAAGAGGAGCCTGCCGCCGCGCCGGCCGAGGTTGAGCCGGAGGCAAGCGAAGGCGGTTGGCTGCTCCGTCCAGACAAGAGCAAGCGGATTGCTCTGAGTAAGAGGCAGGTAGGGGGAGTCCCTCTCCCCGCCCCTCAAGCCCGCGCCGCAGTCAAACGGCTGCGGCGCGGGCTAATCTACCAGCACGACCGCCAGGCGCAGAGGCTGAGCTCTTCTGTCGTGTCAGCCAGCCCCCCTGGGGCGAGGGCGACGCCCTGCCGGCCTGAGCGCCGCCGTTCAACCTACCGCCCTGTCCCCAAATTGATATCGCTACGGTTGTTTGACTGCCTCCAGGTGTAAACCTATAATTTGCTTCCCCGGGGAAATGCTGGAATTGGCAGACAGGCATGTGCCGCAAGGCGTGGGGGTTCAAGTCCCCCTTTCCCCACCAGGAACCCGCGTCGAGTTGACGCGGGCTTTTTGTTTGCCATCTGTACGGTGGCGCGATACAGATGGACTTGATGGCCGAGGAGGATCGCCGGGTTCGCCAGCTAAGGCCATTGCCACGGCGTTGTCTGAGGGCGTCGAGGCCGTGCATCTGGCTCTGGTAGTTCTCGCTCACCCCCAAGTGCGGCGCCAGCCGCTCGGCAGTCTTCGAGACAGGCTGCGCCGGTGGTTCTCGCAATCGGTTACGATCTCCCGGCTCGTGCCGATCTAGGGGATATGCCCTTCTGGGTTAACCTCACCCGCTTGCGTAGCCTCCCCAGGTCCATTCTATCCACCTTCTCGTTCTATGGTCCATCACCTGGCTGGAGAGGATCTTCTGGCAGGAACGCATGGTGTAAACATGCACGGCGGCAATGCGGAGAAACTCGTTTCGCAGGAGAACGCCTGGCTGGATTGTATTAACATGTTCGAACTAACCGTCGCCCGGGAGTGGAGGTGGACGCGGGCGTGATCCAGTCGCTACGTCAGAGGGCACACTATCTCAAGTCGTGGACCTTCGCGCTCTACCTTGCATATCGAGATCCACGAGTGCCGTGGTATGCGCGACTGTTTGCTCTGTGCGTGGTGGCGTACGCTTTCAGTCCCATAGACCTGGTGCCGGATTTCGTTCCCATCCTTGGCTACCTTGACGACCTCGTTCTTATCCCCATCGGCATCTACCTGGCAATGCGCGTGATCCCGCGTCCCGTCCTTGACGAATGCAGGGAACGGGCTCAAGCGATGATGGCTGAAGGGAAACCGACCAACTGGGTGGCCGGCGCCGTCATCGTGGCCATTTGGCTCCTGCTGGCGGGCTTGGGCGTGACGCTAGTGGTGCGCGCCTTCTCATAGGCGATCAGGGCATGGCGGCCGGTAACCAAAGCGGAAGCATCGCGACGCCCGTCTGAGGCGCGTGCCGCTCGTTGTTGTTATTCGTCCATGTGAGATTCTTGATATTCGAGAACAGCCTGTTGGGGTTTCTTGAAGAAAGTCCTCCGGTCAGCCAGAACAACGACCGTCGTGACGATCATAGACAAGCCAAGTATCCACCAGTAACCGGTAGCAGTATATACAACAGGGAAAAGCCAGTAGAGCATGTTACCCTGCGCATGCAGTAAGAGTACTGCCAGAATACTGCCGTTGGTGTGGTTATAAACCCAGGTATAGGTAAAAGCCGATGCCATCACGGTCAGAGTAAACGTCCAGATGGGTGTTATGTAGAACATGCCGGTCTTTTCAGGCGGAACGAGGAATTGCGGGAAATGCCAGGCAGCCCAGATAAAGCCAAGGATCAGCGAGGCGACGAAGGGCGAGTACATGCTCTGCAACCTGGGCAGGGCATATCCTCGCCAGCCGAATTCTTCCTGAAACGGGCCACTGGTGAACAGAACGGCAAAGTAGGCGAGAGGTAAGAACAGATACTGCCCCTGCAACTGCTGTTCTGCCAGAGATGGCGGCACCACTCCTTCGATCGAAATGCTGATGATGTAGCTGATGACGATCGGGGCGGGCAAGAGGACGAGGATGACCAACCACCATACCTTCCCGAATCTGTAATCGAGCCCCCTTTTCAGGAGCCTCTTGATGCCATCAAACCCCTTCTCTCTGCCAACGAGAAACAAGGCTGCAACCAACGGGCCCCATGCTCCGAAGAAACCAAGATTGGTCCAAATGGTATCGGGAAGCACGCCTCTCTTCCCGAGCCCATCGGGAACCCAGAACAGCCAGGTGAAACCTATTGCGATGGCGAAAAACCAAACAAGTTCCGTTCTTCTGTTCATTCTGACGGTCCTCTTCAGTAATTGCAGGTACACAATAAGTATACATATCAACATCCCCTTGTCATTGTTCAGGTGGGTCCCTAATAGCAAGCGGATGGGTGAGTGGCGAGTGATCAGGTGGAGGAAGCGTCTCGAAGAAACCTATGTGGTGAAGAGCAACGTGGCTACGGGACACAGTCTTCCCGGTGCCGAAGCACAATCAGAAGAGGATACGGCGCCAGGTCGCTGCCGCCGAAGAACCTTGGCAGTTTCAGCTCTGCGTGATGTCAGGGGGCGGGTGGCGGCGATCAACCGCCAATCTGTTAGCGTACGAGTGTAACAAGGGGCGATTACTCCTCACCGGATCCCGCTTCGCTCAGGTGACCGACAGAAGCAGTCGGCATGACGCTGGCTCGCTGGCTTGCTGGCCACACTACCGATGAATATAAATGTACTATCTTCGCCGAGCGCGATTTGCAGGAGGGACTGCCGTGAAGAAGGGATTGACCGAACTGGTCTTCATTCTTGATAAGAGCGGCTCGATGGGCGGGCTGGAGTCGGACACCATCGGTGGTTACAACGCCATGCTGAACAAGCAGAAGGCGGTGGAGGGCGAGTGCCGCATCACCACGGTGCTGTTCGACGACGAGTATGAACTGCTGCACGACCGGCTCGATCTGAGGGCGGTGGCGCCGATCACCGACAAGGAGTACCAGGTGCGGGGCAGTACGGCGCTGCTGGACGCGATGGGCAAGACGATTAACAAGATCGTCAACGTGCAGAAGCAGTCGAGTGAGGAGTACCGTGCCGAGAAGGTGATGTTCGTGATCATCACCGACGGCATGGAGAACGCCAGCCGGGAGTTCACCTACGGGAAGTTGAAGAAGATGGTGGAGTGCCAGAAGGAGGAGGGCTGGGAGTTCGTTTTTCTTGGCGCCAACATCGACGCCGCCGAGACGGCCGGCCGCTTCGGCATCAACCGCGACCGTGCCCAGAACTACCACGCCGACGGGGCTGGCATCAGCCTCAACTTCCGGGTGCTGGGCGATGCCGTGGCCCACTTCCGCGAATCGGCGGCCATGCCAGCCAACTGGAGCCGCGAGATCCAGGAGGATTACGAGCAGCGCGGCGGCAAGCAGCGGCAGGATAAGTAAGCGGCACTGTTCCGCTGGCGGCGTCCATGGACAAGCCGATGCGGGTGGGCCGGTAGAGGCGGCGCGGTCCACTGGGAAACCAGTGGACCGCGTTTTCGTATCTCAGCCGCCGGTCATGTGGTCGAAGAGGTACACGCTGTCGCCGTCCCGCAGAGGGGTGTCGGGCTCGGCGCGGCGGCCGTTGACCATCACCATCAGCGCCTCGCTGGCCTCCAGTTGCTGCTCCCCCTGGGCGAGCGTCGCCAGCAGCTCGGCAACGCGCGCGCCCTCGGGCAGGCTGAGGCTGGCTGGCCGTCCGCCCGGGGTGCGCAGCTGGCGTGAGTAGTAGGTGACGTTCACCTGCAGTTGTTTCACCATGCCCTCAATTCTAGCGCGCGCCGCGCACCGGCGTAGCTGAAGCGGCAGACGCGGTTGGCATGGCCGATCGCGCCTGCCGGGGATAGCTGTCTAGCCGTACAGCTCGGTGGCCACGTCGTCCAGCCCCAGTCTGGTCAGCGTCTCCTGCTCCGGCACGCCGCTCTCGGCGTCCCAGCCGATCTCGTCGTAGAAGCTCTTCTGCAGTTGCTCCACCGGGATGGTGATGCCGGTGGTCGGCCCCTCCGTCAGCGGCGGCCGGCCCACGGGGCGCTGCGAGATGGGGAACGGCTTCGCCAGCCCCTCGCGCACGTTGAAAGCCTGGCGCATGGTGATGCTGCGGCGGCCGACCTCGTCCTGTTCGGCCTGGCCGAACTGCCAGCCTGTGGTGGCGGCCACGATCTCCGCCAGGGTGTTGGGCCCGGGTTGGCCGTACATCATGAACATGCAGAGGCCGGAGGCGTTATTCACCTCGGTCGAGCAGGTGGCGGCTACGTCGGCTGGGCCGGTGCCCTCGAAGTTGTACTTGGCGTCGGGCGGGCCGAAGAGCTGCATCATCATCAGGCCGCCCTTGACATGCCGCCCCGGGGTGGGGTCAACGCTGTAGGTGCGGCCAAGGCCGGGCGCGAAGCGGGGATCGTGCATCGGCAGCTCGATGCCGCCCGCCGCCTGCAGGTACTCGGCGCCCTTGCCCAGTTTGGCGGCGGCGCCGGCCGAACCGAGTTTGAGGAACTCGCCACAGCCCTCGCCGGTGCCTATCTTTTCGGTCAGCGCCACCAGCGCCTCCGGCCGGCCCCACTCGGCCTCGATGCCGTCGAGCTCCTCCTTGCTCAGCACGCCGTGCTCGTAGCACTCCAGTACCCAGGCCACGGTGCCGCCCGCCGAGATGGTGTCGAGCCCGTAGCGGTTGCACAACTCGTTGCACTTCAAGATCGCGTCGTTGTCGCCATTGAGGCAGAGGGCGCCGAAGGCGCCGGAGGTCTCGTACTCGGGCCGCTCCGTCTCTGCCAGCGGCCACTTGCCGTCCTCCACCTTGTACTCGGCGCCGCAGCCCAGCGGACACTGGGCGCAGGCGTATTTGCGCACCTTGTACTTGGCGTCGAAGGTCTGCACGCCCACCGCGTTGGCGTTCGCCTCACCGAAATCGCGGATGCCCACGCCGCCCCAGTTCTTCACTGGTGTGTCGCCGGCCAGCGCCAGCATGGTGGTGGCGCCGCCAGTGCCCAGTTCGGCAGTGCCGGTGGCCGATGGATCGTTGGGGATGCCGTCGATGTACTGGCGGCGGATCTTGTTGAGGGCGTCGCGGTCCGCCACCTGCACCTGGCCGGCGCCGCGTACGGCGATGCCCTTCAGCTTCTTGGCGCCCATCACAGCGCCCGATCCGCCGCGGCCGGGGGCGCGGTGACCGTCGTTGATTGGGCAGGAGATGAGTGACAGCTGCTCGCCGGCTGGACCGATCACGGAGACGCGCACCCTCTTGTCGCCCAGTTCTTCGCGCAGGGCGGCCTCGGTCTCCTTGCAGTCCTTGCCCCACAGGTGAGCGGCGCTGCGCAGCTCAACCATGCCGTCGTTGACCCAGAGGTAGACCGGCTCCTCGCTGGCGCCGGTGAAGAAGACCCCGTCGAAGCCGGCGCGTTTCAGCTCCTGGCCGAAGAAGCCGCCGGAATTGGCGTCGTTGAAGCCGCCGGTCACCGGTGATTTGCAGACCACCGTGTAGCGGGAGCCGAAGGGCGCCCCCGAGCCCGTGGCCGGGCCGGTGAGGAAGCCGATCACGTTGTCCGGTCCCAGCGGATCAACGCCGGGCTCCATCATGTCGTAGAGGATGCGGGCGCCGAGGGCGGGCCCGCCGATGAACTTGCGGGCCATCTCCTCGCTGAGGGCCTCCTGCCTGATCTCGCCGCTGCTGAGGTTGACGTAAAGTAACTTGCCTGCGTAGCCGTCCATGTCGTCTCCTTTCGCTGGCCGGCGCCTGGCGCCGGCCGGAGCTGGCTCCCCGCCAAAGTACAGGTGCCGCAACCATAGCTTAGCTGGGTGGAACGGGCGGTGTATGTCCCAAATGGGATATACAGGAGGGATAATGCGATAGTGGATCCTTAGAATAGCCCCAAACGGCGGGCGCTGGCTACGGCCTGCATCCGGCTGGAGACACCTAGCGCTGTGTTGACGGCCTTTAGATGGTTGCGCACCGTGCCCACGCTGATCACCAGCAGCTCGGCCACCTCGCGGGTGGAGAGGCCGGCGGCGATCAGACGCAGCACCTCTGTCTCGCGGGGGCTGAGCGGGCGCACCTGTCCGCCGGTGGCGCCGAAGGCCGTTAATAGCCGGCTTGTGTATGCCGGCGCCACACCCTGCTTGTGGGCGCTGTGCAGTAATGTCAGCAGCGCATGGCCCTCGTCCACAAACACGCGCACGTAGCCCTCGGGCTCCGCCAGACGCAAGGCCCGGTCCAGGCTCAGCTTGGCGCGGCCGTCGTCCAGTGCGCCGTAGACGAGGGTCTGCAGCACCAGCAGTTCGATCAGCTGCCGCTGGAAGCCGCCGTGTTCAACGGCGTTGAGCAACGGCGTCAGCAGTCGAGACGCCGCGTCGTAACGGCCCAGGCAGTAGAGGGTGCGGGCGGCGACCTGCCACTGGCGCAGCTGTTCGCCATCAGCAGGGGCTTGCTCGCCCAGCTGGCGCAGCACCTGCTCGGCGAAGGCGGGGTATTCCGGCAACAGTCCGGCGCTCAGCAGCAGGTTCAGGTGCGCTGCGGGGATGTAAGCGGTGAAGGGGACGGTCAGTCTGCCGCGCACCAGTTTGATCGCTTGAGCGTAAGCTGCCATTGCCTCCCCGCGCCTTCCGTGTGCCAGGTGCAGGGCGGCACGGCTGGTCCACGCCTGGCGTAGGGCGTCGCGCCACAGCCAGCCGGAGCTCAGCAGCAGTCCCTGGTCGAGGTGAGCGGCCGCCTCGTCCAGTTCGTTCCTTTCGTAGCGCAAAGAAGCGAGGTAGATGTGGGGCAGGTTGGCGATAGGTAGTGGTTCACCGCCGGCGCTGGTGGCCAGCTGCAGTGTCTGCTCCAATAGATCGATGGCGCGCTGCAGGTTCGCCTCCTGGTACTCCACCTGGGCGAGGAAGTAGCGTCCCATGCAGGCGAGAAAGAGGCCGCCGGTCGCTGTGGGCAGACCCACCGCCTCACCAAGGGCGTGCCGCGCCGCTCCCAGGTCACCCTCTACCCAGTTGGACACCCCGGCGCTGAGGCTGATCAGGCCACGACTGAAGCCCCGACTGGCCGGCAAGAGCGAGGCGGCGCGCTTGGCCTGGGCGACGATGCTGGAGGCGTCCAGGCTCTGTGCGGCCACCATGGCGCGTACAGCGGCGATTTCTCCCAGCAGGGCCCGAGTTGGCTCGTCGGGCGCCTCGCCCGCCAACTGCTCGGCCTTTTCGTGCTCCAAGGCAGCCTGAGCGCGGGTGAAGTCCTCCACGGCCTGCACCAACTTTTCCAGCAAGTCGCGGGC
>CAZMKF010000003.1:41262-44553 GCA_964566935.1 uncultured Dehalococcoidales bacterium | reverse complement strand
GCCAACTGCTCGAGCACGGCGTTCTCCGCCGCCAGCAGGTAGCGCTCGCTCTCCCCCGTCTCCCCCTGCGACATGTAGCACCAGGCCTTGGCCGTCGCCAGGCGCGGCCGCGCCGCGATCAGCTCCTCCGGTATCATCTCCAGCAATTGCAGTAAAGAACCCGAGGCGCTGGACATGGCGAGGCGGCTGTAGTTGGCCTCGATCAGGCGGGCGGTGCGCTCCAGGTCGAGCGATTGCAGCGCCAGTTGCACCGCTGTTTCGGTCTCGCCTCGTTGTTCGTACCAATCGACCGCTCGCTGGTACATGCCCTCAATCGCGGGTGAGCCACCGGCCAGCAGCCGGGTGCGCAGCAGCTGGCGGAACTGCTGCTGGTAGCGGTAGCTGCCGCGTTCGTGGTCGAGCGGCGTCAGCAAAGCCCCCTCGCGTTCCAGCTGCTCCAGCAGGCGCTGCGAGTAACCGGGTGGCGTCTGTAGCACGGCATCGCAGAGGGGGGCCTCGAGGCGCGGCAGCAGGGAGGCGCCCAACAGAAAGCGCTGGCTCTCCTCCGGTAGTTGGTTAAGCACCTCGTCGTTCAGATAGTCGGCGATCAGGCGGTTGAGGCCGGAGGCCCGGGTGGAAGCCGCGCCGGAGTCGTCTTGCAGCGAGAGCGCCAGCAGGCGCAAACCGGCGATCCAGCCCTCGCTTTCGGCCAGGATGGCGGCCAGTTCGGCCTGTGATAGGGGCGCCGGCGCGGCGCCAGTGAAAAAGTCCGCGGCCTCCTCGTCGTCAAAGCGCAGCTGGCTGACTCCCAGCTCACCCAGCCTGCCGCGCAGGCGCAAGCGGGAGAGCGGCAGCGAGGGCGTGCGGCGGCTGGCAATGACGACATGCATTCGTGGCGGCAGGTGGGAGATCAGCGAGGTCACTGTTCGCTGGATCTCTCGCGAGTCAATCAGATGGAAGTCGTCCAGCACCAGCACCAGCTCGCGCTCGGGCGTGCCGAGGGCGTCGAGCAGCTGCCGCCACAACAAGTCGATGCCCTGGGAGCCGCTTGGCCGTGCGATAATCGGCTTGAACTCCCGCAAGCTGGGCGCTGCCTGTTTCAGCGCGGCCACCAGATAATGCCAGAAGCGCACGAAGTCGTTGTCGCGCCGTCCCAGAGAGAGCCAGGCGATCTGGCGGTCGGCACTGGCGGCCCACTCGGCCAGCAGCGAGGTTTTGCCGTAGCCGGCTGGGGCGCGGATCACGGTCAGTGGCTTGGCGGTCAGCTCCTCCAGCGCGGCGAGCAGGCGCGGGCGGGAGAGGTGGCCGGGCGTAATGACGGGCACGCTGATTTTGGCGAGGAGGATGGGCATGACGGCCGGATCGTCCGCCGATGGCGTGGCGGGGCCAGAGGCAGTTGGCTGAGGGGCCACGTCGCCCGGGTGATTCGAGTCGTGGTCGTCTGCGAACGGGGGCATGCTCGCACTCCATTCAGTGGCTGCGCGCCCACAGCGCGCGGAGAAGCTTGTTTGTGCAGGTAGCGCCATTATAGCACCCAACTGCCCATAACTTCGGGGCATGCGGCGCCCATGGCAGGCGGTTGTGGATGGACGCTGGTGGAGAAACGGTGGGCCTGCGCGGTAACAAATCCGTCGGCGCCGTGGTAGGCTTGCGGCTGAGCATGGCGTGCCTGGGAGGTGGCGAGCATGGCGGATATCTACGAACAGCTGGGGGTGCGCAAGGGCATCAACGCCAGCGGCGCCGGCACCCGCATCGGTGGCAGCCGCATGTCGGATGAGGTGCTGGCGGCGATGGTGGCGGCCAGCCGCAGCTACGTGCGTATCGAGGAGCTGCAGGAGGCGGCAGGGCGGGTGATCGCCGAGCTGACGGGCGCCGAGGCGGGCTACGTCAGCAACGGCGCCAGCGGCGGTCTGCTGCTCTGCGCCGCCGCCTGCGTGGCCGGGCTCGACCCGGAGAAGATGGACCGTCTGCCCGACACCGCTGGCATGAAAGATGAGGTGGTGGTGCAGCGCGGTCACCGCAACGCCTACGATCACGCCATCCGCGCCGTAGGGGTGCGTCTGGTGGAGGTGGGTTACCTTGGCTTCCCTGGCGCCGGCATTACCCACGCCTGGCAGATCGGCGCCGCCATCAACGAACGCACCGCCGCCGTGATCTGGCCGGTGATGGACACCAAGGGCACCGTGCCGCTATCGGAGGTTTGCGCCCAGGCCCACGCCGACGGCGTGCCGGTGATCGTGGACGCCGCCGCCGCCCTGCCGCCGGCGGAGAACCTGCGCCGCTTCATCGCCGAGGGGGCCGACCTAGTCGTCTTCAGCGGCGGCAAGGCCCTGCGCGGTCCTCAGGCCTCCGGCATCATCGCCGGCCGGCGTCAGCTGATCGAGTCGATCGCCTTACAGCATCAGGATATGGACGTCTTCCCCGAGACCTGGACCTGGCGGCAGCGCTACCTGGAGAGCGGCGTCATGGCCGGCCCGCCCCACCACGGCCTCGGCCGCGTCTGTAAGGTGGGCAAGGAGGAGATCGCCGGCCTGATCACGGCGCTGCGCGCCTATGTAGCTATGGACCACGAGGCCGAGTTTCAGCGCCTGCGCCGCACGGCCGACTACTTCAGCGCCGAGCTGGGCAAGCTGCCCGGTGTAAGGGCGGAGACGGTGACGCCGGCGGCCAGGCCGCTGCCGCAGACGGTACTGCAGCTGGACGAAGCGGCGCTGGGCCTGACGGCCGTTTCACTGGTGAACCGCCTGTTGGAGGGCGAGCCCATGGTCTTCGTCAACCAGGGCTGGATGCGCGAGGGCAGGCTGATCCTCAATCCCATGCTGCTGGAGGAGGGCGAGGCGGAGCAGGTGGTGGCGCGGCTGCGCGAGGCGCTCGCCTAACGGTTCCCCCACGACTGGGGAAGCCGCCATCTGAGCAGTATTAATGCCACCGGCGGCAACGGCGAACGTCTACCTGTAGCGGGTGGGATAGCGCCTGCCGCTGCCAGCGGTGCTGCCGGTACGGCGCAGCGAGGCGATCAGCAGCACCAGGCAGAGGAAGAGAGCCAGGGCGCTGAGGCCGGCGCCGATGCGGAAGCTGTCCGGCTGGTAACGCCACTCCACCGTGTGCTCGCCGGCCGGCAGGAGCAGCGAACGCAGGGCGTGGTTGGCCACGTAGCTCGGCGCCGGTGCGCCGTCCAGGTAGGCTTGCCAGCCCGGGTACCAGGCCTCGCTGGCCACCAGCAGGCTGTCGCAGGCATTCATATAGGAAGAGAAAACCGTCTTGCCCGCCGCGTAATCCGCGCCCATGGGCGTGATTTCCCCGGTCATGGTG
>CAZMKF010000003.1:36206-41252 GCA_964566935.1 uncultured Dehalococcoidales bacterium | reverse complement strand
CGCAGGCGGATCTGCTGTGGCTCGTACAGTTCAACCTCGGTCTGCAGTTGTGGCTGGCCGTTGGCGGGGAGGGCCAGCGGCGGCTGCTGCTCCAGCACGGCAGTGCGAAGAGGGTCGAATGAAGGGTGCAGAGTGAGCGCCAGAGACTGCTCCGCATCCGCAGCCAGCCGCAGGTCGGTCACCGCCCAGAAGCGCTGCGCCTGGTTGAGCACGCGGTACACTTTCAGCTGGCCGGCGTCACCTCCTGCAGCTGCCACAGACGCCACTCCTGGTTGGCCTCGCGCAGTTGCTGCACCCGCGCTACCACCAGCGGCGAGGTGCCACCGGCCTGTTGCACCCCCAGCAGATGACCAGCGTGGGGCAGGAAGAGGTCCTCGTCAGAGGTCTGCACGCGCAAGCGCGAGAGCAGGGCCTGTGGGTCCGTCGTACTCCGTTGCTGCCGGTCCTCCTCAATGATCGCCATGGCGCCGCCCACGTCCTCCTGCGGCCAGACCGGTTGGGCGCGCAGGACCATCGGATTGGTGGCGAGAAAGAGGTCGAGGGCTAGCAGGGCGAAGAGGGCGCCGTTAAGGGCCGGCAGGCCGATGCTGCCGCGCCAGGCCGCGCCCAGCCTCGCCCAGTAACAGCAAGCCGGCTAGGGCGAGGCTGAGCGCGTAACGCCACTGGCCTTCGGCGCCACTGGCCGCCGGCTCGCGCAGTGCCACGGCGAGCGCGGCCAGGGCTGCCACAAGCGCTATCGCCACCAGGTCGATGCCGCCGTAGCCACGGCTGCGGCGAGACCGTCCCCAGAGCAGGGCCAGGCCGTGGGCGGCTAGCACCGCCACCGCCAGCACGGTGAGGCCGATCGCCCGTTCCTGATGGGTGAAGAGGGCGAAGCCCGGCACGCCGGCGTGCAACAGTGGGTAGAGCGGCCCATTGCCGCCCAGCGAAAGCAGGGCGCCGCCAAGCGCGAGCAGCAGCCAGAACCAGCGGTCGGCGCCTCTACCTCGTAGCAGGGCCAGCAGCGCCAGCAGCAGCGGCAGCACGCCGGCGTAGGCGGAGTGCCCCTCCAGGTAGTCGGGCAGCGCCAGGCCCAGCAGAGCTGCCGGCGTGAAGCCCACCGCCGCCTGTTCATAGGTGATGGCAGCCCGGTTGGAGAGAGGGATTAGCTCGAGCGCCGGCAACAGCTGCACGGCCCCCAGGCCGGCGACCAGCAAGGCGAAGGCTAGCAGGGCCGGCAGCGCCGTCCAGGCACACTGGCGCCGGCAGGTCAGCCAGCGATAGAGCAGCCAGCAGGCGGTGGTGGCGGCGGCAAAGAGGGTTGTCTGCGCGTGCCCACCGAAGATCAAACCGCTGCCGCTGAGGGCGGCGGCCGCCAGCCAGCCGGGGGCTCCACGCCGCGCGTACCTCTCCAGGGCGAAGAGGGTCAGTGGCAGCCAGGCCAGCGTCTCCAGAATGGGGGTCTGGGTGAAGGGGTAGAAAGCGGCGAAGCTGCTCAGCGAGAAGGCGATGGCGCCGAAGGCGGCCGCCAGAGGCAGGCGGGTCAGCTGCCAGCAGAGCAGGTAGACGCCGCCGCTGAGCAGCAGGTAGGAGAGGAAGGCGCGCAGCTGCACCAGGTGGACGCTGGCCTCGCGGCCGCCGATCGCCAGGCTCCAGAGCAGACCCAGGGGAGAGAAAACCGCTGACTGCAGGTCGGCTAGGGAGGGGTGGCCGCCGAAGACCCAGGGATTCCAGAGGGCCAGCCGGCCCGCCGCCAGTTCCTGGGCAGTGAAGCTGTAGTAGTTGAAGAAGGCGCCAATGAAGTCGCGGTCGTCGAGGTAAAGACGGGCGGCGCCGTCAGGAGTAAGCAGTGGCCAGAAGAAGAGCGCCTGCAGCGCCCAGACGGCAGCCAGCGTCAGCCAGTGCGTGCCCAGCGCCCTCCAGTTCATCTCGCCAATCCTCCCATAGCGCGAAGGCCATCGGCCTCCCGCCGCGCCGATTCTAGCACGCAATGAACGGTCTGGCCTGCCACCCGGGTTGCAGCTCACCTTTCGGCTAAGGGCCGGCGCTCCTTGGCCTGCGTCGGTGACGACGATCACAGCGGGCGGACGGAGGCAGGCGCTCTCGCATGCCACGTTGGCGAACCGAAAGGCGCCGGCCGCGCACAATCCTGCCGGGCGGCTGAGAGGCTTGTGGTCCACTGAACAGGTTACCGACAGACTGACTCTTCCCACCACCGGGCGTTGCATGGCAAAATACGGTGTCGGCCGCCGGGGTATTGGCATGGGGCCGCTAATCGTCGATAATTGCGTTTCGTTAACACGTTTGCCCGGTCGGCAGGCCGGCTGGTGAGTTAGTATCAGGCTGGCAGGAGGCGCTCCCCTATGTTCGGTGTAATCGATCTCGGTTCCAACAACGTCAGGTTGTCGGTCTACAAGGTGACCGACAATGCCATGATGCGTATGTTCGACAAAAAGGAGATGGCCGGCTTGGTCAACTTTGTCGACAGCACCGGCAACCTGACTTACCGGGGCATCAACAGGGCCATTTGGGCAATCAACGAGATGAAGACGATTACCGACAACGTGCCACTCAAGGCACTGTACCCCTTCGCCACTGCCTCACTGCGCAATATCAACAACACCGAGGCGGCGGTCGATGCCATCCGTGCTGCCACCGGCTTGGAGGTGCAGGTGATCAGCGGTGAGGAGGAAGCCCACTACGGCTTTGTCGGCGCCACCCTGCTGCTGCGCGCCACTCACGGCCTGTTGGTCGACATCGGCGGCGGCAGTACCGAGCTGGTCTTCTTCCGCAACAACAGGATCGACGTCGCCACCTCCATTCCCGTCGGTTCGCTCAACATGTGGAACGGGTACGTCAGGGCGCTATTACCCACCGAGGCAGAGCTGAGGACGATCGAGAAGGTGGTGGAGTGGCACCTCGATAAACTGCGCGTGCCGGAGAAGGTCTACGAGCCCATCTGCGGCGTTGGCGGCACCATCCGCGCCGCCAACAAGCTGAACACCAGCATCTACGACACGCCCGCCACTAACATGGAGTTCGAGGCGCATCACATCGGCAAGATCATCGAGCTGATCAGCGACGAGGAGAAGAAGCGCATCCTCCAGGTGGTGCCGGAGCGCATCAACACCATCTTACCCGGCATGACCATCCTCAAGACGGTGGCCGAACGCTACCATAGCGAGACGGTGGTGGTGAGCAGCTACGGCGTGCGCGAGGGCTATCTCTACAGCCGCCTGGTTGAACAGGGGGACATCATTGGATAATCCGACTGGCGCCTACCCCTTCACCCAAAACCGCGAGCTCTCCTGGCTCAAGTTCAACCTGCGCGTGCTCGAGGAGGCAGAGGATATCCGGGTGCCGCTGCTGGAGCGGCTGCGTTTTGCCTCCATCTTCATCAGCAACCTGGACGAGTTCTTCATGATCCGGGTGGGCAGTCTCACCGACCTGGCCACGGTGGATGGCGACACTGTCGACAACAAGAGCGGCCTCACCCCACGCCAGCAGCTGGATGCCATCTTCCACGAGGTGGCGCCGCTCTACAGTCGGCGCGACCGCGCCTTCTTTCAGATCGAGCGCGGTTTGCGTCAGCACGGCATTGAGTCGCTCGCCTGGGGCGAGCTGGAGCAGGAAGATAAGGATTACCTCAAGCAGTACTATCGCAACGAGGTGCTGCCGCTGCTCTCCCCCCAGGTGGTGGATACACATCACCCCTTCCCCTTCATCCCCAATGGCGTCGTGCACGTGGCGGCCCTGCTGCGGGCCAAGAAGGGTGTGGTGCTTGGCCTGGTGCCGCTGCCCGCCAACCTGCCGGAGATCATCGTCTTGCCCGGCCGGCGGCTGCGTTACCTCAATCTGGAGAAGCTGCTCTACCATTACGTGGACGACCTCTTCGGCATGTACGAGGTGGCTGAGAAGACGCTGATCCGGGTCACCCGCAACGCCGACGTCAACCCCGACGCGGAGGAGCTCGACCACGATCAGGACTTTCGCAGCCTGATGAGCATGCTCATCCGCAAACGCCGCCGCATGGCAGTGGTACGGCTTGAGGTGGCGCGGACCCTGAGCGCTGATCTCTCGGCCTACCTCTGTGACAAGTTGGGCATTGCTCCCGCCCAGATCTTCCGCGCCAGCGCGCCGATCGGCCTTGGTTACGTGTCGCTGCTGATGGCGGAGATCCCGCGGCAGGAACAGACGCCGCTGCTCTACCGCGCCTTCCGGCCGGCGCTGAAACCGGGCGTCGAGTACGAGGGCAGCATCATCCGCCAGGTGATGCGGCAGGACCTGCTTCTGCACTTCCCCTACGAAAGCATGGACACTTTCCTGCAGCTGATCAAAGAGGCCGCCTACGATCCCGAGGTCGTCTCGATCAAGATCACCATCTACCGCTTGGCCAGCCAGTCCAAGTTGGTCGACTACCTCAGCACCGCCGCCGAGATGGGTAAGGAAGTGGTGGTGATCATCGAACTGCGGGCCCGCTTCGATGAGCAGAACAACATCGACTGGTCGCACAAACTGGAGTCGTTCGGCTGCCGGGTGGTGTTCGGCCTCGAGGACTTCAAGGTTCACTCCAAGCTCTGCCTGATCACGCGCAAGGAGCGGGGCAAGCTGGCCTACATCACGCAGGTGGGCACCGGCAACTACAACGAGGTGACGGCCCGCCTCTACACCGATTTTTCGCTGATCACCGCCAATCAGGAGATCGGCCTGGACGCAGTGGAGTTCTTCCAGAACTTGCTGATCGGCAACACTGAGGGTGAGTACCATCACCTGATGGTAGCGCCCAACAGCATGAAGAACCGCATCCTGGCGGAGATGGAGCGCGAGATCGCCAAGGGCGCCGCCGGCCGCATCATGTTCAAGGTGAACTCGATCACCGATATCGACGTGATCAACGAGCTGCAGCGCGCCTCGGCCGCCGGCGTGCAGGTGCAAATGATCGTGCGCGGCATCTGCTGCATCCTGCCCGGTGTGCCCGGCTACACCGAGCGGCTGAGCGTAATCAGCATCGTCGGCCGCTTTCTCGAGCACACGCGCGTCTACCGCTTCGGCGAGGGGGAGGAGCAG
>CAZMKF010000003.1:31718-36196 GCA_964566935.1 uncultured Dehalococcoidales bacterium | reverse complement strand
ATGTACATCTCCTCAGCCGACCTGATGACGCGTAACATGCAGCGGCGGGTGGAACTGGCCTGCCCCGTCTACGACCCCGAGATCAGGCGGCAGATCAACCATGTGCTGGAGTTGGCCTGGCGCGATGACGTCAAGGCGCGGGTGCTGACCAAGGATGGCACCTACTATAAGAAGTCGGAGGGCACCGTGCCGCTCAACAGCCAGCAGGCGCTGATTGAGGAGGCGGCGCTGGCCGAGCGGCGGGCAATGAAGCTACCAGGGGGTGGCGCTGCCCGGCCGCTCGCCTGGGTGCAAAACGCCCTAGCCCGGCTGGTGGGGCGGCGCGTCTGAGCGCTTGTGTGGGGCAGACGACGGAGGTACTCCGTTAGGGCGAGGGTGAAGAGGCGGCGAAGCGGCACTGGGTATCAGCCAATGCATCGTTCCTCTATGTAGGGGCGGGTCACGGACCTGCCTTCATGGTCCGGTATGCGCGCAGCATGACGTATCCCTTCGGAGAGCCCGGTTGCTGCCACTGTCAACTCCCTCTTTGCGCCTGATTCTGGTGCTCTCAAGAAGAGTCCAGAGAGAGTAGTTGTTGCCTGCGTCGTAGTTACGCCTTCAGAGCTCGGATTGGCTATTGCGGCTGTAGCGGCAGGCGCTGCGCTTATGCTATGCTGGCCGCAACGGTTCTCTCCGAGCCGGCCGGCCTAAAGACTGCGGTCTACGGCCGCCTGGCCGTTCGCCGCTTGCGGTGGATCGCTCCCCCAGTGGGGGCGGTCTCGGGCAGGTGCGGAAACGCCCCCGCCTCCTCGTGTTTGGAAAGGAGAGATTGCGCTGGCTGCTGCCGCGCGATCTGCAGCACACGAGGAGAGGGGGCGTAACGTTCTATGGCAACCGAGACGCAGTCCGGCCCGGGGGCCGGCGAGCTGCCTGTCGCGCCCCAGCGTAACCGCTACGATCGCGCCGAGCTGGCTGGCGCCTTCGGCGACCTCGGCACTTTCATTCCCTTCGTCATCGGCTACATCACCATCAACCAGATCAACCCGGTGGGCATTCTCGTCTCCTTTGGCCTCTGGAAGATCCTGGTTGGCCTCTACTTCAAAACGCCGGTGCCGGTGCAGCCGATGAAGGCGATCGGCGCCGCCGCCATCGCCAATCCCGGCTTCTATACGCATGGCATGATCATGGGCGCTGGTCTGTTCACCGCCATCTTCTGTACTCTTGTTTCGCTCACCGGCGCCATCGACTGGCTGGCCAAGATCACCGGCAAGGCGGTGATGCGCGGTATCATGCTCGGGCTCGGCTTCTCTTTCATGCTGGAGGGGCTCGAACTGATGAGCGCCGTGCCTCTTTTGGCGCTGGTGGGTGTAGTGCTCACCCTGCTGCTGCTCAACAGCCGCCGCCTGCCGGCGATGCTGGCGCTGCTGCTGTTGGGGCTATCCGCCTCGCTGTTGCTTGATCCCCAGTTGCTGGCGCGGCTGGGGGGCATCGGCCTCAGTCCCCGTCTGCCCAGCCTGGCCATTGTGCAGGCGCCGCCGGCCGAGCTGATGCTGGGCGCGCTGCTGCTGGGGTTGCCGCAGGTGCCGCTCACCCTGGGCAACGCCATCCTGGGCACTGTGGCGGAGAACAACCAGCACTTCCCCGATCGTCCGCTCAAGTTCCGCTCGGTGGCGCTGGATCACGGCCTGATGAACTTCTTCAGCTCCGCCATCGGCGGCGTGCCCCTCTGCCACGGCGCCGGCGGCATGGCGGGACACATCCGCTTCGGCGCCCGCACCGGCGGGGCGCTGGTCATCCTTGGCGTGATCGTGCTGACGCTGGGGCTGTTCTTCTCCGACTCGGTGGTGCTGCTGCTGGGGTTGATCCCGCCGGCGGTGCTGGGGGTGATTCTCTTCTTCGCCGGGCTGGAACTGGCCACCACCATCCGCGACCTGCGGCCCTCGCGCGAGGGGACGTACGTACTGCTGGTCACCGCCGGGGTGGCCGTCTTCAATGTCGGTCTCGGCTTCCTGGCCGGCCTGCTAGTGGACCATGCCCAGAGGCGCGGCTGGCTCAAGCTGTAAGTGTATCGGCTGCCAGGGAGCGTACCGTCAGCAGGCGCGCGGCCAGATCCTCCGCAGGGCATGGATGTGCCATATCTCCTCCAGACGGACAAGGAGATTGTGTGACGCTCCTGCGGCGCCCGTACACCGGAATCGTGGCCGAAAAACGGCCGATGCTATACTGGAGGCAAGCCGGTACAGTAACTAAGCGTTGCTCAGTAAGGCGTTCGAGTGTCAACAAGCCACAACAATGCTCCGGCTGGGAGGTTCATTTATGAGGTTGCGCACTGCGCTCGCGTCCCTGTTGGTCTTTTCGCTCCTGCTTGGGCTGGCGCCTGTTCCTGCCGTCTCAGCCGAGGTTGGTCCGCCCCTGCTGGCGCTGCAAACCAGCGCCGGAGAGGGTGGCGCCACCGTCGGCTTCGTCGGGGTTGGCTTCGTCCCTGGAGAGGAAGTGAGGATCCTGCTCAACGACGCAGGCGTCAGAGTGGCCAGCCGCATTGCCCAGCATGACGGTAGTATCGTTGGTTCGTTTGAGATGCCCGGTTACGTGGACGGCAGCGGCGACCGTGGTCCGGTGGCAGTGTGGGCCCATCAACCGGTCACCGGCAAGAGAAGCGATTTCACCATGTTCCATCTGTTCAAGGTGCGGCCGCTGGACTATAAGCTGCCGAATGGCTGGTTCTTTACCCAAACCAATGGCAAGTCGCTGGGTGTGGGTGACAGCGGCCACCAGGTAAGCAACGCTTTCTACGACGTGGAGGTGCGCTTCTACCAGGAGTTCGAACGGCTGGGCGGCGTGGCCATGGTGGGCTACCCCATGTCGGATGTCTTCGAGATGGATGGTTTCTACACCCAGGTCTTCCAGAAGGCGGTCTTCCAGTGGCGACCCAACACCGGCGAGGCTTTCTTCCTTAACGTCTTCGATGTGCTGCACGACAGTGGTTTTGATGAATACCTGCGCAACCACCGCAGCGTGCCGGAGCCGCTCGACCCCTCTTTCGATGCCGGCCTGAGTTGGTCCGAGGTGGTGGACGCCCGCCAGACGCTGCTTAACGACAACCCGGCGATGAAGGCCGTCTACTTCTCGGTGGACAACCCCCTACTGCGCTTCGGCCTGCCCACCTCCGAGGTGGTGGACAACGGCGACCATTACGCTATCCGGCTGCAGCGCGCTGTGTTGCAGCAATGGAAGGAGACGAAGCCGTGGGCGGCCGCCGGCCAGGTGACGATTGGCAACGGTGGCGCCATTGCCGCCGAGGTTGGTCTCTTCCAGCCCCAGTACCTGGAACCGCTTGAACAGCCAACCTGGAACTACGACATTGTGGTGGTGACACCGGATAAAGGAGCTCCTGTAGAGTCGCCGTTTGTCATACGTGGCTGCGCGCGTTTCTTCGAAGCGAATGTGCTGTGGGACGTCCACGGCGCTGATGGCCGTCTGTTGGGCAGTGGCTTCATCACCGCCGCCCATGGCGACCCCGCCTGGGGTTACTTTGAGGAAGCAGTTAGTTTCCAGCAGGCATATGACCAGAACGGCATCCTGCGCGTCTACACGCGCAGCCCTGAGGACAACGACATTGTGTCGGGCAGCCTGGTAAATATCCCGCTCTGGCTTACGCCCTAGGACAAATCGGGCGCCAGTAAGACAAGGGACCACGGTACAGGAGCGCCGTGGTCCCTTTGTCGTCGATCAGAACGCCGGAGGCAAGCGTGCCTCTTCTCACCGTGCAGCGAGCCTGCGTGCTGAGGAGCCCCGTTCCTGACTGCCTGCTCAGCGGGGCCTGAGCAGGGTGCGGCAGCAGGCTGCCGCTCCGTTTTATAATCATCGCAGTGGAAGGTTCCTCGTTCGCTCTGCCGCGATCATTTCTAATGCTCGAATATTTCGCGGTTCTGAAGTATCATTAAGTATTCGTACCCAGGAGCGTAACCAAATGCGTAATGTAGCCTTGACCATAGTGCTGCTGCTTGCCCTGTTGGCGCCCCTCACCAGGCCGGTACAGGTTCACGCCGAGGAGCTGGCCAACGACCGCAAGCCCGGCATCGCCCTCAGCAACGGCATCGGGGTGGCCGGTACGGCGGTGCAGCTAACTGGCGTGGGTCTCACCCCTAACGGCAAAGTGCAGATACGGCTGGGCGCCGCCGACGGCATGCAGGTGGCCGAGATGACCGCCGACGAGCTGGGCGGCCTGCGCGACTGGTTCACCGTGCCCGCGAGCGCGACCGGGTTGGGCGGCGAAGGCGCCGTCAAGGTATACGCGTACGATGTCAGCACCGGCATCAGTTCACTGCCGGCGCTCTTCCGGCTGGTGACCGCGCCACCGTTTGATTACGCTCTACCCAACGGCTGGTTCTTCACCCAGACCAACGGCGCCGCCCTGGGCGCGGCGACCAGCGGCTACCCGGTGGTCGATACCCACATGTCGTCCAACATGCCAGTGCGCTTCTACTCTGAGTTCAACC
>CAZMKF010000003.1:30097-31708 GCA_964566935.1 uncultured Dehalococcoidales bacterium | reverse complement strand
GGGCTACCCGATGTCCTCCATCTTCGAGATGGACGGCTTCTACACTCAGGTGTTCCAGAAAGCGGTCTTCCAGTGGCGGCCCAACACCGGCGAGGCCTACTTCCTCAACGTTTTTGATCTGCTGCACGATCGTGGTTTCGACACCTATCTGCGCGAGAACCGCTCCACGCCCTTGCCGCTCAGCGGGAGCTTCGATCGCGACAAGAGCTGGGACGAGGTGGTGGCTGCGCGCCAGGCGCTGCTGGATGTCAACCCGGCGATAAAGGCCGTCTACTTCTCGGTGGATAGTCCGCTGCTGCGCTTCGGCCTGCCCACCTCCCGCGTCACCGACAACGGTGACCACTACGTAGTGCGCCTGCAGCGGGCGGTGCTGCAGCAGTGGAAGGAGGCCAAGCCGTGGGCGGCGGCCGGGGAAGTGACGATCGCCAATGGCGGCGCCATCGCCGCCGAGGTGGGCCTCTTCCCGGCTGAAGTGCTCACACCGCTGCCGCAGCCCGTTTGGAACGACCACATCGTCGCTTACCTGCCGGCGCGCGATGCCAAGGGGAGGGTGGACCTCCCCATGCAGGGTGATGCCTCGTTGGCCGAGAGCGACTTCTACTACGATCTCGTCAGTGACACCGGTCTGCGCATGGGCCTGGATTCCATCAGCGTCGGCGTCAAGCGGCCCAACTGGGGGCGTTTCCACTCACTGGCGCACTTCGGAGTGGATCGTGAGCAGTGGGGCATCCTGCGCATCTGGCAGCCAGTGGACACGGAGGGCGGCATCAACCCCGATACGCTGATCACCATGCCGGTGAAGATGACCGACTCATGACCCCCCGCGGCGCGGCGCACACCTGCCGCGCCGCCGCTACGTCGCCCGTATTGGCGACCGACGCATGGACCGCGCTTACATGGCGCTCACAGCTGCGCAGCCAGCCGATGGCAGCTGCGGCGCGAACTTAGTGACGCGCCAGCCGGTTGGGCCTCATCCCCTCCCTGATCCAGTCCCTCATCAGCAGGGTGAGGATCACGCCGAGGAAGAAGCCGCCGATGTGGGCCCCGTAGGCAACGCCCCCAATGTCGTTCTGTATATCAGCGAAGGCGCCGATGCCGCTCGCCAGCTGCATGATGATCCAGAGCCCAATCATCAGGAAAGCGGGCACCGAGACCACGAAGAACCAGCCCACCAGCACCCGGACGCGGTTTGTGCCAAAGAGCACGATGTAGGCGCCCAGCACGCCGGCTATGGCGCCGCTGGCGCCCACCTGCGGCAGCGTCGAGGCCGGGTTGAGCACTATCTGGCTGAAAGTGGCGCCGACGCCGCAGACCAGATAAAAGAGCAGGTAGGGCAGATGACCGAAGGCGTCCTCCACGTTATCACCGAAGATCCAGAGGAAGAGCATGTTGCCTATCAGGTGCATCAAGCCGCCGTGCATGAAGATGGAGGTGAATAGCGTGCTCAGCCCCTCGCCATGCATGATGCGGGTGGGGATGCTGCCCCAGGCGTAGACGAACGCCTCGGGGTCGGGCTGAAAGATCTCGTAGAAGAAGACGAGTACGTTGATCAGAATGAGCGAGTAGGTGACGATGGGAAAGATACGCCGGCCCCGGTTGTCGTCGCCGATG
>CAZMKF010000003.1:23569-30087 GCA_964566935.1 uncultured Dehalococcoidales bacterium | reverse complement strand
GGATCATGCTCTGCGCCCCTCCTTGCTGCTGAGTCGTGTGGAAAAGGATAGCATCAGCGACCCTGCGGGGCAAAACCGGACCATCTTCCTGGCTTGCCGGCGCTGGTCATGGGCAATCTTTGGGCCAACCTCTGCACTTGCCCGGCCGGAGTGGCCGTGCTAGCCTTCACTGAAATTACGTCGCCTCGGGAGGTAACCGCCGCCGTGAACGAGCATTCCGCAATCCCTCACCCGGGGCCGATGCGCGGCCTGCGTATCCTCGAACTTGGCTCCTTCATCGCCGGGCCGTTCGCCACCCACTCAAGCACCTCGCCTTCCAACACCTATCCAACTGCTGACGGCAAGTGGGCGGTGATCGGCGCCAATAACGACGCCATGTTTCAGCGCCTCTTCAAGGCGATCGGCCGTGAGGACCTGGCGGCCGACCCGCGCTACGCCGATAACCCCAGGCGGCTGAAGGCGCGCGACGTGCTGGACCAGGCGGTGGCGGAGTGGACGGGCAGTCGCAGCCTGGCGGAGATCACCGAGGCTATGGATGCGGTGGATATCCCGGTGGGACCGATCTACACGGCGGCGGAGATCGTCAACGATGCGCAGTACAAGGCACGCGAGATGATCGTGGAGCAGGAAGTGCCTGGTATCGGCCCGGTGAAGTACCCGGGTATCGTGCCCAAACTGAGCGGCACCCCCGGCGAGGTGCGCAGCTCCGGCCCCGCCGTGGGCGAGCACAACGAGGAGATCTATAGCGGGCTGCTAGGATTGAACGATGAGGAGATCGAGGCGCTGCGCCAGCAGGGCATCATCTGACTGGAGGTGACGGCGATGCGGTGGCCCTCTCAAGTGAGGCTGATTGAGGTCGGCCCGCGCGACGGTCTGCAGAACGAGCAGACGCAGGTACCCACGGCACAGAAGGTGGCGCTGGTCGAGGCGCTGGCGGCGGCGGGGCTGACCGCCATTCAGGCCACTTCGTTCGTCCACCCCAAATGGGTACCGCAACTGGCCGATGCCGAGCAGGTGCTGGCGGCGTTGTCGCCGCCACTGCGGGCACGCTGCAACGCGCTGGTGCCCAACCTGCGCGGCTATCAGCGGGCGCTGGTGGCGGGCGTGCGCGAGGTTGAGGTGGTGGTGGGCGTGAGCGATTCGTTCAGCCGCCACAACGTCAACATGGGGACCGAGGAATCGTTTGCCCAGGCGGTTGAGATCTGCCGGCTTGCCAAGGCCGACGGCGTGCGGGTGCGGGTGGCGCTCGCTACCTCCTTTGGTTGCCCCTACGAGGGGGAGGTGGCTGCGGCGCGGGTGGTGCAGTTGGCGGAGCGGGCGCAGCAGGCCGGGGCCGACGAGCTGAGCATCGCCGACACCAGCGGTGTGGCCAATCCCCGTCAGGCGTACGAGCTGTTCAGCCGGCTGGTCGAGGCTGTGCCGCTCGAGCTGCTGGCGGCCCACTTTCACGACACGCGCGGCTTGGGGCTTGCCTGTGTGGTGGCCTCCCTGCAGGCGGGCATCACCGCCTTCGACGCCAGCGTGGGCGGCCTCGGCGGCTGTCCCTACTGTCCCGGCGCCGCCGGCAACATCGCCACCGAGGACCTGCTGGTACTGCTGCACGGCTGTGGCATTGCCACCGGCGTCGATGAGCAGGGGCTGCTGGCGGCAGCGCGCCTGGCAGCCCAGCTGGTGGGCCACGAACTGCCCAGCCACACCCTCAAGGCCAGCGCCGGCGTGTGCTGCCGGCGCCAGCCCAACCTCATTTGAGGTTACTGGACGTACACGCGCCGCTCGTAGTCGGATCCCACCAGTACCGAGGAGATGACAAAGTCGGCGGTGGCGCTGTTGCAGGCGGTGGGGATGTTCCATAGTACCGCGATTCGCAGCAGGGCCTTGACGTCGGGGTCGTGCGGCTGAGGCGAGAGCGGGTCCCAGAAGAAGATGAGAAAGTCGATCACGCCATCAGTGATCAGGGCGCCGATCTGCATGTCGCCGCCCAGCGGGCCGCTATTGAGGGTGGTGATCTCCAGCCCGAGCTCCCTGGTCAGCAGTTGGCCGGTAGAGCGGGTAGCGTACAGCTCGTTCTGCGCCAGCAGCAGCTGGTTGTGGCGCGCCCACTCCAGGATTTTCGGTTTCTCGTTGTCATGCGCAATCAGCGCGATCCGCTTGCGCTGCGGGTTGGCTGGTTCGGCCTTGCCCATGGTGGCGCCTCCTGACGTCTTCGATGCCAGCCTAATTCTAGCAGGCGCCGGTTAAGGCGCGGTCTACGTCGTGAAACCAGGGTGATTTGCTCAGTAAGAGGCAGGCTGTGAACTTGATTTCAGAACCTGGTCAGTTCACGAGATTCGCAGAGAGCCACTGACGCATGCATGCGGTATCATGAACATCTCGTGATTCTAAGCCTATTGCTGTGGGTCGGGCTAACCGTGCTGCATCCGCAAGTCCCGTTCGTTCTCTGATTGGGAGGCAGAAATGCGTCAAATGGGGAAGACGATATTGCTTGCTGTAGTCCTGCTTGTTTCCCTAATGCTCTGCAGCACTTGTGCCTTTCCTGTGGCAAACGAAAACGCTCAATCATCTGACGTGGAGGAGGATGGAGAGGGTTCGACCGTACGGACATTCTCAATGACGTACAATATCGAGCGGATTGATTCGATAGTGTTGCTGCCGGACGAGTTCCAGCGAAAACTGGGCGAGGCGAGGATCGCGACTCCTCGCACACCCGTGTTGCGTGTGGGAGACCACGTCCTTACAGCTGACGAGTTCGCTGAACGCATGTTGGAGGCGGCTCGTCACGTTGAGTTTCTGATCGCACTCTCAGAAACAGATGATCCGGGGATTCGTCTAATGGTTGGCGGACCAGGCTTTCAGAAAATGATACAGCTGATGCGGGCAACTGATCCGGAGAGTATCGCCCTTGCCAGAATGATCGAACAATCAGCAAACTACCAGCAGGCAATAGGCGAGGGCTTCAGTCCTGAGGACTCTGAGATGTGGCAGGCTGTAGAGCATTGGCGGGAAAACGTCAGGTTTCTGGGTGGCCTCCCCTATATAGAGACCGTGGGAGCAGATACCTACTGGCGTGAACTTGCGCCGCAACAAATACGTAGAGCAGAAACCCTGGATAACCAGCGAATGGCCTTGCTCTTTGCGGAGGTCACAGGCAAAAAAGCTAGCCTTACGTGGGATAAATCGTGGCGCACAGCAGTAGAGCGGTCTGATATAGAGCTGCTTGATGCCGCTACAGTATCTCCTGCTACCGTTGAAAGCGCACTCCAGTATCTGGATAGCTTGTGGAAACTGTTGCGCGATATCGATTCGTCTACAAACGCAGGTTAGCGTCACTCACGGGCACTGAATCTCGGGCATGATACCCGACTGCCGTCATTAGGCGCTGTCTGCGCGTCTATTCCTTTCAGTCTGTGCCACAGCTCGGACTTGTCGCTGTGTGCGGATTTGGCTAAACTGCCTGAAAGACGCGCAAACTGTTTGCAGGAGGTTGAGGATGGGGGAGAGCAGACCTTTTGAGGGCAAGTACGCCCTGGTTAGCGGATCTTCGCGGGGCATCGGGCGTGTGGTGGCGGAGCATCTCGCTTCGCTGGGGGCGGCAGTGGCGATACACGGCTCCAGCCCCACCTCCACCCGCGCTTTCAACGAGGCGGATTCGCTGCAGAGCGTGGCGGATGAGATCAGCGAGGCAACGGGCAGCCGCGTTCTGCCGGTTAGCGGCGACCTGCGTGATTTCGCTGTGGTGGAGGCGCTGATACAGCAGGTGCGCGAAGCGTTCGGCTGCATCGACTTCCTCGTCAACGTGGCGGGGGGCGATATCGGCGCCGAGGGGACATTCGGTTCCAAGGGGGGCAAACCACAGCCCAACGACGCCGTCTTTGTGCCGCTGGCGGATCTCAACGCCGTGCTTGAGCGCAATCTGCACAGTTGTATCTACATGTGCAAGGCGGTAGCGCCGGAGATGATGGAGCGGCGCAGTGGCCACATTGTCAACATCAGTAGCGTTGATGGCAGCATCGGCCTGGCCAAAGGCAGCATTTACGCTACCAGCAAGGCCGGCGTCAGCCACTACACCCGCTGCCTGGCCACTCAGCTGCGCGAGTACAACGTGCACGTCAACGCGATCGCGCCCGGCAGCATTGTTACGGCGCGCTTCTCCGCCACCCGCGAGCTGGAAGAGCCGCTGTTGGCCACTGATGGCACCTTGATCCGCTACGGGCGCCCGATAGAGATCGCGAGAGTGGTGGAGTTCTTCTGCTCCCCCCTGAGCAGTTACGTCTCCGGCCAGGTCCTACGGGTGGATGGCGCGGAGCAGGTCTGGCCTGGCTAGAGCGCGGTCGCCGCGTGAACGACGCTGCGGCCGCTAGCTCAAGGTGTCTCTCAGCTGATGGCCGCTTGCGAAGGAGAAATGGCCGACCCTTCATTGCCAACTGGTCGAAGAGATGGCCGTCGAGCGGATGCTCGGTATTAGTGGAAGAATAGTTTAGGCGCGGAACAGCGCTCTCCGATTCGTTGGAGAGCGCTGTCTTCTTCAGGGGGCTATAGCTCGTGGTCCTTGTCGCCAAAGGCGAAGAGGCGGGCGAAGTTGAGCGCCCAGCCTACGCCGAAGATGGTGGGTGTGAAGAGGCGCTTATCGTCCTTGTTCCACAGTCGTTCGATGGCGCGTTCCCAGCTGGGCAGCCGAAAATCGTAGGGGACGGCGCCGAGCAGGAGGCCGTGCCCCTCGCGCTCGGCCGCCGGCTTGCTGTACTCCTGGTGGAGGGCGCCAGCCAGCAAACCGGCGCCGGCCAGCGTGGCCATCCTGTTCAATCCCTGTCTCAACATCGCAGTTGCTCCTTCTCGCCTGGTGTTTGCTGTACCGTGCTCACTCGTCCTGTTCGTCGCTCTCGTCATCCTCGAGGCTGGTTTCGAGCCTCCCTCGCCGCCGTTCATCCACCGCGCGACGGAGGATGAACTCGATCTGCGCGTTCACGCTGCGCAAGTCCTGGGCGGCCCAGCGGTTCAGCTCGTCCCACAGCTTAGGGTTGATTCGCAGCAGGAACCGCTTCTTTTCGCCCATGGCCGGCGCCTATTGATACAGTGTCCCAGCGTTGACAACCGGTGTGGTTGCATTCTCACTGCAGAGCACAACCATCAGGTTGCTGACCATCGTCGCTTTGCGCTCCTCGTCCAAATCGACCACGTGGTTGGCGGCCAGGCGATCCAACGCCAACTCCACCATGCCCACGGCGCCCTCCACTATCTGGGAACGGGCCGCCACCACGGCGGTGGCCTGCTGGCGCCGCAGCATCGCCTCCGCGATCTCCGGTGCGTAGGCGAGGTGGCTGATGCGGGCTTCGATCACGCGCACCCCGGCACGGGCGAAGCGCTCGCTCAGTTCGGCCTCCAGCATCTCGTTCACCAGATCGCCGCCGGAGCGCAGAGTGAGCTCCTCCTCGTGGTGCGGTTCGTCGAAGGTGTCGTAAGGGTAGCGACCAGCCAAGTGTCGGGTGGCGGCTTCGCTTTGTACGCTGACGTATTGCTCGTAGTTGTCCACGTCGAAGGCGGCTTTGAAGGTGTCCTCGACCTGCCAGACAACCACGGCGGCGATCTCAATTGGATTGCCGGCGCGGTCGTTCACCTTGAGGCGTTCGCCGTTCAGGTTACGGGCGCGCAAGGTGATCCGCTTCTTAGTGTAAAAGGGGTTGGCCCAGAAGAAGCCGTTCTTCTTCACCGTTCCCTTATAGGTGCCAAACAACACCAGAACGCGCGAATCATTGGGGTTGACGATGAACAGACCCGCCATCAACAGTGAACCGGTGAAAAGGAACAATACCATCCAGCCGATGTTGATAAAGCGGTCCTCGTTTATCAACTGAATCATGAGGGGCACTGTAGGCACCCACAGCGCCAGGCTCACCAGCAGCATCAGGTAGCCGTTCAGGACCGAGCCTGGCCTCTCTTGTTTGAGATCTAAGGTACTCATTTCGGCGCAACTCCTTTGTTTCTCGGATTACATCATAATGATATCATTTCAGTATCGATAGTCAAGCCCCACTGGCTGTTCATAGAAAACCCGCAGAAATGCAGTTGCGGCAACGGCTGCGTAGTATGATCAGGAAAAGAGCTCACTGATGGAGGGAGGACGATGAGGCCATGCGTAAACTGGGGATAGACAGCTACTCCTACCATCGCTTCTACGGTGAGGTTCACGCCAGCCAGTCGGACCCGGGCGTGATCTGGCAGCCGCTGCAACTGTACGACCACCTGGAGAGCCAGTTCCAGGTCGACGGTTACATGGTCGATACTTTCGTCATGTCCGGTTGGGACGAGGCGATGCTGCGGCAGTTACGCGCACGGTTCGATGTGCGCGGGCTGGAGCGCTGCCTCTCCTGGGGGCACCCGCGCGGGCTTGATGCGGGCCGCTCTCCAGCCGCCGAGCAGGAGCTGATGCAGCATATCGACGCCTGCGCCGCGCTTGGCGCCCACGTGCTGCGCATAGTGAGCGGCGGTTACAGCACGGCGCTGGAGGAGCCGCGCGCCGTGCA
>CAZMKF010000003.1:7141-23520 GCA_964566935.1 uncultured Dehalococcoidales bacterium | reverse complement strand
GCGGCTGGCGCCGCAGTTGCGCCGCCTGGGCGCTTACGCCAGCCAACGCGGCGTTAAACTGGCGTTGGAGAACCACTGGGACTTCACCGCCGCGGAGATGTTGCAGCTGCTCGAGTCGGTGCAGGAGGAGCAACCTCTCTACGTCACCTACGATTGCGGCAACGCCCTGAGGGTGGGCGATGACCCGGTGGAGGCGGCGCGCCTGTTGGGACCGCACACTGCGGCGGTGCACATCAAGGATATCGGCGTGCCGTTGCTGGAGAGCGATGACCGACGCTTCAACAGCCCCTGCGTGCCGATCGGCAGCGGTTTGATCGATATCCCCGGCGTTTTCGCCGCGCTCGATGCCGCTGGTTACGACGGTCTCTACGCTATCGAGATCGACAGCCCACGTGGCGACCTGACCGACGAGGACGAGATCATAGCTCGCTCCCTCGCCTACATGCGGACATTGTAGAGAGAGGACTCTTACTCGTTGTCGGTTGGGCTGTAGCGGTGGCGCCTTAGCGCTGTAACCTCACGATCGCCGGCTCATTCGTGCTGGTGAGCTCGAGCGTTGTTGCCTGGAGAATGGCGCCTGGCGGAAGCTTTGCCGCCGGCCAGGTTGACAGACCTCGTCACATGCAGCAGGATAGCGACAACAGGTTGTCGCATAAGCCATGTATCGATCCATCCTGGCGCAAGGGGTGTTAATATGCAACGTACTGTTGTCTTTCAGGAGGATTCAGTTTGGGAATATATGAGAACGCACGCCGGCAGACCCGTGCGAAAATCACTAACGCCTTCTGGCAGCTTTATAAAGAGGAAGACTTGGGGCGGATTACCGTCAAACGAATTGCCGCCCTCGCCGGCATCCACCGCGCTACCTTCTACCTGCACTTCGAGGATGTACACCACGTGCTGCGTGAGATCGAAGATGAGCTGATGACCTCGCTCGATCAGTCGGAGGGGGAGTCGGCCAAGTTCCCGGTAGATATAGATCAGATAGGCCGCGAGCAGCTGGCTCTCTTCGAGAAGCAGGCCGAGTATTTGCACGTGCTGGTCAAAGAGCGGCGCGACCCCGCTTTTGCCACCAGGTACCGCCAGCGCCTGTGTGAGAAGATCCTCAGTATTCTGCTGCAGCCCGACGTTGAGCAGAGCCCTCGTGCGCAGGCGGTGATTAACGTCGCCATATCCTCCATTGTCGATGATGTGGTTAACAGCGCCGACGAGTCGGCGCTCTCCCTGAGTGACTTCTCCGCCGTCCTGGAGGGCTTCATAACGCGTGGCTACTATCGCACCATGTCCGACTTCGGCGTGGCCGGCTTGAAGCCGCTGTCTTTCAGCTGATTTCCAGCTTCCGTCGGCCGAGGCGAAAGAAGAACCCCTCTCCATACTTCTGGAGAGGGGTTCGTTGTTCCGGCCGCTCAGCCCTTGAGGCCGCCCGAGGCCAGGCCGGTGACGATGTTGCGCTGGATCATCACCGTCAGCACCAGCACCGGCGCGGTGATCAGCAGCGCCGCGGCAGCCAACGGTCCCCAGTTGATCTGCTCAAAGGTGAGCATGTTGAAGACGGCGCCGGGCAGCGTCTGCAGGCGTGGCCCCGCCAGCACCAGGGCAAAGATGAAGTTGTTCCAGGAGAAGATGAAGGCCAGAATGGCCGAGACGGCGATACCCGGCCGGGTGAGCGGTACCGCCACCCGCAGGAAGGAGCCGAAGCGTGAGCAGCCGTCGATCAGCGCCGCGTCCTCCAGCTCGGGGTGCACGTCCTCGAAGAAGCCCAGCATCACCCAGATCACCAGAGGCAGGCCAATGATCAGGTGGGTAAGGATCAGCGCCTGGTAGGTGTTGTTCAGCCCCAACTGTTGGAAGAGTAGGAACCAGGGAATAAGATAGCTGAGCGCTGGTGTCATGCGCGCCACCAGGATGAACAGGGCCGCACCGTAGTGGCGCGACTTGACGATGCCGTAGGCAGCTGGTATGCCGAGCAACAACGAGATGCCGGTGGACCACACCGCCACGATCATGCTGTTGGTGGCAAAACGCAGGAAAGGACTGTTGTCAAATACGTAATGGATGTTCTCCATGCTCAGCCAGCTGGGAATGAAGACAGGCGGATAGGCAATGTTGTCGATCTCTGGCTTGAATGCCAGCGTGATCATCCAGTAGAAGAAGAAGGCCGTAGGGATCGTCAGCAGGATCAGCAGGCCGAAGAAGAGAACGCGGTCCAGTAGTTTTCTCATTGCCAGGCCGTCCTTTGTCGTAGTACCAGCAGCCCCACGCTCATCAGTACAATGATCAGGAAGAACACCACCACCACTGCCGAGGCGAAGCCGATGTTATAGAAAGCGAACGCCTGCAGGTAGAGGAAGATATTGATCGTCTCCGAGGCGGTGCCCGGTCCACCCTGGGTGATAACGTAGATGATGTCGAAGGCCTTGAGCGCGTCGATCGTGCGCAGCACGATCGCCACCATGATATACGGCCAGAGCAGCGGCAGGGTGACGTAGCGGATCGTCTGCAGCCTAGAGCAACCGTCGATCAGCGCCGCCTCGTGCGGCTCCTCGGGCAGGCCGGAGAGTCCGCCCAGCACGATCAGCATCACGAACGGTGTCCACTGCCAGGTCTCAATCAAAGCCAGGGAGGGGATGACGGTATCGGCGGAGAACACCCACAGCTGTTGCGGCAGGCCAACCAGGCTGAGCAGATAATTGAGCACGCCCAACTGGGGGTGGAACATCATTTGCCAGATAAGGGCGATCGCCACCGGCGTGGCCATCATTGGCAAACTGAAGAAAGTACGCAGCAGCCCCTGGCCTGGGAACTTGCGTACAAAGGCCATGGCCGCCACGGTGCCTAGGATCACGGGCGCCACCACGCCCAACACAGTGAAGTAGAAGGTGCGTGGTACCGATTCCAGGAAGCGCTGGTCGGTGAACAGCTGGGTATAGTTCTCGCTGCCGATGAACTTTGGTACCGTGGTGACGCCCATGGAGAACTCGTGCACCGACATCCAGAGACTGTAGCCTAAGGGAAAGACGATGATTGTGAAGATGGTCAGCGCCGCCGGTAGGATGAGCAGTGTGTAGAGGTGATGGTCGATGAACTGGTCGAACCTGCTGCGCTCCGGTGGGGCCGCTGCCCTGTCGCTTATTTCCACTGTATCGCTCCTGGTGATCACGAGGATGGGCGAGCGTGTCAGCCAAGCGCCGGAGGTCGCGAGGGGCCTCCGGCGCCAGGTGGTCGCTGAGCCTAGCTGAGGCTCTTCTTGAAGGTCGGCTCGAACTCCTTCTGCGCCTGCTCCAGCAGTGTCTTGGGATCGCCTCCCTCGATCATCTTGGTCAGGGCGACACCGTAGGTATCGCGGAAGAGACTGACGTCCTGCAGCTCCGGCAGCTGGTAGACGCTGAACTTCAGGCCCTCAGCAACGGCTTCAATCCATTCCTTCGGCATGCTGTGCTTGGAGATGAACTCCGGTTCGGAGTAGATAGACTGGCGGGTGCCGATCATGGCCGCCTCCAGCATCAGCTGGCGCTGGATGTCCTTGCTGCTCGCCCAGGCGCAGAACAGCCAGCTGGCTTCCTTGTTCTTGCCGAACGGGTTGATGGCCAGAGAGTCATTTGAGGTGGCGCCAAACGGCTTCATCTTGGCGCTGCCCGGGTGCGGCGAGTAGTCGTTCTTGCCCGCCACCTTGGACTTCGTCTTGTCCTCGAACGGGGCGGCAAACTGGATGCTGTCCGGCCAGGTGGCCACCTGCCCGTTCTGGTATGAGCCTTGGCACTCCATCCAGTTGAAGCCGATGGAGCCAGGAGGTGCGTAGTTCTTCATCAGATCGGCGTAGATGCGGGCTGCCTCCACTGCTTCGGGGGTAGTGCAGGTCAGTTCCTTCTTGTCTGGCGAGAGGTAGGTGCCGCCGAGGGCGTGCAGGAAGCCGCCCCACACCGGGATATTGGCGTTCTTGAGGCCGCGACCAATGAAGCCATAGGTAGTGGGCGGATTGTGCACCTTCTTGATCGAGGCGATCATCTCGTCCATGGTGAGGGCGGTCTTGAGGCCAGCGGCGTCGTAGAGGTCCTTACGCCACATATTGCCTACCAGGCCAAGGCCCATCGGTACGGTGTAAACGATACCGTCCGCGCCGGTGACCCAGCTGATACCGGCAGGTCCGACATCCTTCCAGTCGTAATCAGGCGGCGTTAGTTTGGGGTCTTCGAGGTACTTGCTCAGCGGCTCATACCAGCCGGCCTTGATGAAAAGGATCTTCTCCACGTGCATCGAGGTGACGTAGACGTCGATCGCCGATGACTTGGCGTTCAGTTCGATCGGCAGCTTCTGGCGTAACTGCTGTTCCGGCACGACCTGGAAGTCAACCTCAATGCCGGTCTTCTTGGTGAACTCGGGCACCAGTTTCTGCAGCACTGGGTAGTAGACGGCCAGCACGGCAGAGACAACGATGGACTTGCCCTTCTGCTGCATCCAGTCGAAATCGCCGCTCTTGGGGCCGGGCGTGCCGGCGGCAGGAGCCTTGGTGGCAGCGCCAGCAGCGGGGGTGGCGGCGCCAGCGGCAGGGGTGGCAGCGCCTGCAGCCTTGGTGGCGGCTGGCGTGGCGGCGGGTTGCGAGCAAGCGCTCAGCACTGCCACCGAGGCAGCGCCCGCGCCCCAGATCAGCAACTGCCGTCTTGAAAGTTTACGTTCTGAACTCTCCATTAGTGTCTTTCCTCCTCAGACTAATCGCGGGTTACTTGAACGCATTGAGATCGTCCCCGACCGGGGCACGGCACACCGGTATCGTTTTCGCCTAAGCCCAGCGGTCATAAGCGCGTATCATACCATAGACGGATATTTGCTCAAAATGGGAGGCTCGCCATTATGCCCGGTGAAGCATTACCGGCGCCCACTCCCGGCTGTGTTCGGGTAGAATGGAATTAGATGACGATAAGGAGGAAAAGCATATGACGATCATGAGAGAGAGCGAGGCCGAGCTGCAGGGTGTGATGATGGCGGCTCAGCTGATGGCGGTGGCAGCGCGCACCGCGCCCAAGACGCGCGGTTTGGACTCGGTGCAGACGGCTATCGTCAGTGGCGAGGACCTGGAGCGCCTGGCCAAGGCGCTGGACCGCAAGCTGACGGAGAAGCCCACGCCGATGAAAGGCTACGCGCGCGATGCGGCCAATGTGCGCAGCTCCGCCGCTGTGTTGCTGATCGGCGTGACGGGTGAGGCCAAGCGGCCGGAGGCTCCCCTCAGCTGTGGCGCCTGTGGTTATGCGGGTTGCCCGGAGTTCATGGCGGCCGACAAGCATGAGGGCGAGGACTATTTGGGACCGCTGTGCGTGTTCCAGTCGATCGACCTCGGTATTGCCATCGGCTCGGCGGTGAAGATGGCCAGCGAGCTGAACATCGACAACCGCATCATGTACACGGTGGGCGCCGCGGCCCGTGAGGATGGCATGATGAAGGCAGATGTGGTGATCGGTATCCCGCTCTCAGCCAAAGGCAAGAACGTCTATTTCGACCGCTGAGACGGGTCAACGCGGTCACCCGGATCTAGTGCATCTGGTGTAGGGGCCGGTCTCAGACCGGCCCGCCCCATCGCGCCTGAGCAACGCCGCCGATCATTTGCTGGCGGCCGCCCATTGCTGCCACAGGATGCAGTAAGCTAGGCGGTCAGCGCCGCCAGCACCTCGTCAGAATGCCCTTTCACTTTCACCTTGCGGAAGGCCTTGACGATCGTGCCCTTTTCGTCGATCACGAAGGTGGAGCGGATGATCCCCATGTACTCTTTGCCCATCATCTTCTTCTTGCCCCAGGCGCCGTAGGCCTCGGCCACGGCGTGGTCCGGATCGCTGAGCAGGGTGAAGGGCAGTTCGTACTTGGCCTTGAAGCCATCGTGCGATTTGACGCTATCCGGGCTGATGCCCAGCACCACGGCGCCGGCCGCCAGATACTCCGAATACGCGTCGCGGAAGCTGATCGCCTCCTGCGTGCAGCCTGATGTGTTGTCGCGCGGGTAGAAGTAGAGCACCACTTTCTTGCCGCGCAGATCCTTGAGCGAAACCTGGGCGCCACCGTCGCTGGCCAAGGTGAAATCGGGCGCTTTATCGCCAGCTTCAATCATTGTTACCTCTCCTCTCGCCGGCGTGCCACAATTGGCACGCCAGCAGCCATCGGCCCGTGCCTGCCTGGAGGAACGAGCCTACATATCAGTGCGCAAGTTCTGTGCCAGCCAGGCCACTTTAGCGCTGTCCTCGGTCAGATCGGAGAGATTGTAGGCGTTCACCAGGTCCATACCCACGGTGATGGTGCCATGGTCTCCCACCAGCATCGACTTAAGGGTGGGATTGTCGCGCGCCGTCTTCTCCACATTGGCGCGCAACTCCTGCGAGCCGGACGGAGCGCAGGGGGCGCAGGGTACCTTCACCAGGATAGTGCGGGCCGTGATCGTCACCAGCGGCATATCGGCGCCACGGGTGGACCAGGCGGTGGCGTATGGTGGATGCAGATGGCAGATGGCCTGCACGTCTTCGCGCAGCTGGTAGATGGTGGAGTGGAAGTAGCGCTCCTTGGACGGCATGGTGGGCGAATCCTCGGTTGGCTCGCCGGTGGTGATGTCGATGTAGGAAATGTTGTCCACCGTGGTGTCGCCCAGCGAGACGCCGGTGGGCGTGATCAGGGCGATGTTGGTGCCAGGCACGCGCACGCTGACATTGCCGCCGGTGCCGAACACCAATCGCCGTTCGTAGGCGCGGATAGAGATGCGCGTCAATTCTGTTTTCAGGGCCGCCAGGGTAACTCTGTCCATTTATTCCTTCCTTCCCGTTGCGTAACGTTGCTGTATCTGATTGGCCTCGGCAAAGCGCAGCCGCAGGTCGTCGTAGAGGCCGGTGTAAAGGTCAAAGATGTCGTCGTAGAGCGGTCGCAGCGCGGGCCGGGGCGCGAACTCGGTGTCCAGTGCCAGAGTGCGTTGCCGTGCCTCCTCGTAGGAGGAGTAGACACCGGTGCCCACGCCGGCAAGGATGGCGGTGCCCAGCGTCTCGGACTCTGCCGAGCGCATGGTGACGATGGTGTGGCCGGTGACGTCGGCGATGATCTGCGTCCAAAGTGGACTGCGCGCACAGCCGCCGCCGGCGCGCAGCTTGTCGATGCGCGCCCCCACCGGCCCGGTGAGGATGCTCAGGTTGTGGCGCAGGCTGAGCGCCACGCCCTCCATGATGGCGCGGACGAAGTCGCCCCGCTGCGTGCCCACCGAGACGCCAAAAAAGACGCCGCGCGCGTAGGGGTCCCAAATGGGCGAGCGCTCGGCGGCGATGTAGGGCAGATAGATGAGCCCGTTGCTGCCGGCGGGCGCCTGCTCGGCCTCAGCAGTCAGCAGTTCGTAGGGGTCCACCGCCATCGACTTGGCCACCGCCACCTCCTGTTGACCGAAGAGGTCGCGGAAGAGGCGCAGCGAGACGCCGGCGCCGTTGCTGACGCTGAGCGAGAGCCACTGACCGGCCACAGCGTGGCAGCAGTTAATGAAGCGGTCGTCGAAAACCGGGTCGTCCAGCGAGACGGCCACCCGCCCCACCGTGCCGAGGATGGCGAACGAGTCACCCGCGTCCACCACGCCCGAGCCCACGGCGGCGCCCACCGTGTCCATGCAGCCGGCCACCACTGGCGTGCCTTCACGCAGGCCGGTCTGGCGCGCCGCCTCGGCGTGCACCTTGCCCACCACCTGGGAGGACGCCACCAGCGGCGGTAGCTTCTCCCTGGGCACGCCAGCCAGCTGCAGCAGCTCCTCACTCCACTCGCGCCGGTGGATATCGAACAGCGAGGTGGTGGAGCCGCGCGAGTAGTCCATGCTGAAAGCGCCGCTGAGGCGGTGGACGATGAAGCCGCTTGGCACCAGGAACTGGTAGGCGGCGGCGAAGGTTTCGGGCTCGTGCTCTTTCAGCCAGAGGATGATCGGGGCGGAGTAGGAGCCGGGCGCCACCCGGTTGCCGCTGATCTCCAGCATGCGCGCGACGCCCGCCTGCTCGCGCAGCCAGTCGGCCTGGGGCACGGTGCGCTGGTCCAGCTGCATGATCGCCGGCCGCAGCGGCGTTCCCTCTTTGTCCACCGCCACCAGCGCGTTGCTGCAGCCCACGCCCAGGCCGGCGATGCCAGCGCTAAGCTCGGGGTCGGCCGTGATGGGGAGGATGCTCTCCACCACCGCCCGCCACCAGTCCTCGGGGTCCTCCTCCACCCAGCCGGGGAAGGGGCTGTGCATGCGGTACTCGGCGTAGCCGGTGCGCAACGGTTGACCATCGAGATCGTACAGAGTCGCCTTGCAGCCGGTGGTGCCTACGTCAACCCCCAGCAGCGTCGTCTTGGTGCTCACGGCCAATGCCTCAGGCCGGCATGGTGACCACGTGCTTCAAGCCCTCCAGCGCCTGGCGGGCGTCCAGAGCTTGCGCGATCTGGCTCAGCTCGAAGCGGTGGGTGATCAGCTTGTCGGCGTCGATGATGCCCCGGTTAATCAGGTCGACGGCGCGGCGCAGGTGGTCGGAGGTGTGGCCGGAAGAGCCAGTGACGATCATTTCGCCGTAGTGCACCAGGTTGGGGTCCAGACCGAACTTGCTCTCCGGCGGACTGCCGGCGAAGATGTTGAAAACGCCGCCCTTGCGCACGCCTCTGATGGCTGACTCCATGGCCGCGGGCACGCCGCTGGCCACGATAATCGCGTCCACGCCCACGCCATCCGTCCAGGCCTTGGCAGCGGCCGCCACGTCCTCGCTCATCGGGTCGATCACCGCGTCGGCGCCAAAGTCCCTGGCCATCTGGCGGCGTGTCTCGTTCGGCTCGCTCATGAAGACGCGGGTGGCGCCGGCGGCACGTGCCAGCTGCAGGTGCACCAGGCCGATCGGGCCGGCGCCCAGCACCAGTACGGTATCGCCCAGGTGAATGTTGGTGATGTCGATGCCGTTGACGCAGGCGGCCAGCGGCTCGGCGATGGCGGCGTGCTCGAACGGCATGCCGTCGGGCAGTTTGACGATGTTGCCGGCGCGCACGGCGATCTCGGGGATGCGCACGTACTCGGCGAAGGAGCCGTCGAACTCGTAGCCGATGGTGGGGCGGGTGAGGCAGATATTGGCGCGGCCCTTCTTGCACAGCAGGCACTTGCCGCAGGGGATCACCGGCTCCACCGTGACGCGGTCGCCCACGGTCACGTCGGTAACGCCCTTGCCCACCTCGGAGACCTCGCCGGCGAGTTCGTGGCCGATCACGATAGGCGTCTTCACCTTTTTGGTGCCCTTCATGATGCGCACGTCGGTGCCACAGATGCCGGCGGCGCGCACGCGTACGATCACCTCACTCGGCCCGGCCACCGGCAGGTCAATCTCTTCCAGTCGCAAATCCTGCGGTCCGTGGAAAACCGCCGCTTTCATCTTCGCCATATCAGTTCAGCAATCCTTTCTCGCGTTAATGGAAACGGGGCGCTATGGGGCCATTGTAAGAGCGGCCTTGGGCAGCGTCAACTCATTGGCCCGTGGCCACAACTCGCCCCCCTCGGTCTTGGCCGCCGCCTGATCAGCAGGGCGAACCACGCCATGAGGATCCTCAAGCGAGTGGCAAGCACGGAAATATGTAACAAAGTACGACATCCGATGTTGTATATTAGTATGTAATTTACTACATTGGCTGTAAAAAACCGCCGTGGGCGCGCCGATCAGGCCAGTAGCCAAAGAAAGATCGCGGCCGGCAATATCGTGCCGGGGGATTGCAGGTCGACGGCATTGCGCGTCAGCAATATCCCATCACCGAAGTTACTCATCATCGCTTTGAGTTCTCGGCGGTCGTTTCTTTCGATGAACTTGGCTTCGGCCGCATGCCGCTGAGGCAGTACCAGGAAGTCGACCTCCCTGTTGGCGGTGGTGCGATAGTAGAAAAGCCGGGCAGGCTGCGAGAAATCGTCGATGGCGTCACCCTGGGTGGCACGCATGATGGCGATTGCAGCAGCGGCTTCGACGAGCTGATAGTTACTGGGGCATCGCAGATCTCCGTAGCGTAGATTTGCCAGCCTGGCGATGATGGGATCGGTTGGGTACAGCTTTCGCTGTTTTGCCACCTCTGGCACGCCTGCCGTCTGCTGATAGAGCATCACCAGCAGGTACGAGTTGGCCAGCGCGTCCAACCAGGCGCTGGCTGTGCGCGGGTCTATGGCAAACTCGTTGCCTAACTGCGACATAGCGGTGGTGGAGCCGATTCTGATGGCTATGCCCTCCAGCAGGCGCAGGCAGTCTTCCGGCCTGGAAACGCCCATACGATAAAGGTCGGAGTGCACAACATCCCACAGATCGCGTACAAAGCCATCGGCTACAGTTGCGCGCTGGCGGAATCCGGCGACGGCTTGGGGGAAGCCTCCAACCATGAGGAAGGCATCCAGAGCCTCGTTCAGCAGGCCGAGATGGAGGAGCGCTTCCTGGCAAGCAGTTCGTCCTTCTTTGCTGTAGAAGGTGGAGAGCGGCAGCCTTGGCGGGTCTGGCAGCTGGTAGCCCGCGCACTTCACGAACTGTTGGAAAGACATCGGCCACAGGAGGCGGTCGAGTTTATCGGCCTCCCCGCGCCGACCGGCGAGATACACAGTGCCCTTCGCCACGTCGCTGGCGGAGGAACCAGTGGCTACCAGGCAGTCACCTGCCAGTCCCGTGTTATCCCTCAGCCACTTGATGCCTCGTTGCCAGTCTCTTACCGCCGTCACTTCGTCAACGAAGAAATAGCGGGCAGCATCTGCGAGGTCAGGAAAGAGGGTTCGCACTGCCTGAACGGTGTTAATCAGATCGCGATAGTCTTCGAGCGAATCCCCTACTATATAGCAGATGCGTCTGGCATCTGTGCCTGTCCTGATGAGCCGCTGGATCGTCTGTTTCAGTACGGTGCTCTTGCCGACACGCCGCGGCCCCCGCAGGGTGTAAAGATTGGGCGGTGAGACATCAGTCAGAACGTCTGGCACAAAAGCGTAGGGCGCGGCTCGCACTGCCTCCAGTTGCGGGTCTTCGTTTGCCCAGTTGGCGTTTCCCCACCACGGGTTAAGCCGCGAAATCTCCTCGAGTAGCGAGCCACGCCGGACTCTAGTCGCCATGCCGAGTCCTCCTCAAAAGCCTGAATCCCATTAAGACGTAACACAAGTATGTAATAAAATCACGCATGATTGTAGCAAATTACGTACTAATGTGCTGCAAAGATAGCGCAAATTGGATGACGATGTCCTGGGCGGCAACGCTTTATGACTTGGGAGCGGGGGCGGAGGGCGGGGGAGCGCCGGGGCTTCTCAAGGTAAGTCGCATTTTCCGACAACGCTTGTGCAAAAAACCCGGGAAAAAGCTACATGGCTTGCGCAACAAACGCTGTGTTTTGCGACAGTGACGCACAATTCGAACGCGACATCACCTGCAACGGAGCGGCCTGTAGCGGGCACCCTCGTCAGCGTCGTGTAGATGGCGTCGCGTCGGCTTTGGCCAAAAGCTAAGCTTGCCGGTCGTCTCGTATCTCATGCGTTCAGCACGAGCCATCTGTTAACTGAGCAGTTCGGCGGCGTACTTGCCAATCGGGTGCGCCCGAGCGCCTCTTCAGGTTGAAACGCCATTAGCAGTGACTACCAGGCCGCAGGCAATAGCCACGTTCTGCGCCCCTAACGCTCATGCTTTCCAGGTACCTGTTAGAATTGCCGTTCGATAACCGAGACGAAAGGTGACGCAGAGGATGGCGGAGACGGTGGAGTATTTCGTGGCGGCGCCGGGGCTGCCGGGGGCCGAGGTGGCGCTGCTGGCGGCTCGCGGCGCCTTGCTGGCGCACCGGCGCTTCCGCAACCGCCCTGGGTACGCGCGCTGGTTTCAGTCGTCCATGGCCAAGGTGGTGCTGCGCGCCGAGGACGAGGATGTTACCCGTCTGGTGCGCAACACGGCCGAGGATGCGCTGCTCCTGCCTGAACCGCCGGCCCTGCCGGTGATGGCCGTCTTCCGCCCCCGCCCGCGCGAGCGTCTGCCCTTCCTGCACCAGCTCAAACTGTACAGCGCCAGCGTGGGCGCGCTGCCCAGGGTGACCTTGCCCGGTGAGGGTCTGTGGCTGCCGCTCTACCTGAACAGCGAACTGAGCATGTCGGCCGGCAAGGCGGCGGCGCAGGCGGCGCACGCCATGCTGGCGGCACTCGAGCGCTTCGGTCGCAGTGCCGCCTGGGCGGAGTGGCTGCAGGCGGGGGCCGAGCTGGCGCTGCTGCGCGCCCCCGAGGAGCAGCTGCGCGCCACCGCCGGTCGAGGCCAGGCCGCCGTGGTGCGCGATGCCGGCCGCACCGCCGTGCCCAGCGGCTCGCTCACCTGCGCCGCCGGCCTGCCCGGTGAGCCGGCTCAGTGGCCGATTGAGGGCGCCACCCTGATGGCGTTGGCGCCACTGCGCTTCGCGCCGACGCCGCGAGCCGCTCCTCAGCCATAACTCGCCTCGCTCGGACGAGCCTGGGTAAGAAGGAACCCGCCCCCTCAGGGGGCGGGTCTGCGTTCCGACCGATGGCGGTGACGGCCTCAGATGCTACGGTTGAGCAGCAGGCGCTTCACCTGCTCGATGGCCAGGGTCACCTTGATCTCACGCGGGCAGGCCTTGGTGCAGTTGAAGACGGTGCGGCAGCGCCAGACCCCCTGGCGTGAGTTGAGCACGTCCAGCCGCTGCTCGGCGCCCTCGTCGCGGCTGTCGAAGAGGAAGCGGTGGGCGTTGACGATCGCCGACGGGCCGACGAAATCCGGGTTGCCCCAGTAGGGCGGGCAGGACGAGGTGCAGCAGGCGCAGAGGATGCACTTGGTGGTGTCGTCGAACAGCTCGCGCTCCTCGGGCGATTGCAGCCGCTCTTTCTCCGGCGCCGGCGAGTTGTTGATCAAGTAAGGGCTGACCGAACGATACAGCTCGAAGAACCAGTCAAAGTCGACGATCAGGTCCTTGATCACGTTGAAGCCGGGCAGTGGCGCAATGGTGACGGTGCTGCCGAGGTTCTTCATCAGCACCTTACAGGCCAGCACGTTGGCGCCGTTGACCCGCATGGCGCAGGAGCCGCAGATGCCGTGCGCGCAGGAGCGGCGGTAGGAGAGGGTGCCGTCCTGCGACCACTTGATCTCGTTGAGCGCATCGAGCAGGCGGTCGGTAGGTTCAACGTCGAGTTTGAACTCCTGCCAGTAGGAACCCTTGTCGTTCTCCGGATTGAAGCGCCGTATCTTGAGCGTCACTTGTTGCATAACAGTACCTCAGTTCCTATCAATACTTGCGCTCTTGCGGCTGGTAGCGGGTGATGGAGACAGGCTTCTGGGTGATGCGATGGTTGCCGTCCTCCTCCCTCCAGACGAGCGTGTGGTGCAGGAAGCGGGCATCGTCGCGCTGGGGGAAGTCCTCGCGATAGTGCGCGCCGCGGCTTTCCTCGCGGTACAGCGCGCCGGTAACGATCGCCTCGGCGGCGTCGAGCAGGTTGCGGAACTCTATCGCCTCCATCAGCTCGGTGTTGAACTTCTTGCCGCGGTCGGCCAGGTGTATGTGCTCGTAGCGCTCGCGCAGCTCGCGTATCTTGGCCAGCGCCTCCTGCATGCGCGAGGCGGTGCGCACCACCTGAGCGTTGACGTCCATCATCGCCTGCAGTTCGGCGCGCATCACGCCCAGGTTTTCCGTGCCCTCGGAGGCCAGCAGGTGCTCGATTTGGCCGCGCGCCTCGGCCTGCGGGTCACCCTGCAGCTCGAGCAGCGGCGCCTCCTCCAGGTACTTCAGCGCATGATGGGCCGCCCGCCGGCCGAAAACGATCAGGTCGACCAGCGAGTTGGTGCCGAGGCGGTTGGCGCCGTGGATGGAAACGCAGGCGCACTCGCCGGCGGCGTAGAAGCCGGGTAGCGGCGTGTTCTTCTCGTCCACCACCACGCGGCCGTCCACGTCGGTCGGGATGCCGCCCATGGCGTAGTGGGCGGTGGGCTGCACCGGGATCATCTCCTCCGCCGGGTCGATACCCACGTAGGTCTTGACGAAGTCGGTGATGTCCGGCAGTTTCCGCTCGATCTCCTCTTTGCTCAGGTGGGTGACGTCGAGGTAGAGGTAATCCTTGCCGTCGATACCGCGTCCCTCCTGGATCTCCTGGTACATGAAGCGGGAGACCATGTCGCGCGGGGCGAGGTCCTTCAGGGTGGGGGCGTAACGCTCGCAGAAGCGCTCGCCGTCCTTGTTGCGCAGGATACCGCCCTCGCCGCGGGCGCCCTCGGTGACCAGGATGCCCAGCTTGTAGAGTCCCGTGGGGTGGAACTGGAAGAACTCGGGGTCCTCCCAGGGGATGCCCCGCCGCCAGGCGACAGCGTTGCCGTCGCCGGTGAAGGCAATGGCGTTGCTGGTCACCTTGTAGGTGCGGCCGTAGCCGCCGGTGGCGAAGATGACCACCTTGGCGTGGAAAGTGTGCAGCTCGCCGCTCTGCAGGTCCAGCGCCACCGCGCCCTGGCAAATGCCGTCCTGAATGATCAGGTCCATCACGAACAGCTCGTTGAAGAAATTGACGTTGTTCTTCACGCACTGCTGGTACTCGGTCTGGAGGATCATGTGGCCGGTGCGGTCGGCGGCGTAGCAGGAGCGGCGCACCGGCGCCTTGCCGAACTCCCTGGTGTGGCCGCCAAAGAAGCGCTGGGCGATCTTGCCCTCCGGCGTGCGGCTGAAGGGCAGGCCCATGTGCTCCAGGTGGTAAACGGCGTCGATCGATTCGCGGCACATCACCTCAACGGCATCCTGGTCGGCCAGATAATCGCTGCCCTTGATGGTGTCAAAGACGTGCCACTCCCAGTGGTCCTCTTCGTGGTTGGCCAGCGCCGCGCCGATGCCGCCCTGGGCGGTGCCGGTGTGAGAACGGGTGGGATAGAGCTTGCTGATTACGGCCACGTTGGCCTTGCCGGACAGTTCCATCGCCGCCATCAGGCCGGCGCCGCCGGCTCCAACAACCAGCGCATCATATTTATGGTACAAGGTTCAATCCTCCCAAAGCTGACCTGATCACGGTTGGAACGAAACTACTACCTGGGTGCCGATGACGAGGAAGACGAGCAGCGCCAGCCAGATCAGCGCCGCCACCAGGGTGCGCCAGCCGGGTGAGTGGATGTAATCGTCCGCCACTACGCGCACGCCGTTGAGGCCGTGTACCAGGCCGAGGAAGAGCATGATCAGATCGTACCAGCGCCACAACGGCACCGACCAGCGGCCGGCCACGAAGGCGAAGTTGATGTCCTGAATGGGCGTGGTGACGTGCACCAGCCACAGGTGAAAGAGAACCATGAAGACGAGGACAACGCCCGAGACGCGCATGAAGAACCACGTCCACAGTTCGAAACCACTGCCCTTGGGTTTGGGCCTGCGACTAGTAAACAGCATTATTCTTACTCCTGCCTAGTGCGCATACTGGAAGAAATTGACCATCATCATCACGCCGGCCGGTATGGTGAGCACCAGAAACACCACAACCACTGCCCAGAACAGTTCCTTATGTTTAAGCACTGCCCGGTCCGAGAAATCCACCAGCACCACCCGCAGGCCGTTGATGGCATGGTAGACAACAACACCTACCAGCACCACTTCGAGGAACCTGACGATGGGGTTGTGGTAGATCTGGGTGAAGCCGTCGTACACGGCCGGGCCAAAGGCAACCAGCGAAGTATCGAGCACGTGCAGAATCAGAAAGGCCGCAATGGCCAATCCGGTAAGACGGTGAAGTAGTTGGGCCCACTGTCCCGACTGGCCCCGGTAGCTCAGGTAGTTGAGGAGGCCATCCCAGCCCCAGCGCCGCCTTTTCTCCATCTTTTGCCCCCTTTAGGTAATGACCCCATCCACTAGCTCGTGGGAGGCAGCCACTCCGACTTTCCTGCCAGCGTGTGGGCAGTGCACATCTTAGCATTTAGCAAAAGCTTATGTGTGTTCACGACCGTATCCTGCGGCTGATTCGCGTCAGGGATTGACAACGGCGCGCGCCAGCAATGGCGCCGCGCCCGAGGCGCCGCCGGGCAATGGCATGACGCGCGAGTTGGCGAAGAAGGGGAAGTCGAACTCCGTAGGCTCTCCTGCTTTCCTGCCTGGCACCGGCATCAGACGCGCCGTCAACGGCTTCCGCAAAGTGGCCGCCAGCGCCGCTACGTCCAGCAATACGCCCATCAGTTGGCCTTCGCTCACCTCGCCTGGTAGGGGTACGGTGTCGAGTCCCGTGCCGCAGACGGCGGAGTAGGCTAGCGCCTGAGTGACGCCAAAGCCTCCCACGGCGGCGCGCCGGGCCAGGATGTTGTCCTCCAGCACCGGCATCATCAGGCCGGAGAAGCCGCACTTGCGGCCGCGCACCGCACGCAGGGCGCGGGTGACCAGCGCCGCTGCGTAGAGCGTGCCCGGGGCGCCGAAGCCATCAA
>CAZMKF010000003.1:0-7131 GCA_964566935.1 uncultured Dehalococcoidales bacterium | reverse complement strand
CCACTGCCTGACCGATGCTGCAGCTGCTCTGGGGGAAAGGCGCTGGTGAGAGGTCCACCCCCTCGTAAGCCACGCCGAAGTGCCGCTCCAGCGGCAGCGCCACCGCCTCAATCTCGGCCACGGCCCGTTCCACGGAGGCGGTGAGCTGCTGCTCCGCCTGTTGCGGCGCCACGCCGGCGAAGGCGTTCACCGCCAGGTCGGCCATCTCCAGAGCGATGGCGAAACGAGGTGGTCCGCCGGCGTGCCAGGCGGCGGGGAAGAAGGGGATGTTGGGTGGGCAGTTGGCCAGCGCCGCGAAGCGCAGGTTAGCGAAGCCGCCCGCCTCCTGCGGCGCCAGGGCGAGGATGGTGCGCGCGGCGGCCTGGACGGCGGCGAAGTCGATGCCGCCCTCCTGATTGGCGACCTCCACCGTGGCGAAGAGGGCAGGGTGAGCGGCCAGTAGCGCTGGCAGCTGGGCGTAGTAGGCGGCGGCCGTTTCACCGAGACCGGCGGGCACCGGTCCCAGCGAGCAATACTCGATCCCCTCAAACTGGCTGGCGGCGCCGGCTTCCCGGCCCAGCCCGGGAGCCTCGTGTGCCCGCTCTGGCGGCAGCAGCCGCGTCCAGGGCTGGCTGCAAAAGCGCAGTGTCTGCACGCCGGTGCCCGCCTGCTGGTAGCGCGAGCGCGCCTCGCGCAAGAAGGCGCCCGCCTCTGGCAGGGTCCGCCCCTCCAGCGGCCAGCTCAGGTCCGCTCCCAGCGTGATCGTCCGTATCTGCATGCCGCACCTCGCTCGCTCAGGTTGGCCGCCATATTAAGGAGGGAGGCGGCGGGCCGTCAATCGGCGGGAGCGAGGAAAGGCCAGTGGTGGAGTCAGTGGGCATTACGCAGGTCGTCGCACAGGGCGGCGCAGTCAACGGGCTGCATGTAACTGGCAAGACGGTCTTCTGGCGCTGGCAGGATTGGCCGGACATTAACCTGGATGTGAGCGGAACCCTGCCAATCCGGACGAAGCGCGGAGTCTGCCCTGGCATTTCTTCATGATCGAGTTCGAGCGCAGTGACGCCGAGATAGCAGCGGTCAGGCCCGCCTGCCAGGTACTCGAGGGAGAGCTCTGGGTGCGGCCCGATGCGAGCAAGATGCAGCCCGCGCCACGGAAATGCCACAGCAGCAGGCGTTGACCGAGCTGAAGAAGAAGTTTGGTCTCAACGAGATCACCCTGGAGCGGTACACGGAAGAGGTCAAGAAGGTCAAGCAGCGGTACGATGGCCGGCGTTGAGACCCCTGACCGCCGTGCTATTCAACTCAACTTCCGCTAGAATTGATAATTGAGGCTTGATGCGATAATCGCCAGTACGCCAGGCGGGCCACCGTCGCTGGTTGCGGAAACGCCGCGCCGTGACGTGGCGCTGGCGCGGGAGGATACGACTGCAATCATGAGTAGAGACATCTACAAACCCGATACACAGCTGACGGTGCGCATGTTCATCGTCATGTTCCTGCTGGCGGCCCTCTACCTGGCCTTCATTGGCGTAATGTTCACTGCCGGGCTGGATTCGTTCACCATCGGCCTGATCGCCATCGTGCTGATCGGGGGGCAGTACTTCTTCTCAGACAGGCTTGTTTTGGCCAGCGTGGGAGCCAAGCCAGTCACGCCTGAGGAGGCGCCGGAGCTGCACGACATGGTGGATCGTCTGGTGGCGATGGGCAACATGCCCAAACCGAAGGTGGCCATCGTGCGCAGCAAGGTGCCCAACGCCTTCGCCACCGGCCGCAACCCGAAGAACTCGGTGGTGGCGGTGACCACCGGCCTGCTGGAGCAGCTGGATCAGCCCGAGGTGGAGGCAGTGCTGGCCCACGAGCTCTGCCATGTGCGCCATCGCGACGCCACCGTCATGACCCTGGCCTCGTTTTTCTCCACAGTGGCCTACTTCATCATGCGCTCCGGTTTCTGGTTTGGTAACGACCGTCGCTCCCGTGGCGGCGCGGCCGTCATCTACGCCGCCTCGTTGGTGGTGTGGGTCATCTCCTATTTCCTGATCCGTGCCCTCTCGCGCTACCGCGAGTACGCGGCCGACCGCGGCGCCGCCATGCTCACCGGGGCGCCGATGCACCTGGCGGTGGCGTTGCAGAAGATCAGTGGCCAGATGACCCGCATCCCAGACCGCGACCTGCGCGAGTTGCGGGGCATGAACGCCTTCTTCATCCTGCCGGCATTCAAAGGCCGCGCGGTCTCCGAGCTCTTCTCGACGCACCCCAATACTGAGAATAGAATAAAGAGGCTCTACCGTCTGCAGGAGCAGATGGAGGGTATGGCGCGCCGTTAGGAGGATGATGTTATGAGCATAGGCGACTGGTTTAAGTCCATCCTCGGGGAGAGTCAACCGGTGAAGCCCAATCTGGAGAAGCTGTTTGCCCTCTCCACTGCCCATGTCACCCTCACCAACGAAATCGGCCTGGAGCCTGGCGGGCGGGCCGGCCTCTGCTTCAAGCCGCTCACCTCGGCCCGCTTCGAGGGCCTGGGGAGTGACATGCAACGCCTCCTGCAGATCAGCGCCGAGGAGTCCGGCACGGTCATCAGCGATGACAACGACCGTTACGGCTACCGCTGGGCCCTGCTTGAAGACGAGCAGTTCGAGGACCTGATCGCCACCATCCACATCTTCTCGCAGACGCTGCAGGAGGAGGGCTTCGGCGAGCAGCTGCTGGCCGCAGTCTTCAAGTTCCTGCGCGGCAAACAGCCGGTCTATTGGATCTACAACTACAAGAGCGGCAACTTCTACCCCTTCGTGCCCACCGATAGCGCCAAACGCCGGCGTGACAACGCTTACGAGCTGCGGCTGCGCGGCCTGATGCAGCGCGAGCTGCCGCTGGAACCGGAGATCGAGAACTGGTTCCCGCTCTGGGGAGTGCCAGTTTAAGCGCGCCGCCCCGGCCGGCGTTGGCGGCCCAACTGCCTGACCAGCCCGCGCAGCTTGGCCAACGTCTGCCGGTCCACCTGGCCGGCGTAGCGCGCCCGCTCGTAGGCGGCGACGATCTGGTCCAGTGCCGCCTCCTCACCGGGGAAAGCGCCCTGCAGCAGTGGCAGCTGCTCGCGCGCGGTGGTGGCAGGCGAAAGCCGCGCGCCGCGTTTGACGGCCAGCTTGAGCAGGTCGCGGTAGATGTAGCGCACCGGCCAGGCGGTGGGGTCACCATCGAGATGGCGGCCGCCACTCAACCGCCAGGCGCCAAGCAGGTAATGCAGTAAGAGGCGGCGCAGGCCGCCCAGCCAGTCACCGGCGCCCGCGTCGGCCCTCTCCACGTGCGCGCCGGACATGAAGAGCGGGTCACTTAGCCAGCGCCAGAAGTCACCCAGATAGCGCACCAGCGCCACCAGCAGTGGGATGATGAAGCCGAGCAGCACCAGGCAGCCGCCCAGCTGGCGCAGCCATTCCGGCAGCTGCAGAAAGCCGCCCACCGGCTCGGAGGGGCGCGCCGGCGGCGGCTGCAGCGGCGGCAGGGCGCTGGGCTCCCGGCCCGGCAGCAGCGAGGCGAGCCAGCCGATCACAGCGCCCATGGCGTTGAACAACGCCTGCGCTACGGCGGTCAGCAACTGCCAGAGTGCCGTTGCCAGCGCGGGACCCTGCCAGAGCAGCGCCGTTGTCAGCCCGGCCAGCAGCAGGGTGAAGAGCACGGTGGCCAGCCAGGCTTGCGGGGTGGCGTGGCCAACGGAGCTGCCTGGCTGGCTGGCGTCAAGGTGACGCTGCAGCGCCAGCAGTAGCAACCCCAGCAGCATGAAGACGCCAATCACTGCCAGCGAGGCCGGCAGCCAGGCGGGCCCGGCCAGCAGGCTGACCAGCGCCAGCGCCGCCAGACCGATCTGGAAGCTGGCCAGCAAGGCGCGCTGGTTGGGCAGGCGCGTGTCCAGCCACCAGGCGCGCAGGACGATGGCCAGGCCCAGCGCGGCGAAGAGAGCCGTGGCCGCGGCTGCGGACCCACCCTCGCTCACGCTTTGCCGGAGTGCCACCGGGGACCAGGGGATGGCCGCCGCCGGTGGCAGCAGCAGACGCCAGAGTAGTAACGGCAGCACAACGGCTAACGGCAGTCGCCGGCGGGGCGAGCCCACTCGTCGCAAGAGCGGTGACAAGGTGGTGTGGGTTAGTGTGGCGAACAACAGGGCCATGCCGCTCAGCCGCGAGGGGTCGGCCCCGGCCCGCGCCGCCAGCAGCCAGGCCGTGGCCAGCAACCAGGCCGTTTCCAACGTCAAGAGCGGCAGGCGAGGCAGCAGCCAACTCCGGCTCATACAGCCACCCCCTCTCTCGCTGGCTCGGCCGAGCCGAGCGGCAGCTCCACCAGCGCCCACTGGCGGGTTAGCGGCTGCAGCAGGGCGCGGCCGGCCTCGTCGAGCCCCTCGCCTATCACGGCCACGGTGTTGGCGGCGGCCAGCAACGGGCGTTGTGCCACCAGCAGCTCGGGCAGGCTGGTCTCGCCGCCCCACAGATCCAGGCGTGCCAGCCCTTCCAGCAGCCGCGTCAGCTGTTCGCGGCCGGAGGCGGGCGGTAGCGCCACAGGCCTGCCGCCGCTCACCAGCGCGCCCACGGCCACGCCCTGCTCGAGGTTCTCGCGCGCCAGCGAGGCCAGCAGACTGAGCGCGTATTCGCCCGTCTCCGCCCTGGAGGGGTGAGCGTAATGCTCGCCCGCCAATAGCAACAGCAGTTTGGGGCTGGCGCTCGGTTCGAAGACGCGCACCTGCAACTGCCTCTGACGGGCGCTGGCCTTCCAGGCTATCCGGTTGAGCGCGTCGCCCGCCTGGTAGGCGCGCAGGCCGGCCAGGCGGGCCGGGTCCTCGTGCAGGGCCGAGGGCGGACGTTGCGGTCCAAACTGCTGGCGAGCCGGCAGCGGCCACTGCTGTGGCGGCAAGAGGGCCGGGTAAACGAGCAGCTCGTGGGCCTCGTCCCCCGCCAGGCAACGCGATGCGAGGCCGTAGGGATCGCCCCCGCGCAGCTCCACTGCCGCCAGCTGGTAGACGCCGCGGCGGCGGCAGCACAGGCGGTGGCTCCAGACGGCGCCGCTGTGCCAGCGCAAGTGCAACAAGCGGCGGTGGCCGCCGATGGAAGACTCTTCGGCGGTGGGGACCAGACCGGCCGGCAGCAGCTCGCTCACCTCCAGCCAGGGCGCTGGCAGCGGCTTGGCATTGTAAAGCGTGGAGCGGACTACTATCTCGTCGCCGGGGAAGCCACGGCTGGCGCTGAGGCGGCGGCGGTAATGCAGCTGCCAGGTGGATAAAAAGGCCGAGAGCCAGCAGAGCGCCGCCAGCAGCAGCAGGGCCGCCGCCGGCAGGGCGAGGCTGGGGTAGCCGAGGTAGGAGGCGGCCAAGAAGACGCCGCCGCTGGCCACGGCGCCGTAGCGGCTGGTGAGCGCCGGTTGAGAGCGCGAGCTGGCAGCAGGTAATGCCGCCATCTCAGGCGGGGAGGGTTTCCACCGGCGCCGGCGTGGCCGCCAGTAATTCTTCGAGGATGAGCGCCGCCGTGCGGCCGCGCAGGCGGGCCTGGGGCTGCAGCAGCAGCCGGTGCGCCACCACGGCAATGAATAGCTGCTTGACGTCGTCGGGCAGCACGTAATCACGTCCGCGCAACGCCGCCAGCGCCTGGCAGGCGTGGAAGAGGCCGAGGCTGGCGCGCGGACTGGCCCCCAGCAGGATCTCGTCGTGTTGGCGAGTGGCCCGCACCAGCGCCGTCAGGTACTGGCGCACCGCCTCCACCATTCGCACCTGGCGGCATTCCTGCTGGGAGGCCAGCACCTCGCTCAGCTCGGCCACCGGCTGCAACGAGGCCAGCGGCTGGGCGGCGGCGTGCGTAATCAGCAGCTGCTGCTCCTCCGCCTCGCTCGGATAACCTAAGGAGAGCCGCAGGAGGAAGCGGTCCAATTGTGCTTCCGGCAGGGGGAAGGTGCCCTCCAGCTCCACCGGATTCTGGGTGGCCAGCACCAGGAAGGGCCGCGGCAGGAAGTGGCTGACGCCATCCACCGTCACCTGGCGTTCCTCCATGCATTCCAGCAGGCTGGCCTGGGTACGTGGCGTGGCGCGGTTGATCTCGTCGGCCAGCAAGATGTTGGCCTGCACGGGGCCGGGGCGGAAGACGAACTCACCGCTCTGCTGGTGGTAGAAGGTCACGCCCACCACATCGGCCGGCAGCAGGTCGGGCGTGAACTGGATGCGGCCGAAGCTGCAGTTGAGCGAGCGGGCCAGTGACTTGGCCAGGCTGGTCTTGCCGATGCCGGGCACGTCCTCCAGCAGCACGTGGCCGTTGGCCAGCAGCGCCACGAGGGTCAGCTCCACCACGGCTGCTTTGCCCACGATCACCCGGCCGACGTTGGCAGTCACCTTGTCGGCAAGCTGGCGTGTGGCTGGCAGGGGTTGCGACATAACACCGCCTCAATTACTAGGGCTGGGAGATTGCATCATAGTAGGGGGTAGGCGTCCACCGCAAGCCGGGGGGAGGCAAATTGGCTGGCGCCGTCGTGCTCGTTCAGGCAGATGCTGTTGCGGAAGATGTCGCCTGGCAGGTGATGCTGCCATCCACAGTGATGAGTCTGGTTCGCGAACGGACATGGACGGTGGCAGTATCGCCCCAGACGAAGGGAACCGTGCGCCAGTTGGCGGTTGTCTTCACGAGCAGTTTGAAACGTGAAGCGCCCGTGCCCTGATGTCAACTGGCTATGACGTCAGGGCACGGATGGGGGGACGAGGCTACTTCTTGTAGACGCCGTACTCGCGCGCGGTTTTGAACATGGTGACGATGTTCTCGGGTGGCACGTTGATCTGAATGTTGTGCACCGAGCCGAAGACGAAGCCGCCGCCGGGCGCCAGGTCGTCGATGCGCTTCTTCACCTCGGCCTCCACCTCGGCCGGACTGCCGAACTGGAGGATAGCCGTGTCGCAGCCGCCGCCCCAGAAGGTGAGGTCCCGGCCGAATTCGCGCTTCAGCCGGTCGGTCTCCATGTCCACCGCGTTCACCTGCACCGGGTTGAGCACCTCCACGCCGGCCTCGATCAGGTCGGGCAGGGCCCAGTAGACCGAGCCGCAGGAGTGCAGCCACACCTGGGCGTTGCTGTGCTTCTTGATCGTGTCGGCGATGCGGCGGAAGCGTCCCTTGTAGACCTCGCGGAAGGTCTGGG
>CAZMKF010000002.1:57278-92861 GCA_964566935.1 uncultured Dehalococcoidales bacterium | reverse complement strand
AGGGCGGCCACACCGTCGGCGCCGGCATCATCACGAAAGTATACGATTAGGGCAGGGTTCTAAGTTCAGGTTATACGGGGCGACTAACCGTCGCCCCGTTGTAAAGCAGGTATAGCGATGGCAAAGAAGAAGCAGGAAGCACGCATTATGGTAACGCTGGCCTGCACAGAGTGTAAAGAGCGTAACTACGTTACGGAGAAGAATCGCAAGAACGACCCCGAGCGCATGTCACTGGACAAGTACTGCCCGCGTTGCCGCAAGGCCGTGACGCACAGGGAAACCAGGTGAGCGACCGCTCTTCGACTCGTTCCAGAACGCGCTCTGCGCGCAGCAACCAGAAGCCAGTTGCCAGACCCGAGAGCCGTTCCCGTTTTGGCGGCCTGAAACTGCCTACCCGCAGCAGTAGCGGCGGTACACAGGGCCGGACGCGGAACTTCATACGCGACACGCGCTCGGAGCTGAAGAAGGTCGTCTGGCCAACACGCGAAGAAGCTCTCAATCTGACCTTCATCGTGATCGTAGTTTCGTTGGCGATCGGACTGGTGCTGGGTGCCGTCGACTACGTATTCCAGATACTGTTCGAAGTCCTGGTGACCGGGTAAACGAGTAGGATATGAGTGAAGAAACAACGACAATGGATGAGGCGCCAGCCGAGGCCGAGGTAACTACCCAAGAGGGTGAGGGAAAGCGCTGGTTCGTGATCCACACTTACTCCGGTTACGAGAACAAGGTCAAGAAGAATCTCGAACACCGCATCACCTCCATGGATATGCGCGACCGCATATTCGAGATCGTGGTGCCAGTTGAAGATGAGATCGAGATCAAGGACGGCCAACGCCGCACAGTGCAGCGCAAGATCTTCCCGGGCTATGTCATGGTCGAGATGATCATGAACGACGAGTCATGGTACGTGGTGCGCAACACACCGGGCGTGACGGGCTTTGTCGGCTCGGGCAACAAGCCGATACCGCTTCAGGATGAAGAGGTAAAGGCCATCCTAAGACAGATGCGGGTGGATCAGCCGCGGGTCAAGGTGGCTTTCACCCGCGGCCAAAGCGTGCGCATTACCGACGGGCCGTTCGCGGACTTCATTGGCGTGGTCGATGAACTCAGCTACGACAAGGGTAAAGTGCGCGTGCTGGTTTCTTTCTTTGGCAGAGAAACGCCGGTCGAACTGGATTTTCTGCAGGTCGAAAAGCTTTAGTATTTTAGGAGGGGTTGGCGAGACCCGAGCTGTCAGCGTTACTCTGTCGTGCATTGCGGTCCGCCATTGGTATGGCTAAAAAGGTTAAGGCAATAATCAAACTTCAGATTCCCGCTGCGAAAGCCACCCCGGCCCCGCCAGTTGGTCCCGCGCTGGGTCAGCACGGCGTCAACATCATGGGCTTTGTTAAGGAGTACAACGAGCGCACGGCGGCCCAGGTCGGCACGATCATCCCGGTCGAAATCACGGTCTTTGAGGATCGTTCTTTCACTTTTATCACCAAGACCCCCCCGGCAGCCGATCTGATTAAGAAGGCAGCGGGTGTGGAGAAGGGCGGCGCCCAAGTATCTACTATGGATGCGGGCACGATAACTCGCGCCCAGGTTCTCGAGATCGCCACCCTGAAGATGAAAGACCTCAACGCACTTGAAGTGGAGGCCGCAGCGAAGATGATCGAGGGCTCCGCCCGCAGCATGGGCATCAAGGTAGTCGACTAACAAACAGCGCACTTGTTGTGGGAGGGCGCTGAACGCCCGCTCGCACCACAGGAGGAAAAATGGCGACCCAACGAGGAAAGAAATACACTGAAGTAGCGAAACTGATCGATCGCGAGAAGACCTACACCCCGCAAGAGGCCGTAGCCCTCGCCAAGGAGACCAGCTTCGTCAAGTTCGACCCCACCGTCGAGCTACATCTGCGCATGGGCGTGGACCCGCGGCACGCGGATCAGCAGGTGCGCGGCGTGGCGCTGCTACCGAACGGTCTCGGCAAAACCGTGCGGGTGCTCGTCTTCACCCAGGGTGAAGGACAGAAGACAGCGGAAGAGGCCGGCGCCGATTTCGTGGGCGGCGACGACCTGATCAAGCGTATCGAGAGCGGCTGGACTGACTTCGATGTCGCTATCGCCACGCCAGACATGATGGGCAAAGTCGGTAAACTGGGCAAGGTGCTGGGCCGCCGTGGCCTGATGCCCAACCCTAAATCCGGCACCATCGCCCCCGCTAACGACCTGCCTAGGGTGATTCGGGATGCCCGTAAGGGGCGGGTTGAGTTCAAGCTCGATCGCACCGCTATCATCCACGTGCCGATCGGCAAGCTCAGCTTCGAGAACGAGCAACTGGTGGAGAATCTGGGTTCGCTGGTGGACGCCGTTGTGCGCGCCAAGCCTACCGGCGCCAAGGGGCAATACATTCGCAGCCTGACCCTCACCACCACCATGGGACCTGGCATCAAGATAGACCTGGCGGCAGCTACCAGCCTCGCCGCTTCGTAGTATACTGTTAAACACTGAATAGAACCGTGCCGATGACAGCGGGCGCGCCAGATTGCGGCGCTTAATCCACCAGCCTGCCGAGGTGCTCGTCAGTTAAACACTGCGGTCCAACCGCATTGCAATGCTATGAGCCTTCACGTCAACTGCACGTGAAGGCTCATAGCATTTGGACAGCAAGGAGGTGAAACCAATTGCCAACTCCTAAGAAAGGTAGAGCGATCAAGAGTCTGGCCCGCTCGCTCGATGAAGCCACCATCGTGCTGCTGAGCGATTATCGCGGCTTGACGGTCGCTGAGATGGGCCGCCTGCGGCGCCAGCTGCGCGAGTCGTCCTCCAAACTGGAAGTCGCCAAGAACACGCTGGTCAAACGTGCCGCCACTCAGATTGGCTTCGACGACAGCATCGATAGCCTGCTCGTAGGCCCCACGGCTCTGGTTATGAGCTTCAACGAAGACATCGCCAGCTCCGCGCGCGCCGTGCGCGACTACGCTCGCACGTCAAGGGTGTTCAAGATCAAGGGTGGTTTTCTCGGCCGCCGCGTGATCGGGGAAGACGACATCAACCGGGTTGCCGATCTACCCTCGCGCGAAGTGCTTCTCGGCCAGGTAGTCGGCGGCATCCAGGCGCCCGTTACCGGCCTGGTTACGGTGCTTAGTGGCACCTTACGCGGCCTGGTCAACGTGCTCGACGCACGCAAGAATCAACTCAGTGAACAACAAGGAGGATAGTTAAGAAATGGCCCTTTCCAAAGAGGAAATAATCGAAGCGATCGAGCAGATGTCGGTTCTCGACCTGGCCGATCTAGTTAAGGCGCTTGAGGAGCGCTTCGGCGTCAGTGCCGCTGCCCCGGTGGCTGTCGCCGCCGCTCCGGCCGCAGGCGCAGCCCCGGTCGCCGCAGCCCCAGTAGAAGAGCAGACCGAGTTCGACGTGATCCTGGCCGAGATCGGCCCCAACAAGATCAACGTCATCAAGGCAGTACGCGAGCTGACCTCGCTAGGCCTGAAGGAAGCCAAGGATCTGGTCGAGGCAGCCCCCAAGGCGGTCAAGGAAGCCGTCAATAAGGCCGACGCCGAGGCCGCCCGCGCCAAGCTCGCTGAGGCCGGCGCCACCGTCGAAATCAAGTAAACACCTAATCAGTATAAAACGGCAGGGCCCCACGGATTACGTGGGGCCCTTCTTTCTTGAGAAAGAAACTCTCGCTTTCCGCCCATCATTCGTAGATTGAGTCTCGTAGTATATAGTTCTTACCACCATAATGCGGCATCCTCTGACGCTTTCCCGCTGGTTTCGTGCAGGTTTGTCGCGATCAACCAGATTCTGACGCGCCAGTTATGTCATTATGTTTATTGTCAGCAACAGATCGACCGCTATTGCTTCAGTGATCCGAATCAATAGAAGCGAATAGAATACTCAAAGGACTTGGGGGACAGCCAATTGGCAAACCGGATTTATTCAAGGCGACAAGTGCTTTCGATGATGTCCGCCATCGGTCTCAGCACTTTGACTCTTGCCTGCACCTCACAAACACCACCGGCTACTACGCCAGTCAGCGCCGCTCCAACGAGCACACGCACTCCACAGGAAGTGCTCCGCATTATTCCGCTTGGCGGCGTGAGGGAGATCGGCAAGAGTTGCACAATCATCGAAACAGCAAAGGACATGATCATCATCGATTGCGGGGTCAAGCTCCCTGACGCCAACACACCGGGAGTCGATCTGGTGATTCCCGAGTTTGGGTACGTGCTCGAGCACGCGGACAAGTTGCGTGGGCTGGTGTTCACGCACGGTCACGAAGATCATATCGGTGCAACAGCGTACTTCCTAGATCAATTGAATCCGGAAATCCCCATCTTTGGTACGAAGTTCACATTGGGTCTGACCGAGCAGGTACTGAAGGATCATGGAGTATCCCATTTAGCTCAATTCCATCCGATGAACGCTGGCGAATCAACAAGGTTGGGGGGTATCACCGTCGAATTCTGTCGAGTGACACACAGTGTTCCCGATTCTGCTTGCATAATACTCCAAACCCCGGTCGGCACGGTTGTACACAGCGGGGATTTCAAGTTCGACCCAGACCCGGAGGACGGGCTCGTTTCTGACAAGGCCAGACTGGAGAGAGCAGGCGACCGGGGCGTGATTGCCCTACTCTGTGAAGGTACCCGCGTGGAACGACAGAGTCCGACAGTATCAGAAAAGGAGGTAGGCGCTGTCATCAATTCCGTGGTTGCTCGGGCTGAGGGCCGCGTCTTCTTCTCCACGTTCGCCTCCAACATAAGTCGACTAAGGCAGGCGGTAAGGGCGGCTCAAAACAATGGTCGAAAGGTCGCGGTCTTCGGTACGGCAATGAGACAGAACCTGGAGTTGGCCGAAAGGCTTGGTTACTACAGGATGCCAGATTCAGTTCGCGCGGATCCAGATGCTCTTGAACGTGTCCCCGACAACGAAATCTTGTACCTGGTGACCGGGACACAGGCGGAACCTGCCGCAGTTCTAAACCGACTGGCAAACGGAAGCCATAAGGACCTCCAGATTCGGTCTGGCGACACGGTGGTGCTTTCAAACAGTGTTGTCCCCGGCAATGAACAGGTTGTTGCCCGCATGATAGATAGCCTCTACCGACGCGGGGCGCGAGTACTCTACAATGACATCCATCCGGGCCTGCACGTCAGCGGTCATGGCGGAAGCCCCGATATAGCTGAGATGGTCACTTTGTGCCGGCCGCAGTTCTTCATTCCCATCCACGCTGATTATCGGCATCAGTATCATCTACGCGAGATCGCTGTGAACAACGGTGTCGCAGAGCGGAACATCCTCATACCATCAATTGGTGACCTTGTCGAAGTGAGTCAACTCCAAATGGTCAGGCGCGGCCAAGTGCAATCAGGTTCAGTCATGATTGACGGACTCACTGTCGGGCAGGTTACCGATCGGGTACTGGATGAGAGGAGTCAACTGGCAGAAGATGGCCTCATCACCGTGACTGTGGCGCTTGATACCAAGAGTGCGAGAATCCTGGACGGCCCCCAAGTATTCGAATACGGATTCGCCGATGTTGGCAGAAATGACTTGTTGGACGAGCTGCGTCGCTTCGCCTTCTACGTTCTGAAAGACATGTACGGAAAACCGGTAACGCGAGGACTTGTTATAGACAGAATGAGGGAGGCAGTGGGCGATTTCGTTTGGACAAAGTACGAACTGCGACCCGTAGTTCTCGTTTTTGTGAATCTCCTCTGAGAATCCCGGTTTTGCGATGGTCTGCCACATCGATCATAACCAGTCACATAGGTGTTGAGCGCCATGCCGTAACTGTTAATGCCATCCATCGTAAACGTCTGCTTTCGGATAGTGCAAAGACGAAGGCCCCCTCGTTGGAGGGGGCCTTCGCGTCTTGCAGGCAACGTACTCTGGCGTCTAGCGCGTTACCTTAAGTGAATCGTAGAGGAAGGTGTCAGCAACGACGGTCTTGTTGTAGGGATCGTAGCCAGTCATGTAGGTCTTGAACTCGATGCTGCCTTTGGTAACACTGATCGCGGTGAAAGTCGGCGCACGGAAGAAGCCATCGACCTGGCCTTCCAGATCATCGTTTGTGCAAGGACCAGGGTTGAGCAGTTGACCCTGCGCATTGGTATAACCAGCTGGCAGAGCTGAATTGATGTCGAGATAGCCGAAGTCCGGCGCCACCGGGTCGCCTTCCAGGATGTAGTCGTTGTTCATAATCGGCGCGTAGAACTTCAGCGAGCTGGCAGTGTTGCCGACGTAGTACAGCGGCGCCTTGTCGGGGTCTTTGGCCATGTACGAGCGGTCGCCCACCTTACGGGTGATGTCCACCTTGTAGCCATTGGCCGCGATAAAACCGCGGCTCAGTACGTGGTCGTGACCCTGCAACACTACGTCGATGTCGTTCTCAGCGAACTTGGGAGCCCAGAATTTGCGGTTGAAGATTACGTCTGAGTCATCCATGTGGTTCGCGCCGGAGTAGAGCGACTTGTGGAACCCGACGAAGGTCCACTTACCCGCTGCCCTCGCTTCAGCGGACTCTTTGACAAGGAATTCAACCTGCGCGTTGCGCAGCGCTTCGTTATCACGGGAGTACTTGTTCTCCAGGTTGAGAATGATCATCCTGGCAGCACCGTAATCGAAAGCGTAGGAGACGGGCACGCCCGCAACGTCGCTATCCCAAAGGTAGTGACTGGACATGCCAGCCACGCCATCATTCTTGCTGTCGTGGTTGCCCATGGCGGCCGCAAGCGGCAGATCCGAGATCAAATTGCCTTCGAAAGCCGCGTTGTGGTAGCCGCTACCAGGCTGGTTGAAGAAACCCTCCCACTGGCCTTCATTGTTGGCAGTGTCGGTCAGGTCACCGGCGATGTAGATGAACTCGGCCCGCGGCACGAAAGCTTCGACACGCTCCAGGTTCACCTGCCAGGCACTGGAGTCGTCTTTTGCATCCGTTTTCTTGATCTGTGAATCCGAGAAGTAGACGAACGTGAATTTGCCGTTGTTGTCAGGGGCTGTGGTGAAGCTCTTGACATCCGAGTAGTTGCCCTCCGAACCGACCCGGTACTTGTAAGTTCGGTTGGCGCGCAGACCATCAATCTTGGCACTGTAGAAGGTCTTCGTGGCGACTGGAACGCCATCGACGAGAATACTGGAGTTACTCACGGGCATGGTGGTAGCGGTAACCGCGAACGATTTGGCTGAGCTCTCGGGTCGATTCCAATCCCACACTCTGATCATCGCATTGCTGGCCGGCTCGATTGTGGTCCAGCTGATGTTCATCCTGGTTTGTGGATCGCTGGTCATCGAGACACCGATCTGCTGGGGGCTGAGACCAGGTCTGGAAACGTCGGCCAGGGCGGGGCTCACTCCACTCAGTACAACGCTTGCGGCAATCGTCACTGAGATGAAGGCAAAGGCGAGTTTCTGTCGGATGGGGCTCGGACTCTTGTTTAGCACTGGCGCTAACCTCCTTTTTTGTCGCGGTCCGATTATTGCAGTGGCAAGTAAGTAGGGCTGCAACTACTGGTACACGCCAGTGTTCATTCAGTAATAATTCACTGCATCCTGAGCCAGTATCCTCAGGTCACGGACCGGACTTAGGCGTGGCGCAACAACGACTGAACCGCCTCTAGGTTGAGCTCTTCACCTTGAGCCCCCGGATAAGTGGTCGCCACTGCACCGGCGGCGTTGGCAAACTCCACCGCCACCTCAAGCGAGCGGCCAGCGGCCAGACCCGCGGCGAGAGCGCCGCAAAAGGCATCGCCCGCGCCGGTACTATCCACTACCGTCACCTGGTGAGGTGGCAGATGAGTGAAGATTCCACCCACAGAGAGGTAGGCGCCGTTGGCGCCGTCCGTCACAACCAGCTGCTTCACGCCCCGTGCCCTCAGTGCAGCGGCTGCTTTCTCCAGCCCAGTTGCCTCGCTACTGGCCTCGTCTGCCAGCTGACTCAGCTCGGTGCGGTTCGGGATGAGCACGTCCGCCGCGTCCAGCAACGTGTCGGGAAGCGCCACCGCCGGCGCCGGGTTGAGCAGGAACATGGCTCCCGCTTGCCGCGCCGCTGCCGCCGCCGCTTCAACTGCGGCGAGCGGAATCTCGCACTGGGCCAGCACGCAGCGTGGCGCGTGGCGCTGCACCGCTGCCTCCACCTCGGCGGCAGACAAACGCGCATTGGCGCCGGGCGAGACCAGGATGGCGTTATCCCCGCCGGGCAGCCTGATGATCAGCGCCAGGCCGGTCGCAGTCTGATCATCCTCCACCACGCCACTTATGTCGACACCAGCCCCCACCAAGGCTCCGCGCGCCATGGCCCCATTGCTGTCCGCGCCCGTCACGCCTGCAAACGCCACCCTGGCGCCCAGCCTCGCCGCCGCCAAGGCCTGGTTGGCTCCTTTGCCACCAGTGCCGGTGATCAGTCCGCCAGCAGCCAGGGTCTCGCCCGTGACGGGCAGCCGCGGCGCCTCGACCGAATAATCTACGTTGACGCTGCCCACTACCAGAACGTCTATCATGGCCTCTCCCCCTTCGCACCTGAAGCGTGCGGTACCACCGCCCGCGATGATTTGACTAACCCGTGACGATTGTTTAGCCTTGCCTCTGCGCCCGCTACTGGCGGGCGTCACGTCCAATGTGGTTGAGGTGAACGTCTTTGCAGCAGCAAAGTATAAGGATTATCCCCCTCGGCGGGGTCTCTGAGATTGGCAAAAACTGCATAGTCTTCGAGTCGGATCGCGACATGATTATGGTCGAGTGCGGCGTCATGTTCCCGGAAGCTCTCACCCTCGGCGTCGATCTGATCATTCCGGATTTCTCCTATGTGCTTGAGCGGGCCGACAAGTTGCGTGCTCTGGTGCTGACACACGGCCACGACGATCACATCGGCGCCAGTGGCTACTTCCTTAGCCAGCTCGGCCGGCAGCTGAAGGTGGTTGGCACCCCACTGACGGTCGGATTGGCTGCGGCTCGCATCGAGGAGCAGAAAGCCACCCGCTTCGCCGAGTTCCAGCCGGTGAAAGCTGGCGATACTGTTGATTTCGGCGAATTGAAGGTGGAGTTTTGCCACGTCACCCACAGCGTGCCCGACGCCACTTGCCTTCTCATCGACACACCTGCCGGCCTGATCGTGCACAGCGGCGACTTCAAGTTTGATTCCGATCCTGAGGATGGATTGCCGAGCGATCTGGATAGGCTGGCCGCCGCCGGCAAGCGGGGCGTGACGGCGCTATTGTGCGAGGCCACCAGGGTGGAGCAACGTAAGCCGACCGGTACCGAAAAGGCAGTTGGCGCGGCGATCGACCATGCTGTTGCCAACAGTAAGGGTCGCGTCATCGTCTCCACCTTCGCCTCCAATATCAATCGCATCAAGCAGGCAGTTGCTGCCGCTCAGAACCACGGTCGTCGTGTCGCGGTCTTCGGCCGTAGTATGGAGCGCAACCTCGAAGTGGCGATTGAGCTCGGCTACATCGAACTGCCTCCGGAGGCGCGGGCCGACCTCTCGCGGCTGAACAAGACCGCCGATGACGAGCTGCTATACATGGTGACGGGCAGCCAGGGCGAGCCTACCTCGGTTTTGGGGCGCCTGGCCGCCGGCAACCACCCGGGGATCACGGTACGCGAGGGCGACACCGTCATCCTCTCCAGCAGCGTCGTACCTGGCAACGAGGAGGCGGTATTCCACATGGTGGACAGTCTCTTCCGCCGCGGCGCCAACGTGATCTACAACACCATCGAGCCTGGCGTGCACGTCAGTGGACACGGCAGCCGACCCGAGATCGGTGAGATGATCCGGCTAACCAGCCCACGTTACCTCATCGCCATCCACGGTGAGTACCGGCATCAGCACCACCTGCGCGAGCTAGCGGTGGAGGTGGGAGTTGAGCGCGAGAACGTCGTCATCCCGGAGGTGGGTGAGGTCATCGAGGTTGGTCGCCACAGCATCGGTCTGAACGGTGAGGTGAAGGCGGGTCCGGTCATGGTGGATGGTCTCACAGTCGGCCAGATCGACGCCCGGGTATTGCGTGAACGCGACCAGTTGGCCGATGACGGCCTGCTAACCGTGACCGCAGTGCTGGACGCGCGCGATGGCCGCGTTCTGGACGGCCCTCAGATCCTCCACCGCGGCTTCGCGGATGAAGGCGGCGACGAGCTGCTGGAAGACGCCAGGCGCGTCGTGGCTGCGGTATTGCGTGAGATGGACGGCAAGCGGGTGGTGCGCAAGGCGGTGGTAGACGGCATCAAGGAGGCCGTTACCGACATCGTCTGGCAGCGCAGCAAGCGACGACCGTTGATCCTGGTGGTAGTTAATCTTGTTTAGGTAACTGCCGCAAACAGCGAGGGCGGCCATCCTGAGATGTGCCGCCCTCGCTGTTCGATCGTAATCAGCTGATAACCTCGGCACCGCCCATATAGGGCCGCAAAACTTCCGGCACCACCACGGAGCCATCGGGGCGCTGATAGCTCTCCAAAAGGGCTACCAGGGTGCGTGGCGTGGCCAGACCGGAACCATTGAGGGTATGAGCGTACTCCAGCTTGGCGCCAGCCTCGCGGCGGAAGCGGATGTTGGCGCGCCGGGCCTGGAAGTCCTCGAAGTTGCTGCAGGACGATACCTCGAGGTAGCGCTGCACGCCCGGCGACCAAACCTCAAGATCGTACTTCTTGGTCTGGCCGAAACCAAGGTCCGCCGTGCACATCTTGAGCACGCGGTACGGCAGCTTGAGCGCCCTGAGGATATCCTCGGCGGCGGCAGTCAGCGATTCCAGTTCCTCGTAGGATGTCTCCGGCAGGGTGAACTTCACCATCTCCACCTTGTTGAACTGGTGAACGCGTAACAGGCCACGTGTGTCCTTGCCTGCGGCGCCGGCTTCGCGCCGGAAGCAGGCCGAATAGCCGCAGTAGTAGATTGGCAGCTGTTCGACTGGGATCACTTCCTCGCGGTGGGCGTTGGTCAGCGGCACTTCCGCAGTAGGAATCGGGAACAGGTCCTCCGCTTCCAGGTGATACATATCGAACTCGAACTTGGGCACGTGAGCGGAGCCCACCATGGCAGCACGACTGGCCAGGAAAGGTGGAAACACCTCAGTGTAACCGTGATGTTGCACATGGTAATCGATCATCCAGTTGATCAGCGCCCGCTCCAGGCGCGCACCCAGGCCCGCATACCAGACAAAGCCGCTGCCGGCTATCTTGGCGCCACGCTCGAAATCCACGATGCCCAGGTTCGTGGCCAGATCCCAGTGGGGCTGTAGCGGAAACTCTCCAGCGGGGCTGCCATCCGGCAATAGGTTGGGGTCGCCCCACTCGCGGTCTACCACGTTCTCATCTTCGCTGGCACCGTAAGGGACGCTGCTGTGAGGAAGATTGGGTACCATGAGCAGTAGCTCATCCAACTGAGCATCAATGGCCGCCAGTTCGACGTCAAGCTCCTTAATGCGATCGCTTAGTTGGCGCAGTTCGGCCAGCAGGGCGGGCGGCTTCTCCCCCGAGCGGCCTATCTCCTGGGAGGCCTGGTTGCGTTGTGCCTTCATGCTCTCGGCCTCGGTGAGCAGCTGCCTGCGGCGTTCGTCGGTGGCCAGCAACTCATCGATCGGGGCAGAATCATGCCGCGATTTGATGGCGGCGCGCACCATTTCCGGGTTCTCGCGAATAAACTTTATACTAAGCATCGGTATTCACCATCCTTCCGTTCACAAGAGGCGCAGGGAGACGTAGCCGGCTGACGGCATCTGCTCCACCACCACGTCCTCTCGCGCGGCGGCAACAACGAACGACATCGAATCACCCGGGGTCGACTCCAGCTCGCGCAGCGGCACCCGCGCTTCGATGACCCGCCCCTCCAGCCTTACCTCACCCTCCGTCGGTATCTCCTGCCAACTCTCGCCCGGACCGGCCTGGTAACGGCGCAGTTGGCCATCCTCTACAGCGTACTCCCAACCCAGGGGTTTGTTACCCGTCTCTGTCACCCCTGTGTCAAAACGCACCAGCCTGTTGCTGGAACGCTGCCCGCCGGTAGTGAAGTAGACAGCTACACGGTAGCGATCAAGCTTGGCCGCGCCCTCGAGTCGGAGGTAGAAATCGTCAGGGTCGTTGCCGAAGCGGAGGCGGCGCAGTACCGCACCTCCTTTCTGCATCGAGCCGGTAGACGACGATGACTCTCTCACAGCAGCGGGGCCCCAGCCTGCAGACGGTTTCTCGGCGGCCGTCATTTCGGGCGTGATGCGTGAGGCAGGCGCCGGCGGTCGGAGGCGGGTGCTGTCTGACTCAATCGGTCTCTTCAGCCAATCGGGCGTAGGCAGGCCGATGATCGAGTATACATCAGCCAGGCGGCCGCGAAACTCCACGTCGAACATCGGCGCCTGATCGATGCGGTTACGGTCACAATACCACCAGAACCAATCACTGCCCTCGGAGATGTAGATCTGTGCCCAGGCGCGTGATAGCACTTCCACGTCGGCCAGGCAGTTGTCGTTCTGCCAGCTGACCAGGCGGGCGCGGGTGCGCGCCAGATAGTCCCAGGCAATGTTTTGATCCTGTTGGCCCACCCAAGTCTCAAAATCGTTGTTTATCCAGGAGCCGCTAAACAGCTGTGGCAGGCGCTCCCGCACCGGGAACCAATCGAGGTACTCGCTGAGGGTGACCGTCTTTATCCGGTCTTCGTTGCTGAGGCGCGACAACAGGCGGTGCATGAAGGGATTGCCGTTGGCCTCATACGTTTCCCAGCAGTTCTCACCGTCCAGCACAATCGAGACCAGATAAGGCTGCTCCGGGTCATTCAACTTCTCTTGGGCGTTGTAGAGGCGCTGCATCAGATCATCTGCCGCTTCCACCCCAGGCATATTCTGATAAACGAAACCTATGCGGTCCGAGAGATCTCGGTCCCTGAAGATGATCGCGGTCTCACCATCGGGTGAGAGATAGGGCTGATATAGACGCCAGGGATCGAGCAGCACGCCCGCGCCATCGCGCTCGAACCAGGTGCCGAGCGACCGCGCCAGGATGGCTTCGTCACTGGCGAGCCAGCGGAAAGCGGCGCTGCCGCGCAACGTCTCCAGCAGTTGGGGAGAGACAGACCCCTCCGATGGCCAGAGCCCTCGCGGTGGGTAGCCGAAACACTCCTCGTGCCGCTCACGCGCCTTGCGCAGCTGCTCGAACGCGTCCTCCGGCCAGGATATACCCTCAAGCGGCAGGTCGAGGTTGGGCGAGGCCACACGTGCTGCCTCAATGTCGATCAGCAGGGGCAGGATGGGATGATAGTAGGCGCTGGTGGTTACCTCCACCACACCGTCAGCCTCCAGCTTACGGTACGCCGGCACGATGCCTCGGATGATCTCGCGCTGCTTCTCGATGATCAGCTGCAGATCGGCCAGACTGTAGTAGGCGCCCCGCTCACGCAGTTTACGCAGTTCAGGGTCGCGCGCCACCGCCTCGGGATCAATCCAGGACAGATTGAACCAGGCAGCCACGTCGCGGAAATACTGGTCCGGCATGGCCTCCGGCGCAGCCTTGGCCACTTCACGCATCGAGTACAAGCGACGATAAGCCGGCGAGGCTCCGATTACTTTATCCCAATTGAAACCAAAGAACTGTTCCAAAACAAAGGCGCGGTCAGTGGTTGAGAACCTCTCACGCAGGCTTACCTCCATCCAGCGGTCAGAGGCTCCGTGCTCGCCGTAGTCCTCCAACTGATCAAGTAGGGAAGGAACAAAGTTGAAGTTCTGATGCACTTGCGGATACTGGGCGGCCAGCTCCGCCATGTGCAGGTAGTCCTTGGAGCCGTGCAGGCGCGCCCAGGGCAGGTTGTAATCACCAGTAAGCGCGGAGCGATAAAGCGGTTGGTGCATGTGCCAGTAAAGAGCAACGTAAAGCGGATGGCCCATATTCAGCTTCTGGTTCTTAGTTGAGGAAAAAGGATAACCTCACGGATCGACTGACGGTCAGTGAACAGCATCACCAGCCGGTCCACACCCATGCCGAGGCCGCCGGTAGGCGGCATGCCGTGCTCCAGGGCAAGCAGGTAGTCCTCATCCATCACCTGCGTCTCGTCATCACCGTGTTCCCGCAGGCGCATCTGCTCTTCGAAGCGCGCCCGTTGATCACGCGGGTCGTTCAGCTCGGTGAAGGCGTTGCCAATTTCCATACCTGCCACGAAAGCCTCAAAACGCTCCACCGTACCCGGTTCGCCGGGCTTCTTCTTGGCGAACGGCGAGAGTTCCAGGGGGTAGTCCATCAGGAAAGTCGGTTGTACCAGCTGGGGCTCCACATAGTCGCTCAGCAGTGAGTCGATCAGTTTGCCGCGCCCGGCGCGTGGATCCACCTTGGCGCCAATCCCGTTCATCGCCGCCGCCAGTGAGTCCCGGTCGGCATACAGGTCGTAATCAATGCCAGAGTACTCAAGGATGGCCTCGCGTAAGGTCAGACGCCGCCAGGGCGGCGCCAGCTCGAGCTGAACCCCGTCGTAGGGCAAACTGGTCGTTCCCAACACGTCCAGGGCGATTTGGGAGACCATCGTTTCCACCAGCTCGGCGATATCGTGATAGTCCGCGTACGCCTGGTAGCACTCCATCATCGTGAACTCGGGGTTATGCCTGGTGGAGATACCCTCGTTGCGGAAGTCCTTGCCCAGCTCATAGACGGCATCCATGCCGCCAACGATCAGGCGTTTGAGGTAGAGCTCGGTGGCGATACGCAAGTAGAGCTTCTGATCGAGTGTGTTGTGATGTGTGGTGAACGGACGCGCGGCCGCTCCACCATACAGGGGCTGCAGTGCGGGCGTTTCCACCTCAATGAAGCCGCGCTCATCCAGAAAGCGCCGCATGGCAGCGATCACCTTGCTGCGCACCACGAACACTCGCAGCGACTCCTCGCTCGTAATCAGATCAAGGTAGCGCTGCCGGTAACGCTTCTCCACATCGGTCAAACCGTGCCACTTCTCGGGCAGGGGGCGCAACGCCTTGGCCAGAAGCTCCACCTTCTTCGCTTCTACCGTCACCTCACCGGTGCGGGTGCGGAACAGCCGTCCTTCGGCGCCGATGATGTCACCTATATCCAACGTTCTGCCATGGTGGGCGTACTGCTCATCACCCATAATGTCCCGACGCAGGTAAAGCTGAAGACGCCCGCTTACGTCCTGAATATGAGCGAAGGTCGCCTTACCCATCGCGCGCCAGGCGACGAGTCGCCCCGCCACACGCACCACGGTCTCCTCTGCCTCATTGAAGGCTGCCAGCGCCTCGCTGGTCGAGTGGCTGCGCTGGTAGCGATTGGGGAAGGCGGGCAAGCCAAGCTCTTCAATGGCGGCTAGTTTCTCCAGACGGGGGGCGGGGATATCGGGCAGAAGGTCACTATCCATATAATCCTCAGGCGACGGTACAAAAATACTGAGGGAGGACCCTCAGCCGTGCGTGTTGGCGATTATACGACAGCATCCGACCTGTTACAAGGCGCCGGCCTTGCGCGGCGCGCCTGGTCTACCTGGCAACGCCGGGTAACACGATACTGTACGGGAACAGGCTTATCTTGGTCACATAGGCCGTCATAGGATAGTCGGAGCCACTGACTTTGAAGGTCAGGGTCGTCCTCCGTCCGGCGAAGGCCGAGAGATCCAATGCCACTGGCGTGGCATTGAGGGGGCGAGTGTCAACCAGCAGCCGCTGAACGAGTCCATCCTCCGCTTCGGCAAGCACACTGAAGCTGGTCAGATACTGCCCACCGGAGGCTGTCGGCGGCTGCGAGGTGCCAATAGCGTAGGTGAAACGCAACACCGGTTGGGACCCGGCCGGCAGATCAACTGTCTGGCGCATGGCGCTGTAGCTATAGGGTGGCTCCAAGTGCAGCGCTGCCGTACGGGTAGCCGACCAGGGCACCGCCACCATCTCGGCTCTCTTGCCATCGAGCTGCCAGTTCACGAAGAACGGATTGTGGAGCAGCACCCCGTTTTGCAGCAGGCTTGGCTCCCCTCCAGGCGCCGGCTCGACCAACAACGAAGTGCGCCCTCCCACAATGTAGACGGGCTCTTCGTGCGGCGCGGCATCGTTGGCAGTAGCTCCCGGCGCAGTAACCATCACCCGTCCCTGTGCATCAGGTTCCAATACTGTGGTGGCGCCGCTTTGATCGATCAGCCAGGCTCGGCTGCGCACGCCAATATCAACCGTCTGCTGATAGCCGAACTTGTTGAAGACAACGGAAACGCGCGCGCCATTGCCGGTGTCGAAACGGACGACTTCCACGCCACCTCCATCTCCGAGCGACATGATCTCGCGGCTGCGAATGTCATTCAGGTAGAGAGCCGCCAGTTTGTAGGCGTAGTAGGCTGGTCGTGGTTCACCGTCCGAGGAGCAGTCGTCGATCGGGTATTGTCCCGGCGGGTTACGCACCAGGCCGTAATGCTCCCCCCACTGCCAACAGTCATCGTACAACATGAAGGAAAGAATGCGATCGGCCCCACCGGCGTAAGCGTAGGCGTGCCCCTGCAGGATGAATGATGCCTGCTCCTCTGGCGTACCACGGTGGGTACGGGGCTCCCGCTCCTCCGGGGTGGGGTCTCCCCAAACAGGGATGTTCGTCTCGTTGATCCAGACCTCTTTGTTGGCGAAACCAAAGTCCGCCAGTTGGTGGCGACTCCAGGTGGAGCGATTGAACATGTCCACGGTACGGCTATAGACGTGCCAGGCAACGACGTCGAAGAAATCTCGCTGCGCGGCCGCCTCAGGGTCAGCCTTGATCAACTCGAAGAGTTGATGGATCCAGTGCTCACTGCCCCAGAAACTCAGCCCGCCGATGATGATTCGGGCTTCGGGGTCGGCACTGCGGGCGGCGAGCGCGGCCACCTTGAGCAGGCGGTAATAGTCACCCACTTCGGTCCCTGGCCCGCGACCTGACCAGTAGAAGGCCACGTCGGGCTCGTTCCAGATCTCCCAATAGCGCACTCCAACCCCTGCCGGTAAGCGACCGAGACGATACAGCTCTCCATTTGGCTTATAGCGATGCACCGTTTCGTGGACGAAACTGGCCCAGTAGTTGTCCTGGTTGATTGTCTTTCCTTGACCGGGCTCATCGGTGCCATCGGCAAACACGGGTAGGGAGAGGTTCAACGGGGTTGAGCCACGGAAATCCTCAGCTTTGGAGGAGCGGTGGAACGGCGTGCCAAGCAGTACCAGTTCGAGGTTCACCCCCCGTGTCAGGTCGCCCACCACGGAGGCATCGTACTCGCTGTAATCTCGCCCCTGCTGGTCCTCCACTCCATGCCAGTAAAGCGGCCAGCGATTCCAGGTGGAGCCCGCGTCTGCCGCCAACTCGTGGCGGTATCCACCCACAGCGGTTGCGCCATACGCCCGCCGGTTGATGCCGATCGCCGGATTGGGCGGCATTAGCATGCGCACCGTGTCGATTGAATGCTGCGCCGTTTGGCTGGCAACAGGTGTCACCTGGCCAAACGATGCCAACCACACTACGAGTGCCAGGCCGACTAATGCCAATGCAAATCTGGCGCAATTGAATGTTATCTCAGTCTTCCGCATTGCGCTAAATCTAAGCGCTCGGCAGAGCAGCGTCAAACAAGTACCCTGCGGCGCCTCTCGCTATGACACCACAACCGGGTACGCTTGCTGGCGCAGCAATCTTAAAGCATGACAGAACTGTCCCGTGCACGTAGTAATCGTGTACAATACACGCGATAGCCGATAACTGGGCTGGCGATCTGGTAATCGTCAGCCCAGTTGGGTGAACCGGCGGTCAGTGAGTCTCGCGCTTGTGGTGATAGACGGTCCTGTACACGATGCCTCAAGGTTGAGGGAACAAGCGAGTTCCCACAATCGCGCCGCACAGGGTTGTGAAAACCGTGGTGAGAGTAGAGACAGTGGAGACCTTCTGACCGACCCGGCCTGTGGCTATTTAACCTGGGCAGTTGTAGAATACGCAGCACGCGCAATTAATCCACCTGCATTGTCGCAGTTCCTGCTCGTAACAAGCCGCTCAGCTGTCGGCTTTGCCCATCCCGATCTTCGTTTCGAGAGGAGAGGCTATGCATTTAGAAACAGAAGAGTTCCTGAGCTACCTGTCAGAAGACAAGGGGTTCTCACGTAATACGATCGCCGCCTATCAGAATGATCTGGCGCAGTTCGCCAGCTTCGTTGCGGGTCAGCCCGGTGAGGCGGTCAGCCGTGATACAGTTCTCAGTTATATGCTCCATCTCAAAGAGAAGCGGTACGCGGCGACCACCGTTGCCCGCAAGATCGCCGCCATTCGTTCTTACTTCCACTATATGGTGGGAAAGGGCCACTTTGCGGTCGACCCGACCGAGGACCTCGAGTCGCCCCGCATCGGCCGCACGCTGCCCAAGGCCGCCTCAGTGGAAGATGTGGACCTGCTGCTGCGAGCCGCAGCGGAACAGGAGACCCCCGAGGCGCTACGCGACCGCGCCATGCTGGAGCTGCTGTACGCTACTGGTCTGCGTGTCTCGGAACTCGTCTCACTTAACCTGGATGACGTTAATGTCGAAGCGGGCTACGTGCGCTGCGTCGGCCGTTCCGGCAAGGAACGCGTCATCCCCGTCGACTACTCTCGCATGCAATCAGTTGCCAACTACCTGCAAAACGCTCGCGGCCTCCTCGCTCGCGCCCACGAGCAGGACGCGCTTTTCCTCAATCATCGCGGCGCCCGACTCACCCGACAGGGATTCTGGCTGATCATCAAGGGCTACGCCCGCAAGGCAGGGCTGGACGAGAGCATCACGCCACACACGCTGCGGCACTCTTTCGCCGCCCATCAGTTGCGCAACGGCGCCGACTTAAAGGACCTGAAAGAGATAATGGGGCATGCGAGCATCTCCAGCACCCAGGTCTACGCACAGATCAATCCCGATCGTACCCGGAAGGAGTGGGAGAAAGCGCATCCGCTCAGCTGAGCCAAAAAGGAATCATCCCCCAGCCCCCCGACTGAAACATGCCGGGGGGTTTATTGTCAGGCCGGGACGGGTGGCGTGCAGCTGCTAGAATGGGGGTACGAAACGCGGCGGCCATAGCAGCTGCGGCGCTTCGAATCTCGCCTAAGGAGAGGCAAATGCGCAAACTCTCAATCCTACTGGTGGTCGCCGTCCTGCTCGGCCTGGTCTCCAACCTGCAGTTCGCCGGCGCCGCCACCCAACTGGACTGGGATATCACCAATGGTCACTACTACACACAGACGAACGGACAGCCAGAGGGTACCAGCCAGACAGGTTTCAGCGTTACCGATGCCGATGGTGTCCTGTTCTGGACCGAATTCCAACGCCTGGGCGGCGTAGCCCGCGTGGGCTACCCGATGAGCAAGCGCTTCCAGTGGGACGGCTTTACTACGCAGGTCTTCCAGAAAGCCGTTTTCCAGTGGCGAGCCAACATCAAGTCCGTCTTCTTCATCAACGTCTTTGATCAGATGTCGGTGGCTGGTAAGGACCAGTGGCTGTACGATGTGCGCTCCACCCCCAAACCGCTGGATGGCGCCGTCTTCGACGCCGGCAAGAGTTGGAACGAGGTGGTAACTGCCCGCCAGGCCTTGCTGGACGCCAACCCCGCGATCAAGGAAGTCTACTTCTCCGTGAGCGACCCGCTCAGCCTGTACGGCCTGCCCACCTCTGAGGTGATAGACAACGGCAATCACTACGTAGTGCGGCTGCAGCGCGCCGTGATTCAGCAGTGGAAAGAAGCCGTACCCTGGGCTGCCGCCGGCGAAGTTACCGTGGCCAACGGTGGCGACGTGGCGGTTGAGTCTGGCATGTTCGACCCCGCCATCACCACGCCCATGAACGGCCCCAGCGACTCCATAGTGGTGTTGCCGACGCCAACCGCTACGGCTCAGCCCACACCAACCAAAGCAGCGGTGAACTTCAGCTTCAAATCCCCCGTACGCTATGCGCCCAACGAGGGCACGCAGTGGGTGGAAGGCAAGATCACCAATCCCGATGGCTCGGGACGCAACGGCGTGGTTGTGCGGGTGAGCACTCCCGACAACTCCTGGAGCACGCTTTCCCGCCCCACTGGGTCGGAGATGCGCGGTGACAACGCTGGCGTCTACGTGGTGGTTTTGCGCTCTGGCGCCGACCAGTTCGCCGATTTCTCGTTCAACGTGGAAGTAGTTGAGGACAACGGTACTAGCGTGACGAGCGATAAGGTGTCGTTCTCTATGGAGAGGGACGCTTCACGCCCTGACTCCAGGCAGGTTGCTTTCGTGGACTTCCGCAAGAACTAAGCAGTTCACAGTCAGCGACCGACGAAGACACAATAACAGGGAGGGAGCGAATGCTCCCTCCCTGTTTCACGCCATGATCTAGAGGCCTTCGATCAGTTTGTAACCCTTGCGCGCTACTGCCTGGCGGTAGCCTACCCGAATAGCGTGGATGAAGCTTAGTTCGTTAGCCGTACCGTAGCCGGCCTGACGGAAGAACGTGCCGTGATCCACCGAAGTGCGGATGATCGGCAGGCCGAGTGTGGTGTTAACGCCAGTTTCGAAAGCTGCCACCTTGGCGGCAATGTGGCCCTGATCGTGATACTGCGCCACCACAGCGTCGAAGCGGCCCTTCATCGCGCGCCAGAACACGGTGTCAGGCGGATGGGGGCCACTGGCATCGATGCCGAGTTTGATCGCTTCCTCAATCGCCGGTGCGATCTCGTCGGCATCCTCATCGCCAAAGAGGCGGCTCTCGCCTGCGTGGGGGTTGAGGCCAGCCACGGCAACCCGCGGCTTCTCCACACCCAGCTCCCTCGTAGCGTAATCGGCAAGCTTGATCGTCTCCAGAACCCTTTCTTTCTTGCAGCGGTTGATAGCCTCTTTGAGGCTGACATGGGTAGAGACGTGGACGATGCGCATATCACCCGCTACCAGCATCATGGCGAAGTCTTTGGTGCCGGTATCCTGACCAAGGATCTCAGTGTGGCCGGCGAAGTGGTAGCCACCCAGGTTCATCGATTCTTTGTTAAGCGGGCCGGTGACGATGCCGTCGATGTCGTTAGCCATCGCCAGGGCGATGCCCTTGCGCACGTAATCCACGGCCGCGCGGCCGCACATCGGGTCGACCTTACCGTACTCCAGCTTCGACATGTCGATGTTCTTCATGTCGATCAGGTCCATCGTGCCCAGCTCGTATTTGCCTTCGGTCGGGTTCTCAACGATGTTGATCTTAAGATCGGTGTTGCAGATCTTCATCGCGGCGCGCATCACACCCTCATCGCCGATGACCAGCGGGCGGATGGTCTTGTAGACTTCCTCCCAGAGGAGGGCTTTCACGGTGATCTCCGGCCCCACGCCGGCGGGATCGCCGACGGTGATCGCCAGTAACGGGCGCTGTTCTTCAGCCATTAATCCTCACCTCTCATAAACCTAATTGAGTTTGATATTGCCTTGGGAGAGCCAAAGCCTCCTGCCTTGGTCACCACTATCTGCCCTTTGAGTTTGCCCTCCAGCAAGGCGCCGTAGGGCACACCGGGCTCCACCTCACCAATGATCTGCAGGCTGCCCGCGTCAAGCGCCTGACAGACGCTCACTGCGGTATCGCCGCCGGTCATGATGATCCCGGACCAGTCGCCGGGGTTGAGCGAGCTGGCGATTATGGGGCCGAGCGCGTCGGCAACAGCGGCATCTCTGGCCACCATCGAAGCGCCAACGTCAATGGTCAGCGGCACTGAGGAGATGATCAGATTACGGCCACCGGCGAGCGCCTCGCGTACGTACTGCGCCACCTTTTCCTCTTGCGCCTTCGGGTCTCGGCCGATTGCAGCCGGCAGAACCTCGAGACTCAATGTGTTCTCGTCACGACTAGCGTTGCAGACTTGCTCGATTGTCACACGGTTGACCGTGCCGGCGATCACCAGCACCGGCTTGCTGCGATCAATGGCGGGCGGCTTGAGCTCGCCGTTGCCGGTCATGCCCATCGCCTCCGGCAACACCTCGGCCATGCCGCCTGAGCCGCAGAGAATGCGGTCGAGGCCCGCCTTAACCGCAGCCGAGGCCACCACCAGCAGGTCCTCCTCACTGATCGCGTCCGCCACCATAATACCCACGCCATCTTTCATCAGGCCACGCATGGTTTCAGCTAGCGCCTCGACACCGGCCGCCACTTCCTGCAGGTCGAGTGAGGCTGTGGATTGTCGCGTGCCGATCAGCCGCGCCACTTGCGAGGTCTTTTCGCCACGGTCTTCCGCGTACTGGGTATCCTCCCAGGGCACGTCGTTGACGAGCAGGTCGCCGTTGAGCATCGTGCGTCCCACCGCCGGGAAAGCCGGTGTGAGCACGGCGCTCTTCACCTGCCATGCCTGCATCAGGGCGTCCAGCTCAGGGCCGACGTTACCCCGCAGGGTGGAATCGATCTTCTTGTAAACGGAGGCCACGCCAATCTCACTCACGTACTGGCCCGTAGCGCGTACTTTCTCGGCGGCTATCTCTGGCTGATCGGGACGGCTGTTCGTGTTGAGGACGATAACGTCAGCGCCAGGAGCGCCGCTTGCGCCCAGTCGATCGCTGAGACTGACAACCGTGCACAGTCCGCGTTTGGCAAACTGAACGCCGGTATCCATGGAACCAGTGAGGTCGTCGGCGACAATGGCAAGTCGGAACATAGACACGTCCCCTAAGAGTAGTGAGGGGCCTGCTTTACAGGCACGTAACAACTCTGATTCATCCGCGAACGGCGAGTCAATTCTAAGTTGAGCGGAATTGGGTGTCAACCAACGACCCGCTTGCAGACCCTTCCGATAACCAACAACCACTCAACCACTCGTGATCACTGCGCAATCCTGTCGGCCGTCGCACCGGCTGGGCTCTTACGGGTAGCTACTGGCGGCTTTCGGTTATACTGAACGGCAATGCGTTCTTGCCGCAATTGCGGCTTGCGCAAGGTTACTTGCCCGTGAGGGCCATCCAGGAGCCATCCATGCCACCTACCGTCAGACCGCAGATTCTGCGCGGCTTCCGCGACTTCATGCCGGAACGCATGATTCTGCGTAACTACGTCATATCCCAGCTGCGAGACGTTTTCGAGAGCTACGGCTTTGAGCCACTCGACACCCCGGCAATTGAGTATGCGGAGACCCTCGAAGGCAAATTCGGCGAAGAGGGTGACAAGCTGCTCTATCGCTGGGAGGATCGGGGTCAGCGAAGGGTAGCCCTGCGTTACGACCTCACCGTGCCACTGGCGCGAGTGGTGGCGATGCACGGCGAGCTGGTGCGCCCCTTTAAGCGCTATCACATCGCACCGGTGTGGCGCGCCGAGAAGCCGCAGAAAGGCCGTTATCGCGAGTTCTGGCAGTGTGACGTGGATACGGTTGGCACCCGCAACGTGCTGGCCGATGCCGAGTGCGTAAACGTAGTTTACGACGCGCTGAGGCGCCTCGGCTTCCAGCAATTCGTCGTTCACATCAACAATCGCAAAGTACTGGAAGCCCTGGCCGTTTATGCGGGCGTGCCCGCCGCCAACGCGGGCGGTGTTTACCGCTCCATCGACAAACTAGACAAGATAGGCCGTGAGGCGGTGCAGGCCGAATTGCAGCTAGAGGGGCTCAGCGAACGGGTCAGCAGCTCGCTGCTCGACCTGCTGACCCGCCAGGCAGACGACGATCAGTTGCTGGCGGAGGCAAGCCGTCTGCTGGCCGATTCACCCCAGGGGCGAGAGGGTCTCGCCGAGCTTGAGCAGGTGCTCAGCCATCTGCGCGCAAGTGGCATACCCGATCAGTTCCGCCGCATTGACCTGGCGATGGTGCGCGGCATGGATTACTACACTGGCCCGATCTTCGAGACAGTGGTGGAGGAACCTCGCATCGGCTCGATCTCCGGCGGCGGCCGCTACGACAACCTGGTCGGCATCTTCAGCAAGGAGAGCATCCCCGCCACCGGCATCAGTATCGGCCTCGAACGCATCATCGATGTCATTGAGGACCTCGGCATGCGGCCACAGGGCATGGGGTCCACGGTGGCTAACGTGCTCATCACCAACTACAGTGCCGAGACGCTGGCAGAAAGCATGCGGCTTGCCAGCGAACTGCGCCAGTCGGGCCTAAACGCCGAGCTCTACCTCAACGAGGACCGCATCGGCAACCAGCTGAAATACGCGGTTCGCAAGGGCATTCCCTATGCCGTGATCATCGGCCCCGACGAGTTGGGATCGGGCCAGGCAGTGGTGCGCAACCTTGTTTCCGCCAGTCAGAACGAGGTGGCGCTGCCAGACGTGGCCGAATACCTGCGGCGCGCGATCGGAGAATAAGCCATCACTTAGCGTCTCTCAGGCCAACCCGACCGAGCGGCCGAGCGCTTCGCTTTCGCCAGTGCTCAGCCGCTGCTATACTTCAAGCGTGATGAGACGTATAACTCTGCTCACCTCAATCCTTGCTGTACTTCTGTTTGCTTTCGGCACACTCGCATATGCCCAGGCAGTGGATTCGGGGCCAGTACGGGTAGCCCGCATCCAGGGAGTGATCAACCCTCCCATGGCCGGCTATGTGCAACGAGTTGTCAAGGAAGCCGAGAATGGCCACGCCACCGCCCTGGTGCTCGAAATGGACACCCCCGGCGGTCTGATGACCTCAATGCGCGATATCACCGGCGCCATTCTCAATGCCAGGGTGCCGGTTATTGTCTATGTTTCACCGCAGGGTGCGCGCGCCGCCTCGGCCGGCGTCTTCATAACCATGTCCGCCCACGTGGCGGCAATGTCGCCCAACACCAACATCGGCTCCGCCCACCCGGTGGGTATCGGCGGCGAGGGACAATCGCAGCCGGACCCGACGATGACGGAGAAGGTCGTCAACGACGCCGTTGCCCAGATTAAGGAGATGGCACAGCGCAACGGCCGCAATGCGGAGTGGGCTGAGAAGTCGATCCGGGAAAGCGCCAACCTCACCTCTAATGAGGCCCTGGACCTCAGGGTTATAGACTACTCCGCGACCGACCTGAACGACCTGCTCAAGCAGGTGGACGGGCGCTCGGTGCGCCTGGCCGATGGCAGCGAGCGAGTCTTGCGCACAGCTGGCGCCGTCATTGACCGCAGCGACATGAACCCGCTGGAGGGACTGCTGCACGCGATTACGGACCCCACCATCGCCTACATTCTGCTGACGCTTGGCATCAACGCCCTTGCCTTTGAGTTGGCCAGCCCTGGCGCCGTCCTACCTGGCGTCACAGGCGTCATTCTTGTTCTACTGGCGTTCTACGCCCTCGGCACTTTATCGGTGAACCTCACTGCGGTCGCCCTGATCATAGTTGGCTTTCTCCTGCTGTTCGGCGAAGTCGTTCTGGCGCCTGGTTACGGCGCAATGGGCGTAGGCGGCTTGGCAGCGCTAGCATTGGGTTCGGTGATGCTCATGCAATCTGGTGTTCCGTTTCTGTCAGTCTCGCCGTGGGCGGTGGCTGCGGTTCTGCTGGTGACCTTCGGTTTCTTCTTCATCGCTCTGCGCGGCGTAATCAAAGCGCACCGCAAGCAGGTTGCCACCGGTGAAGAGGGCATGGTTGGCATGGTAGGAGAGGCGCGGACCCGCCTGGACCCGGTGGGCTCGGCGTTTGTCGATGGTGAGCTCTGGGAAGCCCGGGCCACCTCCGGTGTCATTGAAGCCGGCTCAGAGGTGCGGGTCACAGCGATGCGAGGCATCACGCTTGTAGTGGAAGCGGTGGAGTCTGATCACTAGATCCTGACTCACCGCCGGTAATAACGAAATGGTTGAAAGGAGAATACCGCATGGGAGGCGCATTTGACGCGCTGATTAACCTTGCCGCAGCAGCTGCCGTAATCATCTTCGTCGTCCTTCCGCTGCTTTCGGCGGCCATCAAGATCGTTCAGGAGTACGAACGCGGCGTCATCTTCAGGTTGGGACGCCTGGAAGGAGCCAGAGGACCAGGCATCTTCCTCATCATCCCCTTCGTCGCCCGCATGATGAGGGTGGACTTGCGTACCGTGACGATGGACATCCCGCCGCAGGAGGTGATCACGCGCGACAACGTCACCATCAAGGTGAACGCGGTTGTCTACTTCCGCGTCATCGACCCGTCCATGGCGGTAGTCAAGGTGCTCGACTACATTCGGGCCACTTCGCAGATTGCTCAGACCACGCTGCGTAGCGTGCTCGGCCAGTCCGAACTTGACACCCTCCTGGCAGAGAGGGAATCGATTAATCACCGCCTGCAACAGATCATCGATGAGCAGACCGAGCCCTGGGGCGTCAAGGTCAGCGTGGTAGAGGTCAAAGACGTGGAGTTGCCGCAGTCGATGCAGCGTGCAATGGCCCGCCAGGCGGAGGCCGAGCGCGAGAAGCGCGCCAAGATCATCCACGCCGAAGGCGAGCTGCAGGCTTCGCACCAGTTGGCCGAAGCAGCTGCCGTCATCTCCACCCAGCCTTCAACATTGCAGTTGCGCTATCTGCAAACCCTCACCGAGATTTCAACCGAGAAGAACAGCACCATCATCTTCCCGGTGCCGATCGACATATTCGAGGGGCTGATGAAACAGGGCAACGGCGCCGCCGCCAAACTGATCAAGGCGCCACAGCAGGAACCCGAAAACTAGGTGATGCAGTAGGAAGCCCAACTGGCTTCGCATCCCAAATCAAGAGCGGGCGTAACACCCTGAGGGTGGTTCGCCCGCTCCTTTTGTTCATTGCCCGTCAGGCGTGACTGGCAAGGGTACACACTACGCGAAGGTCCCTCTATAGCACCATAGGCCTACATTTTGGGTTGTGTTCTCGGTCTATCGGCTCAGCTCCTGCCGGCCACCCACCCTCATAAACATCAGGTAGAGCGCCGCCGCCAGCAACATCACCGGGATGGAAGCGCCTATAGCCGTCAGATTGGCGCCCACCCAATCCTTCAGACCCAGCGCCGCCAACAAGCCAATCGGGTCGTCACCCGACAGCCAGCGATAGCTGAGCACGCCAATGGCGTAGGCGGCAATGGCGCGCCAGTTGACCCCACCGTTGTACCAGTACTTACCGGGGCCGTAGAAGGCCTTGACGTCGTACTGTCGCTTTCGCAGCACGAAGAAATCGGCCAGCACGATGCCATAATACGGAATGAAAGTGGCGCCGATCAGTAGCAGGAAGGACTCATACTCCTGCATCGGAAAAACCAGTGCCAGAGCGGTGCCCAGCAGGCCGCCCAGAGCCACACTGCTGCGTGCCGAAAGCCTGGGCAGAATGGACAATGCAGACAGTCCGGTAGAGTAGACGTCCATGAAAGTAGTGGTGAAGGTAGAGAGCAACACGATCAGCAAAGCCGGCACTCCCAGACCTATCGCCAGCATCGCCGGGATAGGATCGCTGGCGCCAGTGGCCAGCGCGGCGATCAGACCAACAGCGAACATCCACGACGAAGCCACAAAGTAACCCACCCAGCTGCCAATCATGCCGTTGCCCGGGTTGCGGGCGTAACGCGAGTAATCAGATATCAAGGGCAGCCAGGAGATGGGCATGGCGATGGCGATGTCCAGACCGATGCCGAACGGCAACGCGCCGGTGTTAGGCGCGCGCACGATCTCATCGACGCTGCGACCGGAAAACGAGCCGGCCGTGAGGGCCAAACAGAGCAGAAACAACAGCGCTACCGACGCCGCGTTCAGGTACTTCCAGCTGTGCTGTCCAACCAGCGCCCAGACCGTGGTAGCCAAACCAATAACGATCTTCCACATCAATGGGTTGTCGAAGCCAACCAGAGCGCTGGAGATGGCGTTCGTGGCCTGTGCACCCAGAATGATCATCACTGCCGTCCAGCCCAGTAGCTGAATAACGTTGAGGGTGGCTCCCAGATACGAGCCTCGCACGCCGAAGGCGGGGCGGGTGTTTACCATCGCGGGCACACCGGTGTGCGCGCCCACCAGGCCGCCCAACGCCAGTGGGGTGTTACCGATGGCATGCCCGAGCAGTATGGCCGCCATACCTGCGCCGAATCCCAACGGCGCCAGGATGCCACCGGTGTAGATCTCGGCGATCGAGAACGCAGCGCCAGCCCAAAGGACGAAGAAGTCCCAGCGCCCATAAGTGCGTTGTGAAGCATGAACCGGCCGCAGAACATCTTGCTCCATGCCAACTCCTCCCGGACAAAAAAGCCGCCTACGCTAGGCGGGCGGCAAGCGGAAACAAGTCTTTCTGCGTTCGTACCGCTTCCCTACGCTAGCATTGTCTAGATCAGGTTCATGGGGTTGACGGTTTGCACCGTCTCTCAGCCGAGCGCCCCCAGCGGCCTTGGTCCATTATGTTGTGAGGTGATTATACTACCAGTCCCTAAGTTGAGGCCAGCACACCCTTCGGCGGCCAGCGTGAGCGACAGCGACTGCACTTCCCCACGAGCCACAAAGGGTCGCATGAGACCACCATTCAAGAAGGAAGAGGGGGTTCTCAGTCATGTGTTTCTGCAGAAGTCGACACACACAACCGGGAATAAAAGTGACTGGCCACCTTCCATGGTGGCCAGTCACCCTATCAACCTCAGTTCGCTAGCTGAGCTAACCCTCAATCGCGCCCGATTCGGCCGATTCACCCGCAGCCGGTCGCACCCAGGTGACGGATCCCTCCAGCTCCATGCTGGCATGACCGCTGTCAGCCGCCTGCTGCACGAAGTCGCGGAAGCGCTTAAAGCCATAATCCCGTTCGCTGAACGAACCCAAAGCCTTCACAAGCCTCAACTTCAGGCTGGAGCCAGTGACGCGCTCTTTACCCTGCTGCGCCAGTTCACTAAGAATGCGAGCCACCGTATCATTGACAACACTGATATCGGGTTTCTCCGGCTGGTCGGTGGTGGTTGCGGCCTTGGCCGGCTCTGCCTCCGGCGCCGGCGCTGCAACTGCTTCAGGCTCAGCCGCCGGCGGCACTTCGTTTACTTCGGCGGCCGGGGCCTCCGGCTCGGTCTCCGCCCTGGTTTTGCCGCCACGGGGTCGCCGCCGGCTGCGGCTACTCTTGGCCTTCGCTGGTTCCTCGGCGGCCACAGCCGGCTGTTTGGCCTCGGGCGCAGCTGCCTTAGCATCTTGCGAACTGTCACCTGCCTGCGTTTCGGCAGGCTCATCAACTGCGGCAGCTCCCTCTCCCTCAGAGGCAACTTCCGCCTCGGTTGCTGCCGGCGCTTCTGCGGACTCCGCCTGCGCCGCATCGTCACGCTGCCCGCTGCTTGCAGACCCAAGTTCCAGTGACGGCTCACCCGCCGGGGTCAGCCGTGCTTCCAGGGGCGCTTTGCTTTCGTCGGCCTCTGCAGCTTTCGCCACTTCAGCTGATACCTCGGAGGGAGACTCCTGATCCGAACCCTCGGTCAGTTCGCGGATGGAGACCGGCGGCAAGACGCTAAGATCGAACTCAGTGGCCTCGCGGCTTAGCGGCACATCGTCGACGAAGTGGCACATTCGCACCCGGTGCTTGATACCGCCAATGTCCACCTCCTGAGGCGACCGGTCTACCCGTAGTACTCCCTCGATGATCAGGCGGTTCAACACCGATCGCGCCTCGGACTCGGCATCCATCTCCGGCTGCATGCGGCCAAGGAAACCAATGACGTTGGTCAATACATAGGTGTAAGTGAGCCAGCGGCTGCGCGCCCGCAATTGGCTGACAAAGCGAATCACGGCCAGTTCACGGACATGCTCCTCAATTGGTGGCTGCTCGGCGCTCGCTGGTTCGGCCTCCGCCGCAACGCCCGGCAACGATACCCAATGCACGGGGCCAGCGGCGCTCACGCTCAACAGGCCCTCGCGTTCCGCCGCCTCAAGCAGGTCCTTGAACTTGCTAAAACCGCAGTGGCGTTCGCTGAAGGCCGGTTGCCGTACGAGCAATCGATCTTTCAGGTTGGTGGCGCGCACACGTCCGCGACCGCTGGCTGCCATCTCCTTCAAGATTTCGACTATGGCGCCAAACGTGGTCTGCAGATCTGGCGCGACTCTCGCCTCGCTTTCTTCTGCCGCCTCGCTCACCGGCTCGCTTACCGCCTCGACTGTGGTCTCTACCGGGCGGGCCAGTGAGGCCGGCGCTTGCCGGCTTACCTGGATGCGGGATTGTGGCCGCCTCGGCGCCTGCTGCTCCCGGCGTCGTGTGGCGGGAACGATCTCGGGCGCTGGCTCAGCGGCTACCAAAGATCGATACGGCACGAATTCATCGGCCATGTCGCGCAGCACGGCAGCCACCAGGTCGGGGCCGATCACCACTACACGCTTGCCGCGCAGCTGTACAAGTCGCACCACCGGGATCAGATCCTTGTCGCCAGAGACAAGCACGAAGGTCGAGATCTGCGGCACCACGTGCAATATGTCGATACAGTCGGAGACCATCACCGGATCTGCCAGACTCTTGCCACGCGCCAGGTGGGTATTCGGATCGGTCTCGTAACGGAAGGTAGGCGCATAGATGGGCTCAACGCCGGCGCGGTAAACGGAGAGCCGCTCGCTCATTGTGTTCCATTCCGCGTAAGCGCGCGCGATCAGGACGATGCCGTACTGCTGCGCCTTGTTTACCAACGCCTTGACATCGATAGAGGCGCCACCCATCTCCGCAGAGATACTGATTGCCAGGTTGTCCCAATCGACAAACAAGGCCACGTGAGAATCTGGGGATCTGTTGCTAGAGAACATCAAACTCCTCTGTATGCGAGGGCCAAAATCTGGGGCAGGTAAGGTGTGGAGAGGGGGGGATGGGCAGCCATACCATCAGCACAGGACATCGCTACGGAAGCACACCGCTTGTAACGGATGCAGTTGCCGTGGCTCAACGGGTTGGAGCCGTCGTCAGTCAGGTGGCCTCTACAAGCGACCCAATGGAGGCCGATGCGGCGCTGCCCGCTGTTCTCCCGAAATCTCAACCCGAACGGCCAGTCAATATATGACTGCGACGCGCGCATTACTGGCGAGCTGACGATCCGCTCTGCCATCCCTTCCAAATGGTGCGGCGGCCAAGTACCGGCCCTCGTGTCCTTCAGTACTCGACGGCGCACACCGACTAAACGTCCAAACGCATGGACCAGCAAGTACTGCCTTCACCCGGCAGTAGTCGGTCTATATCGAATATTAGGGGATGAAACAAAGAGAGTCAAGCACAGTGCACAGAGAGCTTACAATTGTGCGGCAAAACTCTCAGCCTCTGCCTTACTGGGGAAGACACGGATCATGTCAGCCGCGAGCCAGCCACTGCCAGCGGTGCGCCGCCAGGTGCGACCTCCCTGTTCCACCGTATCGTTGCTCATCTCCACCACAGTGCCAAGTGAAAGCACCTCAAGCACCGGCGCATCGGCGCTTCCCTGGGCCCTTACATTCAGGCCATCCACCGTCGTGACCGCGAAGGCACGCGCGGTAGCCTGCGGCGTGGGCGCGGGCGGGGGGCTGGGCGCAGCGGTAGTCGCAGCCGGTGGCGCCGCCGTCGACACCGCGGTTGATGAAAGGTCCGGCGATGCTGCCGTGGCCACCACTGCCGTCGAGATCGCCACCTGAGAGGTTGCGGTAGGACCAGGTGTGTTGGCGACGGCCAGCGTTAGCACGACCGGCTCCCCACTGATACGATCCCAGACCAGGTAGACTGCGGCGAACAGGGCCAATACGGAGACTACCAAGGCCACCACTACCGGCCAGTGCTGCCGATTGAATAGCTCGGAGTGCCGGCTGGCTGCAGCACGCTGCTCAGATCCCGGCAGAGTGCTCGGCTCCGCAGTTGCCTGCAACGATTGCAGCCGGAACTCACACACTGCCAGGTCGCTGCGCAGGGCGTGCAGTTGCATATCCAGGTAGTAGCGCGAATAGCCGAGACGCTCGAATAGCTGCCTCTGCTCTTTCAGTTTGCTGATCTGCTCGCGCAGGTTCTGTTGTTCGGCTGTTAGCGTCTCGAATGCCTGCTGATCGGCGCTCAACTTGCCACCACCGCTCTTACTCAACAGTGAAACCTAATCGCTCCAGCAGGGGCTGACAAAGCTCCGCCCGCCGACCAACCAACGGTTTAGCAGCACCGGGGCCGTGCGAGTCGGACCCACAGCTGACCAACATCCCTAGCGAGTTAGCCAACTCCAACAATCCGGTCTCCTGCTGTCGGGAATGCGACCAATGATACACTTCTATACCATCCAGGCCGGCCTGCCTTCTCATCCTGCCGATGTCTTCCGCCGTGGCCCGCCCGAAACCGTACTCCGCCCGACCCGGGTGGGCGATGATCGCCACTCCGCCAGCGGCATGGCAGGCCTCCACCACCTCGCAAAAACTCGCCGCAGCAGCGAACCTAGCGCCGTACTCGGTGACTATGATCCGAACAGTTTCGCTGTAGTTTGAGGCCAGTCCTTCGGCCAGCGCGGCGCGAATGACGTCATGCGCACGATAGGATTCCTCCGGCAAACCCTCCAGATCTTGCAAGCGCATGCCGCCCTGCCTCAACTTCACGGCCGCCTCTCGCGCCAGACTGGCGCTGGTGTCCCTGGTAGTGGCGATTACTGCCTCCACGTTCTCTGCCGGCTGCTTCAGCCCCAGGCAAAGCACATGATGCACGTCCTCTCCCCACCACATTGAGCAACGTATCGTGATCGGTGACCGCGGCAACTCTCAGTTTGGCAGCGCTGGCGGCTTGAGCAAGCGAGACAACGGTCCAGCGGCCATCATTTGCGTTAGTGTGGGCGTGGAAATCGACCAAGTCGATTGCCCTAAGTTCGGTTAACACCTGCTAACTATAACAAACACCTGCTGTCCTCCGCTGCACAGGCAGATGGAAAACAGGCGCCGGATAAAGAACGTGGACCGAAAACATCGGTCCACTCTGAAACGCAGGTTGGCACTTGAGGTTCAGTCCTCGTCCTCGTCCTCCACGTCTTCTTCTACCCGCCGCTTCCTGCGAATAACTTCGGGCGCTGACATGGGCTGCAACGGCGCAACGCTGCTCAACGGCTTCGCCTCGCGCACATCCTTCTTCTTTGGCTTCCGGGCCTCCCGGCCAGCCCTATCGCGCTTCCCCAAGACGCACCTCCTGCATACTGGGTCGTTTACTCTAACCCGTTGAAACCGTACAGTCAGAGTGTAACAAATGCCGGTGGTACTGTAAAACGTGCCGCATCGCCGCTCCTACTCTGCGCCCACCGCCAAAGCAGACACCCCTCTCAAGCGGTCAGGTCGGTCGCCACGATACCTTTGAGAGAAAGCTCCCGCGCCCGGTGACAGGCAACGAAGTGCCCCGGATACACCTCCTCAAACAGGGGCCTCTCCTCGCGACACCGGTCCTGGGTGTATGCGCAACGCGGATGGAAGTAGCAGCCTGAGGGCGGGTTTGCCGGATCCGCCACCTCTCCCTCCAGCACTATCCGTTGCGAGCGACGCCTCGGATCCGGATTGGGCACTGCCGAAAGCAACGCTTCTGTGTACGGGTGCTTGGGAGCGTTGAATAGCTCATCGGTCTCCGCAACCTCAACAATCTGACCAACATACATCACCGCCACCCGATCGCTGATGTGTTTGACCACGCTGAGATCGTGGGCGACAAAGAGATAGGTCAGCCCCAGCTGTTCCTGCAGATCCAACATCAGGTTGAGAATCTGCGCCTGCACGGAGACATCGAGTGCCGAGACCGGCTCATCTGCCACTACAAGGCTGGGATTGAGCGCCAGTGCGCGACCAATGCCAATGCGCTGGCGCTGGCCGCCGCTGAAAGCATGCGGGTAGCGGCGCATGTACTCCGGCCGCAAGCCTACCAGGCGCAGCAGTTCTGCCACTCGATCCATCCGCTCCTGGCGGTTCTTCATGCCGTTGACCAGCAACGGCTCACCAACCAGGTCGAGCAGCGTCATGCGCGGATTGAGCGAAGAGAATGGGTCTTGGAAGATCATCTGCATCTGGCGTCTCAGCGGACGCAGCTGGCGGTTGGAGAGGGTGGCCAGATCTTGCACCATACCGTCTTCACCGCGAAACAGGACTTCTCCCGAGGTTGGCTTGATGGCGCGCAGAATGCAGCGCGAGGCGGTGGTCTTGCCACAGCCGGATTCCCCCACCAGAGACAGCGTTTCTCCTTTGCGTATGAAGAAACTGACGTCATCCACAGCACGGACGTGGCCAACCGTCTTGCGCAAGAAGCCTCGTTTGATCGGAAAGTACTTGCGCAGGTTCGTCACCTGAAGCAGCAGGTTCTCATCCATGCCTGATGATCGCTCCATTATTTCGCTCACTGGTAGAGCAGGCAGCTGGCCTGCTGGTCCGGCCCCACCGTTACCAGGGAAGGCGCCTCACTCTCACATCGCCCGGCGATTCGATCTGGACAACGAGGGTGGAATGGGCACCCGGTCGGCCTGTTAAACGGGTGAGGGATCGAGCCGCTGATCGTGGGCAGCTTCACCCTGGACGCGGAGTTGATACTTGGAATCGAGCGCAGCAACGCCCTGGTGTAGGGATGCCTGGCGTGATGGAAGATGTCATCGACACGGCCCTTTTCCACCACCTGGCCGAGGTACATCACCAGCACCTCATCCGCCATCTCCGCCACTACCCCTAAATTGTGGGTAATCAACATGATCGCCATGCCATTCTGCTCTTGCAGTTCGCGCAGGAGGTCCATGATCTGCGCTTGGGTGGTGACATCCAGAGCGGTAGTAGGTTCGTCGGCAATAAGCATATGGGGATCACAGGCGAGAGCCATGGCGATCATCGCCCGTTGACGCAGGCCACCTGAGAGCTCAAAGGCATACTCATCTACCCGGCGTTCCGGTTTTGGAATGCCCACCCGACGCAGACCTTCTATCGTCCGATTCCGGGCCTCCCGCTTGCTGATACGGTCGTGCAGACGAATCGCCTCAATGATCTGGTTGCCAATCGTATGCACAGGGCTGAACGAAGTCATCGGCTCCTGGAATACGAGCCCTATGTCGGCGCCACGAATGGAGCGCATCTCCTTACTGTCTGGCTTCAGCTTTACCAGGTCCACCTCAACCAAAGGACCGTCGCTGGGGCGCCGCAAAATGATCTCGCCGTCCACGATGCGGCCAGGATGTTCCACTATACGCAGAATAGAGCGAGCGGTGACGCTCTTGCCACAACCAGACTCTCCCACAACGCCAAGAGTCTTGCCCATAAACACGTCCAGGCTGGCTCCATCTACGGCTTTGGTCACACCCTCGTCAGCGAAGAAGTAGGTCTTCAGATCCCTCACGCTGAGAAACGGGGTAGTCGGCGCCATCGTGGTCATCGTCACACCCCGTACGGGTCGGCCGCGTCGCGGAGGCCGTCACCCATGAAGTTGAGGGCAAGGATGACGATGATCACCGGCAGGGCTGGAATCAGCAGCCATGGTGATATCGCCAGCGACTGAATGTTCTGGGCATCCTGCAGCAAGGTACCCCAGCTGATAGCCGGTGGCCGCAGCCCCAACCCCAGAAACGAAAGCGAGGTCTCACTGATAATCATGGTCGGTATGGCCAGGGTGGTGGCAGCGATGATGTGACTGAGGAACGACGGCACCATATGGCGGAAGATGATTCGCATCTGGCCGCAGCCGGCCAGCACCGCCGCCATCACGAAGTCTTCCTCGCGCAGCGAGAGGAACCTGCCGCGCACCACGCGCGCCAGGCCGGTCCAGCCGATGACGGTCTCCACCCGCTGGTGGAAATGCCACGCGCCGGATGTCTCCAGCCGGTGCTGGACACGCTCCGCTGGTTGGTCCGCGAGACGACGACTTGGGTC
>CAZMKF010000002.1:37825-57268 GCA_964566935.1 uncultured Dehalococcoidales bacterium | reverse complement strand
CGCACCACGCGCGCCAGCTCGGTCCAACCCACTAGGGACAAGATGATGGTGATGGCGAAATAGATCTTCACCGTGTCCCAGTCGCGTGGCAACGCGGCCGCCAGGCCCATCCAAAGAGGAATGGTGGGGATGGAGCGCACAATCTCGATCAAGCGCTGAATCACCGTATCGATAAGGCCTCCATAATAGCCGGAGAGGCCGCCCAACACGATACCAAGCACAAGGCTGAGAATAACACCAACCAGACCGATACTGAGCGACGTCTGGGTGCCGTACATCAGCCGCGACCACAGATCGCGCCCCTGCAGATCAGTGCCGAGCACGAACAGGGAGTCCTCTGCCCGCGCCCCTTCAATGCCGATCAGGTGGCGGTTTGTGGGAATCAAGCCGAGCAGTTTGTACTCGAATCCTTCCGCGAAGAAAGTCACCGGCAGTTTCTTGTCGGGATTGGCAGTATACACTCGCTTGAAAGTCTGGGGATCGCGCTTCCCCTCAAGCGCATACACGTGCGGCGAGAAACTGCCATCCTTAAACCAGTGTATGCTCTGCGGCGGCATCAGCGACCGTTGCGCCTCCGAAGCCGACGGGTCGGAATAGGCTAAGAAATCCGCACCGATTACGACCAGATAGAAGAGCAGCACCACTACCGTGCCAATCATCGCCAGTTTGTGCTTGCGGAACCGCCACCACATCAGCTGCCATTGAGTGGCTACCGAGATCCGCTCTTCAGCTGCTGTTACTTCGTCTGACTGATCTGCCGGCTGTATTGTCACCTCGTCGGACACAGGCTCATCCTTCCACCTTGATCCGTGGATCTATCCACATCAGGATCAGATCTGAGATGAAGGTACCGATGACTGTCATCACGCCCAACAGCAGTACGATCGTGCCAGCCAGGAACATGTCTTGGGCAACCAACGCTTTCAGCAGCAACGGGCCAACGGTAGGTAGCGACAGCACGAGGGAGACAATAATGCTGCCGGAAACCACGTAAGGAAACAGATAGCCAATCGTACTGGCAAACGGATTGAGCGCTACTCGAACCGGATACTTGAGGATGGTGCGGCGCTCCGACAGCCCCTTGGCGCGTGCCGTAACCACGTACGGCCGGCGCAGCTCATCGAGCAAGTTGGCACGCATGATACGAATCATCTGGGCCGTACCGGATAGCCCCAACACCACCGCCGGTACCGGCAGGTGCTGGATCAAGTCCCACACCTTGGCCATACTCCAGGGCGCTTCCAGGTATTCGTTAGAGAATAACCCACCGATGTTCGTGTTGAACAGACTAAAGCCGAGGTACATCATCACCAGGGCCAGGAGAAACCCCGGGGTGGCAAGGCCGAGGAAGCCGATGAAAGTGAAGATGTAGTCGCCGATTGAGTACTGACGCACGGCCGAATAGATACCGATCGGCAACGCCACCACCCAGGTAAAGACAATGGCAGCAAACGAGATTACTATGGTCAGGGCCAGCCTGTCGCCAATTACGTCCATTACCGGGCGGCCCCACTCCATCGCCATGCCGAAGTTGCCCTGGAGGATGAGGCTCATCCATTTCACGTACTGTACCCAGATAGGCTGGTCAAGGCCGTATTGGATACGCAGCAGCTCTGCCTCCTGCTCCGAGATTATGCTGCCACTCGACGACATCTGGGCGATGTACGAAGTCACATAATCGCCAGGCGGCAGCTGGATGATCACGAACGACAGCACGGTGATCGCCCAAACCGTCAGTATTGCCAGCAGAAAGCGGCGCACTATGTATGCAAGCACTACCTGACCACCAATCTCGGCGAATTGGACCGGAGCGTGCACATGGGAGGCAGCGCAGAGCCATCTCCCATGTGCAGTAGCGGTCTAGCTCTTGAAGAACAAAGTCGTAGGATGGGTGGTGCATGGCGTACGTGCATGCTGCGCGTTAACCTGGCGGTCAGGCGCATTGCCCACGTTATTCTTGACCACGCGCACGCCCATTACGGCCGGCGATTGACCGACAGTACCGATGCTCCACTGTTCTTCGACCAGGATCTTCCAAATCTCCTTGGCTATCTGGATCTGCTCGTCGCGCTTTTTACCCGGAGCGGAGCGGAATAGATCGAATGCCTTGATCATCTCCGGATCTTTCGGCTCTTTACCCTGCTTGCCACCGCTCGAGTACCACTTGGCAAAGGCAGCGCCCATATGGCATTCGCTCGGGTCAACCGGCAAAGCGTGGCGTGGGAACAGGTAAAGCATCTCCGTGCCGTCGTTCGCCCAGAACATAATCTGGTTCTCGCTGTTGGAGCTGCGTGTGAAAGCGAGAGTGCGCTCCAGTTCTTTCACGTCCGCCTGGATGCCAATTGCCTTCCATTGTTCGCGGATCATTTCGGCGATCTGGGTAAACGGCAGGAACATGCCACCTACCGTCACCATCTCTATCCTCAGCCGCCCCTTACCGTCCGTACGCTCGCGGAAGCCTTCACCATCCTTCTTGGTTAGGCCGATCTTGTCGAGCAACGCATTGGCCTGCTTGACATCCAGTGTGCACCACTTGTCACGGTACTCCGGACCTGGGCTATACAGGGAGTCATCCGCAGGAGCGATCGAACCCGGGGTGCCGATGCCCAGCCAGAAGGTTTCGTTGAGCTGCTCGCGATCGATACCAAGCGACAGTGCATGCCGGAAGTCCTTGTTATGCAGCCACTTGGCAATCTCCGGATCGGCATCGTAGCTCATGCCCACGTGCATAGTGGCGTCGGAGCCGTTGAGCGCCGGGTCGAGGTGGAGCTTGTAGGCGCCCTTCTGCTCGTTCTCCAGGAACACGGGGATCTTGCCCATGTCAGTATGGCGCTCCTGCCAGGTGTACTCACCAGCGATGGCGCGCAAGTTGAGGACTTCGAGGTTCTCAGCCAGAGTCATGGTGATCTTGTCAAAATAGGGAAGCTGGTTGCCTTCTGTATCCACGGCCCAGTAGTAGGGATTGCGTTCCAGGATCCAGTTCGGCGTGTTGATCGGGCTGGTCGTTTTCCAGGGAGTCAGCGTTGGCAACTCAGGGTTCAGTTGCCAGTCCATCTTGAACTTCAGCAGGCTCTTCCAGGAGTCGTAGCCACCGTCCTTAGCCTGCTTCTCCAAATCGGCTACGGGCGTGAACTTCGGCAGGAACTGCTTCAAGTAGTGGCCAGGACAGTACGAACCATAGACATGCGATGGCTTGGACTGACGCGTCGCCTGGCCACCTCCCATCAACGTACTACCGGCGAGAATGTCGACGAAAAGGAAATTGGGCTCCTCAAAACGGTACTCGATGGTGGTGTCATCTACCTTGACCATTTTTCCGTGTTTCCCATTGGTCATGAACTCGGGCGTCGGAGTCGGCACGAGTTCCGGATCCAGGTAGATGTTCTCGTACCAGAACATGAAATCGTCAGCACCGAATGGCTTGCCGTCGGACCACTTCATGCCTTTACGCAGGTAGATCGTGGTGACCTTACCGTCGTCACTAACTTTCCAGTCGCGGGCAACACTTGGCTCGTGTTTGGTACCTGTGTAGTCCCAGAACAGTATCTTGTCGGTGGAGACTATACGGTTGCCGTTCTCACCATCCCCAGGACCAGTGAAACCACGCGCCCAAGTACCACCGTACTTCCCAATCTCATTAAGTGGCTTGATTACCAACGGCTCAGACGGCACGCGTTCGGCGACTGGTGGCAGCTTGCCAGCCTTGACCAGCTCGGCCAGCATAGGCGCCTCTTTGAACGTCTTGGGCCACTTAGCCACGTCGCGAATTACGGTTGGTCCCTGCAGCTCGCCGATCAGCTGAGAACCGATCTTTGGCTCAGCCGCCTTGGTAGCGGCCGCTGTGTTGGCGGCTTTGGTCGCCGCTGCAGCTGGAGAACTGGCCGCCGCTGGCGTTGCTGCGGGTGCAGCCGCCTTGGTGGCAGTTGGCGCAGGGCTCGTGCTGCAGGCGCTTAGCGCCAGGATTCCTACGCTCGCTCCCGACAGTTGAAGGAATTCCCTTCTTCCCAGTACTCGTTTCTTCGGCATTGAAGACTCCTCCGCAGTTATTCGCACTTACGCCTCGCTGTATTGGTACAGCACCGGCAAGTTGTGTGGCTGTTGAAGGAAACGCTGAGTCCGAACCTAACAAAAGGCAGTCTGCAGAAACCGATATCCACTGGCGCTCGAGTGACCTGATCCAAAGGAAGATCACCGTCATCGACGTCAATCGGAGTATCCCGCAGTATAGATAGCAATCCAGCCACTGTCAACCAAGCGATGTGGGCGAGACGGTCTTGCAAGGCGCCCCAAGGGCGCTCCACCCAGCGTCATGCCCAAGCGGTGGCAATAGACCGGGAGAGACTCGACGTCCGGTTCATGCACGAGCCCTCCACCAGGCTCATGGGTGGCCCACCGGCCTCTGCTGGAAACGGAGGTAACCGCATTGCAGTCCGTGCCGACGAAACCGTACACCACGTCCTCGGCCTGCTGCTGGCCGGCGCCACGCCTGCCAACTAAAACGAGAGCGCTTGCGCTCCCAACAGCCCCAGCTGTTCCCATCCTCTGTCCTGTCGCGATTCCTTGATCGCTTATGATGCGATTAAGAACACCGGGTCTTTGTAGAGACGCCTTGCCAAAGATTCATGGATGTTAAGGGAATCAACAAACGCGAGTTACTGACCACAGGCGCCTCATTCCTTGGCAAACAGCGGCGTGGACAGGTAGCGTTCGCCACTGTCGGGCAGGATAACGACCACAGTTTTACCCTTATTGCCGGGGTGCGAGGCAATCGCCACTGCCGCGTAGGCAGCGGCCCCACCGCTGACACCGACCAGGATGCCCTCTTCCCTGCCGAGGCGGCGAGCCATCGCCATGGCCTCTTCATCGCTCACCGGCGCCACTTCATCGATCAGTTCGCGCTGCAATACTTCAGGGACGAAACCGGCGCCGATGCCCTGAATCTGATGTGGCCCGGCCTGGCCGCCAGAGAGTACCGGCGAAGCAGCTGGCTCAACCGCCACCACCCGCAGTTGCGGCTGCCTGGGTTTGAGTGCCTGGGCCACGCCGGTGAGCGTTCCTCCGGTGCCCACACCGGCGACGAAGAAATCAAGCTGGCCGCCAACATCGCGCCAGATCTCCTCAGCCGTCGTTTCCCGGTGAATACGTGGGTTGGCGGGGTTGGAGAACTGCATCGGCACCCAGGAGCCCTCCAGCTCATTGTGCAGCTGTTCTGCGTGAGCGATCGCGCCCCTCATGCCTTCACCGGCAGGCGTCAACACCACCTCGGCCCCGAGTGCCGCCACCAGTTGACGCCGTTCGACACTCATTGTCTCCGGCATAGTGAGAATCACCCGGTAACCACGCGCTGCGCCCACAAAGGCCAGCCCAATACCGGTATTGCCGCTGGTGGGCTCGATAATCGTGCCGCCTGCTTGCAGTTTACCCGCACGCTCGGCGTCATCAACCATGGCCACGGCGACCCGGTCTTTGATGCTGCCCAAGGGGTTGGCGCTCTCCACTTTAGCCAGCACCACAGCCGCCTTGCCATCGACGACCCGTCGCAACCTGACCAGAGGGGTGCCACCAACTGACTTGGTAATGTCCTCATAGATCATCGCAATCTCCACTGTCTCGTAACGCGCCGCTGGACGACGTCCACTATTCTCGCTCACCCAACATGATAGTGGATAGTGAAAGGGGCAGTCGAGACCGACGACAACAAGAGAGGACGATCATCGTGCGATAATCGCCCCTGGCAGATCCAGCTTCCTCGCCGTCACCTCTCGTTCAGCCAGCTCCGCAAAGCACCCACACTGAAGGTCGGGGCCTGCGCCTCGATCTCCTTTAGTTGTGCAGTCACAGGCACGGTGTCGGGGATGGAGAACCTGGCGTACATCTCCTCTTTCGTCAGGCCGTAGGCGGTAAGCACATCCTGGATCGTCATCCAGCCCTTCAGCTCTTCCGTGTTCTCGCCTTTGGGCATTATCTTCTGGCCACTCGAGATGCTCTTGCCACTCGTGGACCAAACACCCATCACCTGAGATACCTGGACGGTGCCCAGAATAAGCGTCAGGCCCAACAGGCCGAAAACTAGCCCGCTCAAGCGCAACGAGCGCCAGCGATTGTGCGTAGGTATGACGCGCTGTCTGGGCGGGGCTGGCAGGCTGTCACGCTGGATGTTCATATCCACCTGTCCAGTTGTCTCGTCCATTTCACGCCTCCTTCGCCGCCGGCACGCCGGGTAACGCCATCTTGACCGCCAGTGCGTCAACGCGCGGGCAGATATCTACGCACTGCAGGCACATGTTGCATTCGGGGGCAGACACCCTGCTCATGCTGTGCACCGGGATGCCCATAGGGCAATGCTTCGAACAGACGTTACAACCCGAGCAAGTGGCGGCCTCTCGCTGTACTTTGGTGAGGCTGAGAAAGCCGAGCAGGCCCACCACGGCTCCCAACGGGCAACCGTACTTGCAGAAGGGCCGCTCCACAAACAGCGAGGCAACAACGGTCAACACCAGGACCCCAAAACCCAGAGTCAACTGGAACTCGGTTATGGTGAGCAGCGCCGCCCAAGGATCAACGTCTCTAAAAACCATCACGCCGTATACGGCGCTGCCAATCAACGCCCAGGCGAGCACCAGATACTTGCCGTAGCGCAACCAGTGTTCAACCGGTTGCAGGAACGCGAAGCCGGCACGCACCGCAGCCACGAAAGTGTTGTAACCCGAGACGCGCTTCTGCAACCACTTGCTGCCAGCTGTGATCCCCTCCTGGATAGCGCCGAAAGAGCACACCCAGCCGCAGAAGAAGCCTTTGGCCAGCAATGCGCTCAGCACCACCGCGACGAAGAGAATGATGTTGGAGGCGTGGGTATGCGGCACGTAGCTGCCCCCGGTGATAACGAACTTGTACGCAGTCTCCAGGCCGCCCATCGGACACAGCGCCTCCGGTGAGGCACTACCGCTGGCGCCGGTCTCAGGTGTGATGGCGTGCATGTAGAAGAGGTAGCCTATTAGGGCCAGGAAACCAAGTTGCACCAAAGTGCGCAGGTTCTGCGTGCTCAGGGCTGCCGCCACCCTGGTATGCCTCTGTTTCACCAGTGGGTTCCTTTTTGCCATAACAACTCCCCGTGCCTCTGTAAAGATCAGCTTTTGCCAGTGAAATGATGAGTAAAAAGCGGCGGTTGGACAAGCTCCAAAAAGAGCGTTTCATCTATGACCTCTGCTCTTAGTGCCCGCCTGACTGCTCGGTCACGCACAACCCGCCTGCCAAGCGGTAGGCTGCCGTGCGATCTGAAACGGCGAGTTTGCGCTGGATCCTACCGATATGTACCTTCACCGTCTTCTCGGAGATCACGCGCAACTCCGCTATCTGGTTGTCACACACGCGCCTGCCCGGCAACGTCAGCACACCCTTTTGGCGCACCGCAAGTTGATGCAGTATTCGCTGCCTGATGGAGGCACTGACAACCGACGTCAAACGCTCGTCATCTCGGAATGGGGGCCTCGCCTGGCCATCGTCGACGATGCGGGTGTTCAGCACCGGTTACTCGGCCGAGACGTCTTCAAGGGAATGTCCGTCCACGCGCACCTGCAGGACTGGAAACGCCTGCTAGTCACAGGCGGAACTGGTCAAGACAATCACTTTACAATCACTTTGGTGGCGGGACAGAGCGCCTTGGTCTTCCTGGTCGCCGCCATCCCTCATGCTGGGCATCAACAGGTCCATCGGCACTACGCCGGGGCAGAACCTCTCGGCCTAGCGATCGCGGACTTGCCGTCTTCCATGGCAGCCGTTACATTGATGCCCAGCTACAGCTCAAGAAAAGCCTGCTGCCCCTCTCTCATTATCAGGGAATCGTCAACAATCGGGGAGTTATGTCGGCTTGCTGCGCCTGGCTGGGGGAGGCGCCGTCGTCATCCGCCTCCACTGGTCTGGCGTTTGACGCTCACGATGGTGCCGGTGGCACGGTCGGAAGTTATCAAGAGAACGGCTCCCAAGCTGGCAGCTCGATCGCTCATGTCCCGCAAGCCAGGCTGCTGCAGCGAATCCTCCACGGCCCCCTTGAAGCCAACCCCGTTATCCTGAACAAGCAGTTCAAACCCGTCACGACCGCTTCTCAGGAAGACGTCCGCTCTTTTCGCTTGTCCGTGCTTGGCCGCGTTGACGAGTGCCTCGCAGGCGATGCGATAGAGATGGCCAGCCTGATCGGGGGTCAGCGGCGTCTCTTCTGAAGACACCACCATCACTTCAATGCCCCAGATACTACTAAGGATGGCCCCATACGAACGGATGGCCGGTACGAGTCCCATTTCTGTGATACTGGGCAGTCGGATCTCATCGATCAGGTTGCGCAACTCGATCTGCGCCTCATTGCAGATCTCATGCACCGCTTCCAGGCGTTGCACGGCCTCAGTCGGGTCAGTGGCGCAAACAGCGGATGCACTACTGCAGTTGACCCTGATACTGCACAGGCGCCGGGCGATGGAGTCGTGCAGTTCCCAGGCGATGCGCTCTCGTTGCTCCAGCTGAGCCTTCTCCACCGAAGAATCTTCTACCTGCGTTTGTAGCTGGACGGAGATGCCGTCCGCATCGGTCGCATAGCGCTCGGCGAAGGTTTCGCCCGCTGCCTTGGGCCAAACCAAAGCGGCAGCAAGCGCCACCAGGCCTCCAAGCTCCAAGGCTAGCCAGAGAGGATCGTAGGTAATCGGATCCCTAGTACCACTGGCCAGGCTCACCCCGCGCCAAATGTGGGTGATCGTCCAAGACGCAAAACCGATCGCGCCTGTTATCGCGTAACGGGACCGGGTGCGCCAGTACACGAAAAGCAGGACGGTCACCGCCGTGACAGTTATTGGCACCTGGAAGCACTCAAATGCCAAAGCTCCCCAACTCGAACCAAAGCGTGTGCCGGGCTGCCAGCTGCGCACATAGTCGTACCAAACCAGGGCCGACAACCAGATCAACATAAACATACCCTGAACGAACACCGCATTCACGGTTGTCCGGTAGCGAGGCAGAAGCGGCCGCAGGAAAGCGAATACGATGATCATGAAGAAGACGGTGACGAATACCCTGTCAATCAGCGGCCTGACCATGATGGTCTGCCCCGCACCACCCTGGTAGTGCAGGAGAAGGTGGTACGCGGAGAGCAGAGCGGGTATCACGAAAGCCACTGGGAAGAGCCAAGCCCACCCGCCAGCCCTCACTGCTTGCCGAACCAGAATCAGCACGGCTACCACAGCCACGAAGAAGCACGCGATATCAAATACGTCACGCACGGGAAGATCTAACAGCATACGTCCCTCAGTTCGGTGCCATTCTAGTCGATTGCCTGCTTGAAAGGAAGCTTAGCGCCGAATCACTTCACGCTGCCTAACGCAGTTCACTCAGCCGTCACGCCGTGTTTACAGGACTGAGAGGCTGATTGATATGCTAGTATTCCCACAACGCAACCCATGCATTGCGCAACGTGCGGCTGAGTCGCCGACGAAAACTGATGGAGGTCTTCGCTGATGCGCATTCCAACTCGAGCCGTCCAGGTATTCCTGGCCGCCTCCCTGGTCCTGACCCTGGCTAGCTGCCAGGCGGCAACCACGCCCACTGCCGCACCAACGAAGGCAGCTGCTGTGGCAACCAGCGCGGCCGCGACGGCCAAGCCAGCTGCTGCTACGGCCGGCTCCACAAAGGCGGCTGCAACCGCCGCTACTGTCCAGCCTTCGAGCGCTGGTTTTAAACTGACAGACGCTGCCGGCCGCACTGTGGAGATGGCGCATCTCCCGAAGCGCATCGCCGTGGTGGGTAAAGGTGTGTACATGAGCCTGCACACCGTCTACATGTTTAAGGAAGCCCGCGAGCGGCTGGTCGGAGTGGAGAATCGCGGCAACTCGGTCAGCCAGTTCATCCCTCTGATCGACAAGAGTTTTGATCGCCTCAAGGTAGTGGAGTCAAATGCCAGCCCGGAGCAAATCGCCACCATGCAGCCTGACTTCATTATTCTCAAAGGCGTTGCCCCCGACAAGATGATCCCCGGTCTTGAACAGTTGAAGATTCCGGTGATGCAGCTCGGCCTGGAAACACCTGAGATGCTCTATAAGGACCTCGATAATCTGGGGAAGGTCTTCGGAAACGAACAGCGAGCTAACGATCTGAAAGCCTATTTCAGCGGCCAGATCGAGAAGATCAAGGCTGGCGTTGCCAAGGTTCCGGAGGCGCAGCAGACCAGAATGCTACTAATGGAGTACAACGACCGCAGCGGCGCCATCGCCATGCAAGTACCAGCGCCCGACTGGATGCAGACGATCCAGGCAAAGACCGCGGGCGGGGTGCCCGTTTGGCTTGATGCAGCCAAGGGCGGCGGTTGGACCGTGGTCAATCTGGAGCAGGTAGCCACCTGGAACGCCGAAAAGGTCATCCTGATCATCTCGCATACAATGGATCCCGACAAAGTGCTCGCCGACATCAAGTCAGACCCCAACTGGGCCCACCTCAAGGCGGTCGCCAACAATGAACTGTACGCCTTTCCCTCAGATATCTACGGTTGGGACTCTCCCGATCCCCGCTGGATCCTGGGCATGACCTGGCTGGCCACCAAGATGTACCCGGAGCAATTCAAGGACATCGACATGAAAGCCGAGCTGTACCGCTTCTTCGAGACCGCCTACGGTATGGACAAAGCAGCGGTGGATTCGATTATCGTACCTGAACTACACCTGAAATAGACAGGCGGCGGCACGGCATTTCGTCATGCAAGGAACGGGAAGAGGGGTGCTTAACCGGCACTTCATGCTGCTTGTTTTCCTCCTCGTGCTGCTGACGTTTGTCTCTCTATTTGTTGGCCGCTATCAGCTGACCATCTTCGGTGGCGATCAAACTGACGTGCAGCTTGCCTGGAATCTCACCCTGAATCTCCGCTTGCCGCGCGTGTTGATGGCAGTGCTTACCGGCGCAGTGCTGGCTGGTTCAGGCGCTGTGCTGCAGATGGTCTTCCGCAATCCTCTGGTGGACGCCGGGTTCCTCGGCGTCTCCCCGGGGGCCGCTTTCGGGGCGGCGGTTGGCATTATCTTCCTGGGCGGCTCGGCTGTCGCCGTGCAAAGCGCCGCCGCCGCCTTCGCTTTCCTCGCGCTTGGCACCACCTACCTGCTGGCCACCCGCATCCGCACCGGTGACTGGGTACTACGTCTCATCCTGGCAGGCATCGCCGTCTCGGCGCTGCTCTCCGCCGGCACCAGTGTGATGAAGTATCTGGCAGACCCGCTGCGGCAGCTGCCCGATATAGTGTTCTGGATGATGGGGGGCTTGTGGGCGATTACCTTAGTCGATCTGTACCAAATTGCGCCAGTAGCGTTGACGGGCCTGCTAGTGATGTTTCTGATGCGTTGGCGGCTAAACCTGCTCTCACTGCATGATGACACCGCCTTTTCGCTTGGCATCTCCACCACGCGTGAGCGACTGGTGATTCTGATCGCCGCTGTCTCGGCCACTGCAGTCGTAGTGGCCAAGACGGGCGTAGTCGGCTGGGTGGGCCTGATCATGCCCCATATAGCCCGCCGCCTGATCGGCGCCGAAGCGCGTGCCGCCCTGCCCACCGCTATGTTGATCGGCGCCATCTTCACCCTGCTCTGCGACGACCTCGCCCGCACCCTGACTACCGGCGAGATCCCGTTGGGCATCATCACCTCAATTGCGGGCGCGGCTTTCTTCATCACCTTGCTCACCAGCGGCAGAATCCAGGTGCGGCGATGACTCGGCCACTGGCAGCGCAAATCGAAAGCATCTACTATCGCTACGACAGTTCGCTTCCCTACGTGTTGGAAAGTCTCACTTTCTCCATCAGATTCGGGGCGGTGACCGCTATCCTAGGCCCCAACGGCTGCGGCAAGACCACCCTCCTGCGCTTGATGCTAGGCATACTCTCGCCCACCGCCGGGCAAATCCTGCTTGACGGCCGGAGCCAATCCACCTACTCTCGTAGGGCGCTCAGTCGGCTCGTGGGTCTCGTACCGCAGAACGAACACGTTCCCTTCGACTTTGCGGTCTTGGATTACGTGAGCCTGGGTCGCGCCCCCTACCTCAGCCTGTTGGAAGCGCCGGGCGAGGAGGATACCGAGATCGCCCGGCGCGCGCTCGACGCAGTGGGCCAACTGGGGCTGGCTCAGAGACTGGTGCCAACCCTCAGTGGAGGCGAAAAGCAGCTGGTGACAGTGGCTAGAGCGCTGGCGCAATCACCACGGCTCATCCTGCTCGACGAGCCGATCTCGCATCTCGATTATGCCAACCGTCGTCGCATTCTGGAGCTGATGCGGACCATGGCGGATGCCGGCGCCGCTGTGGTCTTCACTACCCACGATCCGAATGCAGCTGCCACCCGAGCGGATGACGCGGTCCTGTTGCGTGACGGTGTCTGCCAGGCTAGCGGCCCCAGCCTGAAAGTGCTGACCGCGGAAAACCTCGCCGCAATCTATAAAGTACCGGTGAAACTGCATTACATAGACGGCTTCCCGGTAATCATCGACTGACTGCCTCTGGCAGTGAAAGCAGGTTAATGTGAGTGAAACCATCTCCTGGCGACGGCTCTGGGCCGATTTGGCGATCAGAAGCTTCGCCCCCTATAAAGCCAAAGAGGGCAAGGCTGGTAGTGCTGATCCCTGGCGGGAACGCGCCGTCTCTTTCGACGAACGCAGCCGCCGCAAGATGCTAAGGGACGACCCGGTGCGCGATCGCCTATTGGAGCTGGCTACTACCTCCAGCGCGGCGCTCGACATCGGCGCCGGCACCGGCCGCTGGACGATGGCGCTGGCACGGAAGTGCGCCACAGTCACCGCGCTCGACCCCTCACCATCCATGCTCGCTGTGCTGCGCAAAAACATGGTCGAAGCGCAACTGAACAATGTTGACGTGATTGAGGCAGCCTGGCCACAGCAGTTGGATCGCAGCTTCGAGCTGGTACTCTGCGCCCATGCGATGTACGGCGTAGAGGACCTGCCCACCTTCGTGCGGGCTATGATCGCCGCCAGCACTGCTTGGTGCTGTATGGTCATGCGAGTTCCCACTATCGATGGCGTAATGGCAGATGCCACCCGTATCGTGTGGGGGCATGAGCACGACAGCACGAACTTCACGGTGGGCTACAACGTCATCCTGGAGATGGGCATCCGTCCCAACGTTGTGATGGACAACCATTACTGGGAGCCTTGGCGCAGTGCCTCCCTGGCTGATGCGCTGGAGAACGTGAAGCAACGGCTTGGCCTGCAGAACAACGCTGCCTACGACGAGAAGCTTGCCGCCCTGCTGCAGCGCCGTCTGCTACCCGAGGGCAAGGAGTTGGTTTGGCCATCGGGCGTGCAAAGCGCACTCATCTACTGGCACGTCTGACCAACCCTCAGCAGCCGTGGCCCGGCCGAGCCGTCAAAGCCAGACCGCTTGCCAGCTGCGGCAGGCCGGCTTTAGAATATCCAGCGTAACACCGAAGGTAGATTGGGGTGTAAGCAGCAAACAGGTGGACTACTACACTGAGTAACGCGCAAGCAACCGAGGAGCGCCCCGCCTGATGGCGAGGGTATCCATACTGCTTCGTCTGAAGAACGAGGCCAAGCATATCGGTACGGTGATGCGGGCTATCGCTCACCAGACGTACAGGGATTACGAGATCGTCGTGGTAGACTCCGACTCCACGGACGCCACACTCGATATCCTGAGCGCCTATCCGATCAAGCTGATCCAGATCGCCCCTCATGAGTTTACTTACGGTCGCGCGCTCAATATTGGCACTGCCCACGCCGAGGGCGAGTACGTGGTCAACCTTAGCGGCCACAGCATTCCCGTAGACAACTTCTGGCTGGCGCGGCTGGTGGCGGCCTGCTCCCCACGCTGGGCAGCGGCCTCCTACAGCAGGTTGAAGCCCTATCCAGGTGGGCCACTACGCTACCGTCTCATCTATCGGTACCTTTACCCCAGCCGCAAGAGCATGCAGTTCGGCCAGCACGCCTTCCACAACGCCAGCAGCTGTATCAAGCGAGAGCTTTGGGAACGCTTCCCCTTCGATGAGCAGTTGGTCGCCTGCGAGGACCAGAACTGGGCCTACCAGGTGCGTGATATCGGCTACCAGCTGGTCTACGCGCCGCGCTCGGCCATCTACCACGCCCACGACGAGGGTTGGAAAGCGTATCTGGATAGAACCTGCATGCGCGAGCTGCCGGCCTTCCTGGAGGTCTGGTGGCGTTACGAGCGGCCGAGAGTGATGCGGCGCGAGCTACCCTAGATCCCGTGCGAACTTAAACGGCGCGCCCCTGTTAGAGGCGCGCCTTATCGTTGAGCCAGAGAAGAATGCTCAGTCCAGCAGCGCCCCTGCAGCGTCAAATCGAAGCTCTTGCGACCCAGACTCCACCACCAGATTACGGTTGGCTCTCACCTCAGGCATCAGGGCCTCGGAAACCAGCAGGTGCTCCAGTTCCAGCGTGTTCTTCACCCGCACTGCACGCGCCGCGTCTGCCTCGAATGTCTTGAAGGCCAGCTCGATCGCCTCCCGGTCCGTCTCCATGGTCACCGGTATCTTGCCGGTCTGAAAGAAGTTGGTGGTCATCACATTCGTGTAGGTGGCTTTCAAATCAATCTTGTCCACCAATCGCCGCGTCGTGAGGTCGGCCATGCCAATGCCCAGCGCGTTGCCATGGCTCTCTTCCGTCAGATCCAGTGCTACGATGTACTTGTAGTAGGGCTTTTGTTCCCCGCCCAGGCGGCGCCAGATACCAATTATGTTGAGGTCCATACCGGTACCGCTGATGTTCTTGCCCATCTCGTCTACGATCAGCACATCCAACGTGTCAAACGGGATACGCGGCAACAATTTGTACGATTCGATGAGCAGCAGGCGGTCTTCTTCGTGCATACGCTCGGGTGGTACCGCACGCAGACGCCACGTCTCATCACGGCTGTTCTCCACTATCCCCATGCCGCCCACTATCTTGCAGGTATTGAGGACAACATGCGCCGCTGCGGGTAACAGCGTGCCGAGGTCGTAGCGGTGGTACATATCCGCGCCGCGCCGCTTGCCCATGCCAATGCCCATCATCTTCACCAGGCCGCTCTCGTTCGGCGCTTTGAAGGCGGTGTGGGCCTTGACGCGGTTGACCACGAAGATACCATCGGCCTCAAAGGCATTGCGGTCGCAGAAGACCGGAATGCCGGCCGGTGTGTTGCCCAGTTCAACCACATCCATCGAGGAGAAAATGGGCGCTTTCACGTACTCTTCGGTGATACCGTAACCTGCAAGCATCTCGGTCTGGCCCTCGGCGGTACCACCACCATGGCTGCCCATGGCGGGGAAGACGAAAGGCTCGGCCCCGATCTTCTTCATCTCTTCGACGATCGTCTTGATGATCAGGGCCATGTTGGCTATGCCACGGCTGCCTGCCGTAATGCCGATGCGTTGCCCCGGCTTCACCCTCTCCTCGAGCCCAAAATCGGCAAGCTGAAACCGAACTTCCGCCGCCACATCTTCGATGCGGCTGACATCGAACTTCTGTCGGACTCTTACCATGCGCGGCAGCGCCATCTTTGTAGCCTCCCCAACCTTATCTGTATCAGTTAATCGCGCCTAGTGGGATAATCTCAAACCCTATTAGAGAGCGGGTAGCGCCCGTACCGCTCGGCAGCCTGCCTCATCGCCAGATAGTTCTCGTAACGGGTGCCTACCTGCAGGGTGTTGCCCGAGGTAAGCACCAGTCCCCCACCGGGGCCGGCATGCCGCATGGCGTAACGAGTCTCCTCCTCCACCTCGGCCGGCGTGCCAGCCACCAGGGTGTCGCAGTTAACCCCACCAAAGAAGCAGAGCTTGCCGCCGTATCGCTTCTTCAATTCCGCCATATCCATGCCGATGCGCGGCTGAATGCCCTGCCAGGCATCGATGCCGATCTCGACGAAACTGTCCAGAATCGACCAGGTGTTACCATCGGTGTGCTTGATGAAGTACTTGCCGTGCTTGTGCACCGCCTCCACCGCTTTGACCAGCGCCGGCAGTACAAACTCGCGGTAGGGACCAGGGCCCATAATCAGACCATGGTTATCGGTGTAATCGGTAGCAACCATGACGCCATCGATATCCAGCTGACAGACGGCGTCGATCCAGGCCAGCGAGACACGACAGAAATAGTCAGTCGCTCTGGCAACAAAGTCCTTGTCCGTCAGCATGCGCATCAGGAACTCTTCCATACCCACTGTCTCGATCCACGGGAAAGTGCCGTCGGGCACCCGCGCGATGACGAAGTGGGTGTCGCCGATCTCGGCCACAACGCGTTTCATCGCCTCGAGGCGGCTTGGGTCTATGGTAATGGCGGCTTCCAGATCGGAGCTTTCGAGCGTCGGTTCGGGCCCCTCTAACATCAGAGGGTGGCCGCCGGACTCAGGCGAATACTGGAATACCCGCCCCTTCTCATCCTTCCAAGTGTATTCGGCCAGCATCTCCGGCATCTGGTAGTGATCCCTGCGCGCCGGCACGGGAGGTACCGAGATGAAGTCCCAATCCAGTTTGCGCACCAGCTCAGGGATATCGCGAGAGTAGGAATCAACTACATCGTCCCGTTTACCCTGCCACTCGGCCAGCCACTCCTTCCATTTGGAGCGATAGTAGGTGGGGCGACCGAGTACGGTCTCAACGATCTCCCAATCTGCCCCCGTCTCACCGATAGGTACCCGGTCGCCCTCACGGTGCTCCAGCGCGGCAATAATCCTCTCTTTGCTGAGCACCTAGCCGGCTGCCTTTCTGCCACGGCACATCTCTACCACCACACGCAGCGCCTGTTTGAAGCTGCCTGCATTGGCCTTGCCGGTGCCTGCCAGGTCAAATCCGGTGCCGTGGTCGGTGGTGGCGTAGGGTATAGGCAGGCCCACACCAACACTCGCCGTATCGTGCATGCCTACCGTCTTAACCGGCGTGAAGCCCTGATCGTGATAAAGGGCAATCACTGCGTCAAACTCGCCGCTGGCGGCACGCGCAAAAACTGAGTCCACCGGCTCGGGGCCTGTCAGGTTGATGCCGAGCGCCTGCGCCTGCTTTACTGCTGGAGCGATGCGCTCCTCCTCTTCGTTGCCAAAGACACCACTCTCACCCTTGTGGGGGTTGAGCGCGCAGACCGCAAAGCGGGGTTTGCTGTTACCACCCATGGCGAACCAATCCTGCGTGACCTGCACGGCGCGCAGGATGTTCTCCGGCGTTACGTTGGCGATCGCCTCCAGCAGCGAGGAATGGCCGGTGACATTAACCACTTTCAGAGTAGGGCCAGCCAGCATCGAGTACATAGAGCCATCCCAATTGAGCGCATCAGCTACGATCTCCATGTGGCCGTGACCGTAGCCGCCCAGACCAGTCGCCGCCTTGTTGATAGGCGCCGAAACCAGGCCATCTGCCCTACCCGCTCCCACCAGGCGGCCGGCCTCCGCCAGCGTGTCGCCGCTCTCCTTGCCGGTGGCGGCAGCAAGTTTGCCAAACGCAACATCCTCCGGGGCGAGACGTCCCACCTCGATCAAGTCGAACACGCCTGGTTCGTACCTTGCCTCCTCCGGCCTGGTAATGACATTTATGCCCGCCTCGCGGCCTACCAGTTGCAGTGCCTTCTCCAGTACCCAGCGCTGACCCAGCAAAAGGGGACGCCCCAGAGAGCCGGTTTCTTCGTCGAGCAACGTCAACACAGTTACCTCAGGGCCAACACCGGCGGCATCACCCAGCGGTATGGCAAGAATTGGCTTGTCCGACATCTCATCCCCCTGAATTGTTGATAGGCTAGCTGATGACAGCATAACTAGCGGTCAAAACGGTGTCAATCTGGCTGGCTCACCCAGCGGACGCAGCGCCGGCGCGGTTTACCAAGCCAAGGATTGCGCGCCGCTGTGCGCCAATCCCTGAGCAAACACTGCTTCCTACGAGCTTCGCCGCAAGCCCTCGCACTGAGCGCAAAACGCCACCAGGCTCTTATCTGACGGCGCTTGTTAGAGTTGAGGATGCAGATCAGCGCTGCATGATCCTCCGCTTTTCATCCTCCAGGCTGCGATTGGCGGAGCTACGCGCCCTCCCTGGCGCAGCCGCATCCTTCACCACAGGGCCTGCCTGTAACGCCGGCGCTGGAGCGGTCTTGTCCCGACTGTAGTAGACAGCGTTCTTCTCGCGATAGTCAGCCCATTTCCTAGACAGGTCTTCTTCGGCAAACGGCGCGTTCTCCGGGCAGACGGAATTACAGGCGCCACAATCAATACATGTATCGGGATCAATGTAGAGCTGCTCGGCTTCTTCAAAACCGGCTTCGTCGCTGCACGGGTGAATAGCGTCTACCGGACAGGCTTCCACACAGGCCATCGCCTTGACACCGATACAGGGCTCCGCAATCACATGAGGCATTTGCAGTTTCCCCAACCTCTCGGCACTTCAGTCCCGTCACCAGCAAGGTTGATTCCCGTGAGGGGGCACAGCAACCGCTGTTGCCTCGACGCGACCAAGCAGCTAAGATTGGCCTCGCCGGGAGGAGCGATACGGATGAGTGTTCACAGCCAAAGCGACGCCGCTATCACAGCCATGACGGCAGCCAGTGCCGATTGGGTGGCCCAAACGCGCCGCCGGCTGCGGGCGTTTGTGGATAGGCCCCAGGATCTGCAGAGCCACCTGGAGCGCGATGACTTGGATTGTCACAGCGCCGCCGCGCAGGACCGTTATCAACTGCGGCTATGGTGGGGAAGTGGACCAACCGTTGTCGTGGGCAACTCCGAAAAGCTGCTCGAGGTGGTGGACGAAGAAGCCTGCCAGCGCTACGGTGTTAAGGTACTGCGACGGCGTTCGGCCGGCGGTACCGTCCTGCAAACAGCCGACGTGCTCAATTACTCATTAACCGCCCCCAACGCCCGCCTGCTGGACGTAAACGCCGTGTTCAGGCTGGGCGCTGATTTCCTGGTGGCGGCGCTTGGGCGATTGGGTCTGCGTGGCGAGTTGCGCGGCGCCTCGGACGTGGCGATCGGCGAACGAAAGATCAGCGGCAACGCCCAACTGCGGCGCGCCGGCGGGGTGCTGCTGCACGGCACTCTGCTGCTGGCTGTGGACCTGGATCTGATGGAGAGTTGTTTGCGCCATCCGCCGCGCGAGCCGGCCTACCGGGAGGGCCGGCGCCATCGCGATTTCCTCACCAGCCTCAGAACTGAAGGAATCAATCTATCGCCCGCCCAACTCGAACAAGAGCTGCTGGCAGCGGTCGTGGACCTCAGGCAGTAGCAAGAAGGGACCCCACAGGACGTGTCTATGGGGTCCCAATGTGGGTCAGACCGGGAACTGCACGCCCATTTCCTCGCCCAACGCGATCAGTGGCGCAATGATCTTCTTGTGTATGGGGATGCCGTTCCGCTCCCGCTCTTTCCGGATGTGGTACTCGCGTTCGCCTGGCACCAGCACACCCTTGGCTCCCGGCGCCGGCTTAGTGGCATGCA
>CAZMKF010000002.1:33265-37815 GCA_964566935.1 uncultured Dehalococcoidales bacterium | reverse complement strand
TCTCGCGGATCATGTTGTCCATCATTGCCTTGAACTCATCGACATCACGGAAGGCATCAATACGCCACGCGCCCAGAAAATGACCCATCTGGTAGGTGCCAAGGTCGATCATGCGACAGTAGCCGAGCCCGGACAGCACGCCGGAGAAGATATCCACCATCAAGCCAAGGCCGTAGCCCTTATAGTTCGAAAGCGTTGGGAAGCTGCCGAGCGGTAGCAACATGCCACCCTGGGTGGTGGTGAAAGGGTCGGTGGTTGGATTACCATCCTTGTCGACCGCCCAGCCCTCGGGGATGGATTCGCCGCGGATGCGCGCCAGCTCAAGCTTACCGTTAGCAACCGCACTGGTGGCGATGTCGAGGCTGAAGGTGACCTCCTCGCCGGCCGGCACCGCCACCGCGATCGGGTTCGTGCCCAGCTTGCGCTCCGCCCCGCCAGCAGGAGTGACGCCAGGAATGGTGTTGGTCATAGCGATGCCAATCATATCGTGTTCCACGGCCATCAACGGGTAGTGCGCCGCCATGCCTAAGTGGCGCGAATTGGTGACCGACACAAAACCAGCGCCCGCGCTCTCTGCCTTCTTGATTGCCAGTTTCATCGCCTTGGAGGCGTTCACGATGCCGAGCCCGTTATCTCCATCCAGCAACGCCGTCGCGGCCGTCTCGCGCACCACGCGGGGGCGCGCCTTGGCATTGATGATCCCCTCTTTCAGTCCCAGTACGTATCCTTTGCCATCGGCAAAGTGCGCGATGCCATGGGAGTCAACACCCATGAGATCGGCGCTGGTGAGCGTGTCCGCCGCGATACGAGCGTCTTCTTCGCTCAAGCCGAGCTTGGTCAAGACGCCTACTTCAAATGCACGTAGCTGATCCGCCGTAAAAACCTGATAATCCCCGCTCATCCTCCACTCCAAACATGTCCGTTTTCCACAGTATAGCCGTTCCAAGTGTCTGATCGTAGCAGCAATGCTACTGCGATACCGCTTCGCGCGTTCGCAATCGACGATACCCTGCAACACAAGAGATAGACATAGGGGGCTGGTTGCTCGCTCGCTGTTTACCGGAAGACTGTTTCCTGCTATGATTGTTGCGTACGAACCAACGATTACCGGCTGTCAAATCCAGCCGGTAGTATCAATGTAAACGCTTTATGGTCGTGAGTAGCATGGAATCCTTGGGGGTTATGAGGAATGACTGATGACAACCGTCCTCTGATTGCCGTCACGATGGGTGATCCCGGGGGAGTAGGCCCGGAGGTGACCCTCAGAGCGATCGCACGCTTCCGCTTGAACGAAACAATGCGGCCGCTCTTGATCGGACCGCTCTATGCGATTGAGCGCACCATGGCGAGAATCAAAGTGCCGCTGAAACCCGTGGTGCTCGGTGGGGACGGCCTCTGCGACATCAACTCCTCCAGGTTCGCGCCTGGTACGGTCTCGATTTGCGATACCATGGCCGATGGTGAACCGGAGGTCGAGTTCGGCGAAATCTCCGCGGCGGCGGGACGCCAGGCCATTGCCAATATCAGGCTAGCCCTGGCACTGAACTCAAGCGGTAAAGTCAAAGCAGTGGTTGGCGGCCCCCTACGCAAACGCTCGCTGCTCATGGCCGATTGCAGGACGACCGGGCACGTGGAGTTGATAGCTGAACTCAGCGGCTGCGATGATTTCACCACACTGCTGGTGGCTAATGGCCTGCATGTAGCGCTCTTGACCACCCACATCGAGCTGATTGAAGCGTGCCAGCTGGTGAAGAAGGACCTGGTTCTGCAACGCTTGCGGCTGATAGATCGTTCAGCGGCGAGATTGTTCAAGCAGCGGCCGCGTATCGGCGTGGCAGCGCTTAATCCTCACGGTGGCGATCGCGGCAGACTGGGACGGATTGAGGCTGACGAAATCCAGCCTGCCGTGGCGCAGGCACGCAGCGAAGGCATTTTCGCTACTGGACCCATCTCGGCCGATTCTGTCTTCAAGTTGGCAATTGAGGGGGAATTCGATGCCGTCCTTGCGATGTATCATGATCAGGGACATATCGCGGCGACCGTGAACGCGCCGACAGCAGGTGTTACCGTTGGCCTTGGTCTGCCTTTTGTCTACACGTCAACCATGCGCGGCACGACCTATGACGCTGCCGGAGAACCATTGACCGATGGCAGGAACCTGCAGGAAGCGATGAGGGTAGCGCTTCTCTTGGCAACCGGGCAATCGCCGCTGGAGACGCGTCACCGCGAAACCCCGCTGGAGGAGGCATAACATGAATAGGAGTTTTCAGCAGGCGCTTGATAGCGGCGAGGTATTGGTTTGCGACGGCGCCATGGGCACGATGTTGCAGAATACGCCGGTTGAGCAGCCGGTCGCGCCTGAGCTGTTCAACCTTCAACACCCCGAGATTCTGCTCGATATTCAGCGCCGTTACGTGGCGGCCGGAGCCGACATCATCCATTCGAACTCCTTCGGCGGCAACTTGCTCAAGCTGCGCCGGGTTGGTATCGAGGACCAGATAGAGGCGATCAACCGCGAGGGTGTGAGACTGGCTCTCGAAGCCGCAGCCGGTAAGGCCTTCGTCGCCGGCGACTTGGGACCCACCGGCGAGCTGTTGGAGCCCTACGGCGATATCAGTATTGAAGATGCCACCGCTGCCTACGAGGCGCAGGCAAAACACCTGGCTGCCGGCGGCGTCCAACTGTTCTTGATCGAAACGCTGAGCGACCTCAACGAGGCCAAAGCGGCCATCGACGGCGTGCGGCGCGTCTCTGACCTGCCGGTCATCTGTACCCTCAGCTATGGGGCGGGTGGACGCACCATGATGGGTACCACGCCACAACAGGCGGCCGAGTTCCTCTCCCAACTGCCGGTGCAGGGCATTGGCGTCAACTGCGGTCAGGGCCCTGAGGGCATGTTCCCGATCGTCGAGGCGCTGGTGCAGTATTACCCCGGCGGCGTGGTTGTGGTACAGCCAAACGCCGGCCTGCCGACGTTGGTTGATGGCGTAGCTACCTACGATGCCAGCCCTGCCACTCTGGCCGAGTGGGCGGTGAAATACGTCGCCGCCGGCGCGCGCAGGCGCAGCACCCCGGAGCACACGGCTGCCATCGCCAAGGCTGTGGCGGGCCGTTAGGCAATACCCTAATCAGTGGCGGTGGTGCGCTGCAGCGACCTTTCCTCGCGGATCAGGCGCGAGACCAGGCAAGCACAAGCGGCGCTCACCACCGCCAGCCAGAAGGCGCTCTCCAGCGAGCGCGTCTGATCGGCCACGAAGCCTATCACTGACGGCGACACCACCGCACCGAAGTAGCCGAAAGTGAGCACCAATCCACTTGCCCGTGCCAGTGCCGTGGTGGGCACGAAATCGACGAGGATGGGCAGGGTGAGTACCATGATCGAGACGCTCAGCCCGTACAGTACCATCAGCGGCGGCAACAGCAGCGGCGACAGTTGCAGGAACAGGCCGGTGGCAAAGCCAACCGTGAGCAACGCTGCCAGCGCAGCGCCGGCCGAGTAGAGCGGCACCACCTTACCGAGCCGATTGGCGACGCTACCAGAGGCAGCGTAGCCGATTATCGTCCCCCAGAGGATAAAACCTGTCTGAAAGCCGGCAGCCACTTCCGACATTCCCCCATTCGTCTTGAAGTACGTTGGCAGCCAGTTGGTCATGCCGAAGTAGTTGCTGAAGACCAGGAACTGGCTGACCGCCATCAAGACCACCTCGCGATTGCGCGCCAGGTCCATGAGGCGCAGCGCAGGGGGTGGCGCCGTGCCAACCGACGCGCGCTCCTGCACTGCCAGGGTCTTCAGATTGAGGTTGAGTTGACGGGGGCGGTCGAACAGGAAAAGCGCCGCCACCAGGAAACTGAGCGGCCCCACTAGTGACACCACTCCGTACCCGGCGCGCCAGCCCAACCAGCCGATCAGTGGCGGCAGCACCCACATCGCCACCACAGAGCCGATCTTGCCAAAACTGACATGCAGCCCAACCACCACCCGGAACTGGTCTTTGAGGAACCAGTAGGCCAGTATTGGCGGAGGCAACAACAGGCCCACCGCAGCGCCAGCTCCCACCAGCACCCGTGACACCACCAGCCACTCGAAATCCCGGGCAATAAGGAACAGACCGGTGCCCAAGGTCATCAGTACCACGCCGGCCAGTACGATCGGGCGCCCGCCGTAGCGGTCCCCCAGGCTGCCGGTGGGCACCATGGCCAGCGACAGGGCAAGCATGTAGGCGGAGGTAAGAGTTCCTGCCAGGCCATAGCTGAGCCCTAACTCTGACAACAGCGAAGGGATCAGTACGGAATAGGCGAACATCTGAATCAGCTGGTTGAAGGCAACCAGCGAAAGCGAAGTCCAAATCACCCAGCGGTAGCCAGCGCCTACCTTGTGGGCAACCCCGCGCGCCAGGCCGGAGAAAGCTGGATACGATTCGTCGTTCGTGGCAACACCATCAGGCGCCAGTTGCTGTCAGCTCGGTTCCTAATGGCGCCCCGTCAGAGTCTAACACGGCTTCTGGCGGGGAAGCCACAACCATCTGTCCTGGATCTGGCCGGAGCGCACC
>CAZMKF010000002.1:26707-33255 GCA_964566935.1 uncultured Dehalococcoidales bacterium | reverse complement strand
GCTTTGTTCCGGGTGTATCAGAACGCGGTCAACAACGTCTTGCGGCACGCCAAGGCCGGGCAGATGACGGTGCGCCTGCACCTGAGCGCCAGCCAGGCCTTCCAGTACCTTGCCCACTGCCGAATCATCCTCACGGGCTAAGCCCTGCACCATTGCCGCCTGATATACCTGGTAGGCGGTGGCCGCCAGTAACAACGGCGTCTCCGTATCGCGACCGGCGTCCAGCGCAAATCCTAAGTCCTTATGCAGTATCTCGAGGGCGCCCTTGTTCTCGAAGTCGCGCGCCATCAGCCGATCCATACGGTTACGGAAGGCCCAGGAATCACCGGTGCTGTGGCAGACCACGTCGTAGACGAGCTGCGGGTCCACGCCGGACTTCACCGCCAGTAGCATCGCCTCGGCGGCCGCCACCTGCTGCACACAGAGCAACATGTTATTGATGATCTTAAGCAGCTCACCAGCGCCGGCCTCCGCTCCCGCGTAGTAGATGCGCTCACCCATCGCCTCCAGGACGGGCCGACAGGCGTTCATCGTTGCCTCCTCGCCGCTGACGAGCAGACTGAGCGTGCCATCGGCGCCGGTGGTGGTGATGCGCGCCTTGAGGTCCCGCGATTGCGCCGGCGAGATGGTGCTGGTGACGATGACACTCTTGCCCGGGCCCAGGCCAGACAGCAGACCCTCCTCCCCCTCCAGCGCACTAAGAGCCTGATCGTGGTTGAGCACCATCACCACGATGACGTCTGCCTCGCGCGCCAAGTGGGCGCAGCTGGTGGCCGCACGGGCGCCCATGCCGGCCATTTCCGCCAGCGGCTCCGCCCGCACGTCGTAGACCACGAGTGGGAACCCCTTACGCACCAGATTGCTCGCCGCCTGCTTGCCAATGGCGCCGAGCCCTACGAAACCAACCACTATGTCCATGCTCAACCTCCCAAAGAAAGGGCAGAACCCAGGTTGCGGCGGAGTAACGGTCCACCGCCTCCTCAATCAGGACATCACTCTGCCCCAAGAACCTCTTCATTGACGCAGTGCCATGGCCTCTTGCCCGCAAGCACCGCCAGGGCGTTCTCCAGCGCAGTCCGCACGGTCGCCTCGTTAGAGGTGGGGCTGAAATAGGCCGAGTGCGGGGTGAGGATGACGTTGTCGAGCTCGAGCAGCGGGCTCGCCCCCAGCGGCTCCTTCTCGAAGGCGTCGAGGCCGGCGCCGGCGATGCGCCTCTCTCTCAGAGCCTGAACGAGCGCCGACTCATCAACCAGTGGTCCGCGCGCCGTGTTGATCAGAAAGGCCGTGGGTTTCATCATCGCCAACCGTTCGGCGTTGACGATCCGGAACGTTTCCTTATTGGAGGGCAGGTGCAGAGTGACATAGTCGGCCTGCCGGAAGAGATTGGCCAGCTCCGTGCGCTCTACTCCGTATTTGCCAGCGAATTCCTCATCCCACACCGGGTCGGTGGCGATGACGCGCATTGAGAAGCCGCTGGCGCGCTTAATGACCTCCTTACCGATGCGCCCCATGCCTATGACGCCCAGTGTCATGCCGTATATGTCGGCGCCTTGGGGTGGCCTGGGCCATCGCTGCTGGCGGAGCGCCGCGTCCATAGAGAAGAGACTGCGACCCAGCGCCAACAACAGCGCGAAGGCATGATCCGCCACTGCACGAGAGTTTACCATCAGTGAGGTGGCTTCCAGTACCCGGCGCGAGTAATCCTCCACGCCGGCGATCGTTGCCGTGGCGCCTGCGAACAGCTTGATCAGCCCGTCCTCCGAGACGTCGATCGGCTCCTCCGCGAAAACCACCTCGATTCCACGGTCTTTGGCCTCCACAAGCAACGGATGATCCCCCGGTACGGCGGCCACCATGACCACGATCCTTTGCCCCGCAGCAGTAGTACTCAAATCGTTCTCCCCCCAGTTCCCCGAACTGTCGGCGGCCAAAAAAAGGTCGCCGAACTACGCAGGCATAATACGACTTTTGCGAGCCACATTGGATCGTATGCGAGATCGGGCAGAGGATACCGGAACCGGATAGGTGGCGATACCGCCTGCAATCGGAGAATAGTCATCTGAAAACTGGCTTGCAGTGGGCAACGATCAGTGGTTGAGCGGTCCCTGTGAGGCAGATGGGCGAAGACCACGGCCGGTTTGTGGAGGGGGAGCCCATGATCGGAATCGAACCGATGACCTCATTCTTACCAAGAATGTGCTCTACCGACTGAGCTACATGGGCAAGCACCGGTTTGCACCTGAGCCGCCATAGTGTACAACCAATCGCCCCGGCAATCAAGTAAAGTGAGCGCCTCGCAAGACGAACACAGCCAGGCAGGGCGCCATGGCCAAGTGCCGCCCACGATGGCACTGTGGTAGGTTAAAGTATAGGTCAATGGCGACTTGACGCCGAGACAAACTGCAGACGCACAGCACAGAGTGTGGAGGTATATATGTCCAACAACGACGAAACGCGTGGTACGGGCTCTCGCCCTGTAGACACGAACGCTGTTCATGAGCTGCTGCTTAGCCGCCGCAGTATTCGCGCTTTCACTAGCGAGCCGGTCAGTGACGCCCAGGTACAAGCCCTACTCGAGGCGGCAATGGCGGCGCCATCGGCCAACAACCGCAAACCGTGGCAGTTTGTGGCAGTGCGCCAAGCAGAGCTGCGTCAGAAGCTGGCCCAAACACATCGCTATTCGGGCATGGCGGCGCAGTCTCCTCTGGTGATTGTGGTGCTCGCCGAGGAGGAGACTTCGATACACTTCGTGCCCGACACAAGCGCCGCCACCCAGAACATCCTGCTCCAGGCGGTGGCGATGGGCCTGGGCGCCGTGTGGGTAGGCATCTACCCCTATACCGAGCGCGAAGCCTATGTGAGGGAGGCGCTGGACATCCCGGATTCCCTGCGGGTGCTCTGCCTCATCCCAATCGGGCACCCGGCGGAAAAACGGTCGCCGCGAACGCAGTTTGACCCAGCCAAAGTGCACTACGACCGCTATGGGGGCAAAGGCAACGACTGAACCCGGTCCAGCATTGCCCTGTTAACCTGTCTGACAGCAAAGGATCGCCGCTGGCGCCTCTGGCTTGGCGCAACGGCGATCCTTTTCGCTAGGTGTTTCCGGCTGCTGCGTCGATTGATGTCAGCCAGCCGGCAAACCCTTTATCACATCACCTGCAGATACATGTCACGCGCGTCCTGCGGCGTGATCTCACGCGGGTTATTGACCAGCAGGCGGGTCACCTTCATGCTGGCCGCCACCAGCTCATCAAGATTATCCTTGCTAACGCCAAAGCTCTGCAAGCTTGAGGGGATTCGCAGGTTGGTGATCAGCTCTCCCAGCCGCTTGATCACCCAGGCCGACTTCTCTTCCTGCGAGCCCAGCGGTTTATCGGGGTTCAGGTAGTCATAGATCAATTCGAAGCGATCGCGCGACGCACTCTCGTTGAACTTCATCACCGGCAGCAGAAGAATCGCGTTGGCGACGCCGTGCGCGATATGGAACTTGCCACCGAGGGGATAGGAGAGAGCGTGCACGCCTGTGGTGCTGGAGCCAACGATCGAGACGCCGCCGAAGAACGATGCCAGCAGCATTGAGCGCCGGGCTTCCATATCGCCTTCGTTGGCGGCCTTTTCGATGTTCTCGAAGATCATCTTCAAACCTGAAAGCGCGTAGATATCGCTCAAGGGGTTGGCTTTCTTCGCCGTGAAGCACTCGATGCAGTGAGCAAGGGCATCGACACCGGTGGCGGCGGCGATCGACTGCGGCAGGGTGCGGGTCATTTCAGCGTCGAGAATGACGTTGTCGGCGATCATGACCTCGTTAACGATGCCGACCTTCAGGTCCTGCTCCGGTACCAGCACGATGGCGTTCTGGGTTGCTTCGGAGCCGGTGCCAGCGGTAGTCGGAATCATGATCGTCTTGACGTACTTCCTGGCCTTGCTCGGGTCCGCCAGGAGATCGCGCAAGCTGCACTCTTTTGGATTAGCGACAGAGGCGAGCTTGGCCACGTCCATCACGCTACCGCCACCAATCGCCACGATCAAGTCGCAGCCACTACCGGCAAACTGCTCCACGATACGGCTGGCGTCGTCCACCGGCGGCTCCGCCGGGATGTCGTCGAAGATCTCAACCTTGGCTCCCAGAGCGGTAAGCTGCTGCATTGGACCGTCGATCAGGCCCAGTTTGCGCAGGCTCTTGTCCGTGAACAGGGCGATGCGGTCGTATCCCGCCGCCAGCTTCGAGAGTTCCTCCAGTGCGTTTTCGCCGGCGAAGATACTGCCGGGCATCTTCAATGAGTAGCGACTTATGGCCATTTGGACACCTCGTCTCCTTCAGCACTGCCTCGAGTGCAAATAATCTGCGGCAACTACAGATTAGCAGCAGTTTGGCAGAATGTGAAGCCTTTCGAGATCAACACTTTCAACTGAATCCAACTGGACGCCGCCCCGTTTCACTTGAGATTGACGGACCCCTCAGCGCCGAAAGCGCTAGTGAGCCCGCCGGCGCTGCAGCCTGTCGTAGATCGCCATTAGTAACAGAGCCAGGGCGGCGCCAATGAGTGCGGCGGGCAGGGAGTCGACCACGAGCCGGCGCCAGTCGGGGCCTGGCGGCGTTTGCGCCGCTACGACACCGGTGGTTTCTTTACTGGGGTCGGCCACCACGAACTGGGCGGTGAAGGTGAACTCGCGCGATTGTTTGAGTGCGGCCGCCCCGGTTTGTCCCAGCCAGGAGGCTTCGGCCTGCACCGTCAGTTGCGCGGTATCGCCAGGACGGGCGTTGGCGGGCGCCTTCACCGTCAAGGCCGCCGTGCGCGCCAGCACATGGCCCCGATTGGGCAAATAGACCGCCTCCCAGCCCTCCGCCGGAGCAGTCGGCGCGCTGGCAAAAACTTCACCGGGCTCCACCTGCAAGTTCTGCTGGATAGTCAGCTGTTGTCCGTCAACACTGATCACAGTCTCGCGGGCCGGCGGGTCCAAAGCCGCCTCCAAACCAGCGGGCGGCGAGACAAGCTCGAGGCGCACGTGGGTTATGCGGTTGCCATCGATGTTGTAGAAGAACATGTGACCGGAGCCCACGCCGCCAATGGGGACAGTGATGAGATCGTTGCTCTGGGCGCTGGCAAAACTGTAACGAGCGTCAGTGGCGGACTGAGCAACGGCCGAGGGACCGGGCGCAAACAGCACAATGGCGCCCAACAACAAACCAAAAAGGCCGTATATCAACTCCCTGGTCAGCCAGCCGCGAGGCGCCATTACCGACGACTACTGCCCGGACTTCACCGCGGAGTAGATGACCGTACCGGTGTAGGTGCCCGGATTCACATCGTTTGGCAGACTCAACCAGTGCCAGACGCGGGTGGGCTCGGAGGCACTGGTCACGCTGTTGGCGATGGTCTGGTCGGTTGTGCTCAGTCTGTTGTTGCTGATCCAGGAGCCACTGGTGCTCCAGTACATGTTGCTGATGGCCACGCTGCCAGCGCTGGAGGAGAAATTGGTACCCCGCATGCGCACGTCACAAGGCACGTTCGTCTCAGCGCCAATGGCAAGCGAAACCGACGGTGTACTGTTCACCACCATGCCCAGATCAGGGTTGGCGACGCTACCAGGGAGCACGCTGCCGAACTGCAGGCCGGCGGCGCCATTGTCGACGATGGTGAGGCTAATCACCTCGTTTACGCTGAAACTGGCAGATACCGATTTCTCCGGCGTAGCCTGAGCAAGGACACTGGCGAACAGGGCGAGTGAAAGCAAGGAGGCAAGAAACAGCGAGGCAGAAAGGCGCACTCTCATTACGGATCCCCCAGCAGGTAATCAACACTGATGGCGCTAACAGGATGCGGTTTTCTTAGGAGGCGTTATCCCACTTCATATCGGTAGTTACTCCAGGCGGCATTTACTTGACAACCAGATTGGCTACGAATGGATAGTACTAATCTACCAGCGACTGTTTGGATAGCCTTACTCTATCGAAGGCGCGAAGCGCTGTCAATACAATTGGCCAGATCTTAACCAATTGAGGAGATGACAGCGCCCCGTGCTGGTAGCTGTCAGCCTCCGGCTGTTATCATGCCGACTGGAGAGTACGGGGTGGGGAGAATTGTGGATGGCTGAGCAGGTTACGGCGCTGGTAGGGCAGTCTGGCGGGGCGACGATGGCGATCAACGCCAGCCTGGTGGGCGTGGTGCGTGCCGCCCAGGCCGCCGGTATAGATCAGCTCTACGGCATGCGCTTTGGCGTGCAGGGACTGCTGGCCGGCGATACCGTGCCGCTGTTACAGCTGGACGAAGCCACCTTGGCGTCACTCACTACCACTCCATCCGCCGCCCTGGGCACCTGCCGCTATAAGCTGACGGAACAGGATCCCCAGCTGATCGTCGAGCGCTGCCGCCAGCTTCGGGCGCGTTACTTCTTCTACATCGGCGGTAACGATTCCGCCGACACTTCGCACCGCATCGCCGAAGCTGCGGCGCAGGCCGGTTACGAGCTGTTTGTGGTCGGCATCCCCAAGACGATCGACAACGACCTGCCTATCACCGATCACTGTCCCGGCTATGGCAGCAGCG
>CAZMKF010000002.1:2872-26697 GCA_964566935.1 uncultured Dehalococcoidales bacterium | reverse complement strand
GATACCTGCAATAAAATCAGCAAATATATGCGCCAGGTAGGCTATGAGTGCAGAGTCATGGGTGTACCCAAGACAATAGACAACGACCTTTGGGGAACAGATCACTGTCCCGGCTATGGCAGCAGCGCCCGCTTCATCGCCGCCGCCGTTGCCGCCGCCGGGCGCGACACAGAGGCACACCAGCGCATTGATCCGATCAAGGTGGTGGAGGTGATGGGGCGCAACGCCGGCTGGCTGACCGCTGCCGCCGCTTTGGCCAAGCAGGACGAGCAAGACGCGCCGCAGCTGATCTACCCGCCGGAGCGGCCGGTCAGCCTGGAACGCATCCTGACAGACATCGAGCGCGTCTACCGCCGGCTTGGTTACGCCGTAGTGGTAGTGCCCGAGACCCTGCGCGACCCGGACGGCAAGCCACTGGCCGAGGCGGGGCACACCACCAGCGACGCCTTCGGCCACCAGCGCTTAAGCGGCGCCGCCAGCCGCCTGGTAGCCGCAGTGGAGCGGGAGACGCGGCTGCGGGCCCGTTTCGACAAACCGGGTACCCTGCAGCGCGCCTGCGCGGAGCTGGCCAGCCCGGTGGATCTGGCTGAGGCCGAGCAAGCCGGACGCAAAGCGGTGGAGGCCGCACTGGCCGGAGTCAGCGATGTGATGGTGACCCTGGAGCGTTTACAGCAACAGCCCTACCGGTGCGGCTTCGGACTGGCGCCTCTGCTGAAGATCGCCAACAGCGAGAAGCCGCTGCCGACCGGGTATCTGAACACCGAGGGCACAATGGTCACGCCGGCCTTCCGCGACTACGCCCTGCCCCTGCTGGGAGAGCCTCCTCTACGGTTCCCGCGTATCAGCGTCTGACCGCTTGCAATCGTGAGGAGTCTATGGCTTTGAGTCCGACCCTGCCTCACCGCGCTTTTGCCACTTCTGCCTCTGCTCCTCCCGCACCGCCTCGTCCACTAAGCGGTAGCCATCCAGAAACTGCCGCTTGAAGGCATCGAACCGGTCCTCCATGACGGCGGCGCGCGCCGCCGTCATCAGCCGCTGCAGAAAACGCAGATTATGGATGCTGGCCAGGCGATAGGCCAACAGCTCCCGGTTGCGGAAGAGGTGATGCAGGTAGGCGCGGCTGAAGCTCCGGCAGGTGTAGCAGTCACAGCCGGGCTCGAGCGGCTGGTCGGCCTGCCGGTGCGCCGCGTTAAGCAGATTGACGCGGCCCTGAGGAGTGAAAAGAGAACCGTTGCGCGCCACCCGCGTCGGCAGCACGCAGTCGAACATGTCCACGCCACGGTCAATGCCCTCCAGCAGGTCCTCGGGCGAACCCACACCCATCAAGTAGCGGGGGCGGTCGGTCGGCAGCGCGGCCGTCGTTTCAGCCAGCACGTCGTACATCAGCTGCTTCGGCTCACCCACACTGAGGCCGCCGATGGCCAGGCCGGGGAAGGGCAGCGAGGCGATGAAGCGGGCGCTCTCGCGCCGCAGGGCGGGATAGACGGAGCCCTGCACGATGCCGAACAGGCTCTGATCCGGCCGGCGTTGCGCCCGCAGCGAGCGCTCCGCCCAGCGGTGAGTGCGCTGCATGGCCGCCTCCGCGTAATTCCGCTCGCAGGGGTAGGGCGTGCACTCGTCAAACGCCATGATAATATCGGCGCCCAGCTGCTCCTGAATGGCGATGGCGCATTCCGGATCGAGGTAGTGCGTGGAGCCATCGATGTGCGAGCGAAAGGTGACGCCATCGTCGTCGATGCGGTTCATGTGCCCCAGGCTGAACACCTGGAAGCCGCCGCTGTCGGTAAGGATGCCGCCCGACCAGGCCATGAAGTGGTGCAAACCACCCAGCTGCTGTACCAACTCGGCGCCGGGACGCAGGTAAAGGTGGTAGGTGTTGGCCAGCACCACGGAGGCGCCCAGACTCCGCAAGTCGTCCGGCGCCAGCGCCTTGACCGTGGCCAGGGTGCCGACGGGCATAAACAAAGGCGTTAGCGCCTCGCCGTGCGGCAGGCGCAGCCGGCCAGCGCGCGCTCCGCCCTGGCTGGTCACTGCCTCGATCTCAAAGATACTGTCCGCCACACTCGCCTCACTCCGCTTAGTTCGAAGGCCAATAGTAGCACAGGCAGCGCCGCGGTCCCGCCGGCTTCTGCCAACGTGACGTGTACGCCGCCATTGTGGTCACCGCACAGGTATAATTGGGTAGCAGTATGCAAACCGCATTCACACTGAAGAGCGATGCCCGCAGCAAGGCTGCACAAGCTGGTCGTGCAGCTGTCGCTGTGCGGCCCTAAGAAGGAGCACAGAGCAATGATCGATACCGAGAAAGTCCAGGCGGCGCTGGACGAGATTAGACCCCATCTGCAGGCCGATGGCGGCAATGTTGAACTGGTTGAGGTTGACAGCGTAGAGGGTGTGGTCAAGGTCCGCCTGACCGGCGCTTGCCAAGGCTGCCCTGGCGCCAAGTTCACCCTCGCCAACGGCGTAGGCCGCATCCTGCGTGAGCGGGTGTCGGAGGTGAAGCAGGTCATAGCGGTCGACTAAACGCCCCGCCACGCCACCGCCTCGGTAAGAGGACTACCCGAGCCCGAGCCGCCGCCCGTGATTAGCTCACGGGCGGCGGTTCTGATTTCTGCAGGAATAAGCAGCCGAAGCTCACTGCAGCAATGTCCACAGCAGTGCGCAAAACCAGGTCCGCCAAGCCGACATCGAACACCAATGGCATGAAGAAGTTGAACACAGTCAAGTTGATGCCGAATAGCAGACCTCCAACCGTTCCCGCCCGGGCAAGCAGGCCACTCACCTCAACAGATCGGTTCAGCCAGACCAGGACCACTGCCACAACCGAGCCGGTCAACAAGCACCACCCTATCGTTTCCGTTGCGTTCTCCGCGAATGAAGAGTAGATGCCGAACCCTACGTAAAGTAGGAGACGACCAAGCAGAAAACATAAGGCAATCATGAATACGGGCCGCAGCGGCGCCGGCTGCCGCAAACCAAAACTGGAGCGACTCTCGCCCAAGAGGCGGCCGACAAGTACGCCCATCAACAGCAGAGTCACGCCGTCGGCCAGTGGGTAGGTGATTCTATCGAGTGGCAAGACGTGTGGCAGCGGCTCAAGCAAATACACTACCCAGATTGCGGCGCAGGCCAGGCCAAACCTGAAGCCCTGTACCAGCCGGTTCCCGCTGGTTCTCTTGCTGATCAGCAAGAAGAGCGAGGCAATGAGCGAATAGGCGGCCGTGCCGTATATGGTGAAAGCAGCCGGCAGCAGTCCATGCTCGACGAAGACACTTGGCGCCAACGTGGCTGTCCCGTCTGCCGGCAACAACGTCTGTCCTATCGTCCGCGCCACCGTTGTGAGTACGCCGACGGCAAGGACCTTGACAAGCGTGCGGAAACTGACTCTCGCAAATACCATAGCCACGAATAATGTTACACAAGGCAGGCAGTAGCGAGTCCGTCTTGGCTGGCGCGTGGCGGTAATCTTTTGTCGGCTACCGTAAACAGGCGGTGACAGACCTGCGCAGGGTACGGCTCCGCTATCCGGAGGTGGTGTTGCTGATCTCCAACTCCCGCAACTATGAGCGGCGCTTGGGAAGCGAAGGAGAAGAAACGCCGGCTCGGCAACTGGCCTCGCCGGCGTTTTCCTACGTTACCAGGAACAGGGGGGTGGCTATTTCGGCGGATTAGGCGCCGGTGATTCGCGTTTATCAGCAACCAGATCCTGGTGCTCCGGCCTGATAGGGAAGATGTGATCATCGCGGCCCGCCAGGTGGTTGAGCAGGGCGGAGGTCCCGTACATGCGCCAGTCCACTGGCGGCTGGATCTTCTCCATGTGGTCGATCCGGCCGAGCGCCGTCGAGCGTTCATAGGCGCGGTTCCAGATGCATTGCCGGTCTTCGTAGACCTCACAGTGGCCGTCCGCGGCGCCGCCGCAGGGGCCGTTACGCATCTGTTTTGGGCACTGCATGGGGCACTGGAAGCCCGTGGAACGCAGAATACACTGTCCACACATCTGACAGCCAAAGAACGGCCGCTTGCCGGCCTCCTCGCCCACCAGAATAAGGCGGTACAGTCTGCCACCCAGCGCCGACTCGGCTAACTCGGCCACCCGTTGGCGCACAGGCAGCGCCTTATCCCAGATCCGCATCAACATGGTCTCACCTCTACCGGCCACGAGACTGCAGCGTTCTTATCGCCTGCAGCCGATTATATCATCACGTCATTGATCGTGCATCGTACATGTAAATGCTGAAACAACTGGCCTCTCACACTGACGTTCTGCTCCTGCAGCGACAGCAAGGCGCCGGCCTGCCGTGAACCGTCCGCAGCGCCCCTCTGCGCAGGAGGACACACAGGCGATCATCGGTTTCGTTCATCTTCAGCATGCGGTAAACGGCAAAGTCGCCATCAGAGCATCATGTTCTTGCCAACCGCGCAATGGTAGATCACGAACTCGTCCTCGCCATCCACCCCGACCAGGCGATCGGAGAGCGGCTGGTTATAGGCGGCGATGGCGCAAGCTACGCAGCCGATCGCCTCACAGGCCAGGTACACGTTCTGGCAGGCGTGGCCGGCGTCGAGCGCGATCTCCTTGTACGAGGCGAGGCCGTAGCGCCACTCCATGCGCTCCGGCAGCGTCGTCCAGGTCAGGGTGACTGCCGCCTCACCGGCGAAACTCTGCCCCAGGGCGGCCGCCGCCACGCGGCCAGCCAACTCGGCCGGTGCGTCTACCAGGATCAGCGCATGCTCTAGCGGCAGGAAGCGGTAGACAGCCTGCGCCAGACCCTCCACATTGAGCGCGGAGACGTAGGTCTCCAGCGCGTGACGGCAACCAGCGGAGGGCACGGTGCGCAGGGCTACGGCCGGGTTAGCCACCCTGGTCAACCCCTGACAGGCCCATAGCAGGTACGAGAGATCGTTGAGCGTCAACGGCTTCTCGGCGTAACGGCGGCGACTGCGGCGGTTGTGGATGGCAGTACTCAGATCGGCGCTCGGGCGGGCGCTGCTGGCGGCCATCGGCGGCAGGCCAATCAGGCGGACCCCCTCCGGATACGGTTTCTGGAACGGCGGTGGCGCCACGCCGCGATTCTGAGCGGTGCGCGAGAAATCAATGGTCTGACGTACGTTGTCCTTGAGGAATTCGCGTCCCTGCCTGACAGCATCGTCGCTCACATCCACACCTCCCGGTTCGCTTCTTTAAAAACAAGTGTAAGCGCTGACGACGCAGCGGCGCAACGACTTGGCGGCCACCTTTCACCCCGGCAAACCAGCCGCATACCGCGATGATACTGTGCCGGGCGTAGTGAGGGAAGCGTCGGCCGATTGCCTCCGGCTTGCGTGTGAGCACGCCGGCCGAGCGCAACGTGGCCGCGCTCAGAGGATGAGCATGGCATCGCCGAAGGAGTAGAAGCGGTAACGCTCGCGTATCGCTTCGGCGTAGGCGCGGCGGGTCAGTTCGCTGCCGGCAAAGGCCGACACCAGCATCAGCAAGGTGGAACGTGGCAGGTGAAAGTTCGTCTGCATCAAGTCCACGGCGCGGTAGCGATAGCCAGGGTAGATGTACAGCTCGGTCCAGCCCTCATAGGGCGCCACCACCTGGCCCGGCGCCACGCAGCGGGCTGCCGATTCCAGAGTACGCACGCTGGTAGTGCCAATCGCCACCACTCGTCCCCCTCTGGCTTTGGCTTCGTTGATTGCCGCCGCCGCCTCCGGGCTCAGCGCGCAATACTCCGAGTGGATGGCATGCTCCTCGATATTCTCCTCTTGCACTGGTCGGAAGGTATCGAGCCCGATGTGGAGGGTCGTGAACACGAGGCCGATACCACGCTCCTGCAGCTCGGCCAGCACTGCCGGCGTGAAATGCAGACCGGCGGTCGGCGCCGCCACGGAACCTCGTTCGCGCGCATACACGGTCTGGTAGCGCTCAGCGTCGACCAGCGGCGCATGAATATAGGGCGGCAGCGGCGTCACCCCCACAGCGTCCAGCGAGGCATCGTCAGCCGAGTCAAAACGCAGCAGACGGCCACCGTTGGCGAGCCGCTCCAGCACTTGCGCCCGTGCCTCTCGCTGCCCCTGAGCGAAGATCAGCTCCTCCCCCGGATGGATGCGGCGGCCCGGCTTGACCAGTGCCTCCCAGGTGAAGGCATCGCGCCGCCGCACCAGGAGAGCCTCCACCTTGCCGCCACTGAGCCCACGCCAGCCGAACAGCCGGGCCGGGATCACCCGACTGTCATTGGCCACCATTATGTCATCCTTACGCAGGTAGCCGGGCAGGTCGAGAAAGCGCCGGTGCTCGATCTCACCGCTGGCGCGGTTGACCACCAGCAGGCGCGAGGCGTGGCGCGGCTCCACCGGGTGCTGAGCGATCAGCTCCTCGGGCAGGTGGTAATCGAACTCGTCGGTCCTCAAAGCCAGCTCCATGGCATGTAAGCACAGGGGGTGATACTGAGGTAGGCCTCCAACGGCGCTGAGCTCACGAACAAAAACGCTCTCAGAGCAGCGTCGGCTGCTGGCCGTCGTCGCGCAGGGAGTAGACTTCGCCCAGGTGTTCGTAGGCGTGGGGGGTGGCCACCCGTCCGCGCGGGGTGCGCGCCAGGAAGCCCAACTGGATGAGGAACGGTTCGTAGACGTCCATGATCGTGTCCGCATCCTCGCCCACCGCCGCCGCAATCGTTTCCAGGCCCACCGGGCCGCCGCTGAACTTGCGGATCACCGTCTCCAGGACGCGGCGGTCTATCTCGTCCAGGCCCAGCTGGTCCACCTCCAGCATCGCCAGCGCCTCCTCTGCCACCGGCGCCGTGATCACGCCGTCGGCCTTGACCTGGGCGTAGTCGCGCACGCGCTTGAGGATGCGGTTAGCCACCCGCGGCGTGCCCCGTGCCCGGCAGGCGATCTGTTCGATGCCGCCCTCGTCTATGCCCACCTTGAGCAATCTGGAGGTGCGGGCCACGATGCGCCGCATGGCGGGCGGGTCGTAGTAATCGAGCCGGTAGGTGGCGCCGAAACGGTCGCGCAGGGGGGCGCTGAGCATGGAGTAACGGGTGGTGGCGCCGATGATGGTGAAGTGCTTGAGGTGCAGTCGCACGCTCTTGGCGGCCATGCCTTTGCCCCACACCATGTCCCAGGAGAAGTCCTCCATGGTAGGGTACAGCGCCTCCTCCACCACGCGACTGAGCCGGTGCACCTCGTCGATGAAGAGGATGTCACCCTTCTGCAGGGTGGTCAAGGTGGAAGCAAGGTCGCCCGGGATCGTGATCGCCGGGCCGGAGGTGACCTTGATCTTGACGCCCATCTCGTTGGCGATGATGTTCGCCAGGGTGGTCTTGCCCAGGCCAGGAGGGCCGTAGAGCAGCACGTCCTCCGCCTGCGCCTCGGGGGTTACCAAACGTTCGATCATGCCCAGCTTTCAGGGATCTGTACTGACGCCGGAGCGGCGCTCAATACCGATTATACAACACCCTCGGTCGCCGTCGGCGACCGAGGGTGTTGAGAGCAGACGAGGATGCCCTTAGCGCTGGGTAGGTTTAGGCATGGCCTTCAGGGCCTCGTAGGCCGGACGGGGAATGAGCACTTCGTTACCAGTGGTACCGTCGTCTTTGGTGACTGCATACCAGTACATAGGGTCCCTATACGTCATCCAGCTAACGTCTGGAAAATCCAGGTTGAATACGAACATCGGCCCCATCCACGGCCAGTTGGCGTAGGCGTAAGAATAGGCTCGCTGCAGTCTGCTGGCCTGGTCATCCGGGGAGACTGCGAACCATTCGTGGTTTTGAAGATACTGTTTATCTTCGTCTGGGGTGAATCCCTCTGTCGAAGGTCTCACCGGCCAGCCGAACTCCGTTGCCCAGATCTGCTTCTTAGTGTCACCATAACGCAGCATCACGTCGTGCTGTGCTCTCGCCCGCTGGAAATAGAGCACGTCCCCAACGCCTGTAGGGTCTTCCGGCTGTGAGCCGAAGCCATAGGGGTGTGAGCCAAGCGCGTCGAAGTACTGCGCAGCACCCGCGCTATACATGCGCTCGATAAAAGTAATGTCGTTCATCGCCTCCGAGTCGTTGACCCCAGTAGTCGCCAGGCCCGCCGAAACCACCACAGCATCAGGATTGCCGGCCTTGACACCACGATAACCGGCGGCGAGCAGCTGCACATATTGCTCAGGGTTGGGTGGTTGATTGCACCACTCAATATGCAGATTCGGCTCGTTCCAGATCTCGTAGGCCACTGTCTTGGTAGGATGAGCGGTCTTGAGGTAGCTCGACAGAGCGGTCATGAAGCGCTCGAACTTCCAGTACTCATACGGCGCACAACGATCACCGGCACTCGCCCAGGATGGTGGAGAGTCCACTCGCAACAGGATATTGAATCCGTCCGGCGTATCACGCACGTAGTTGCCTGCATAGGAATCGGCAGGGAACTCCCCGTCGTCCGCCCAGTTGTAGACCCCTTCCTGCCGCTCGTCATCGGCCCACTTGATGTGGTACTTGACCCAGTTGAAGCCCATCGGCGCCAGATACTTCGCAGTCATGTTCGGTACCGCCACATTGGCGCCGTAGCCGAAGGGGGGGTAATCAGAGCGCACCACATAGGGCAGATAGACGGTGGTGGGCGATTGCGCTACGGCTAGCGCGGTGGAGAACAGGAAGAGCGCCGTCACAGCGACGGCGATACGGCGGATCACGGTGGCTGACATGCGCTGACTCCTGGGAGAAGGGTGGCCATCTCATTGGCGGTGTGTACTATCAGGAAAGATAATTCTAGCAGAGGACTCCCGTCACGAAAGTAGCCCATTCGGGCTACACGTCAGCCTGCTTAGTGAGTCGATGCGCAGATAGCCGCTACCGTCGGGCAGGTGTCCATTGCGATCGAGCAGCACGGCGCCGAGGCCGGCGGCGATAGCGCCAGCCACGTCCGACTTGAGCTGGTCGCCCACATGCAAAGCCTCGCACGGCGAACAACCCACCAGGCGCAGGGTGTGCTCGAAGATGCGCACGTCCGGCTTCTCATAGCCGACCAGCGCGCTGGAGACGATGTGGTCAAACCACACGGCGACCCCCAACTCCTCGCAGAGCGGGGTGACGTCACGGTCGGTGTTGGAGATCAGGGCAGTAGCGCAACCGCCGGCGCGCAACCGCTGCAGGGTGGGCACTACATCATCAAACAGCTTGAGGCGGCGCTCCGATTGCGAATAGAGGGCATAGATCTCGCCCGCTTCCTCCAGGCTCAACTCAACCCCGGCGGCGGCCAGCAGGACCTGTTCGTAGGCGGCGTAGAAAGCTTGCGATTCCTCCGCGCTGCGGCTGTAGATGGCCCGCAACGCGTTGTGCTCTGTCCAGTAGTCCTCTGCGGTCACGTAGGCGCGCCGTAGTTGTTCGGGGGAGACCTCGATGCCGCGCTCACGACAGGCGATGGCCTGTCTTTCATGGCGAGGCGGCACGAAGTCCACTATCGTGTTGTAGAAATCGAGGAAGACGGCTCGGATAGTCAAGTTCTGCGGCGTCTGCGCTGTGGGGCGCGCCCTGACGGGCGCGCCCCAAACTTGTGCCTAGACTCCGTTTTCTTTCATAAGCGGCACGTTTTCGTTTTCGTGGCGCGCAGCGTACATCTTGTTGATGGCGTTCATGTAGGCCTGCGCCGCCGCCATGATGATGTCAGTGGAGGCGCCCCGGCCAACGAACGTCTCGTCGTTGAGGCTCACTTTCACTACTACTTCACCAACGGCGTCGATACCGGCAGTGGTCGCCACCACCTGAAACTCGACCAGTTTGACCGGCGCCGCCACCAGGCGATTGATGGCGCGGTAAACGGCGTCGATCGGGCCGTCGCCGTGCGCCGCATCCACCATCAGCGCCCCCTCCGGCCCCTTGATCTGCACGGCCGCGGTGGGGATGGAGTGACTGCCGCTACTGACCTGCAGCTGCTCGAGGTGGAAGACCTCGACCGGCCGGCTCACGCCGTGTGAGACCAGCGACTCCAGGTCGCGATCGGTGATCTCGCGTTTGCGGTCAGCCATCAGTTTGAACTGCTTGAAAGCCTTGGCGAACTCCTCGTCGCTCAGCCGGAAGCCGAGCTCCTGTAACCGCTCTCGCAGTGCGTGACGGCCGCTCAGTTTGCCGAGCACCAGCTTACTCTCGGCCAGCCCAACTGATGTGGCTTCCATAATCTCGTAGGTCTCGGGGTGCTTGAGCACGCCATCCTGGTGGATGCCGGACTCGTGGGCGAAGGCGTTGGCGCCAACCACCGCCTTGTTAGGCTGCACCGACATACCGGTATAGTTGCTCACCATGCGGCTGGTTTTGAAGATCTGGGTGGTGTCAATGCCCGATTCCACCCCGTAGTTGTCACGCCGAGTACGCAGCGCCATCACCACTTCTTCCATGGCGGCGTTGCCTGCGCGCTCGCCGATGCCGTTGATAGTGCATTCCACCTGCCGCGCGCCCGCCTTGACCGCCGCCAGGCTATTGGCGGTAGCCATGCCCAGGTCATTGTGGCAGTGGACGGAGATGATCGCCTTATCGATGTTGGGCACGTTGGCGCGGATGTTCTGGATAAGGGTGAAGAACTCCTCCGGCGTGGTGTAGCCTACCGTATCCGGGATGTTCACTGTAGTGGCGCCGGCGGCGATCGCCACTTCCAGCACTCGATACAGATAGTCGGGATCAGTGCGGGTGGCGTCCATGGGCGAGAACTCGATGTCCTTCATGTAGCCCCGCGCCCGCTCCACCATCGCCTTGCAGATCACCAGCGCCTCTTCACGGCTCTTGCGGAATTGGTGCTCCAAGTGAATATCGGAGGTGGACATGAAGACGTGCATGCGTGCCCGCTCCGCCACCTTGAGCGCCTCCCAGGCGCGGTCGATATCCTCGGCCACCACGCGCGCCAAGCCACAGATAACTGGCCCCTTCACCTCTTCGGCAATGCGCCGCACGGCGGCGAAATCGCCCGGCGAGGTGATGGGAAAGCCGGCTTCGATCACGTCCACGTTCAAACGCGCCAGCTGCCAGGCGATGTCGAGCTTCTGCTCGACGTTGAGCGTGGCGCCTGGTGATTGCTCGCCGTCGCGCAGGGTGGTATCGAAAATGACGACTCGATTAGTATCCATTCAAGTCCCCTCGCAAGATTAGGTGCGTTTCTTCAGCCAGGGCATCATGCCGCGCAGTTCCTCGCCAACCTTCTCGATCGAATGCTCGGCATGCTGCTTGCGCTCCGCCAGGAAGCCGGGGCGACCGGCGCTGTTCTCAAGTATCCACTGCCGGGCGAAGCTGCCGTTCTGGATCTCCTTGAGCAACTTCTTCATCTCGGCCTTCACGTGGTCGTCCACGATGCGTGGGCCGGCATGGTAGTCGCCGTACTCGGCGGTGTCGCTGACGGAGTAGCGCATGTAGCCGAGGCCACCGCTGTAGACGAGGTCTACGATCAGTTTCATCTCATGCAGGCACTCGAAGTAGGCCATCTCCGGCTGGTAACCGGCTTCAACCAGCGTCTCGTAGCCCGCCTGGATGAGGTGGGTGATGCCGCCGCAGAGCACTGCCTGCTCCCCGAATAGGTCGGTCTCGGTCTCCTCGCGGAAAGTGGTCTCCACCACGCCGGCCTTGGTAGCGCCGATGCCCTTGGCGTAGGCCAGCGCCTTATCCTTGGCGCGACCGCTGGCGTCCTGGTGCACGGCAACCAGCGCCGGCACACCGATGCCCTGGATGAACAGATCGCGCACTACGTGACCGGGGCCTTTGGGAGCAACCATGGTGACGTCCACGCCTTCGGGCGGGCGGATCTGCTGGAAGTGGATGTTGAAACCGTGGGCGAACATCAGCATCTTGCCTTCTTTGAGACCGGGCAGGATGTCGTTCTCGTAGATCATCTTCTGTTTCTCGTCCGGGGCGACGATCATGATGATATCGGCCTCGGCCGCCGCCTCTTTGGCGGTCATAACCTTAAGACCAGCCTCCTCGGCGCGAGCCCAGGACTTGCTACCCAAATACAGACCGACGCGCACGTCGCAGCCGTTATCCTTCAGGTTCAGCGAGTGGGCATGCCCCTGACTGCCGTAACCGATTACCGCGATCTTCTTGCCCTCTAGTAGCCCCAGGTCTGCGTCCGCCTCGTAATACATGCGTGCCATTTTTTCTACCAACCTCCGATTAAATACTTGTCTTTAGTCCTCTGCCCGAGTCACTCCGGCCGTGCCTCTCAGCATGGCCAGACGCCCGGTGCGAACAATCTCTTTAATGCCGAAACGCTTCAGCAAGTCGATTAGCGAGTTGATCTTGTCCTCCGTACCGGTAATCTCGATCACGGCCGAGTCGGCCGCCAGGTCGATGATGTGACCCCGGAAGACCTCGACGATTTGCAGCAGCTCGGTGCGAGTGTTGGCGGTGACGTTCACCTTTATCAGCGCCAGCTCACGCACCACTACCCGTTCGTCGGTGACATCTACCACCTTCACAACTTCGATCAGTTTGTAGAGCTGCTTGACCACCTGCTCCACAGTAGCGTCGTCGCCGATCACCACCAGAGTGAGACGACTGATGTCCTTGGTCTCGCTGTGCCCCACCGTGAGACTTTCGATGTTGTTGCCGCGGCGCCGCATCAGGCTGACCACTCGCGTCAACACGCCCGGCCTGTCCTCCAATAAGGCGACCAGCGTATGCCGGGAGGGAATGCCACTGTTGCCGTTACGTGCCATCACTTACCCTCCCACTCCTTCTTCGATCATCTCCTCCAACGAATGACCAGGCGGCACCATGGGGAAGACGTTGAGATCCTTCTGCACCAGAAACTCCAGCAGCACAGGACCCTCGGTCTTGTCCGCCCAAGCGTAGGCCTCATCGATCTCTTCGTTGGCCATCACCCGCCGCGCCGGGATGCCGTAAGCCTCGGCGATCTTGATGAAATCGGGCCCGCTCAACTGGATGCCCGAGTAGCGGCGTTCGTGGAAGAACTCTTGCAGCTGGCGCACCAGACCCAGGTAGCCGTTGTTGATCAGCGCGATCTTGACGGCCGCCTTCTCCTGCATGATGGTGGCCAATTCCTGCATGTTCATCTGCAAACCGCCGTCGCCGGTGACGCACCAGACTTGATTGTCCGGGCAGCCCAGCTTGGCGCCTAGCGCCGCCGGCAAGCCAAAGCCCATCGTGCCGAGACCGCCGGAGGAGATGAAGCTGCGCGGCCGCTCATAGCTGTAAAACTGTGCCGCCCACATCTGGTTCTGACCCACGTCAGTGACAATGATGGCGTCATCGCGGGTGACCTTACGCAGGCCGGCGATCACCGCATGCGGGTGCGCCAGTTGCCCGCCCGAAGCACGGGCCCGTGCCTGACGCTCCGACTCCTCGCGTCCGGCCCGCGTCTCTTCCACCCACTGCGGGTGCTCAACCTCCACCCCTTCCTGTAACAGGGCGCGCAGCACGGTGGCGATATCACCCACAATGGGCACGTCCACGCCAATGTTCTTGCCGATCTCGGCCGGATCGACGTCAATCTGCACCACCTGGGCGTCGTGGGCGAAGGTGGTGGTGCGTCCGGTGGTGCGATCGCTGAGGCGGGTGCCGATGGCGATCACCAGGTCGCAGTGCTGCAACGCCCGATTGTTATTGGCCATGCCATGCATGCCCACCAGACCGAGCGAGAGACGGTGGGAGCCCGGGAAGCCGCCCAAGCCAAGCAGTGAGGTGAGCACTGGCATATTGGCGCACTCGGCCAGCTGCCGCACCTCCTCGTGAGCATTCCCCAGGATCACGCCGTGCCCCGCCAGAATGAGCGGCCGCTGCGCCTTGCGAATCAACCTTGCCGCCTGCTTGATCTGGCGAGGGTTGCCATGGACGCTCGGCCGGTAACCGCGCCGCTCTGCCTTCTCAGTGAATCGGTAGTCGCCAACACCGCCGAGTACGTTCTTGGGCAGGTCGATCAACACCGGCCCGGGGCGGCCAGTGGTGGCGATGTGGAAGGCCTCGGTGACGGTGTGGGGGACGTCGCCCAAGTCCAGCACCAGGTAGTTGTGCTTGGTGATCGGCAGGGTGATACCGGTGATATCGATCTCCTGGAACGCGTCCTTGCCGATCTGGCTGGTCGGCACCTGGCCGGTGATGGCGATGATCGGCGAGGAATCCAGGTAAGCAGTGGCTATGCCGGTCACCAGGTTGGTGGCGCCGGGGCCCGAGGTGGCCACGCAGGCGCCCACCCTGCCGGTGGCGCGGGCGTAACCGTCGGCGGCGTGCGCCGCCGCCTGCTCGTGCCGCACCAGTACATGTTTAAGTTGGGGAAAATCGGGCAGGGCGTCGTAGAAGGGCGTCACGGCGCCCCCCGGATAGCCGAAGATGGTATCCACGCCGTGCCGCAAAAGAGATTCGCAAACCATATGCGCCCCGGTCATCCTGCGGGCCTCATCGCCGTTGGGTCGTCCGTCTCTCGCGCTCGCGGTATTCGACACGTTCAACTCCTATAGTCCTGGCTGGCAGTCCTGGCCGGGCGCGCCCGGTCAGGAGCCTCGCTCGTAAGCAGCGCCCGTGGTGGCTGAAGTCACGTGCGTTGCGTAGCGGCTCAGATAGCCGCTCTTGATGCGCGGTTCAAACGGCGGCAGCGCCGCCAGGCGCCGTTTGATCTCGCCCTCGTCCACTTTCAGATTCAGCGTCTTGGCAATCACGTCGATCTCGATGATATCGCCCTCCTGCACGGCGGCGATCGGTCCGCCCAGGGCTGCCTCCGGGGCGATGTGGCCGATGGCGGCGCCGCGTGAGGCGCCTGAGAAGCGGCCATCGGTGAGTAGAGCCACCTTGTCATCCAGCCCCATACCGGTGAGGATGGAAGTGGTGGCCAGCATCTCGCGCATCCCGGGACCGCCCTTGGGACCCTCATAGCGGATGACGACCACGTCACCGGGCACGATCTTGCCCTCGGAGATGGCGGTAATGGCCGAGCGTTCGTCGTCAAAAACGCGCGCCGGACCACTATGTCGATACATCTCAGGCGACATCGCCGCCCGCTTGACCACGGCGCCGCCGGGGGCAAGACTGCCAAACAACACGACCAGGCCGCCGTCCTGCGAGTAAGCGTTCTCTACGGTGCGAATCACCTCGTCGTTGTGTACGCGAGCCTGTTCCAGGTTCTCACCAACGGTCTTGCCGGTCACGGTTGGCGCGGTCAGGTCGAGACGGTCCTTCAGGCGGCTCATCACGCCGGGGATACCGCCGGCAACATGCAGGTCGTCGATGTAATGCCGGCCGGCCGGGCTGAGCCGCGCCAAGTGCGGGGTGTGCTCGGAGATGGAGTTGATCTCCTCCAGCGTAAACTTGGCATCGGCCTCGGAGGCCACCGCCATCAGGTGCAGCACCGAGTTGGTGGAACCTCCCAGCGCCATGTCCACCGTGAAGGCGTTGCGCAGCGAAGCGGCAGTGATGATGTCGCGCGGGCGCACGTTGTTGGCCAGTACCTGCATCACTTGCTGACCGGCGCATTTGGCCAAAGCCTGGCGCGCGCCGCTGACTGCCGGGATGGTGCCATTGCCGGGCAAGCCCATGCCGAGCACCTCGGTCATGCAGTTCATGGTGTTGGCAGTGAACATGCCGGAGCACGAGCCACAGCCGGGGCAGACCTCGCATTCGAGCTCGTTCAGCTCCTCTTCCGACATCTTGCCGGCCATAACCTCACCCACGGCCTGGAAGATATCGGCCACGCCTACTTTCTCGCCACGATAGGTGCCTGTCTGCATCGGCCCGCCGGAGACAAAGACCGCCGGCAGGTTGAGGCGCACCGCCGCCATCAGCATTCCGGGAACGATCTTGTCGCAGTTAGGCACAAAGACGAGCGCATCAAAGGGGTGTCCCTGCACCATCACCTCGATGGAGTCCGCGATCAGCTCACGACTGGGCAGCGAATAATACATGCCCGGGTGGCCCATGGCGATGCCGTCGCAGACGCCGATGGTGTTGAACTCCACCGGGTTGCCACCGGCGGAACGCACGCCCGCCTTGACCGCCTCGGATACGAGTTTCAGATGGGCATGGCCGGGGATAATCTCGTTGTACGAGTTGACGATGCCCACCAATGGTTGGGCCATCTCCTGATCGGTCATCCCCAGCGCCCTTAGTAGGGAGCGGTGAGGAGCACGTTCCGGGTCGTTACGCAGGATGTCGCTTCTCAACATCAACCTCCAAAACCTCGACTTTGTGCCTAAACAAAAAGGCGTCCTCGTCTCTTAAGGGACGAGAACGCCTCGTGGTACCACCCTTATTGGTGTCGTCAGCAAGCCCTGCCGGCGACTGCGTCGTCGCCACGGCGCCCCACGAAACAAAAACCCCGTCCTCTGAGGGACGGAGCCAGCCCGCGGTGCCACCCTGCGTTGGTGAAGTCAAAACGCCACACCCACTCTAGGCTGTAACGGGCTCACCCGGGCGGATCCTACTCAGCACGCCGCTGCGGCCTTTCGCATCGCCGGCTCAGTGGCGAGTTCAAGCGCTGGTTGTCATCGGCTTCGCAGCAAACGCCGACTCTCTGCGGACAAGCAGTTGCGCTCTAATACTCCACTTCTTCGCCGATATTAGAACAGTGTAAATGTATCACAGGAAATCCGCAACTGTCAAAACAAACAACTGATCTGCGGCGCTCCAGGGGGATCAGATGCCCAGCTCATCCAACTGGTCATCACTGAGGCCGAAATGATGGGCGAACTCGTGCACGATCGTCTGCCTCACCTCACGCCGCAGCTCGTAGCGGCTGGGAAACTCCCGCATCAGCGTGCCACGATAGATGGTGATCTTGTCCGGCAGCACCATGCCGTAGAAACTGCTGCGGTCCGTCAGCGGTGTGCCCTGGTACAACCCGTAGACCACCTCGTCCTGGTCATGCCCGGCGGAGGCCTTCTCCTCGTCGCTCGCCTCTTCTTCAATGACCACGTCCACGTTGTCCAGCCAGCGCCTCACTTGGGGTGGTAGACGGTCCACCGCTTCCTTGACCAGCAGCTCAAAATCGCGCTCGCTGCGGTCGCGTCGGCGACGCCGCCGCACCGGTATGCGTCCGCCTTTCCACTCATCCATCTGGTAGCGCGCCTCCTCCACGCCAAGGGGCGGCCGTACGACCGCCCCTCTGCTCAATAATCATGCCCACGCCTGACTTGTCAGTTGCTGTCTGCGGCCTTGGGCGGCTCCTTCTGCGCGTACTTGCGCAGGAAAGCGGGGATGGACTGCATCTCATCCTCGGCGTCCCGAGTCACTGCAGCGGGCTCGCGCACCGGCTTGGCGGCTGGCGTGCCGAACGGCTGACGGGGCTGGCGCGGTTCGCGCGGCAGGCCCTCGTAGGAGCGCCCGTTGACCACCAGGCGGCTGCGGTCGCGAATGCCGGTGGGGGTGGAGATCGACTTGGCGTTGAAGCCGGCCGCCAGCATAGTGACGCGCACTTCGTCCTTCAGATCAGGGTCGATGACAGCGCCGAAGATGATGTTGGCGTCCGGGTCGGCCGCTTTGTGGATGACCTGCGCCGCTTCGTTCACTTCCCAGAGGGTCATGTCGGGGCCGCCGGTGATGTTGAAGAGCACGCCGCGCGCGCCGTCAACCGTGACATCCAGTAGCGGACTGGCGATCGCTGCCCGCGCGGCATCCACGGCGCGGTTCTCGCCCTCGCCGCGGCCGATCGCCATCAGCGCCGAGCCTGCCTGCGACATGATCGCTTTGACGTCCGCAAAGTCAAGGTTGATCAAACCAGGCACGGTGATCAGTTCGGAGATGCCCTGAATGCCCTGGCGGAGCACATCATCGACCACCTGGAAAGCAGCCTCAATCGTCGTCTCCTTCTCCACCACATCGAGTAGGCGATCGTTCGGGATGGTGATCAGGGTGTCTACCTTGTCCTTCAGCTGGGCGATGCCCTCTTCCGCCACCTCGCGCCGCCGATTGCCCTCAAAGGTGAACGGCTTGGTAACCACGCCCACGGTCAGCGCGCCAACTTCTTTGGCGATCTGAGCGATCACAGGCGCGGCGCCAGTGCCAGTACCACCGCCCATGCCGGCGGTGATGAAGATCATGTCCGAGTCCTTCAACACCTCGTAGAGGTCGTCGCTACTCTCCTCGGCGGCACGGTTACCCAGCACCGGGTTGCCACCTGCACCCAGGCCCTTGCCCAGGCGGATGCGCCGGCTGGCCTGGGCGTTGACCAGTGCCTGCGCGTCTGTGTTGACGCAGATGAACTCAACCCCGCGCACCGAGGTCTGGATCATGCGGTTGACTGCGTTACTGCCGCCGCCGCCAACACCCACCACTTTGATGTGGGCTCTCACGTCCATTGCTTCGTTATCTTCTATGTCGTTGAACTCGGGCGGTTGTAACACTGCAATCCTCCTGTCATCGGATGCCGTCTGCGACCGAAATTATAACGCAGTAAGCACAGACGTGCTTTAACGCGACGATAACAGCACTAGTTACGGCAAGAAAGAGCGCAACCAGGCGCGGAACTTGTCACCGAAGGTATCCCCCTCTGCGCCCTCAACCTCGTGGCGAACCATCCGCCTGTCGCGCTTCAACTCGCGCTCAGCCTGGGGCGCCGCCTCCTCCTGCTCCCAGAGCAGCAGGCCAACCGCCGCCGCGTAGGCCGGACCACGCACCATCTCGCTGAGACCGGTCACGCCCTTCGGTCTGCCTATTCTCACGGTCGCGCCGCACACCATCTCCGCCAGTTGGCTGAAGCCCACCGTCTCGGCAGTGCCACCGGTGAGCACCACCCCCGCCGGCAACATACCGCTATAACCGGCGTGCTGGATCTCGGTGGTGACGAGCGAGAGTATCTCCTCCAGTCGCGCTTCGATCACCTCGCTCAGCTGGCGCCTGCTCACCGCCTCGCCGTCACCGCCAAAGCTGCGAGTTTGCACCAGGTCATCGGCGGCAACATTGTCGGGTATGGCCTCGCCATGCTCCAGCTTTAGCGACTCGGCGCTCACCAGCGGTGTGCGCAATCCCATGGCAATATCGTTGGTGACGTTGCCACCTCCATAGGGAATAACCGCGATGTGCCGCACGCTGCCGGCGGTAAAGATGGCGATACTGGTGTTGTTGCCACCAATGTCGACCAGCGCCACCCCCATGTCCCTATCCTCGTCCGAGAGCACGCTTTGGGCGGCGGCAAGCGGCTCCAGTACGAAGCCCTGCACCTGGATACCCAGCTGCCGCAGGCACTCGCTGAGGTTGCGCACCGCCGTTTCACCCGCAGTGACGACATGAGCGTCCACCTCAAGGCGGTAGCCCACCATGCCAACCGGGTTACGGATCCCCTCCTGGCCATCCACGATGTACGACTGCGGCAAGGCGTGGATGATGCGCCGGTCGGGCGGCAGGGAGATGACCCGCGCCGTCTCCAGGGCGCGCTCGGCATCCGCCCGGGTAATGGTGCGGTCGGGTCGGCTAACGCCGACCACACCCCGGTTGGTGATCGCCTCTATCGGGCCGCCTGAGAGGGTAAGCCAGGCGCGATCAATCTGGTAGCCTGAGACCCGCTCAGCCCGATGCACCGCGTCACCGATGGAGGCGACCGCTTCCTCGAGGTTAACCACCAGCCCTCGCCGCAAACCACGCGCCGCCGTGATACCGACGCCAGCCATCTGCGGACGCTCGCCGCGCTCCTGCTCGGCGATCAGCGCACAGATCTTGCTGTTACCAACGTCAATACCACAAGTTATCGTGCCACGTGCCATGCCTTACCCTTTTGCCAACTCCACACTGTTCCTACTTCTTACGTCCCCTGAACAGGACATACCGCCTGATCGCCGCCGTGTTGTTGAAGATTCTCACGCCGAAGGCGACGATGGCAGCGAAATGCAGCTCAACCCCCAGGCGGTCGCCCAGAAAGGTGAGCAACCCCGCCAGCAGCATGTTGGTGGTGACGCCGGAGACAAAGGCGGCATTATCGTATTGCCCCTCCATCTCGGCTCTCGCCGCCCCCAGCACCGAGTCCATCGCCGCCAGAATGGCGATCGCCGTGTAACGGGCATAGTTGTCCGGCACCGACAGCGAGAACATCAAGCCCGCCACCACTCCCAGGAGCAGCGCGGAAAGGGGCAGCCACATTCCTCAACCCTTATCGATAGTATGGGCGACCAGGCACCCTCAGATCCATGTAGGCCACTTCCGTGGCTTCTTCATCAGCATGTCTGAGGATCGCCTGCAGCGCCAGTACCTGGCTATCTACCTCAGAACCGTCGCCGAGCTCAACCCGCGTGGAGCCGAGGCTGAAACTCAGGCCGCCGTCACTATACTCGCAGACAGGCGCTTCGCCAAGGCCGGCCGGCCACAAACGATACAGGCGAGCCGCATTCTGTAGAGCGCCGAGGTTCACGCGGTCGCCACGCTCACGCACCAGGCCGTTTGCTTCCCTCACCTTCGGCAAGGCCACGCCGCCACGGTCGGTACCCAGCACTACGCCCCGCTCGTCCACCAGATAGGTGGCGCTGGCGGTCTGCCATAGGAAGCGCGGCTGGTACTCCTGCACCCGCACTTCCACCCGATCCGGCAGCACTATCCGTGACCGCACCTGCTTCACCGTGGCCAGCCTGGAGATAGCGCCCGTCACCGAATCCTCGCTGAGCAGGAAGGCATTCTTATCCAATGCCGCACTGCCACGCACCAGCTCTTCCTCGGTCAACACGGCCTGTCCCCCTGTCTTCACCGTAGAGATAGCAAAGACGGGCGAGCTGAGGCAATAGGCCAATACACCCATGGCAAAGAAGCCGAGAAGCAGAGCGCCGGCCCTCGACCAGCTGGACAGCGGCGGGCCGTGCTCGGCCCTATCTTCGCCACGAGCCGACCTCTGGCTGGCGGCACGGCGCCCTGCGCTCGCGCTGACATTGCGACGCTTCAGTTTGAGGCTGCGTCTACCCGAAATCAGCTGCATATCGGCATCCCTGGCCCACCCCACTGGCGCCGCCTCATCGCTCGGTCTCCGAGAGCTGCATGTCACTGTACCGTTCCAGGCCGAGCTCGATCAGGCGCTCCAGCAGCCGCGGGTAAGGCAATCCGCTGGCCTCCCACATCTTCGGATACATACTGATGCTGGTGAAGCCCGGAATGGTGTTCAGCTCATTCAGCCACAGCTTGCCACTGTCGCGATCGAGAAAGAAGTCCACTCGCGCCATACCGGCGCAGTCAACTGCCTTGTAGGCAGCTACCGCCAGACTTCTGACCTCCGCCATCAAACCGTCGTCAATCGGCGCGGGAATGAGCAGGCGCGAGGTTTGATCGGTGTACTTGGAGTCGTAGTCGTAGAACTCGCGGCTGGGCAGGATCTCTCCGGCCACCGAGGCCTCCGGCTCGTCGTTGCCCAAGACCGAGCATTCGATCTCACGGGCGTTGACCGCCTCCTCGACCACCAACTTGCGGTCGTAACGGGCCGCCAGATCCAGCGCCGCTCGCAGCTCAGACCGGTCGTGCGCCTTGCTGACGCCAACGCTGGAACCGAGGTTGGCTGGCTTGACGAAGTTCGGGTAACCGAACCTGGTTTCGATCTCATCCAGCACCTTTTCGGTTTGCTGCTGCCACTGACGACGCAGGTAGAAGGCCGAGGGAACGATCGGCAAGCCGGCGTCACGGAAGACGGCCTTCATCATTACCTTGTCCATGCCTACAGCCGATGCCGTCACGCCAGCGCCGACGTAGGGAAAGCCCCCCATCTCCAGCAGGCCCTGCAGTGTGCCGTCCTCAGCGTAGGTACCATGCACGATCGGCATCATTATGTCCACCGGTTCCCAGGTGACCGGACCGCCGGCCCGGTCTATCACGGCCACGCCGTGGCGCCGGTCTACCGGGATGACAATACTTTCATCCTCTTTGTACGCCTCGCCGCGCAGCAAGCGCCAGGCGCTCTCGCCGCTAAGCCAGGCGCCGGTCTTGCTGATGCCGAAGGGAACTATTTCGAACTTGTCCTTGGACAGCGCGGCGATCACCGAGGCGGCGGACATCAAGGAGACCTCGTGCTCGCCGGACCTGCCGCCGAAGATCACGCCAACCCGCAGTTTCTCAGTCATTTCTGTTCCTCTTCAGGCGCTCCAGCAGCGCCTCACCCGCTTTGTAGACATCTCCCGCGCCCATGGTCAACACCAGGTCGCCCGGGCGCAGGCGATCGTAGATGTAGCCGGCGCTATCCTCAAGCCCGGCCAGATAATGGGCATCGGGGTGATTCATATGCTTGACGATATCGCCCGCGGAAATGCCCAGGGTATCGCGTTCGCGACCAGCAGGCATGTAGACGTCGGTCACCACCACCACGTCCGCCGCCTCCAGGGCGCGCGCGAACTCCGTCAGCATGCTCTTGGTACGATGGTAGGTGTGAGGCTGAAACAGGCACCAGAGGCGGCGCGGGTTGCGAGTACGCGCCGCGGCAAGAGTGGCCGCAACCTCGGTGGGGTGATGGCCGTAGTCGTCGACAAAGGTGACACCCGCTGCCCGGCCCTTCAGCTCGAAACGCCGCCGCGAGCCATGGTAACCGGCCAGCGCCTGCAGAGAGACCTGCGGCTCCACCCCCGCCTCACTTGCCGCGGCCACAGCAGCCACCGCGTTGCTAACGTTGTGCAGCCCCGGCACCACCAGGCGCCCCTCTCCCACTTTCTCGCCGAGGTGGCTAAGCATGAAGAAACTGCCCTGTTCGTTAAGCACCACGTCCCAGGCATGCCAGTCTGCGGGGCGCTGAGCCGAATAGGTCACCACCGGCGCAATGGCGGTGGCCGCCAGCTTGCGGATGCGCTCGTAATCGCTGCAGATGATCACGCTGCCTTCCTGAGGCGGCAGTGCCATGAACTGGGCAAAGGCGCTCTCCACCGCATCCAGAGTGCCGTAGAAGTCCAGGTGGTCAGCCTCGACGCTGGTAACCACCGCCACCCGTGGCGAGAAGCGCAGGAAGGAGCCGTCGAACTCGTCTGCCTCAGTGACTAGCCACTCACCCTCGCCCCAATGGCCGCTGCCGCCCAGGTCTGGCACATCACCGCCGATCATGTACGAGGCGTCGAGACCCGCTTCGCGCATAATGAGCGCGATCATGGCGGCGGTTGTCGTTTTGCCGTGAGTGCCGGAAACCGCGATCGTCTTGCGCTCCCGGGTCAGGTTGCCGAGGATCTCAGCGCGCTTGCGGATAACCAGGCCACGTTTGTTGGCCTCCACCAATTCGGGATTGCTGGCCGGCACCGCCGAAGAGGCGATTACCAGCTGGGCGTTGCCCAGGTTGGTGGCATCGTGACCGCGGTAAACGGTGATGCCGGCCACCCTCAGCTTCTGCACGGCAATGGAATCAATCAGGTCGGAGCCGCTAACCTGCGCCTGCGCTTCGTGCAGCATGTGAGCGAGCGGCGACATGCCGCTGCCACCGATGCCAACGAAATGCACTCGCTTGCCCTGCCAGGACTGTTCGTTCATCGGCTTCACCGTCCCTTCGTTGCGCTGGCGGCCGCATTGCCGGCCAGCTCGAGTAGTAAGCCCGCAATAGTGCTGGCCGCTTCCGGCCGGGCCAGCGAACTGGCCGCCTTGCGCATCGCCGCCAAACGCTCCGGTTCATCCAATAAGCCCAGGACCGCATCGCTCAGCCTGGATGTCAACTCCCCATCGCTGATCAGCAGCGCTGCGCCGGAGTCGGCAAGGCGTTGTGCGTTGAGCCGCTGGTGGGCGCCGGCGTAGGGGTAAGGAACCAGGATCGAGGGCAGGCCCGCCGCCGGATACTCGCCCATCACCGATGCGCCCGAGCGGGAGAGCACCAGATCCGCCGCTGCCAGCGCGTCCGGCAACTCCTCGTGCAGATAGCTGTAGACGTGATAGCGATCCCCCAGAGCTGCCGGCAGTTCGGACGCCGGCGCGCAGAGTGCACCGGCCAGCACGGTTAACAAA
>CAZMKF010000002.1:0-2862 GCA_964566935.1 uncultured Dehalococcoidales bacterium | reverse complement strand
GCCGCGGCAGACTGTCCACCAGCGCGCTGTTGATGCTCTGCGAGCCGCGGCTGCCTCCAAGCGCCAGCAAGAGGGGAAGATCTGGCGCCAGACTGAGCCGTCGCCGCGCCTCCGTACGCTCTCGCCCAAACAGCTCGGGGCGAACCGGATAACCGGTTACGACCACCTTGGCCGGCGGCAGGTAGTAGGCCGCTTCAGGGAAGGTAACCGCCACCCGGTCGGCGAACCGCGAGGTGAAACGAACCGCCAGACCAGGCTTCATATCGGGCAGATAGACGAGAATAGGCGCCCCCCGCAGGCGTGCCGCCAGCACAACCGGCACGCTCACGTAACCGCCGGTGGCCAAAACCGCATCGGGGCGCGCGGAACGCATCCGCCACCAGGCCTGCGCCACCCCCAGCACGGTGCGGGCCAGCCCGCCAGCGATGGAGAGCGGATTCCCTCCCAACACGGCGCCGGAAGAGACCGCTTCAAAGGGCAGGCCGGCCCGCGCCACCAGCGACTCCTCCATACCGCCGGCGCTGCCGAGGTAGAGCAGTTCCAGCCCGCCACTGCCGGCAGTGGCGCGGCGTGCAGCTTCCAGGATGGTAAGCGCCGGATAAACGTGTCCACCGGTGCCGCCACCAGTGGCGATCAGTCTCTGCGGTCGATTCATTCTGTCCTCACCTGACGAGAAACACTCAACAGCAGCCCTACCGCGATCAGCGAGACTACAAGCGAAGAGCCGCCGGAGGAGATGAACGGCAGGGTGATACCGGTGAAGGGCAGCACAGCCACCACCACGCCGATGTTGACAACCGCCTGGAAGACCAGGGTGCTGGTGGCGCCTACCGCCAGCAAGGCGCCGAATTGGTCGGGCGCGTTGAGCGCTAGACAGTAGCCACGGTAGCCGATGAAGGCAAACAGCGCGATCACGAGCAGGCAACCGATCAGTCCCAACTCTTCACCGATGATGGCGTAGATGGCGTCGGTGTGCGCGCCCGGTACCCAGTAGAACTTCTGCCGGCTGGCGCCCGGGCCGAGCCCCAGGATTCCGCCCGAGCCCAAGGCAATCTGGGTCTGAATGGTGTGCCAGCCAACCCCCAACGGATCGGCGCTTGGATCAAGGAAGGCGATGAAGCGATTCCACCGATAGCCCGAACCACGTATCAGGAGCACTAGAGCAGCCAGGCAGAGCGTCAGACCAGCGCCGAAGTGCGCCAGGTGGGCGCCGGCAACAAAGTACACCGCCACGGCGCTGGCCACGATCACAAAGGCAGTACCAAGATCGGGCTGCAGCATGACGAGCACGACGATGAAGGCGAGGATAATGGCGAAGGGAACGGCGCCGTAGGTGAGATTACGCAGCTGCTGCTCGCCCTTGCGTGACAGCCAGTCGGCGAAGTAAAGCACCACCGCCAGCTTGACCAGCTCACTGGGTTGGATTTGCGGCAGAGAGCCCAGCTTGATCCAGCGCTGGGCCCCGTACTCTACGTGGCCGAGGCCAGGTACCAGGACAACGACAAGCGCAAGGATGGAGATGGCCAGCAGCAATACCGAATAACGCTGCCAGACGTGGTAGTCGAGCCTGGCTACGAAGAACATCAGCACCAGGCCAGCGGCGCCCCACAACACCTGCCGCACCATGAAGTAAGTGTCGCTATTGTAGATGGGACTGTTGTGCGCCAGCACGAAACTGGCACTGTAGACCATGATGATGCCGAACACGAGCAACGCCAGCACCGTGCCCAGCAGCCACAGGTCTATCCGGCCACCGCTCTCTTGTCTGCTTCTGATAGCCTGTCTAACCGCCATGGCCGGCTCCCGCTGCTTGATCGCCCAATTGCTCCACTAACCGCTTGAAGTGGCGCCCGCGCTCCTCGAAATCCCGGTAAAGGTCATAGGAAGTGAAGGCGGGCGTCAGTAGCACCACATCGCCAGGCCGCGCCGCCTCGGCAGCCAGGGCCACCGCCTCCTCCATGTTGCGGCAGCGCTTCAGCTGTGCGGCGGGGTAGTTCACCTTCTGCATGGCCGCGGCCAGCAGGTCGGCCGCCTCGCCGAAAAGGACCAGCGTGTGTACTCGCGCCTTGATCGTCTCCGCCAGCTCCTCCAGGGGCAGATGCTTGTCACGTCCGCCTGCCACCATCACCAGCGGCTCGGGGAAGGAGCGCAACGCCGCCAGCGCCCGCTCCGGCGCAGTGGCGATCGAATCGTTGTAGTAGCTGGCGCCCCGCCAGTTGCGCACGAACTCGAGTCGGTGCTCGATGCCGCTGAAACGGGCGATGGCATCAGCCATCGCTTGCGGCGGCGCTCCCGCCGCCGCCGTGATCGCCACGGCTGCGGTGACGTTCTGCATATTGTGCTCGCCACGCAGGCGAATCTCGTCAACTGGCAGCACCGCCAACTCACGTCCATCCAGGCGCAGCCAGACACGCCCGCCATCGAGGTAGGCCCCTTCCCCTGCGAATGATTGCAGGGAGAAGAAAAGCCGTCTGCCGCGCACTGTCTCCGCGTAGGAGCGGGTAAGCTCGTTGTCGTAGCCGAGCACGGTCCAGTCCTCTTCGGTCTGGTAGCGGATCAGGTTGCGTTTCGCCTCGCTGTAGTGCTCCATGCTGGGATGCCGGTCCAGATGGTTGGGCGTGATGTTGAGGATGGCCGCCACCTCCGGCCCGACGGTCATCGCCTCGAGCTGGAAGGACGACAGCTCCAACACCACCAGGTCGGTCTCTGTCATCTCGTCCACCCGCTCAATCAGCGGCGTGCCGATGTTACCGCCCACGTACACCCGGAAGCCTGCCTGCTTGAGGATCTCGCCGCAGAGCGTGGTGGTGGTACTCTTGCCACTGCTGCCGGTGATGCCGATAATCCTGGCAGGGCACAGTT
>CAZMKF010000001.1:189513-201084 GCA_964566935.1 uncultured Dehalococcoidales bacterium | reverse complement strand
CATCGCCAGCCGGTGGTCGCCCAGAGAGTCCACTCTTCCGCCGCGCAGCGCTCTGCCCCCATCCACCGTGAAGCCGTCCGGCGCTTCACTGATCACCGCCCCCAATGCTGTCAACTGTGTAGCGATTGCGCTGATACGGTCGCTCTCCTTAACACGCAACTCTGCAGCACCGTGCACGACGCTACTTCCCTCGGCCACTGCCGCCGCCAGAGCGAATAGCGGCAGTTCGTCGATCATGCTCGGCACCAGCTCCGGCGGCACTGCGATCGCCCGCAGGCGCGAACTGCGGACGATGAGGTCGGCGACCGGCTCGCCCCCCGCGGAACGCCGGTTGGTAACGTGGAGGTCCGCCCCCATTGCCTCCAGCACGGTCAGCAGGCCGGTGCGGGTGGGGTTGATGCCCACGTCCAGCAGAGTCATTTCCGCATCGGGGTGAATACAGCCTGCCACCAGCCAGTAGGCGGCAGAGGAGAAGTCCCCCGGCACCGAAAAGCTCGCCGCCCGTAAAGCGACTCCACCTTGAACGGTAACGGTTGTACCGTCAACCGCAAGGTTGGCGCCCATCTCCCGCAGCATTAGCTCGGTGTGGTTGCGACTGCGCACCGGCTCCGTCACCTCGGTCGTACCTTCCGCTTGCAGGCCGGCGAGCAACAGCGCGGACTTGACCTGGGCGCTTGCCACTGGCAGCTGATGGTGGCGCCCTTTGAGCGCCCCTCCCTCGATGGCCAGTGGCGCCAGCGAGCCGCTGGCTCTGCCGCTGATGCGGGCGCCCATGGCGCGCAATGGCTCCACCACGCGCCCCATCGGCCGGCGGCGCAACGACTCGTCGCCGCTGAGCACAGAGAAGATAGGCTGACCAGCCAGCAGTCCCGCCAAGAGCCTCATGGTGGTGCCGGAGTTGCCCGCGTCCAGCACCGCGCCCGCTTCCTGCAACCGGGCCGAGCCCCGGATCTTCAGTGAAAGCGCCTGCGGTCGTGGTGCAGCCTCCTCTCGAATCTTCACTCCGAGCGCCTTAAGGCAGGACAGCGTGGCCAGGCAGTCCTCGCCCGGCAGGAAGTTGTGCACCGTAGCCTCGTTCTCAGCCAGGGCATTGAGGATAAGGGCGCGGTGCGAGATGGACTTGTCCCCAGGCACGCGGATAACGCCGCGCAACCTGGCGGCGGGCTGGACGCACCTGGCGGTCATCAGTTCCCCTTGATGCGTTTGCTGGCCCAGGAACCGATGAACATCTGGCGCAGGCCATCGCCGGCGTCCATGCCGTCGTCGCCATCGCGTGGAATCGCCCGGCCCTCCCGTTCCGCCAGCCACTCGTCGCGCGCGGTCTTGGCCTTGTGGAACTCCTCTGTCAAGGCGGCGCCGTCACTAGCCTCAATCAGCGAACGATAGCGCTGCAGTACCTCCATGTAACGATCCAGCCAGTGGAGGATCGACTCGCGGTTGGAGAGGCAGATATCGCGGTACATGGCGCTGTTGGCGCTGGCAATGCGTGACGCATCGCGGAAACCGCCGGCAGCCAGGCGGGAGATATCGCGCCAGCCGGGGGTGGATGATGAGGTGCGCACCAGCGCTGAAGCGACGAGGTAAGGCAGGTGGCTGATGGCAGCCACAAACGAGTCGTGCTCTACCGGATCGAGGAAGAGCGGCTGTGCCCCAACCGCGTTCACCAGCTGCAGTACGGTGTCGACTGCCTGGTCGTCCGCCCGGCGCGAGGGCAACACACAGTAGGTACTGCCTACAAACAGGTCAGCCTGCGCCTCTTCGATGCCGCTGCGTTCCTTGCCGGCCATCGGATGACCACCCACAAAGGAAACACCTTCCGGCAGCAGTTCGACCACCTGTTGCAGAATCTCCACCTTGGTGCTGGCCGTATCAGTGAGCACCGACCCGGGTGAAAGGTTGGGGGCCATGGTGCGGATCGCCTCCAGCACCTCGCCGGGTGGGGTGGCGATGATGACCAGCGCTGCTCCTTCTACCGCCAGAGGCAAGCTCCATTCCACTCGGTCGACGGCGCCCGCTCTCTTTGCCCGCCCGGCGGTTTCCGGGTCACGGTCGTGACCCACCAGTTCGTTGTTGCCACCGGCATGCTTGAGGGCGAGGCCGATCGATCCGCCAATTAGGCCCAGGCCCACAATCGCTATCTTGCTCATATTCACCACCCCGTTGCGCGGCTCGCACTACTCCAGCTCGTCCGCCGTCATTAAAGCACGTAGTCTGTCATCATCGCTTGCTGTTGGCTGATGGTGGCGCCGCACCAGTTCAACCAGCTCTGCCTCCGTCCCTATAGCCTCCAGTAATCGGGCTCCCAGTGGTCCATGGTGCTGAAGAACGAAGAGGGGCGCCAAGAGCCCCTGCCTGTCCCACTTTTTGCTTTCGAGCGCCTTGGGTAGAAGGCGGTCAAGTAGCACGTATACCACACGGTGCGGAAGGGTTATGCTGGCATGGCACTTGCCAACATCGTGCAACCAGGCCGCCCGCAACAAGAGCAAGTCCGTGGGATGCGTAGCGGCGATTCTCGCCGCCACCCGCCGGCTGTGCTGCTGCGCTGAGGGAGGCAGCAGTCGGAACAGTCCCTGTTCGGCTGGTGACAGGATGGCGGGCAGATCGGGAGCCGAACCGCCTGTCGAGCGCCCCAGCGCTTGCATGAATTGCCTGACGCGGCGGAGAGCCGTCACAGCGGACCCAGCACCAGGGTGCGCACCGCCCAGATAAACGGGTAGAGCAGCTTGCTGAGTATGCCGATTCCCAGAAACCAGTCTGCCATCAGGATAGTCAAAAGGACGCCCGGTCCATACACAGCCACTCGGTCCAACTGCCTGGCCAGTGGTTCTGGCAGAAGTCCGCTAAAAACGGCGAAGCCATCCAGGGGCGGCAGCGGCAACAGGTTAAAGGCCGCCAGGCCGATGCTGATGATGATCAGATACTCCAGGCCCGCGCCCAGCCCGCCACCGGGGAAACGCAGCAAATCCAGCCTGAAGGGTAGGAAGAGCACAAAGGCGGTGACGATGTTGGAGGCCGGGCCTGCGAGCGACGTGAGCGCCAGGCCGACGCGCGGGCTCACCCGCATCTGGTAAGGGTTAACGGGCACCGGTCGCCCCCAGCCGATGCCGAAGCCCGCGATGGCCGTGAAAACGATCATCAGCGTGCCTATCGGGTCAAGGTGCACCAGTGGATTGAGAGAAAGTCGGCCCTGCCGCGCCGCGGTGCGATCACCAAGCGCGTAGGCCGAGGCAGCGTGGCTGAACTCGTGAATGGTGATGGCGATCAGGATGGCGGGCAGGACGAGCAATAGCTGAGTCAGATTGGGCAAACGCACCGGAAGTGTTCTCCTGGTTGGCAATTGAAGAGTCCCGATTAGGGCAGAATATAGCACAATTGGCGGCGCTCACCGGCGTGCCTGGCGCCATGTCCCGTGGGTGCAAACTATCTTGATCCAAATGGCGCTGGTGTATAATCGTTGGGTCCTGCCGACGCGCGGCGGGTCGCTTGGAGGAGGTTGTCTGATGCGAGTTGGTATTGCGAATGTGTCCGGCTACGCCGGCGCCGAGTTGGCGCGGTTGTTGAGTGGGCATCCGGAGGCGGAGATCGTCCAGGTTACCGGCAGGAGCGCCGCTGGGCAGCGGCTGGCAGAGATCTTCCCTCACCTCGCCGCCATAGATATGCCGATCGATGCCGAACTGGACAAGCAGATCGACGTCGCCTTCCTGGCGCTGCCACACGCCGCCTCGGCGGCGGCGGCGCTGCCTTTGCTGGAGCGCGGCGTCAAAGTCATCGACATCAGCGCCGATTTCCGCTTGCGCGATGCTGCGGAGTACGAGGAATGGTACAAGCAGGTTCACCCCGCGCCGGAGCTGCTGGAGGAGGCAGTGTTCGGTCTGCCTGAGGCCTATGCGGAGGAGATCAAGGGCGCGCGCCTGGTAGCGAATCCCGGCTGCTATCCCACCAGTTCGATCCTGGCGCTCAGCCCTATGATGCAGCATATTGGGCCGGACATCATTATCGACTCGAAGTCCGGGGTGTCGGGAGCTGGGCGGTCGCTCGGCCAGATGTATCACTTCTCCGAGGCCGATGAGAACACTCAAGCTTACGGCCTGGCCGGGCACCGGCACATGCCGGAGATTCGCCAGGAGCTGAGGCGGGCGCGTGACCGCCAGGCGCCGGAGCGTCACAACGAGGCGCTGAGGCTCACCTTCGTGCCCCATTTGATCCCGATGGTGCGCGGCATCCTGACTACCGCCTACGCGGATCTGTTGACGCCGATGAACCGCGAGGCGGTTGTCGAGATCTATCGCGAGTACTATAGGGATGCAGAGTTTACCCGGGTGGTGCCGACGCCACCCGCTACCAAGCAGACGGCGGGCAGTAACAACTGCTTCATCTATCCGACGGTGGACCCGCGCACCAACAGGCTGATCGTAATCTCGTGCCTTGATAACCTGATCAAGGGTGCTGCCGGTCAGGCAATTCAGAACATGAACCTGATGTTTGGTCTGCCGCAGGGCACCGGACTCTCGGCGATAGCAGTATATCCCTGACTGGCAAACTGGCTGCGGCCCAGGCCGAGGGATTGTATACTGTGGAGCGCCGGCAATTGCCGGCGCCTTTCCTATGGAGATTCGCCAGCCAATTGGCTATAAGTGGAGGATTAAGAAGTGTCGTTTGAAGTAGTTGAGGGTGGAGTAACCGCTGCGAGCGGCTTCAGCGCCGGCGCCACCTACTGTGGGATCAAGTCGGGCGGCAAGGACCTCACGGTGCTTTACTCACAAGCGCCATGTTCGGCGGCCGGCGTTTTTACGCGCAATAAGGTTCAGGCGGCTCCGATTGCCGTCAACCTGCGCCACCTGAGAGACAGCAAAGGCGTGGCCCACGGAGTTGTGGTGAACAGCGGTAATGCAAACGCCTGCACCGCACGGCAGGGCGAGGAGAACGCCGAAGAGATGGCACGGCTGGTGGCCGAGCGCTTCGGTTGTCGGCCGGAACAGGTGCTGGTGGCCTCCACTGGCGTGATCGGCGTGCAAATGCCGATGGAGAAGGTGCGCAAGGGTATTCGTGAGGTCGAGATCTCGCCCGACGGCGGTACTGAGGCGGCACGTGGCATCATGACCACTGACCTCTACCGTAAGGAGCTGTCGGTCGCCTTCGATCTCTGCGGCGTGCGTGTCACTGTCGGCGGCATGGCTAAGGGTTCGGGCATGATTCATCCCAATATGGGCACCATGCTCGCTTTCTTCACCACCGACGCAGTGATCGACCCGGCTTTCTTGCAAAAGCTACTCGTCGCTGTCACAGATCGCACTTTCAACATGGTTACGGTAGATGGTGACACCAGCACCAACGACACGGCGATCGTACTGGCCAATGGCGCTGCCAGGAACGAGCCGATTCGCGAGGGAACGCCTGCCGCCCGGGAGTTCGAAGCCGCATTCTACGCCGTGGCCAGTCACCTGGCGCAGGCCATCGCGCGCGATGGCGAGGGCGCCAGCAAGTTCATTGAGGTCAAGGTGAATGGAGCCGCCAGTGAGGCTGATGCCAAACTGGCAGCGCGAGCGATCGCCGGTTCAAGTCTCATCAAGGCTGCCGTCTATGGCTCGGATCCAAACTGGGGCCGCATCCTCTGCGCTGCCGGTTACAGTGGCGCCGATGTGGACAGTGGGAAGGCAGACGTCACGGTTGGCGGCGTGTCGCTGATGCGCGACGGTGAGATCCTCAAGTTCGACAAAGAAGAAGCCTCTGCCGCCATGAAGGGTGAAGAGGTGGAGATAGTGGTGGATCTGCATCTCGGCGATGGCGAGGCCACCGCCTGGGGATGCGACCTGACCGAGCAGTACGTCAAGATCAACGCCGAATACACGACGTAGGATGATGTAGAGATGGATGATACCAACGTGCTGGTGCGCACCCTGCAGCAGGCCATGCCGTACATCAGCAAATTCGCCGGCAAGACAGTAGTAATCAAGCTGGGGGGCAGCGCTTTTAGCGGTCGTGATACCACCCTGCAGGATGTGGTGTCGTTGCGCGCGCTCGGCGTGCGCCCGGTGCTGGTACACGGCGGTGGCAGCGACATCAGCAGCCTGCTCAAGCGGCTTGGCATTGAGGCGCAGTTTGTGGGCGGCCTGCGGGTTACCGATGAGGCCACTATTGACGCCGTAGTGATGGTGCTGGCCGGCAAGGTTAACAAGGAACTGGTGGCGGCGCTCAACAGACTCGGCGCGCCGGCCATGGGGATGAGCGGCATCGACGGCTGCCTGCTGAGGGCCAGAATCAAGGATCCCCAGCTCGGCCTGGTAGGCGCGGTGGAAGAAGTTAACCTGGGTCTGTTGGAGGCGGTGTGTGCGGCCGGCTATGTGCCAGTGATCGCGCCGTTAGCCTATGGCGAGGACGGCGAACTGCTCAATATCAACGGTGACACCGCAGCCGGCGAAATCGCTGCTGCTCTGGGCGCTGCCAAGATGGTTTTTCTGACCGACGTGGACGGCATTCACGATCAGGAGGGTAAAACCATTTCGTCGCTCAGCCAGGCACAGGCGCAGCAACTGATTTCGGACGGCATCGTCTCTGGTGGTATGATTCCCAAGGTGCAGGCCTGCCTGACGGCACTCAAAGGCGCGGCACAAGCGCACATTGTTAACGGCAAGGTAGAGCATGCGTTGCTCAGTGAGATGTACACTGAAAGCGGCGTGGGCACGATGATTACAGCGTAGGGAGGTTGTGGTGAGTAACTGGGTCGAACTGGAAAAGCAGTACTACATGGGTGTTTTCAGGCGGCTGCCGCTTGTGCTGGTGCGTGGCGAAGGCACGCGCGTGTGGGATGAAGATGGCAAGTCGTACCTCGATCTGGTGGCGGGCATTGCCGTCAACGTGCTGGGTCACAATCACCCGAAACTGGTCAAGGCCATCTGCGAGCAGGCCGGCAAGCTGATCCATACCAGCAACCTGTATTACACGATTCCCCAGCTCGAACTGGCGGAATTGTTGATTGAGAACTCTGCTCTCGACCAGGTGTTTTTCGCCAACAGTGGCGCTGAGGCAAACGAAGGGGCTTTCAAACTGGCGCGCAAGTACGGTTACAGCAACCGCAATGGGGCGTACGAGATCATTACCGCCACCGATTCGTTCCACGGCCGCACTCTTGCCACCGTGGCCGCCACGGGTCAGGAGAAGTTCCAGAAGGGCTTCCAGCCGGTAACGCCAGGCTTTGTCTGGGTGCCCTACAACGATCTGGAAGCGCTGAAGCGAGCTACCACCGACAAAACAGTCGCCATCATGCTTGAGGTGGTCCAGGGCGAGAGTGGCGTACACGTGGCCAGCGAAGAGTACATTCACGGTGTGCGTCAGTGGTGCGACGAGAAGGGGCTGCTGTTCATCGTCGACGAGATCCAGACTGGAATGGGGCGGACAGGCAAACTCTTTGGCTACGAGAACTATGACGTTGAGCCCGACATAATAACGATGGCAAAGGGGCTGGCAGGCGGTGTGCCTATTGGCGCTGTTCTGACCAAGACCAGTTGCGCGGCCTTTGGCATCTCTGATCATGGCTCGACTTTCGGCGGCAACCCTCTGGCCTGCGCCGCCGGCGTGGCCACCATGAAGGCGCTGCAGGAAGAGAATCTGGTGAAGAACTCCAGGGAGATGGGCGCCTACTTCCGGATACGCCTGGAGGAGATGGCGAAGGCAAACCCGGCGGTGGCTGAGGTGCGCGGCATCGGCTTGATGGTCGCGCTCGATCTCAAGGATGAAGTAGCTGGAGACCTGGTGATGGCGGCGCTGCGTCGAGGCGTGATCGTCAACAACACCGGCCCCCGCACCCTGCGCATGGTGCCACCGCTGATCCTCAGCCGCGAGGATGTGGACGAGGCTGTGCAGGTGTTGGAGCAGTCGATCGCCGAAGTCGCTTAGCTTTCAGCTCACGCGTTGGTGAACTGGTGAGGGGAGCCTCCGCACAAACGGAGGCTCCCTTGTTTTGTCATCTGCTTGTGAGATTGAAGCGCAGTCTGGGTGGTGCGGGCGGATGCTGACGGTCGGGCCGTGATCGGGGCCACGCGACGCGGTCGCAAGCGTGCAATTCGGTTGACAGCCGTTTCCAGCCCAACCTATAATTACCCGCACGGCATCTTAGGGGTGTAGCTCAGTTTGGGAGAGCAGCGGTCTCCAAAACCGCCGGTCGGGGGTTCGAGTCCCTCCGCCCCTGCCAGCCAAGCCGAGGTGGTGGAATCGGTAGACACGCTGTCTTGAGGGGGCAGTGGGCATAGCCCGTACGAGTTCAAATCTCGTTCTCGGCACCAACCAAGATCCGGGCGGAAGTGGCTCAGCGGTAGAGCTTCTCCTTGCCAAGGAGAAAGTCGCGGGTTCGAATCCCGTCTTCCGCTCCAGCGGCGACGTGGCCAAGTGGCAAGGCGGAGGTCTGCAAAACCTCTATCACCGGTTCGAATCCGGTCGTCGCCTCCAATGCCGCGCCGGTGCGCGGCATAACTTGCTCAGCCGAAGTGGCGGAATGGCAGACGCGCCTCTCTCAAAAAGAGGTGAGGGCTCCCTCATGTGGGTTCGACTCCCACCTTCGGCACCAGGGCGGCCTGTCGCGGCGCGACGGCTCGCCCGTCGTTGGGGAATCGTCTAGAGGTAGGACACAAGACTTTGGATCTTGGTGCCCAGGTTCGAATCCTGGTTCCCCAGCCACAAAACGCAGCTTCCTCTGAGCACGCCCAGCCCCGTCAGACACGCTACAATCGGCCTATTCGCCTCAGCGTAGGGTTCCAGGCGCTCGTTAGCCTTTTGCGTAGACGGCGAGCGTGAGCAGCGCGTCGACCAACCAGTGGCAGACAACGCTGCCTGCCAGGTTCTTGCTCCATAATCGCAAAAGCGAAAAGATCACCCCTCCTGCCAGTACACCCGCCATGGCGGCTATCAGGGCCGGCGTGGCCAGACCCGTCTGCGACAGACTGCTTCCCTCAACGGTGACGAGGTTGATCACGCCATGCCAGAGGGCAAAGGCGAGGTTCGTGATAGCCACCGTGGGAGCCACCGGCAGGCGGCGCAACAAAAGCGCCTGCAGAACCCCTCGAAACGCCAACTCTTCGCAGAGGGCCGTACTAAACGGCAGCTCGACCAGGAGCCGCCATAGTAGCTGGCAGGTGGTCAAACTGGCGTAGGTGGCTGAGCTGACGCTGAACGGCAACCAGGGGAACAGTAATGAAAGAACCAGGGGAGCCGAGATTAGCAGTGCGGCGCCTGTTCCATAGAGTGCGCTTCTGGCGGCGCCATGGCGGCGCAGCCCAAGCTCGTGCCAACGGAGGCCGGTGCCCTTTCGCGCCCAGAGCAGCAACGCTGCCGTGGCCACCAGATTAGGCAGGAGGAGACTCGCGGGAACCGTGCCAGGCGCGCCCTGCGACAGCCAGGCGGTAAGGTTGCCGTAGCCAATCAGGAGTACGGCCACCAGCAAAGGCGACCGCAGCTGCGCTCGCCCGGGACTAGCCCGTTGCTGCATCATTCACCGCCTGTCTCAGCTACGCCATCCGTCAGAGCTCGATTGGCCGCTTGTCGTCTCGGTGCTTATCATGCTGTCGCATGCACTCGCGTTAGCAGGATAACCTAACCGGCATGCGGCAGTCAGGGCTTATCATGGCACTGTTTAAAGTCATACAACAAGTGGGCAGGTTTCGTCGTTTTGTTGTTGACATCGGTTCGGCGGAGTTGCTAGAATCCCATGCGCATTCCCCGATAGCTCAACGGTAGAGCGGGCGGCTGTTAACCGCTAGGTTGTTGGTTCGAATCCAGCTCGGGGAGCCCCCCACGGAGATCCCGTTCCAGTACTGTATCCTGGTGTTTGCTCACCTGAGTCTCACCTGGCAACAGAGCAGCAAGTGAATCAAGATCTCGCTGAGTTCCCTGCCCGACGCCTCGTGTTGTCTGGTTGTGAATTAGTGCCTTTCTTGACTGATGGTTTGTTTCCAGGAGTGTTAGCATTGCTTTCTGCTGGTGGAGACACACCGCACGCATTGGTGCAGAACAGGTGTGTCTCCTCCTTCCGTCAAGAAATGCAGAAGACGGCCGTGACCCTTCGGCATGACATGGACGCCGTTGAGGACTCCTGCTTACAGATTCGCCGCCCTAATCCGGCTGCAATCTATCGACATCCTGTCCTGGATACGCCTCTGCGTAACCGTTGCACGCGCAACTGCGGCAGTTGTACCCGCATCCGTTGTCCTTGCCAGTAACGGTTCGGTAGAACGATCTTCCCGCCATGACTGCAACGATGGCCACGGTAGCAACAACGATGATGCTCTCCAGCATGCAAACCTCCTATCCGGTGCCAACGCCAAGCAGGCTGCCTATCTGGTAAACAGCAACGGTCACGACCCAAGCCAATGCTGTCAAGCCACCAAGCTGGAACAGTGCCCAACGCCACGAATTGCTCTCCCTTCTGGTCACCGCTATGGTTGCCATGCAGGGCGCGCTGATGAGGCAAAACAGCATGATGCAAAAGCCGACCAACGGGGTATAGGCGTTCCGGAGCTTGTCTCTCAGCGTTTCTGATTCCTCGTCTGCCTCGCCTACCGAGTAGACGATACCCATTTGGGCGACAAAGACCTCTTTGGCGGCAAACGCGCCTATGAGCGCGGTGCCGATTTTCCAATCAAACCCCATGGGCTTGAGAATCGGTTCTATACCATGCCCGATACGACCGGCTGTACTATGGATGAGGGCCGCCTCTGCCTCCTGGTAGTTAATGGCGGCAAGTTGCTCTGCCTTTGCTTCTTCCTCTGAAACTGCAGTCTGGATAGATTCTCGGGCCGTTTCAAAATGCGCTGCTTTGTCAGGGGGTAGACCGGGGAAAGTTGTCATTGCCCACAATAGAATCGATATGCCGAGAATGATTGTGCCGGCTTTCTTTAGATACAGCCAGCCGCGTTCCCACATGTGGATAAGTACCCCCTTTAGCGTAGGCATCCGATACGGGGGTAGTTCCATCACAAACGGCACGGATTCACCCTTAAGGATCGTAATGCGAAGGAGCTTGGCACTAATGATGGCAAGCAGAATGCCGATGAAGTAGATGATCCAAAGCATGGTTGCGTGCCACGCCTGCGGAAAGAACGCTGGGATGATCAGCGCATAAATCGGCAACCGGGCGCCACAACTCATCAGTGGAATCACCATCATTGTCGTCAATCTATCCCGCCAGTTATCCAGTGTACGGGTTGCCATGATCGCGGGAATAGAACAACCGAAGCCGATAAGCATTGGGATGAAGCTTTTGCCGTGCAAACCGATGTTGTGCATCAGGCGGTCCATGATGAAAGCCGCACGAGCCATGTAGCCGGAATCTTCAAGGATCGCGATGGCCAGGAAGAGCAGCAGAATGTTCGGTAGGAAGACAACTACAGCGCCGACACCACCGATGATGCCGTCTACCAGGAGTGACTTCAGCAGGCTTTCCGAACCTTCTGGCCACAAACCTTGCACAGCACCACCCAACCATCCGAAGAATCCTTCAATCCATCCCATAGGCGGATCGCCAAGAGTGAAGGTCAGGTGGAATACGAGGAACATTATTATTATAAATATCGGGATGCCGGT
>CAZMKF010000001.1:185613-189503 GCA_964566935.1 uncultured Dehalococcoidales bacterium | reverse complement strand
AGGAATACCGGAATGCCAAGGACGCGGTTCGTGACTACAGAGTCGATCCTGTCCGAGATCGTGTGGCGAATCTCTATGGTGGAGCGGACCGCTTCCCGGCAAGCGCCGGAAATGAAACCATACCTGGCGCCGGCAATGGCGGTCTCCGGGCTCTCTCCAAGTATCTTCTCGATGTATGCGGTGCTTCTCTCAATCTGATCATTGACTTCAGGAGATACGACAGTTGCCCGCAACTCCCTGTCGTTCTCGAGAAGCTTCAGCGCCAGCCATCGCGCATTGTGCTTTCCCGTGAGCGAACCGTTCTTTTTGACCAGGGACTCGATTCTGGCGATCTCCCCCTCGATCTGCTGGCCGTAGTTGATCACCGTGCCCTCCAGGTGAGGTTCTGCCATGCCTGCTTTTGAGGAACGAGTTCCGGTAGACGGTTTCTCCTCATGTTCGCCTGCCTTCGGCGCACTGAGGGTCGCCGTTGAGACGATGGCGTCGAGGAGTTCATGCATCCCCGAACCGTTGTGTCCGACGGTCGGTACGATATGCGCCCCGAAGAACCGTGCGAGTTTCTCGTTGTCGAACTCGTAACCTCGTGCTTTGGCCATATCGCTCATGTTTAGGGCCAGCACCAGAGGTACGCCGAGCTCCATGAGTTGAACCGCCAGATACAAGTTCCTTTCGAGGTTCGAGGCATCGAGGATATCGACAACGACATCCGGCTTTTCGTTGATGATGAAGTTCCTGGCCACCAATTCCTCTGGCGAGTAGGCGGTCAAGCTGTATATCCCAGGCAAGTCAACGATCTCGAGCTCAGTATCGCCGTGCCTGCGGAACCCGTTCTTGCGCTCTACCGTCACACCCGGGTAATTGCCCACGTGCTGGCGAGCGCCTGTTAACGCATTGAAGATGGTTGTTTTGCCGGAATTCGGGTTGCCAACGAGTGCAACAGATATCTTTTGTTTCACAGGCTTTGTGTGTCCTCCTGTCTTAGCGAGTTCGGTATGCCGTATAGAGTTCGGCCTACCGAAACTACACGGCGAAAAAAAGAGAATTACTCCACAACGATGTCCTGAGCCATGCCACGACCCAAAGCTATGCGACTGCCCTTTACCGATATAAGAAACGGCCCGTGAAGGGAGTTCCGGAGCACTTCGATCTCAGCACCCGGAACCAGTCCCATAGAGGCCAATCTCCCTTGGAGCGCATGCCCGGCATTTACGGCGACAAATCGCACGCGCCTACCTGTTTGGACAACGGTTAACGGCATTGCAAGAACCTCATACTGTATTTAGTTGCCACCTACAGTGCTTCGATTTCGATGCCATTGGCCTCGTCTTTCCGCAAGGAGAGATGATAGCCTTTGACTTTGATATCGATAGGGTCCCCCAGCGGAGCCACTCGCTCCACTTCAACGACGGATCCTGGCGTGACGCCCATCTCGACAATTCTTTTGTTCATTTCACCTCGCGCATGAACTTTCAGCACTTTGCCTCTTTGTCCTGGTTTCAAATCCTTCAGCCTTACTGCTTTCATCTCTTTCTGACCTCCGTGGTGCCTCCGTTGCTTTACATCTTCAAGAGTCTCTGAGATACATCGCTCGCAATTCTCCTGCGTGTCATTATGATCACAGTGGTAACCAAAACCCGCGATCCACTTGGACCCTCCTCGAGGGCATACCTCAATGAATTCGGCGAATTGAATGAACCGCTCCAGGATAATCCTGGGGATGGAGTGTTCCATCTCACAGGCGGCCTTGTCGGCATCCCGCTCCTCTACGGCAAGGACTTTGACGAAAAAATCCCTGAGGACCTCGTGGCGACGAATCACATCTTTGGCGGCTATTCTGCCAGTGGGTGTCAGGGAAATGACGTCATAAGGGGCGTAATTGATCAGTTCCTTATCGGCAAGTGAGCGAAGCGCGCCTGTCACAGACGAGTTACTAACCTTCAGCCGCTTGGCAATATCCTTCGGCCTTACCGCCTGTTTCTCGGCGATGATATGAAAAATCGCCTCAAGATAATCTTCCAAGCTTGCTGTTAGCGTATTAGCCAGTGCCATTTGCCGCCCCTTACTCTCAATTAGTTTTTGCGTGCCGCATAACTTACGGCTACCCGAAGTTTTTGTCAAGCTTTGTTGGGTAGGTGTCAAAAGGACCGGTCCATCAGTCTCTGGCGGTCTTCAGCAGGTATCCGAACGAGAGGTGTCTCAGCACGTGTGGTTTCAACCTTTAGGCGCCCAACCCCGGAGAGGCAGGTCCGCTGCGATTAGTTGTAAGATGCCGGTGATCCGGATCGGTCATCGTTGCCTCGATTGCGGATGACGCAGACTTGGGGACGGTGCAGTGAGCGGTATCGGTGCGTCAGCGGACTCTTCGCCAGCGGAATTCGACTCAGTTACCGCAGGCGCGGCGCCAGTCAATTACGGGCGCGAGATCGTTCGCGGTTTCATAGACACGATTCCGGTGGCCTTCGGCGTCATGGTCTATGGGCTGGCCTACGGCATGCTGGCGCGGCAGGTTGGCCTCAACCTGGCCGAGGCCGCCTTCATGAGCGGCGTGGTCTTCGCCGGCGCCTCACAGATGATGGCCGTGGGTATTTGGCAGACGCAACTGCCGGTGCTGGCTCTGCTCAGCACCACTTTCATCGTCAACCTGCGGCACATTATGCTGGCCGCCTCCATCCACTCCGCCCTGGCCAGGCTGCCGCGCTGGCTGCGGTATCCATCCCTATTCGTGCTCACGGACGAAAGCTGGGCGATGACCGTAGTCCACCTACAGCGTGGTGGCGGCGCCGCCTATCTGTTCGGCAGCGGCGGGGCCGTCTTTGTCTTCTGGATGACCGCCACCCTATTGGGCGGTCTGCTGGGCAACTTCATCGCTGATCCGGAAGAATACGGGCTTGATTTCGCCATGCCGGCGGTATTCATCGCGTTGCTGGTTGGCCTCTGGCGCGACCGCCGGCGCGATCTGCTGCCTTGGTTGGTGGCAGGGGTGATTGCCATCCTGGGTGCGAAGCTGCTGCCCGGTAATTGGTACATTCTGCTGGGGGGACTGGCTGGTTTCGGCACTGCGGCGGTGACGAATGCGGACTGAGGTGGTGCTGGTCATGCTCGGCATGGGCCTGTTGACTTACATCACCAGGGTGGGTGGCTACTGGCTGGGGCGGCGCCTGCCACGGACTGGCCGGGTGAGGGCCGGGCTGGAGGCGATACCGGGCGCGGTGCTGATCAGCCTGGTGGCGCCCGAGCTATTGACCGGCCAGTTGCCACCGTTGCTGGCAGGCGGCGCGACGCTGGCGGTAATGATCGTTTCGCGCAGCATGCCCCTGGCGATGCTGGCAGGCGTAGCGCTGATCTACCTGTGTCGCAGCAGCGGGCTGTACTGACTCATTTCGTCCTTCAGCCGCCACAGCGCGTTGTGCGAATCCGCCGCACTCTCCCGACCCGCCTTCTCTACCGCCCGTGTATCCTCATGGCTGATCACCGGTGTAGCAAGTAGCTCCGTGTTTCTGGTCACCCAATCCCCATGCCGGTCGTCGCAGCGGGAGTCAAGAACCAGCTCGGTGATCAGCTTCGTGCTTGCACCTTGCACATGGACTCCACCGGGTTGTCAAACAGCACCTTTGGCGAACGTCGGTAGCGCTCAAGTGTCCATTTTCAGAACGTCTGGTACATGAGTTAGCTAGAACCATGTTGGCAGGATACGCGTGTCGAAAGGCCGGTGGCGTACCCCGCTGTGGCGGTTGGGCAGGGGTTATAATAGGCAGGCAGTAGGTAACCGGAGGTTAATCCGGCTCGTGCCGGTTCTTGCCACCGGCCGACTTCCGAGTGTAGCCTGGATGGCGGTGCCGCTGCCCTGAACAACGCCCGCATCCGGTGAGCGATGAAGTGGCCAGTATTTG
>CAZMKF010000001.1:178730-185603 GCA_964566935.1 uncultured Dehalococcoidales bacterium | reverse complement strand
CCAACGAGATAACCTATGTGCGCATCGGCGAGAGCGGCGAACGGCAGGTCTGGCCGGGGGAACCATACCCGCTGGGGGCCACCCTCCGGCCCGGGGGTGTGAACTTCGCCCTTTTCTCAGCTAACGCAACCAGGGTGTGGCTTTGCTTATTCAGTGAGGATGGTCAACGTGAGACGCACCGCATCAGGTTACCGAACGTCACCGCCCACGTGTGGCACGGCTTTGTGCCGGGCCTCACGGCCGGCCAGTTGTATGGTTATCGGGTTGAAGGGCCGTTTGACCCGATGGCGGGGCACCGCTTCAACGCCAACAAGCTGCTGATCGATCCGTATGCGCGGGCCCTGCAGGGACAGGTAGATTGGTCGGCGCCGGTATTTGCCTACCAGTTTGATAGCGGTGGTGACGACCTCACCTACGACGAGCGCGATGACGCGTACGGCGTACCCAAAGGCATCGTCATCGATCCAACATTCGACTGGGGTGGGGATGCGCCGCCCGACATTCCTTATCATGAATCGGTCATCTACGAAGTGCACGTGCGCGGCTTCACCAAACTGCATCCACAAGTGCCGCCTGAACTGAGGGGCACCTATGCCGGCCTGGCCAGCGAGCCCGCCGTGCGCTTCCTGCAGGAGTTGGGCATCACGGCAGTTGAGTTGATGCCGGTACATGCGTTCACGGAAGATCGCTTTCTGGTGGATCGTGGCCAGACCAACTACTGGGGCTACAACTCGATCAACTTCTTTGCGCCAGAGGCGAAGTACTCGTCTGTCGGCGACCGTGGCGGCCAGGTAAACGAAATCAAGAACCTGGTCAAGACGCTGCACGCTGTCGGGATTGAGGTGATCCTGGACGTCGTCTATAACCACACTGGTGAGGGCAACGGCCTGGGTCCCACCCTCTCTTTCAAGGGCATCGATAACGCTTCTTACTACCGGCTCATGCCAGAGGCTCCGCGCTACTACATGGACTACACAGGCACTGGTAACAGCCTCAACGCACGGAGCCCCGAGACGCTTAAACTTATCATGGACAGCCTTCGTTACTGGATCACCGATGTACATGTTGATGGTTTCCGTTTCGATCTTGCCGCTACACTAGCGCGGGAGTTGCACGAGGTTGACAAGCTCTCCGCTTTCTTCGACATAATCCATCAAGACCCGTTGATTTCTCGCGTCAAACTGATCGCGGAGCCGTGGGACGTGGGTGATGGTGGTTACCAGATCGGCAACTTCCCGGTACTCTGGACGGAGTGGAACTCCCGTTATCGCGATTCCGTTCGGCGCTACTGGCGCGGCGACCCGGGCAAGGTGGCCGAGCTGGCAGCGCGCTTGACGGGCAGTAGCGACCTCTATGGCTCCGATGGCCGCAACCCGTATCACAGCATCAACTTCATTACGGCTCATGATGGCTTTACGCTGCGGGACCTGGTCACCTACAACGAGAAGCACAACGAGGCTAACCTGGACGGCAACCACGACGGATACAACGAAAACTACAGCTGCAACTACGGCGTCGAAGGTGAGTCGGACGATGAGGCGATCATTGCCGTGCGCGATCGCCAAGTGCGCAACCTGCTGACTACCCTGCTCGTCTCTCAGGGGGTACCGATGCTGGTGGCGGGCGACGAGTTCGGACGCACCCAATTGGGCAACAACAACGCCTACTGTCAGGATAACGAAATCAGCTGGCTGAACTGGGAGATGGACGAAAGGGGGCGGGCGTTGCTTGCCTTCACAAAGCGGTTACTGCGTTTTCGCAAGGCGCAGCCAGTGTTAAAGCCGAGCAACTTCCTGTTGGGGCGGAGAATACGGGGTTCCGACTTCAAGGACATCATGTGGCTGCGCCCGGATGGCAACGAAATGGTGGATGAGGAATGGAACGAGGGGTTCGTACGCGCCCTCGGCGTGCGGCTCTCGGGCGACGGCCTCAACGAGTTCGACGATGTCGGTCAACCGATCTACGGTGATACTCTGCTCTTGTTGCTCAACGCGCACACCGACGTGGTGAAGTTCACGCTACCGCAGTCGTCCAGCTGCGAAGGCTGGATAAGAGAGATTGATACCAGTATTGGCGACGGTTCCGAGGCGGGCACGGTGCTGCCGAGTGGTGGTGATTACTTGGTTGGTGGTCGCTCCATGGTGGTGATGCGCCAGAGCGTCCATCTGGAGCCGAGGGCCTGAAATGCAATTGGACCCTGGCAATGTCGCGGTTCCGTTTTCCTCGCTGGCAACCGTGCTTGGTGAGTCTGCCCTCTGTTCCAGGCGCAGTGGCGTGTTGGCGCACGTGTCGTCATTGCCGGAAGGGCACGGTATTGGCGATGCCGGGCCGGCTGCGCGCCGTTTCGTTGCTACGTTAGGTCGGCATCATCAGAGCATTTGGCAGATACTCCCACTCACACCACCGGCAAAAGGGAACTCACCGTACACGTCCACCTCGGCCTTCGCCGGTAATCCCTTGTTGATCTCACTCGACGATTTGTGCACCGAATGCTTGCTCCTGCCAGAGGAGCTGCCTGTACCGATGGCAGGAATGCCGGCCGACAGGGTTGACTTTCATTTCGCCTCCCGTGTCAAATCGAGAATGCTGCGCCTCGCCTACCGCCGTTACCGTGAGGAACGACGGCATGACTTCGCTGAAGAGTTTGCGGCGTTTCGTGATCAGCAGAGCTTCTGGTTGAGCGACTTCTCGCTGTTCTCAGCGCTGAAACGCCGCTACCCCGATCGAAGTTGGAATCACTGGCCAGAGGCGCTGGCGCGTCGGGAGCCCGCGGCGATGGTCAGTGCCCGTGCGCAACTGACTGAGGAAATCGATTTCGTCGAGTTTGTGCAGTTCCTCTTTCAGTGGCAGTGGTCGCGGCTGCACGAGCAGGCGAGGGCGCAGGGTGTGGGGCTGATGGGCGATGTACCGATTTTCGTCAGCCACGACAGCGCCGACGTTTGGGCCCACGCACGCTTGTTTGCTCTGGACGAATCTGGTGAGCCAACGAAAGTGGCCGGTGTGCCGCCAGACTCTTTTGCGCCGGCAGGCCAGCTCTGGGGCAATCCGCTGTACCGATGGGACCGCATGGCGGATGAGGGCTTCAATTGGTGGGCGCGCCGCTTTCAACGCACGCTGCAGTTGGTTGACTCTGCCAGAATCGACCATTTTCGTGGCTTCTCGGCCTACTGGGAGATCGACACCACTGAGAACGATGCCGCCAGGGGACGGTGGGTACAGGGGCCAGGTATCAGTCTGTTCGATGCAGTAAGGCGTCAACTCGGCCCGTTGCCACTGTTTGCTGAGGACCTGGGGATCATCACGCCGGATGTCGACAGCCTCCGGGAGAACTGTGGATTCCCCGGCACCCTGGTGATGCAATTCGCCTTTGGTGATAATGCCGGCAATCGTTACCTGCCGCACAACCACAAGGCCGATTCTGTCGTCTATAGTGGTACCCACGATAATGACACGACGGTCTCTTGGTACGAGGCACTGCCCGACTGGCATCGCCATAACGTGCGTGCCTACCTTGGCACTGATGATGACGAGGTGGTTGAACAACTGCTGCGTTGCGCCATGCGTTCCGTTGCCAAACTGACGGTGCTGCCGCTACAAGATGTGATGCGGCTGGACGGTTCGGCTCGCATGAATACACCTGGTACGGCCTCTGGTAACTGGACTTGGCGTTACGTGGCTCAGCCAGATCATGAGGCGTATTGGCAGCAGCTGTCGGAATGGACAGTTCGCTACGGACGGATTGCTTACTGAAGTCACAGGCCGGTATGCGGATGATGAGAAAGCAGGAACCGCTCGCACGGCGCCTGCCTTCGATGATGTGTATTGGCTATCCGTTCCTGGCCTATTTGACTGCTACCTGCTCGTCACTTGGTAGCCGGACGTTGAGCGCCCGCCCCCCCATTTGGGTGCCATAGCCAGGATCGAACTCGACCTGCTGTCCGACTCGCAGGTCACCAAAACCGTTGTCCTTAACACTGGCACGGTTGAAGAAATACTCGCGGCCTGTGGCGTCCTTGATGTAGCCAACGCCTCTGTCTAGAGCGATCTTGCTCACCGAGCCAGATATTGGGCCGGCATTCTCCAAGTCGCTGCTGCGGCGTTCGCCGCACTTACGGCACCACTGAATGTTCTTCTCAAGAATCCAATAGTGGGGAGGACATTCTTGCGTCTCCTCGGCAGTGGGAGGATAGGCTATCTCATGAGAGCGCGACTGGCGCCGCCCGGTGAATCGATCGCTCATAGACACCTCGTTCGCTAAGTGCCGTCGCGGATCGGTCGTTTGCGTCCTACGCTGTCTCTTGCAGCCGCGACGACTGAATCGGCAAGCACAACCAAAAACAACCGGTATCAGCCGACAACTCCGTCCGCTGCTCGTCCGGTAACATGGCATTATTCTACCATATACCGGGCCCGATTTGCCACTTGGAGATCGGCAATCATTGCCTGTGGGCAGAGGTTATGGTCGGTCGAGTGGCCCGATATGAGAGCGGGTTATCACCGATCTAGTGATGCCTCTCTGTGCTATAGTCGCGGCGATCAGGTAACTACTGATGATTGTTGAGGGTGAAGTGATGCAAAAACCGCACGGTGCCGGTATGGGGAGTTATCGCCCCACCGTAAGATCGCGCAATGGCTTGGTTTGCTCTGGCCATCCGTTGGCGTCGCAGGCAGGGATAGCGGCGCTGCAAGCAGGTGGTAACGCAGTGGACGCGGCGGTTGCCTGCGCTGCCACGCTGGGCGTAGTCGAGCCGCACATGTCCGGCCTTGGTGGCGATGGCTTCATCCTCGTCTATTGGCGCGAGCACGAGCGGCTTTATGTGATTAACGCTACTGGCGCCGCGCCGAAGGCAGCTACGTTGGCTGCGTTTGGCGATGGCATCCCCCTGAAAGGAGCGCGCAGTGTCTCGGTACCGGGCCTCGTTGCTGGCTGGTTTGCGGCATTGGAGCGCTTCGCCAGATTATCTCCCAAACGGCTTTTTGCCGCCGCGATCGACTTGGCGGGCAACGGTTTTCCCGTAAGCGGCAAGCTGGCGGCGTATGCCGCCGCTGAGCCTGCTTTGTGCTGTCACGCGGGTACAGCTGCCATCTTCGCTCCGCAAGGTGCCGCTCTGAGGGAAGGACAGCTTCTCGTGCAGGCCGACCTCGCCAGAACTATGGTGAAACTGGCAGCCAACGGGCCAGCCGAGCTTTACCAGGGCGATACCGGCCGCAGGCTGGTGGATTTCGTCGGTGCGCAAGGTGGCCTGTTGAGTCTTGAGGATATGGAGTGCCATCGCACCACCTGGCACGAGCCGATTTCCACTGAGTATCGTGGTTACACGGTGTTCAATGCGCCGCCCAACTCCAGCGGTGTGACTTTGCTGCAGATGCTTAACCTGGCCCGGGAAAAGGATACCGCCAGTCTGCCCTGGGGCCCGGCCGAGCAGATCCATTGCATGGTGGAGGCAAAGCGACTCAGCTTCGCGGACCGAGAACGCTACGTGATGGACCCCGAATGGGGCGACATACCGGTTGAGGGTTTGCTGTCGGCGGGCTACGCAGCGGAGCGGGCAGGCCTCATCGGCTACCGCGCGCTCGATCGAGTGGAGGCCGGCGATCCGTGGCGCTATCAGGACGGAGAGGACTCAGGTGCGGCGGGATTGGCAGGTGGCTTAGAACGCGAGGACACTACGTGTTTCGCCGTGATTGACGCGGCCGGTAACGCTGTCTGCCAACTGCAGAGCATTCAGAGTCCCTTTGGCGCTGCTCTGGTGGCGGATGGGACTGGCATTCTTCTCAACAACCGCATGACCTACTGGAACCTGGAAGACGGCCACGTCAACCAGCTCGCGCCCGGCAAACGGGTGCGGCACACTATGAACCCCTGCATGGCTTTCCAGGATGGGCAGCTTCGCTTCGTTTTTGGCACGCCGGGCGCGGACACACAGGTACAGACAAATCTACAGACATTTACCGCCATGGTTGACCATGGCGCTCAGCCGCAGGAAGCCGTTGAGGCGCCTCGCTGGCGACACGCCCAGCAGGGCATGGAGTCGACCGTGCCACACGGGTTGGAGGAAGTACTGGAGTTGGAATCGCGGTTCCCGGCCGATGTGCAAGAGGAGCTGGCGTCCCGTGGTCACAAGGTTCGGGTAGTTGAAGGATGGGCGGCAGCGGGAAGCGAGGTGGTGATTGAAGTCGATGCCACCACCGGCGCCTACGCCGGCGGCGCCGACCCGCGCCGCGATGGCTACGTGGCGGCCTACTAGCGTCGTTCGTCAACGCGTAACCATCTGCGGCAGAGAGCCTAACACCGTTTCTTCGTTCGCTGGGGAGGATGGTCTCAGTATCAACTGGAGCTGATAACTGCCAGGAGGGACGCTCGCCGGAACGTCCAGTTGGTGGAGCAGGAAGAGTGTGTCCCCGTTGCGCCAGTCCGCCGCGTGAGGCAGGTGCGACAGCGCGATCTCCACGGCCTCCCCTTGAGCCGGTTGCAGCAGCATGCTGAGTTCTGGTCTGGAATGGCTCGCTTTCCACGCCGCCGGCGCTTCACCCAGCACCCAGTGGCTGACGGCCTCCTTGCGATGGCCGGCCGGTAGTTCTTCGCCGAGCTCCAAGTGCAGTAGTTGCAGAGGTCCAGTGACTGGTTCGGCTTTGGCTGCGCTTTGTGAGCCGACCACGAAGCGCCAATAGGCCTGTTGGGCGCTGAGAGGCGCGCGTACTTCCGCCACCTCCAGATTGTTGCCGTAGACCGCCAGCAGCTGTTGAGCAGTCCAACTGCCTCCTGAGTGGAGATAGTAGCTGCCCCCTTCAGGGGGCAACAGCAGCTGGTTATCTTCCTCGAGCCAGCGCAGGCCCAAGCGTGTGTCGCCCATGTCGTCGCGGTCGCGACCG
>CAZMKF010000001.1:168160-178720 GCA_964566935.1 uncultured Dehalococcoidales bacterium | reverse complement strand
TCCATGGCCAGAGGCGGAACATCATCGCTGTGCGGTCAGTCCAGAAATGGTTGGAGACGAAGCTCCTGCGTTGCTCCACGGGGGCATCGCGCCACGCGGGCGTACTGACCAGCTCGTCTGCCAGGGTATAGTGGGGGCCGTCAAAGGCGATATAGACTTCCGGTGATGGCGCCCATCGGTTGAAATAGCGATGATGGGTCAGGCCGCCGCCGATAAGCAGGATCGCAACCACCAAGGCGGCGCCGATGACACCCGCTGGCTGTCGCCAGCGTCCGGGCAAGGCTGAGTCGAACGCGGCGACAACCCAGTTGGCGCCGTAGGCAGCCAGCAGATAGATTGCCGGCAAGGCGCCAGCGGCGCGCAAGTAGTGCGGCGCGTCAACGGCCAGTAGAGTGGGCGCCAGCGTCAGTACCAGCCACAGGAGGACGAAGCGGGGCTCCGGCTGTCGCCAGCGGCGGATGCTATAGACAAGGCCGAGTACAAAGGCGATGCCCCCCAGCGGCGTCAGCACTGGCAGTCCGGACAGGTTGTGGCGCCAGTTGGCGTCGCCCGCCAGGAAAAACATTCCAGCGACCTTGGTCAGATTCGCGAAGAGCAGATCCGCTGAGCTCGCGCCGCTACCGCCGAGGGAGACCTCGCCCATTCGTCCCAGGAAGGACTCGGGGTTCTGCCAGACGAACTGCGCCAGTGGCAGCGTGACCACGACAAACGCCAGTGCCATCGCTGTGAGACCGGGCGGGCTGAACCAGCTGCGGCCTCGATTAAGCGTTACAAGGCTGAGCCCGAAAACAATCAATAACAGTGGCAGCATGCGGGCGGCGATGTAGGTGTAGAGAGTGAGCCCCAAGGTAGCGCCAGCCAGCGTGAAGAAGGTAACCTTGGCGGGGCGCCTGTTGCAGCGCAGCGCCGTCCAGAAGAGCACGAGCGTCACCACCTCAAACAGCGGTAGGGTCATGGCGCGAAAAACGAGGCGGCTGAGCGCCACGTGCCAGAATGACACGGCCAAGCCAGCAGCTGCCAACAACGCCACCTGGCGGCTGGCCAGCAGTCTGGCCAGCAGATAGGTGGCGGGGACTGTTGCAGTGCCCAGCAGCGCTACCGTGGTGCGGAGGGTGAGAATGTCGTGGCCCCACTTCGACATCACAAAGGCCAGCAGGTACATAAACAGGCCTTCCCGCTCACCGAAGTAGAGCGAGCGGTTGCCGTGGAAGACGTACTCTGACAGCACCGCGTAGATGCTTTCGTCGTGGTAGAAGCCGGGTGGTACTGTTGCCAGTTGATGCAGTCGCAGGAAGGCCGCTACTGCAGTGATGATCAGCAGCAACGCCACTTCACAGGCAACGGCAGTGAGCGCCGCCTTGCGGGTCGCGCTCACTGCAGCGGCCAGGTGCGCAACTCGGCGTAGTCTGTGCCGTCCTGTCCAAAACCAGCTGCTGGCAACCTGATGTTATCGGTCGCGTTATATACCACTAGCAGGAGGCGGTACTCGCCGGTGGGCAAAGGCTGCTTGAGGCTGAGCGTGCGTTCATCCAGTACCGGACGAAGTGGCTGCCAGAGGCTGAATGGGTAGTTGCCGTTCACCGGTTGGCCATCGTGCTGAGCCACCAGGACGCCAGCGCCATTCAACAGCTGTAGCGAAACCGTGTAATCGGTAGCCAAAGCGCTGCGGGTCAGCCACCGCAGTGAGACCGTAAGTTCGGCAGCGCCTGGCGTGAGCTCGTCGACGCTCGCGTCAAGCAGACAAATCGCATCGCCAAAGCGGCGCTCACAGGCCGGCGGCGCCGACAGTGGCTCGTTTGCCGGGTGAACTGCCAGGGTGGCCGTCTTGAGCGCGGCCGTTGGCTGACCTTGCGGGCCAGCCAGCCAGTTGACGCCCGTGCGTTCATAGCGGCGATAGATACCCAAATCGTACCAGAGCGTGCCGGCGTTCCAGTGGGACGGCAGCCCTACCTCATGCCGGGTTAGCATGCGATCGGTTGACCGCCACACCCGGTACGATGGCATCGATTGGTCATTCTGTGCTATCTCTGCGCCGGTCTTGTCGGTGAGGTGCACAAACACGTTGTGCTCCTGGTCAATAAGGGTTGGGTGGGCATCGGGAACAGCCCATAGGTACTCGGCTGTGACGAGCTCTTGCGCGGCAGCCTCCGTCTGCTGCTTGACACCCAGCAGTTCCATGCCGTTCTCCAGCGTGGCGCGCTGAGGTGGCGGGCTGAACGAGTCCAGCCTCTCCGTTATCGCCTGGGGCGACAGTCGATACAAACGGAAGTAGGAGTGGCCGTCCGGACCGTCCACTCTGGCTTGGAGACTGCCAGGCTCGAGCGATAGCCCTGCTCGTCTCGCGAATGGGCTATCGTCGGCAAGCGCCTGGTATTCGTTGACTACGGTGTTGCCGTCGTCCGAGGTCACCAGATACGCGGCGCCGTCGGCGCTGTTGGCCGGCAGGACAAACCCATCCGGCGGGTCGAACACACGCGCCGAGGGGACGTCCCTTAACAGCAGGTTAAAAACGTCGCGCTGCTGGTTGCTGATCACATAGATCGGCACGTGCGGATTGCTGCGCGTGAACACGTTCACCGTCTCTGCCGCTTGTGCTGTGTACTTGTACGGTACGCCGTACAGCCTGGTGGGACCGTTCTTCTCCACGAGATCAAGATATGAGAGCATCAGCTGCAATTGCGGCAGGGCGATGAAAGCAAGCACCGCCGCCGTCACTAGCTCTGGCAGCCAGCGTGGGCGTTGTGCTGTCACATACCGCGCTGGCAGCGTGATCAGGGTGGACAGCGCCAAGCCCATGAGCAGGAACGGCGCCGGGTAGAGCCCTATGAAGTAGTGCGGGTTCATGACCATGGTGTTGCGCATTGAGAGGCCCACCGGCAATGCCAGCCAAAGCAGCAGAACGATCCCCAGTCCAGCGCCGGCAGCGTCCTTGTAGCGCCGTTGCCTGAAGGTCAGATAGGCAACCGTCAGCGCGCCCGCCAGTAGCAGCAACTGCGCCAGCAGGTCCTGCCAGGTAAGGGTGGGCAGCGCCCACTCTCCCCGGAATGCGTAACCCATCATGGCGGGAAAGTAACGGGCAGAGGTCAACGATTGCAGGATACTGAGCGGTTCCGGGTTGAGGCCGCTGGCGCCACTTGAGGTGTCCAGGTAGCGCGCGAAGCTGTAGAAGTTACGAGTCGATTCGTAGACGAGATACGGCGTGGCCGCGAGTAACGAGAGCGCTGTTCCTGACAAGACTGGCAGCCACAACACATCACGCCAGCGGATCAGCAGCACTATCACCACGACCGGTCCGAACAGAGCCGCTGAGGGGTGGATGAGGAACATGATCGTCAGGCAGGGCATCGCGATGGCGGCCAGCCAGCGTTTGCGCTCTGCCAGTAAACCGGCCAGGCAGGCGATCAGCAGCAGACTGAAGATGGGCAGCCAGTCCGGTGTCCAAATCTTGCGTGCGTAGTGAACTGCCCAAGGATTAACGGCAAAAAGCAGGGCAGCGGAGAATCCCGCGCGTACACCGAAATAGCGACGGCCCAGGAAATAGGTGCCAACGATTGCCGCGGTCTGCAGCAGGCCTACAAAAGCGGTCGCGATCAATGGATCGTGGCTGAACAGAGCTGGCAGCGTAAGCAGATACGTCTCCCACGGCCCCTGAATGGCGCCCATGGAGGTGGTCACGCCACGCAAAGGCAGGCGCCCGTCCTGGGTAAACTGAATGGCCTGGTTGAGTACCCAGGCCTGATCGTTGGTGAACTCCATCAGGTCGAGCCGCTGCCAGCGCAGCCAGAGCGCCAGTAGGGATATGGCCAACAAGGACGCTCCAATGATCGCTCGGCGCAAGCCCGGCTTTTGACCAGTCGCGCCGGGGTCCGCAGCGTCAATGGCCGCAATGGCGGTGTCGTCTGTAGCCATGTTACTGCACATCGATGCTGGCGAGGCTGACGGCTGAGTCCGGCGAGGCCGGCACGGTAGCGAGCCGTTGCTGACTGGTTGGGTCATAGAAGCCTGCGCGCAGTTGGTAGCGGCCAGCGGCCAGTGGTTGCTTCAGCTCCAGGTCGCGCTGGTCAATGATCAGCTCGTTCTCGCCCCAGTGGTTCGTCGGATAGGCGCCGTTTCGGGGCGGCGCGTCCGCCTGTGCCACCAGCCGATCTGCGTGATCGTACAGATGCACGAACATGGTGAGCCCGGTCGCTGTTGGTCCGCTTGAGCGCCAGGTAGTGCTCACGTGCAGGCCGCGCCCGTCGGGTGCGAGCTGTTGTTCGACCGCAACCAGGACGATGCCTGATGCGAACTCCGCCAGCCTGGTTTCTGAGCCGGTGGCGCTGCGCATCACCCCCAGTATTGCCGGCCCGCTTGTAATGTGGTCGACACTGTCTGTCTCCGGGCTAATCGGAGCACGCGGTGGGAACCTCACGTAGACGCCGTGATCCAACCGGTAGAGCCCGCGTTCGAGCGGCTGTTCGGTCTTAACCCGCACCGGCACGATCAGAAGATCGTCCTGCTTCCAGTTGGAGGAGGTGGAGAGCTCGACCTCGCCAGCGGCGGATACTGGCTCGCCGTTCAGTTTGGAGATATTTACGAATGAGTTGTATAGCCAGTGCTTGGATGTCCACTTCTGCTCGACAACCTGCCAGACCGTGGTCAGGTCGAAGCCGTCCGCCACCACGTTGGCAATGCGGTAGCCACTGAGGGAGAGACCGTTGGCCAGCTTCTGGCGCTCGCTAATCGCCATGAAGCCGGAGCCCAAGTGGGACGTATCTGGAGTGGTGGCGAAAACCCTGGCGCGCTTGTCCTCGGGCGGCCACAGCAAGCTGGCCGAGGTTTGCTCCTGAGCCCCGAACTCCACCGCCAGTTCCGCTAACGGCGCCGCCTCGGGAAGGATGGCCAGCGTCGCCGGTTCAGACGGCAGGATCAACACCCGAGGGTCATCCGAGAAACGCAGACGGTAACGGCTATCCGCCAGGTATTCGAGTGGGCCGCGCTGCACATTACCTACGATCACGCTTTCGCGCTCGGGGCTGACGAACTGGCTTAAGCGTAGCAGTGCCTCCCGGGTGTCCTTCACCGCTGGTCCGGAGTAGACATCCATCACAGCACTGCCAAACTGAGGAGGGGCTGTCAACAGCGAGCGGTGATAGATCTCGGCCTCCGCACCGCCCCACAGGCCGAAGAGCACCGCCACCACCATGGTGGCAGCTGGCGCCAGAATGCTGGTGCGGAGGCCGGCAGCCTTGCTAGCCAGTAGACCCGTGCCGTAACGCAACAGACGCTGCAAGGCATAGGCCGGGAAGAATACGCCTATGGGTAGGAGGTAGAGCAGATAACGAAAGTAAACCGGTACGGAATGGCGGAAGTTAAGCACCAACGGCACCATCACCCAGACCAACAGAATGAGCAGAACTGTGTGCTGGCGCGACCACTGGTCGCTGCGCCAGGCTCTCATACAGTCCCAGGTGGCGAGGCCGACGCCTAGCCACAACGCCGCCATCACCAGTGCGGGGAAGAACGGCCAGTCGATACCAGGCGCTTGCGGCGCAAGCTGGATGCCTAGAGCCTCGGGGAAGTTCGCGCCCGCCACCAGCGATGTGAATACCTCCAACGAGCGTAGATCGAAACTGGCGGCGCCGGTGCTGGAACTGGTCAGGTAGCGCAAATCCTCCCAGTTAGTGCGCAGGCTATGAATGAAGAAAGGCGTGAGCGAGGCAAGGAAACTTGCCAGGCTGGCGATGAACGTGGTCGCCGTGAGCCGGCGGGAGAATATCACCACCAGCAGGAATACGGCTGGCAGCAGCATGAGCGCCGCCCAGTGAATCTGCAGTTGTAGCCCGAGCGTGAACGTGGCTGCCGGCAACGCCCAACGCCTGCCATCCGCCAGGGCGAGCGCCAGCAGGGCCACGACAATCGCGCTAAAGAGAGGGAAGTAATCGGGCGTCCAGATCTTACGATTGTAGTAGACCAGCCAGGGCAGCGTCATGCAGAACGAGTATGTAAGCAATGCCACGGACACTCCCAACCAGCGGTTGACCGTCCAAGCAAACAGTGCGGCGGCGCCCATGCCAAGCAAGGCGACAAAGACCGCACTCGTTTCCGGGTCCTGGTTGAGCAGTTGAGGCAAGGTGAGCAAATACGGTTCAACAAAGCCAGCAAGGGCGCCTACACCCAGCCGCATGCCGGCCATCGGGTAGTCCCAGCCCATCCGAATGGCCTTGGCCACCTGCATCGCCGCCTGTTGATCGATACCGAACTCAGTCAGCTGCAGGTAGGAGAGGCGCAACCAGCCGCCAACCACCGTGAAGAGAGCGAAGGTCGCCAGCCAAGCCAGAGGCGCCGCTTGTGACTGGGCATGAGGGTCAACCGTGCTCGTGTTCGTTGGATAGCTGTGTGTGGACTTATGTGGTTGCAGGTCTGGAGATTGCGCCATGACGAGCCATTATAGCTTCACAGTCAAAACATGGGCAACAACGCTCGGATGACAGCGTCAGCCGTCTTGCCCGCGAGTACCCCCGGTTGTGCCGTTATCTGTCGTGAGGCCCATTGTGTCAACCATCAGACTGGGAATGTCCCTCAGCCTGGCCACCGGTGAGGTGAGGATCCAAAACGCGGAGCCTGCCGAACCGAGCGCCGCCACGACCAGAGTTGGAAGCAAGCCGATGGTTTCACCTAACATGCCGCCGGCAAGGGCCCCCAGCGGCTGAATGCCCCAGGCGATAAAGCGGATGGTGGCATTCATACGGCCCTGCAGCTCTGTCGGCGTGATCGACTGACGCAGGCTTACCTGGTTGATGTTGTAGAGCATCATGTTGAAGCCCACAAAGGCCAGACTCGTCACCAGCATCGGCAGCGCAGTGGCAGGCGTGGCGAGCGGTACCAGCAGCGCCCCCAGTCCGCTAAGGAGTGTAGTCACCCATATGGTTCTGCCCAGTCCGAAATGGGCACTTGCGCCCTGTGCCCAGGCTGCGCCAGCCAGCAAGCCAACGTTGCCGAGGGCAAAGGCGGTGCCCAGTGCCGTGGCGCTTAGCTCGAGCTGATTGACCGCAAACAGCATGAACACAGCTGCCGAGGCTGAACTGAACAGATTGAAGTGGGCGGTGCTCAGCAGTAGTGGCCTGAGCATCGGGTTGCCCCAGACGCATTCGAGACCCTCGCGGATGTCGGTCGTCAGGCGCAATCTGCTGACAGGAGCAGCGGGAAATCGCTCTCCTCTGATCCTGCCGAGGGCGACGGCGGAGGCAAGGAAGCCGATTACGTCGGCGATCAGTGCCACGGCAGGGCCAACCAGCTGCACTACGGACCCAGCCAGTCCCGGTCCGAGTATGCGTGCGCCCGCATTTGTGGATTCCAGCTTGGCGTTAGCGTCCACTAGATGTTCTTTTCCTACCAGCTGAGGCAGGTACGACATGTAGGCGACATCGAAGAACACGGTGCCAACCCCAACCAGTAAGGCCACTAATAGCAGGTGCGCCATCGTAAGGCATTCCAACCAGTAGGCCAGCGGTATGGTGAACAACACCAAAGCGCGGAGCAGGTCACTGGTGATCAGAATGCGTCGTTTCGGCTGACGATCAACTATAGCCCCGGCGGGCAGGCCCAACAGGAGGAAAGGCACTGACTCAGCCGCCAGTAACAGACCCATTTCAAAGGGCTTAGCGTCAAGCAGAAGCGCGCCCACCAGAGGGATTGCCAGGTGACTAAACTGGCTGCCAAGCTGGGAGGCAGTCTGCGCAAACCAAAGCCAGCGAAAGCCGACATGAGTAGTTACCGATACGGTGCTCATGGGTAAACCCTCGTAGACAAGCCCCCCGAGGTAAACAAATGTTCGTCGCTGAAGCGGCATTATGTACGCTTGTGACTCTGCCAGTCAATGAGTTGATTGCCAAAAGGTCTGCAAAGGGCGATCGTCGAGGCCTATGCTGCCAGTAGGACAATCTCTACATTGGCCTCCAGCACTGTCTGCTATTGCAGATTATCACACAAGAGCTAAAGCGATCAGAAGCAGGTTTTACAGGCGTCTAACCTAGCCCCTGAAAATCGCCTGCTTCTTCCTGCTATAAGGGAACGAAAGTGCCGCTCGTATGCGACGGGCTTGTGGCATCGGATGCGGGAGGTGACCCAGTTGGCGGAAGAGAATGACTTGACAGTGCGTGAAGCCGGGCGTCGTGGTGGCATGGCGACCAAGGCGCGCTACGGCGAGGAGCACTATCGCAGAATAGGCCGTAAAGGAGGCTCCTCTGTTTCAGAGACCAAAGGCAAGGAGTTCTACGTGGCCATTGGTCGCAAGGGTGGCTCCACAGTGCGCGACAAGCATGGGCCTGATTTCTATGCGGAGATAGGTCGTAAGGGCGGTAAGGCCCTCTTGCAGAGCAGGGGCCCGGAGTTCTACTCAGAGATAGGTAAACGTGGCGGGCGAGCGCGTCGCAAGGCCTCCAAAGAGGGGGCGGAGAACGCCGGCTAGTAACCCGGATTGCCACGGGCGGGTGGGGACTGCACGCCTACTATCCGCCTGTGGGGAAGATCGTGTCATAGAGCTCGTATAATACATACGAGTCTTGGCGACTTGCCGTGGCCAAGCAAACAGTATGGCCATGCAGCCGTCCGGGGGTTTTGTCCATCGTGTCTCACTCGTCGTCCACCGCAACTAACGTCTTCCTCGGTCTTGATATCGGTTCCGTAAACGCTCGCCTCGCCACTGTTGACCGCACCGGCCATATCCTCCACCTTGACGCAGAACGCATCAATCGGGGACCTGCCCACGCGGTGCAGGCGCTTCTAGAGCGGCTGCCGGAAGCGATGGGCGAGGCCCATATTGCCGGGGCCGGTGCCACAGGTTCTGCCCGCAGCATATTCAGTGCGGCCCAAGGCTGGCAGATCGTCAGCTCACCATACTCAGCCATCGTAGGTGTGCTTTCGGTTGCTCCCGAAACCAGGACGATAATTGAGATTGGGGGGCAATCGGCCTTTGTGGTTGGGCTGGAAGGCGGGCTCAGCAAACCGTGGCGTGTGTCCAGATCTCCTTTGTGCGCAGCTGGTACCGGCAGGTTTCTAGAGCAACAGGCCTCGCGCCTTAACATCGACATCGGCCAGTTTGGTGAGGTGGCCAGCACCTGGCAGGAGGCGCCGCCGCGCATCGCTGCCCGCTGTAGCGTTTTCGCGAAATCAGACCTTATACACTTGCAGCAGAAAGGCTGGCCAGTGGCCGGTATGCTGGCGGGTCTTGCAGACAGCGTTGCTCGCATGCTGATTGCGCAGTGGCGCGATGAGTTCGTTTCGCCGCTGGTGTTGGTTGGTGGTGTGGCGCAGAACGAGGCAGTGAGGGGGGCACTCTCCGCCGCGCTTGGGGGCCAGAGGATCGAGGTACCGCCGCAGGCAGCCTTCATGGAGGCAATCGGCGTGGCGCTACACGCCCGAAAGGCGCCCGGCCCGCCGCAGCAACTGAGACCGAGCGCTGACGAGAGTGATACGTACTACCTTCCCCGCAAGCTGCCGGTACAGTCCAGTACAGCCGAGTGGACGCCGCCGAAGCTGGATACGGCAGCTGGGCCGCTGACCGCCTACCTTGGTGTAGATATCGGTTCAACCAGTACTAAGGCGGCGGTAGTGGACGCAAACGGCCACGTGCTCGCAAAACACTACCTGATGACCGCTGGCCAACCGCTGGCGGCGGTGCAACAAGTGATGGCAGCGCTGGCGCCGCAGGTTGAGGGTAAAGTGGAGATCAAAGGCGCCGGCATCACCGGTTCCGGCCGTTACCTGGTAGGTAGATTCATCGGTGCTGATCTGATCAAGAACGAGATTACTGCCCAGACGCGCGCCGCTTTGCATCTGGAGCCGCAGGTCGACACCGTTTTTGAGCTGGGTGGGCAGGACTCCAAGTACGTTTACCTGGAGAACGGCACCGTTCTCGACTACCAGATGAACAAGGCGTGCGCAGCAGGCACCGGCAGCTTCATAGATGAGCTGGCCGAGCAGCTTGAGGTCTCAACCCGCAACGGGCAGTTCGCCAGCCTGGCCGCAGAGGCAGAACAGCAGCTGGACCTTGGTGAGCGTTGTGCCGCCTTTATGAGTCAGGCTGTTACCTCGGCCCAGCATGCCGAAGTGCCGCTGCCTGTCATCGTCTCCAGCCTGTCCACGTCGCTCGCCAAGAACTACCGCTCCAAGGTTGTGGGCAACCGAAGGGTGGGTAAGAGGGTGTTCCTCACCGGCGCCGTCTTCTACAACGAGGCCGTAGTTGCAGCTTTTCGCGCTGAATACCCTGGCAAGGAGTTCACGATCCCCGAACACAAGGAGGTAACCGGCGCGATCGGCGTAGCCTTGCTGGCGCGTGACCAGGGTCTTGGTGGCAAGAGTAGCTTCCGAGGTTTCTCTGCAGTGGCAAACCAGACCTACAAGCTGACGCAGTTCAATTGCCACCACTGCGATAACAACTGCGCGATCAGCATGATGACGCTGGCGGGGGGCGAGCGCTTGTACTACGGTTCACGCTGCGATCGTTATGATGCGGGTGTTGAGGCGGCCGGCGCGCCCCTGCAAACGGCGTTCGCCGACGCGGGTCAGGCACGCCCCGAC
>CAZMKF010000001.1:165969-168150 GCA_964566935.1 uncultured Dehalococcoidales bacterium | reverse complement strand
AGCGAGAGGAACTGTTGTTTCGCGGGCTGCAAACCGCAGTCGGCTCGCCGATCAGGGTTGGAGTGCCGCGCGCCCTGATGACCTACGACCTGGCGCCGCTGCTGATAGAGTTCTTCACCCGCATCGGTGTGGAAACGGTGCTTTCGCCGCGCACCAATCAGGAACTGATCGAACTTTCGATGAAGCACGCGTACACCGACAGTTGCTACCCGGTGAAGTTGCTGCACGGACATGTAGCCAGTCTGCTGGCAGAGGGGGTTGACTACATCGCCATCCCCAATGCCATACGTATGGGGCTCAAGAGTGGCGATGAGGATCAGCGCTACTCCTGCCCGTTGGTGCAGGCGGCGCCGTACATCATTACCTCTGTCTTTAATCTGGGTGAGCAACTGCTCGATCCGCTCATAGACCTATCGTCGGGTGACGATTTGACAATCGACAGCCTGGCGAAAATCGCTGTGAAGCTTGGCAAGAGTAGGGATCTGGGCAAAGCAGCGGCTCGCGCCGCCCTTCGCCGACAGCGGGATTTCGAGGCGGAGTTGCAGCAACGAGGGGATGAGCTGCTCGCCCGTGTGGAGACAGACCCTGGAGCTATCGGCGTTGTGCTTCTATCACGCGCCTACAACGCGCAAGATGAGGGTGCCAACCTCGGCATGGCGCACGAACTGGCTAAGCTGGGCGTGATTCCCATCCCGCTCGACTACCTGAGACTGGACACGGTGGACGTCAGCGAGATCAGCGACCGCCCTTACTGGAACTACGAGCGCAAGCTGCTGGCCGCGGCGCGCCTGATCGCCGCTCACCCCCGCTTGTACGGCTTGTTTCTCAATAACTTCGGTTGCGGGCCCAACTCGATCATCCAAAACATAGTTGAGGACATAATGGGCGGAAAACCACTGGGACAGATCGAGATCGATGAGCACGCTGCCGAGGCCGGTTACATAACGCGACTGGAAGCGTTGGTAGATACATTACGCGGCTATCAGCTGGCTCAGCTTGCCGACGAGGGCGTGGCAAAGGACTATGTGCGCAGGGTGCCCAGTTCGTTCAGTAGCGGCGAGACGGTTCTGGTTGCGCGGATGGCTGATCATGCGGATGTGGTCGCCGCTGTAATGCGTTCGTTTGGCGTGCGAGCTCAAGTTCTGCCGGAGTCAGATGAGCGTAGTATTGCGCTTAGCCGCAATGTCACGAGCGGCAAGGAATGCTTGCCTTACCGCGATTCACTGGGAGTGTTCCTGCGCATGGCAGAGGACAAGCAGATTCCCCCTGGCGCGCGGGCCCTGATGGCTGGTTCATTTGGACCGTGTCGTTTGGGTAAGTACGCGCAGGAACAGCAGAAGATACTGGACGAGCTGGGAATCGACCTGTTGATCAAGACCACGGTCTCAAATAATGCCTACTCGGACCTCGGCCTCGGTACTGCCTTCGAGGTCAAGGCTTGGCAAGCGATTGTGGCGGTCGATGTACTGGAGAAACTGCTCTGGTCGACCCGCCCATACGAACGGGTCAAGGGCTCGACCGATCTGCTTTATCATCAGCTTTTGCAGCGAGTTGTCGCTGCGTGTGAAGCGGGTGAGGATTTGAGTGATGTGCTGAAAGGTAGTGCGGCCGAGTTTCTCGCTCTGCAGGACAGCACTATGCCTCGTCGGCCGCTGGTTGGCATCAATGGCGAGATTTACCTGAGGGCCAATCGCTTCTCTAACCAGGATTTGGTCCTGGCTTGCGAGCAGAACGGCTTGGAGGCGGAGGTCGCACCCATGGGTGAGTGGCTGAAGTATACGACTGTACGCAACCTAGAGGACGCCGTGGTCAACCGCGATATCAAGCGGTTGCTGAAAGGCGTTGGTCGCAAGTTCGCGGTTGACTACTTTGAGAAGCGGGTGAACTCCTGGTTCGCAGAGGCGGAGCTGGTGGAAGAGCCCTCCACAAGAGAGTTGTTGGCTGCTTCCGGCCACTATCTGCCGGCCCGCTGTGGCAGCGAAGCAGTTCTCTCGCTTGGCTCCGGCGTCAGGCAGATGCGTGATGACCGCTATGCGGGGGTGATATCGGTCATGCCTCATGGCTGTATGCCGGGTGGCATTGTGGCGGCCATCGCGCAGCAGGTGTCCAGGCAGCATGATAACAAACCCTGGATCAGCCTCACTTACGATGGCTTCGCCGACAAGGTGAACCCGGAACGCA
>CAZMKF010000001.1:157946-165926 GCA_964566935.1 uncultured Dehalococcoidales bacterium | reverse complement strand
GGGGCGGCGGTGCGTTAGGTGTTGTTAGGAGCAAACCTCGCTCCCAACAACACCCGTAGCTTCTACTGCTGCTTGAGGATTTCCCGCAGGGCGCCGCCCTGCTGCTTGCACCACTGGTAGATGGTGATCACGTCCCAACCCATGCAGAAATGTCTGACACCCAGCTTCAGATATCGTTCTGCGTCCTCGGGCTTTTGAATCTCCGCCCGCGGCTGGATGCCGTGCTTCAGCGCGGTGCGGATAACGTATTCCTCGGTCTCACGCACCTGATCTTCTTTGCCGGCGAGGCCGCAGCTGACCGCGTAGTCCGAGGGGCCGAACTGGACCATGTCGACGCCAGGAACGGTCAGCAGGGCCTCAAGGTTCTCCACGGCGTCTTTCTTCTCGATCATCAAAGCCACTACTGAGTCGCGAGTGGACTGCACCCAGGCATCCGTGGCCACCTCCAGCAAAACGCCAGCGTCGCGGCTCATCGCCACACCGCGTTTGCCGCCGAGGCTGGGCTCCTCGGAGCGCACCGCCGCCACACTATCGCGTACGTCCTCTACGGTACGAGCGTCGGCGAAGAGGATGTTCTGAATGCCGGAGGCCAGCGCTTTAGCCGCGCCGAAATTGCGGGGCTCCTGCTCGACCTTCACCATGCCGCTAAAGTTCGGGAACAGTTCGATGGCCCGCCCAATATTCTCCAAAGTGTACAGATCGTAAGGGGCGTACTCGGCCAAGAATTCGACATAATCGAACGCTCCGCTGTGCCCGACAAGTTCAAACATTGTGGGCCAGGAGGAATGCAGGTGGGTGCCGAGGCTCGGCAACCCCTGATTCAGCAGTTCACGCAAGTGGTTTTTACGCATGTTCATTTCTTCCTTTCATCGCTTGATCTATGTGGAATACCGAGCTATTGGACTTTCTCCGCAACCAGGCTGGCGATGGCACGTGGGCCCGCGAATACACCCTCGCGATAGCGAAGGCAGCGCAGGTCACCGAACATCCTGAGCAATTCATTGTGTTTCAGCAGATAATCGGGGTTCGTTGGTTTGCCAAACGCCGCCTGATCGACGATGAAGGTCTCGTAGATTAGTACGCCGCCTGCTCGCAGGCCGGCGACAATGTGCGGCGCCAGCGACCGCTGCAGGTAGTTGAAGACGACGATGCCGTTGTAGGTGTTGGGGATGATATACGAGTTGCTCTCCAGGTCAACCTGATGAACGTCAACAGACAGCTGCAAGTGCGCTGCCCGCGCCACCAGCTCTCGCAAAGCTGCCTCTGACCGATCGACGCCTTCCACGGCGTAGCCGCGCTGGGCCAGATAGAGTGCATTGCGGCCGTTGCCGCAGGCAACGTCAAGTACTCTACCCCGAGGCAAGAGCTCGATACTCTCCACCAGGAACGAGGCAGGTTCGACGGAATAATGCCGGTTGTCGGACACCAACCACCTCCTCGTAAGCCGTTCTTGGCTGTCGTAGCCGATGATATACTAGGCCAGCGGGGGTGACAAGCCGGTGAATCCCGAAAAACTAAGGGTGTTACGCATGCTTGCCGATCAGCAGCTGACTGCGGAAGAGGCGGCGCGACTGTTGACACCGTTTGCCCAAGAGTACGCAGAGGACGAAGTGTACTTTCAGGTGGTGGTGCGCGAGCCAAACGGCGGCCTTGTAGTGGAGGAAGTGAGTTTGCCATTGGCGACTATAGAGGCCATGGCTGGCGTCAGTCATCCGGTGGGGCCGCCCTGGGGCGTGATGGTTGGCATACCGGCCGCCCAGCTGCTGGCAGTACAGGCTGCCGGTTACACGGGCGTGATCGGCGACGTTAGCGACCTGATCAGCCGCAGGCGACTGACCGTCACGGTTGTCGCCACGTATTCACACTAGCGTTCAGTTTCCACTTCGTGCGCCAGAAGCACCGCCTCGGCGATCTCACGCATCGACTTACGGCTGTTCATCGATAAACGCTGAATGCGACGGAATGCATCCGCCTCTTTGAGACCCTGAGTGTCCATTAGCACGCCCTTGGCACGCTCGACGAGCTTGCGTGTCTCCAGCACTTCCTTGAGGTCGGCGGTCTCCTTCTCGAGGCTGCGAAACTCGCGGAAGCGCGCCAGTGCCACCTCAATGGCGGGCAGGAGCTCCGACTCCCGAAACGGCTTGACGATGTAGCCAACCACGCCGGCTTCTTTCGCGCCCTCAACCAGCTCCTGCTGGCTGAAGGCCGTCAACAACAGAACGGGCGCCAGTCGCTCCTCAGTGAGGATGCGCGCTGCTGCGATACCGTCCAGATTTGGCATCTTGATGTCCATGATCACCAGGTCGGGCTTGGTCTCGCGCGCCAGATTCACGGCGTTAATGCCGTCAACCGCTTCGCCTACCACCTCGTAACCGAGCGACTCGAGCATCTCCCGCAGATCCATGCGGATAATCGATTCATCGTCCGCGATAACCACTCTACTCTGTGTCATCGTTGATATCTCCTAAACTCATGTCGGCTAAAGTATCGACCCTTACCGCGTTGGTGAGATGTACCACCGGTCGCAGTTTGGGGAATCTGACCTCCGCTGTCACGCCCGGGTCATTAGGCCGCAGCTCAAAAGTGCCGCGCAGATCATCCTTAACAAGCGTCTGTACGATCTGCATACCGAGGTTGCCGTCTGTCTGCAAAGAGAAGTGCTCCTTGAGTCCGGCACCGTCATCGCTGATCGCAAAGCGATAGTATTGCTCGTCCTCATCCACTGTAACCAGCACCGTTCCGCTGCACCGATTCTCAAAAGCATGCTCAACAGCATTCTGCAGCAGCTCGTTGATTACCAGTGCGCACGAGGTGGCTTGCTGGGCGGGAAGCAGCACGGATTGGCCCTGCACAGAGATACTAATGGCCTTGTCGGGATCAAGAATACCCTGCGCCGCTTCGCTCACGATCCGCTGCGTCACCGTTGTCAGGTCCACTATCGACGATTCGTCATAGCTCATGTACTCGTGCACAACGGCGATACTGAGAATGCGGTGGATGGTCTGCTGCAACATCTCTCCCACTGCCGGTGAGCCGGTCCGTCTGGCCTGCAGCCGCAGCAGCGCGGCAATGGTCTGCAGGTTGTTCTTGACGCGGTGATGAATCTCCCGGATCATAGTGGACTTGATGTTCAGTTCCTGTTCAGTCTGGCGGGCCTCAGTAACATCCTGCACCACCAGTATGGCGCCGTCGATCTCTCTGCGTCCACTTGGCAGTCGCGTCAGCACCAGATCATGCAGCCAGGAGCGGTGAGCTGTGGCGGCCAGTGGTACCGCTCGCTTGATTAGCGTATGGTCGCACTCCTGTACCACGTCCTGCACACAGGAGCCCGTATCTATGCATTTGAAGAACACGGACTCGTCTGTTTGCAGATCTCCTAGTCTAATGCCAAGCAAGCCCTTGGGATAGCCAAGGCGCCGGTAAAGGTTCTCGGCGATAGTGGAGATGTAGAGAACCTGCCCCTCGGCATCGACGACGAGGATGGCGTCGTGCTCGCCTATCGGAGTGAGATTGTTGGCGCCCCTCACCTGACCGCGAAACGCGGCGTCGCGCAGTTGGGCAATGGCGTCCCGGTACACCATACTCTTGCGTCGTTGCCGCTCGTGCTCGACGAAGTTAACGTGAGTGGCGGCCATGGCGACGACTGTATCTTCTAGGGTCACTGGCCAGGCAGAGCGGACGGTGGGCGCGCCACGACTGGAAACGTTGGTGACGCCTTGTACGGCGGCGGCTCTAGAGAAGCCGCGGAAGACCGATGGTTCCTGCTCACTTGTCAAACCTCGGCCCAATTGCGGACTTGCATGTACGGGAGGCACCGAGTGCGGTCGCGCTTCGGCAATCACGCGCGCAAGCGTCTGCTCCGGGTTGAGGCGATACAGCAGCACGTCGCAGTGCACGAGGTCCGCCACCAGCGGGATGGCGGCGATCACCCTATCGAGAAGGTCGGTCTCCTGATTACTCAGGTTGCCTGCCTCAGGATATGTGAGGTAACCCGGGGCAGCGTCGCCATCCTCAGGCAGCAACGCTTCTTCGATGTAGGTTCGAGTTGTGGTCATACTGCGACGTTCCAACAAATACGTCGGCCTCCTCAGCAACAGAAGAGACCGACTTGTTACGCCTGGTCGTTGAGTTCAAGGCCTGCTTATGGGATTATAGCATCCCGCAGTGCGGCCTAATGGCTGCGACTACTTCTACTACTTGGCCTTCGACTTGGCTTTGCTGGCTGACGCTTTGTCAGCAGCGCCATCGCCCACCAGCTTGCGTCTCAATGCCAGCGCCGCGGAGAAGGTCACGCGGCGACCCGCCGGCACCTGTACGGTCTTGCCACTGGTTGGGTGCTGTACCACGCGCGCGCTGCGCTCGCGGGCACGGAAAGTGCCAAATCCGTAGAGACTGACGTCCTCACCGTCGGCGATGGTCTCTGCGATTGCGTCTAGCATAGCGGTGATAGCAGCAGAAGACTGTTTGACTGTGAGCTCGGTCCGCTCCGCAACTTTTGCGGCCAATTCCATTCGGTTCATGTGTAGCTACGCTCCTTGCAGTTTCTTATCGAACTGAGTCTAGGCCGGCGAACTCGCCCTTTTGATCGCGTGCCATCAACTCGTCAACCCCTCTTTTGGGCGACACTCCCTCGAACAATACCGCGTGTACCGTGTTGGTGATCGGCATGTCTACGCCACACCGCTGTGCCAACAAGCGAACCGGCCCGGTGGAATCCACCCCTTCGGCTACGTGGTTCAATCGGCTCAGCGCCTCCGCCAACGACAGCCCACGGCCTATCAGTTCACCCAATTGACGATTGCGGCTAAGTGGGCTGGTGCAGGTGGCCACCAGATCCCCAATGCCTGCCAGGCCAGAGAACGTCAGTGGGTTCGCTCCCATTGCGGTCCCTAGACGGGCAATCTCTGCCATACCTCTGGTGAAGAATGCCGCCTTGGCGTTGCTGCCGTAGCCGAGCCCATCACAGGCACCGGCGCCAATCGCCACGATATTCTTCATGGCGCCGCTTAGCTCCACTCCGACGACATCGGTGTTGGAGTACAGACGCAATGACGGGATTCTAACAGTTTCCATCAGTTTACGCGATACCAATGGGTTTTTGCTGGCAATTACGGTTGCCGTGGGTAGCCCATTGACGACCTCGTAAGAGAGATTGGGTCCCGAAAGCACGCCGAGTCGATCCTCCACTTCAGGGCCGAGCTCAGCGCACACGACTTCGCTCATGCGCAAGGCGCTGTTCTTCTCCAGGCCTTTAGCAGCGCTGATCACGAGGGTGTCCGCTGCCACGTATCTGCGGATTCTACCGATGTTTTCGCGCATCCGCTGACTTGGCACCGCCAGCAGCAGTGTCTCGCAATCTGCGAGTGAAGCATCGTCAAAAAAACCCAGGCGAAGTGATGGTGGCAGTGCGATCTCCGGTAGACTCCGCCGGTTCTCCCCATCGTCACGCAGTAGTTGCGCCTCTGTCGCCGAGCGGGCGTATAGGGTGACATGGTAGCCATGCCTTGCGAGAACCACAGCGAGAGTGGTCCCCCAGGCGCCGGTGCCAATTACGCCAATCAATGTGCGCCGCCATCGAACAAGCGATGCTCTCGACCGGTGAGCAGACGCTTGATGTTATGCCGGTGCTGGAAGATCACTGCGGCAGCACCGATGAAGGTGTAGGGGATATACTCTGGCGGTCCGCCGCTCAACACGTAAGCGACCGCGTAAACGGGTACGATGGCTGCACCCACGATCGAACCCAGCGACACGTAACGGGTCAAGGCAATAAGCGCCACACCAATCAACGTAACCAGCAAGGCGCCCCATGGCAGGAGCACCGTAAGCGTTCCCAGTCCGGTGGCAACGCCTTTACCACCAGTGAAGCCGATATAGGGGGACCAGATGTGGCCTGCTACCGTAGCCATGCCACAGAGTACCGCGATCAATAGGGAGCCGCTGAGCTGCCAGAACAGCAGAGTGGGCAGCGCTCCTTTGAGGAAGTCGAGAACAAGAACCACCAGGGACGGCCCCTTGCCAACGGCCCTCAGAGTGTTAGTGGCGCCCACGTTGCCGCTGCCAACCTGGCGGATATCAATGCCCTTGACCAGTTTGCCTGCAATCAGGGCAAACGGAATGGAGCCGGCGAAGTAGCTAAGTACGATCAGTACGATGCCTGTGATGCTCATGCCCATCACCTCGTCTCGCCCTTGCCCCGGAACAGTAGCCGGATGGGCGCGCCAAAAAAAGTGAACGCCGCTCGCAGGCGATTCTCGAGGAACCGCGCATAAGTGAAGTGTACCAACTCTGCATCGTTAACGAAAAACACGAAAGTGGGTGGGGCCACTTCAGCCTGCGTAACATAGTGGATGCGCAGTGAACGACCTCGCAACGATGGTGGCTGGTGACTGTCAATGGCCTCAGTCACCACCCTATTCAAATCAGAGGTTTGAACCCTGAGGTGGCGAGCGTCGGCCGCGCGCAGCGCCAGACGCAGCATTTGTGGCAGGCGCTGGCCGCTCAAGGCGGAAACGAACACGATGGGGGCGAAATCAAGGAATTTGAAGCGCGTTCGGATCTCGCGTTCGAACTTCTGGGTGGTGTAGCTGTCCTTTTCCACAGCATCCCATTTGTTGACAACCAAGACTACGCCCTTACCCGACTCCACGATGTGGGAGGCCACGTGCGTATCCTGCGCCAGAACACCCTCCGTCGCGTCGAGCACCATCAGAGCCACATCGCACCGGTCGAGCGCGCGCAAGGCACGCAAGACACTGTACTTCTCGACGCCCTGATCGACCCTTCCCCGCCTGCGAATACCCGCGGTGTCAACAAGGACTACTCGGTGGCCCTCAAACTCAATCACTGAGTCGATGGCGTCGCGTGTTGTGCCGGGGATGTCACTGACTATCGAACGCTCCTCACCCAACAGGGTGTTCGCGATCGACGATTTACCGACGTTTGGCCTACCCACGATCGCCAGGCGCACAGTGTCGCCCTGTTCGGTTGCCGGTTGTTCGTCTGGCAAGCGGGCCACCACCTCGTCCAGCAGGTCTCCTGTGCCACGACCATGGAGGGCTGAAATGGAGATCGGTTCCCCAAGAGCCAACTGGTAGAAGTCGGCGATTGCCAGCTTGTGTTCAGCTTTCTCAGCTTTGTTCGCCACCAGCAGTACTGGTTTACCAGAGACCCTAAGCAACTCCGCCACGTCGTGATCGGCGCTGGTCGTGCCTAGGATGGCATCGCCAACCAGAATGATCACATCTGCCTCCGCGATGGCGACCTCAGCTTGCTCCTGGATCAGGTCGGCCATGGCGCTGCCACTGGCGTCGGCTAGGCCGCCAGTGTCAACCAGAGTGAAGACGCGGTCTTCCCACTCTACATCGCGATAGAGTCGGTCGCGCGTGGTACCCGGGATCTCCTCGACGATAGCCAGACGCTCGCCGATCAGCCGGTTGAAGAGAGTGGACTTTCCTACGTTGGGTCTGCCAACTATGGCGACAATGGGTTTGGTCACGAGGGCTCCTATTCGATGTTGACAACCAGGTTCTGGGGGCTGACCGACAGAACCTGTAAGCCGGTGGGTGCAACAACCTGGAGCTGGGATGGCTGCACAGGGTGGGAGCCAGGCTTAAGACTGGATACATCGATCACCACGCGCACATCGTTCGGCCGCAGTGAAAGCAAGCTGGGCATCGGTCCCGACAGAGTCACGTCGACGGAGACAGGCGTCAGTCGTGCCATGGCATCCTCGGCTAAGCCGTTGAAGGTGGGTGTCACCCTCACTGCCTGACTACCCTGCATGGCGTTGACGAACACCCTGACTGTGACCGGTTGGCTGCGCGCCAGGGACATACCTGCCGGCAGTACGATCTCCACTGACTGGTGAAGATCGGTGCTCAGCTTATTGACGTCGACCTTACTGGTGCTGACTTGGGACACTCGTTCGAGGGTGTGCGGGTCTGCCACGATGGTGACGGTGGATGGGTCGGGTACCAC
>CAZMKF010000001.1:156222-157919 GCA_964566935.1 uncultured Dehalococcoidales bacterium | reverse complement strand
GGTGCCTACCAGGTCCGGCACCACAGAGACCAGCTTGTACGCTACTTGCTGCTCGATGTCTAACTCGACTGACACGGTGGAGGGTGCCACTTCAACGCCGGTAACTAGTTTGCCAGTGCTGTCGCGGGCCTCGACGTTGAACGACTGGTTAATCGTGGAGCGAGCCCCGCTTAGCGAAAGGTCGACCACGGCCGAGGCGGTGGCCTCGACCAGGTTCTGGGGGCCGACAATCTCCACCTGAGCCGGTTCGATAACTGGTGCTTTGGTCTCGTAGCCAAACGGTACGCTATCGATGAAGTTGACGCGTACCGGCACGTTCTTCCGCTTTTGGACCGAGAGTCGGACCTCTGTCAGCTCCGGTTCCACCAGTTCGACATTAACCCTATTGTCTGAGTTGTCTACCTGTATCCTGTAGTCCCTCGAGCCAGCTTCGCCTTTCGACAGATCGACGTAGGCCTTGAAACTGGTAGGCGCGATTGAACTCCAATGATCCAGGTTTGTGCTGACACGTAAATGTACCGCGCTGTCTCTTACCGATTGCACGACGAGACCGCTCGGCACATTACGGGCCTCTACCGGCACGCTCGCTTCCAGCAAACGGGTAATGCGCGGGTTCTGCTGATTGGTGATTACTGCCCAAACGATCAGTGACATGAACAAGGAGAGTAGGACGAGCGAAAGATTACTGCGCAAATACTGCCACATGATCATTGCTCCGGCCGCTGGCCCGAGGCTGTAGGCTCCGGTCGTGGCGTGGCCTCGTCGTTGGACGAGAAGACCTCGCGGCTGCGCATGCGCAAGCGGTCGGCAAAGGAGAGCGACTCCCGCGCTTGAGTTGCATAAAGCAGAGTAAGGGCCGTACGTAGCCTTGCTTCATCCAGGTTGCGTACCAGGCGACCATTGTTGGCAAGGGAGATAATGCCCGTCTCTTCGGATACTATCAACGCCAGAGCGTCGGTTTGCTCGGTGATGCCAATGCCCGCGCGGTGTCTGGTGCCCAGTCCGTGGTAGTGGTCGGTCCCTTCGCTAAGCGGCAACAGGCAGCCGGCAGCGACCACGCGGTCGCCCCTGACAATGACGGCGCCGTCGTGAAGCGGCGAGTTAGGGAAGAACACAGTAAGGAGGAACTCGGAGCTTACCGCACCGTCGATATTGACACCAGACTCTGCGTACTCTTGCAAGCCTGTGCTTCTCTCCAGAACGATCAGACCACCCCAACGGCGTTCCGAGAGGCGCCGGCAGGTCGAGGCCAGGTTGTCAATGGTGCGGGTAGAGGTGACACCGTGAGGAGTCACCAGTGGGTTGTTTACAAGGGAGCGAAAACGTCCCAACCTCTCCATGGCACGCCGTAGTTCCGGCTGGAACAGGATCAGCAAAGCGATTGAGAGTACTGGTAGCGAGTTGCGCAATAACCAGTTGAGCATCACAAGGCCTGGCAGACTGCTGATCAGGGTGACCGCCAACACCAGCAGCAGCAGGCCGTACAGCACAGAGAAGGCTGTGGTGCCCTTGATCAAGCTGAAGACGCCATAGATGATGGCGGCAACAACCACGATGTCGATAACTGCCCACACGTCCAGGCGAGCAAGAATAGTGAATACTGATTGTAGAAACTGCGACAAAACCTGCCTTTGCCTCGCCCCATCTGGCCTGCGGACGCTTTCCGACCGAGGCCGCCCGACTCATCGGTGTCTCTC
>CAZMKF010000001.1:152580-156212 GCA_964566935.1 uncultured Dehalococcoidales bacterium | reverse complement strand
CCCACAGCCGGCGGTTACTGCAAATCCACGCCGACCGTAAGAAACTAGGACAACGCCAGCAGTTTGTATAGTACTGCCCGTTGCGCGTGCATTCTGTTTTCGGCCTGTTCAAAAACGATCGATTGCACGCCATCGATCACGTGGTCCGCCACCTCTTCACCCCGGTGTGCTGGTAGATCATGCATGAACCGTGCTTCCCGATCCGCCAGCGCCATCAACTGCTCGTTGACATGAAACTCGGAGAAGAGAACACGTCGTCGCTCTGCCTCAGCTTCCTGTCCCATGCTGGCCCACACATCCGTGTAGACAAAGTGCGCGTCTGTGACCGCTTCTCGTGGATCTCCCGTCACGACGATGGCTGCCCCGGACTGTTTGGCAAAATCCCTCGCCTGTGCCAGCACGGCAGCGTCAGGCTCGTAACCAGCAGGACTTGCCACCCGGTAATCGACTCCGCAGAGGGCCGCCGCCAGCATCAGCGAACGTCCTACGTTGTTGTTTCCATCGCCGATGAACGCCAAGCGCACGCCCTTGAACGTGCCCGCCACCTCTTTGATGGTCAGCAGATCGGCAAGCGCCTGGCAGGGATGGCAGAGGTCCGAAAGCGCGTTGATCACAGGCACTCCCGCGTGTTCGGCAAGGCCCACCACATCAGTGTGGTTAAACACCCGTGCCGCGATACAATCCACATAGCGGCCCAGCACCCGAGCCACATCTGGGGTGCTCTCGCGTGTGCCCATCTGCACTTCGGCCGGTGACAGGTAGAGGCAGTCGCCGCCCAGCTGCCGCATCGCCATCTCGAACGAGACGCGGGTGCGCAGCGAGGGTTTCTGGAAGAGCAAAGCCAACGTGCGACCGTTAGCCAGGGTGGACCATTCGTGACGCTTACGTGCGGTTTTTAATTCGTGTGCCAGATCCAACAGGCCGTTCAGGCTTGTATGCGTTTGCTCCGAAATCGCCAAGAAATGTCCCGTATGCACTTCCATCCTCCGTAACCGAGGCGCAGTATAAGCGATAGACGAACTATGCGTAAAGTACCGACTTAATCAGCAACAGTCTATCGCGCCTGGCTTAGTATCCGCACGGCAGATGCAGCCAAAACGGCTGCCCCGTAGGGCATCGCCTCCTCGTCGATATCGAATCGGGGATGGTGTGACGAGTAGAGTGTGTCCTTGCTGGCGTTTCCAGTGCCGAGGATGAAGTAACAGCCTGGTACCGTGTTCAAGTAATGACAGAAGGTTTCGCCGGTCAAGCGAGGGATCGGCATATCAACGACCGCATCCTCGCCGCAGCACTGGAGAGCGACCTGGCGCACCATTCCAGTCACCTTCGCATCGTTAACTGTCGCCGGGAAAGTGAAGGCATCAAAGTCCAAAACACATTCTGCACCATGAGTGGTGGCGATTCCCCTGGCCACAGCTGCCAATCGCTCGCCAATCAGTTCTCGGGCGGATTCCTGGCTGGTGCGCATAGAGCCCACTAGCGTAGCGCTGCCAGGGATCAGGTTGTAGGCGTGCCCTACCTGCGCAGTGCCTATGTTGATCAGACAAACCTCCTCAGGAGGAAGGAGACTGTCGCTGAGCGCCAGCAGAGCCTGACCGATCTCTGTCGCCAACCTCCAGGCGTCTACCGCCAGATGTGGAGTTGCCGCGTGGGCTTCCTGACCGTGAATCTGCACTGTGAAGCGAGAATGGCCGGTCATGATCGTTCCGCTCCGCAAGGCCACTTTGCCTGTGGAGAATTCGGGGAAGACGTGAACACCGAGAATGGCTATTGGTTTGGGGTTGCTTAGTGCGCCGCAGCTGATCATATGCTCGGCGCCGCTGATCTCTTTCCCGCCTTTGCTCTCCTCCGCCGGCTCTGCCAGAAAGCGTACGTAACCCGGCAGGGTCGCCTGCTCCCGTTTCAGTAGTTTCGCCACTCCCAGCAGCATAGCTACGTGCGCGTCATGACCGCACAGGTGGGCGGCGCCGGCCACTTGTGATCGGTACTCGCTCTCCCTCTCCTCGTCGAACGGCAACGCGTCCATATCAGCGCGGATCGCCACTACGGGACCGTCACCAGCACCCTTCAGCTCGCCGATCACACCGGTGGCCCCGCACCGTTTCACATCCAGGCCGATGGCCTCCATCTCTTTGGCCACGATGCCTGAGGTGCGCTCTTCCCGGAAAGCCAACTCCGGATGACGGTGCAGGTCACGGCGAATGCTAACCATGTACTCCTGCAGGGCGGTCGCCGCCTCGAACCATTTTGCCTCTGATGCCATCTGTGTAGTCCTTTCTCTGTAATGCTGACATTGATGATAGTAGATACTGGTGCTAAAACCCACACTTGATTTTGGTGACAGGTTTCGTGAAGAAGGGCGTTTTCCGGTTGCCCGTTTATGACCTGTCGCTTAAGATGAGTCTACACCTGCACTCACCTCCGTTTGTACAGTTCAACGGGTGACCATCTGGGGGGATGAGAGACATGTTCCGCCGCAAGAATCCGCTGCTGTCGCCGCTTGTCCTGGCAAGCGTGCTTCTGCTTGCGGTATTACTGGGCGCTGCCTGGATGAGCGGGATGACCGGCGGGCTGCTGTCTGGGCTTCCGATCGGTTCGATCTCGCCCGGGACCACTGTGTCAGCCGCAACGCCCACTGCCTCAGCCACTGCTACGGCAGTACCGTTGAACTGGGCCGAAAAGGCAGACGTCGCGGCCCAAGCCTACTTCGACGCCTGGAAGCGGCAAGATTATGCTGCTATGTACTCGATGCTATCAGAAACGGCGCGCGCTTCCATCAGTCAGGAGAGGTTTATCGGCCGCTACCAGGCCATTATGGGTGGTGTGGGCATCACCGACCTCAGTGTGTTGCTACAGGAGCGCCAGTTCCTGCCGAATAGGGACGACCCGAGTAGCGCGGAGATGAAGTACGAACTCACCTTCAGCAGCCTGCGCTTTGACCCTTTCAGGGAACAGGGCAACCTGCCTCTGGTGCGAGAGCAGAACGAGTGGAAGGTCAGGTGGACACCTGATCTGATCTTCCGCGAGCTCGGCGCCTCTAACCTGGTCTCGGTTGAGCCGGACGATCCTCAGCGCGGCAAGATCCTTGATCGCAATGGCGTTGTACTGGCCGGCCCCGGCAGGGCTCTTGAACTTGGCCTGGTGCCGGGGGAGATTAAGGACGTGCCGGCGGTAACCAAGGCCCTGGCGACCATCCTGTCTATAGACGAGGCGAGTATCAAATCCAGTATCGATCGCTCCGAGCCGGATTGGTGGGTCCCTTTCAGACAGTACAACGTCAGTCGTGAACAAGAGCTGAAGGGCAAGATTACCGGCTTCGCTGGCGTCTATCTGCGCGACATAACCATGAGGGTGTACCCGTTTGCAGCCACAGCTGCCCACGTCACTGGCTACGTTACCCTGGCTAATGATCAAGACGCCCAGACATTCGCTGAGCAGGGTATTGAGGAGTCGGACTTCTTTGGACGTGCGGGAGTTGAGTACTCAATGAACCGTGAGTTGTCCGGCATAAAGGGTGGTGCAGCCAGGATAGTCGACCCCAGTGGTCGCAGCATCAGAGTGCTGGCGGAGCGCAAGGTGGTCAACGGCGCCGATGTTCACCTCTCGATCGACATCAAACTGCAAGAGAAGGC
>CAZMKF010000001.1:139619-152570 GCA_964566935.1 uncultured Dehalococcoidales bacterium | reverse complement strand
GTCATTGTGATGGATCCAAACGACAACAGTATTCTGGCAGCAGCCAGTACCCCGTCTTTTGACCCCAACCTATTTGTGCTTGGCATATCCGAGACGGACTGGGACAAGCTGGCGAACGACCCCCGCTCGCCGTTCATTAACCGGACCGCCGATACGGCCTACGCCACAGGCTCCATCTTCAAGGTGATCACCATGGCGGCTGGCCTGGAACGTGGCGGTTTCAAGCCGACGGACAGTTTTACCTGTACAGGCTCTTGGCAGGGCTTGCCTGGTCTGAAGATGGGGGACTGGGTACCTCAGGGCCATGGCAATCTGGACTTGCACGATGGGTTAGTGCAATCGTGCGATATTGTCTTCTACGAGGTCAGTAAGAAGCTCTACGAGATTGATCCGGACCTGCTTTCGCAATACGCCCGCGAATTCGGCCTCGGAGAGAAGAGCGGCGTAGTGGGCATGTGGGAGGTCACAGGCACCGTGCCCGATACTGCCTGGAAGAGGAGCACCCTGCAGCAAGACTGGTTTGGCGGCGATGTGATCAACCTTGGCATTGGTCAAGGCTATCTGGAGGCGACTTCGTTGCAGATGGCGAACTTGTACGCAGCCATCGCCAATGGTGGCAGCCTGCGCACACCTGTACTGGTTACCAAGGTTGTCCAGGGAACCTCCAGCACTGAGATCAAGTTCCAGGAACGACGCAAGCTGCCAGTCTCAGCGGCCAACCTGAAGGCTATCCAGTCGGCCATGGTCGATGTCGCCAATACACCTGAGGGTACCGCTTACTATGCCTTCCGCGGCTACGAGGTGGAAACGGCAGCTAAGACCGGCTCAGCCGAGAATCAGGGACCGAAGGCGCACGCCTGGTTCGCTGGTTACGCGCCCGCTGACAAGCCGGAGGCGGTAGTATTAGTCATGGTTGAAGGCGGCGAGATGGGCGGCGAAGTGGCGGCGCCGATCGGCCGCAAGGTCTTTGAGGATTTCTTCGGCAAGCCGTAGGCGCGCTTCAGATTAGCTCGCGCCGGCGGGACGATAGCCTTCCAGATCGAGGCTGACAAAGCGGTACCCTTGTTTACGCAGCAAGTCCGCTATCGCGTGCCTCATCGCCGTCGATGTGAGGAGCGCGTAATCGTCCGCGCCGACCTCAAGCCGTGCCAGTTCGCCGTGGTCGCGTACGCGCAACTGCTGCAGCTGGGGGAAGGCGGCGCGTAGCGCCAGTTCGCTGGCGCCCACACGTTGCAGTGCCGCAGCACTGAGCATGGTGCCGTGGGGAATGCGTGAGGCGAGGCATGCCATACTGGGCGCATTCCAAGTGGAAAGCCCCATCGCCCTTGATAACTGGCGAATCTCCGTCTTTCGCAAACCAACTTCCTGCAGGGGACTGCGTACCGCCAACTCCAGCGCTGCGCGGCTGCCCGGCCGATGGTCAGAGAGATCGTCGACGTTGGAACCGTCGATTACTACGCCGTGACCGCCCTTTGTCGCCAGATCTACCAGACTGCCAAAGATCAGTTTCTTGCAGTGGTAGCAGCGCTCTGGTGTGTTGGCGCGCACCTCGGTGATGCTCAGCGGCGAGGCCTGAAGGATCTCAAGCCGAATGCCGATCTCCGCTGCCAAACGGACCGCCCGCTCCAGTTCCTGTGCTGTGATGAAATCGGAATCAACGATCACAGCGCTCGCTCGTTCAGCCAGCGTGTCGTGCGCCACCCGCGCCAGGAAGGTGCTGTCCACACCGCCCGAGAAGGCAACCAAAACCGCATGGAGTTCATGGAGAAGCTCGCGCAACGCTTCCAGTTTCTGCACGGCGGACGCGGCAGTCTCCTCCATAATCGCTTCAGCATCCGGTTTGACAACCAGTTCGATCTCCTTGACCTCCTCCCTGGTCATGTGGAAGGCCTTGACCACTGGTTCGGAGCACGAGGCGAGTGAGACTATGACGGTGGCCGCCTCAGGGTAGAAAGCCCGCCTCAGATCAGTAGGCGAGGGGTAGGGAGCCGAGTGGGGGTGGCTGTGGAAAATCCCCACCAGTTCCAGGTTGTTGTCTCGCAGCCAGTGGAAGTGATCCAGCTGCGTCTGAGGATCCATCAGGTATTCGCGCACGGGGTCGGCTGCGATGTTCTTTGCCGCTAGTACTGCAGTCACATTCGAGCAGCTCCCTGCCAGCAGTCCGCATGCCTCCGCCGGCGCGCTGGCGCGAGCCAAGGCCACCATCTCATCGAAGAGCGATTGCGTAAAAACTACTCGATTGGGGGGCACGGCTAACTCCTCAACCACCGTAATGCTGCTCGATGGCTGAATTATAGTGTTGCCGCGATTGTGGACGCATGCTCGCTGGTGATTGAATGCAACCTGTTCCGTCGAAAACCTGGCCAATTCCCATTTCATTTTGGCGCCGGGCGCTTTATAATGCAGCCGTTTACCGGCGATTTACGAAGCTGTTGCTGGAGTGCTGGATGCCCCCAAACATCATCCCTGACGAAACGGTAGGTCGTATAGCCTCATACGTCGACTTCCTCCGCAAATTGCCAGAGCGTGATGTCCTAACCGTGTCGTCTCAAGAGCTGGCAACGGCAGCCGGGGTAAACGCCGCCCAGGTGAGGAAAGACTTCTCGTACCTGGTTTCGTCCGGTTCAGGCAGCTTCGGCACGCCCGGCGTTGGCTACGATGTGAGGAGGTTGCTCCATTACCTTACCCGTTTTCTCGGTATGGATCGTGAGCGGGCGGTGCTGCTGGTTGGCTATGGCAAACTCGGCTCGGCCTTGGCAGATTACCGCGGCTTCAAATCGCGAGGCTTCAAGATTGCTGCAATTATGGATACGGACCGCAACAAGGTCGGAACGGTGGTGGACGGCGTTACCGTACGGCACCTCGATGACCTCGAGGCTGTGGTGAAGGAGGCTCGGCCAGAAGTGGCCGTGTTGACTACTCCGTCTGCGGAGGCGCAGGCGGTGACTGATCGGCTGATGGCGGTTGGAGTGACGGCCATACTCAATTTCGCGCCGGTTGTCCTGGTTGCGCCGGAAAGCGCTGTGGTCAGACAGGTTGACCTTTCACGTGAGTTGGCTTTACTATCATTCCGTCAGGCACAGGGGAACTACCCTTAGCGACTGACTCTTCATCCCGGAGACGCTGGTCTCCAGCGAATAATCGTCAGGTTCGTTACCGGATTCACAAAGTCCAGTAAGAACGGAGGAGACATCGAATGGTTACAGGGCACTGTAAGGATTGCGCTAGCGATCCACTGACGTCAGAAGATGTCCTGATGGACGCCGTACTGAAGCGGCATCCGCAGGACCAGGAGTATCTGATACCGATACTCCAGGACGTCCAGGATTCCATCGGCTTTCTGCCAACCACAGCCATGGTCAGGATTGGCCAGCATCTGGGCATGCGTTCCGCCGCAGTCTATGGTGTGGCAACGTTCTACAACCAGTTCCGCCTCGAACCGGTTGGCAAGCACGTCATCCACCTTTGCCGTGGTACTGCCTGCCATGTTCGCGGTTCAGGAGTGATCCTACAGGTGTTGGAGAGCGAATTGGGTATCCGCAACGGTCGCACCACCAGGGACGGCGTCTTTACGCTGCAGACGGTGGCTTGCCTGGGCTGCTGCGGTCTGGCGCCGGTAATGATGATCGACGAAGAGGCGCACGGCCGTCTCGAGCCCAAACGCATTGCGAAAATCCTCGCCGCATACCGTTAAGGGAGGAGAGAGAGGAAGATGGAGACCTTTCTGGAACAGTGCTGCAGCAAGTGTTGGCACACTGCTGATAATCCCTGCCCTGACTTCATTGACTGCTGTCGCGAGGGCCCGAAGTGCCATGACAGCGCCAGCTGCGTTGAAGAGGTGCTTAAGCTCGGCCGGCGAGCCCGGTGGCAGGAAACTGCCGTCCCCAAGATCGTCATTGGCATGGGCACCTGCGGCCTGGCAGCTGGGGCGCAGAAGATCAAAGAGGCGGTAGTAGCAGAACTGGCGCAGCGTGGCGTCAAAGCCGATATCGTCGGTACTGCCTGCATCGGACAGTGCCAACACGAAGTGTTGCTCGACGTTATTAGACCAGGCCGTCCGTGTGTTTTGTAGGCCACGGCGACCACCGAGAGAGTGGCAGAGATCGTTGAGCGGGCGGTTGTGGGGGATGAGGTTGTCGAGGAATGGTCGCTTGGCAAGATTGCTGCGGACCCGTACACGCGGGATACTGGTGGCGCTACTGGCGTTGCCAGCTACGACAACCTGCCGCGGCTCTACGATCGTCCTTCACACACGAAGCAGTTGACTGCGGCGTTGGGCTTGTGCGGCTACATCAATCCTGACTCAATCGACGAGTACATCGCCCATGGCGGCTATAAGGGCCTGGCGCGTGCGCTCAAAGCCAAGAATCCGCAACTGGTTCTGGATGAGGTAAAGGCATCCGGGCTGCGCGGCCGAGGCGGCGCTGGGTTCCCAACCTTCCGTAAGTGGGAGTTCGCTCAGGCCGCGCCTGGCGATGAGAAATACGTCATTTGCAACGGCGACGAAGGCGACCCCGGTGCTTACATGGACCGAGCCATCCTGGAGGGCGACCCGCACCGAGTGTTGGAAGGCCTGATGCTGGCAGGTTACGGCATAGGGGCCAATCACGGTATCTTCTACGTTCGTGCCGAGTATCCGCTGGCGGTCAGGCGCATCAACCAGGCGATCGCCCAGGCTAAGTCATACGGTTTGCTGGGCAAGAACATCTTGGGATCCGGCTGGAACTTTGATGTAGAGGTACGTAAAGGGGCCGGCGCCTTCGTCTGCGGTGAGGAAACCGCACTGATTGCATCGCTTGAGGGCGATCGCGGCATGCCTAGGCCCCGTCCGCCTTTCCCGGCGGTCAAGGGCTTCCGTGGCCGATCCAGCACTATCAACAATGTGGAGACTCTGGCCAACGTGCCGCGCGTTGTTGCCGAGGGTGGCTCCTGGATGGGCGCCATCGGCACCGAGCGGAGCAAGGGCACGAAGGTGTTCGCCGTAACCGGCAAGGTCAAGAACACCGGCCTCGTTGAGGTGCCGATGGGCACTACCATCCGCGAGGTTATCTTCGACATTTGTGGCGGCATGCAGGATGGTCGCGAGTTTAAGGCGGTGCAGATCGGCGGCCCCTCGGGCGGTTGTCTGCCGGCTGAGATGCTGGATCTGCCGATTGAATACGAGGGCCTGACCCAGGCCGGCGCCATGATGGGCTCCGGTGGTCTGGTCGTGCTGGACGACACCAGCTGTATGGTTGACCTGGCGCGCTTCTTCCTCACCTTCACTGCCTCTGAATCCTGCGGCAAGTGCACACCCTGTCGCGAGGGCACGCGGCGCATGTTGGAGATCCTGGACCGGATATCGCGCGGCTACTGGGAAGAGGACGGCAAAGACAGCCTGCAGCGCTTCCAAAGCGTGCTGGAGCTAGAGAAGTTGGCGCGTGTTATCAAAGACAGCGCGCTCTGTGGCCTGGGGCAAACCGCGCCGAACCCGGTGCTGACCACTCTGCGGTATTTCCGCGACGAGTATGAAGCACACGTGTTCGACCGCAAATGCCCGGCTGGCGTTTGCCAGAGCCTGCTTCGCTATCACATTGATGCCGAGAAATGCATCGGTTGTGGCCTATGTCTGAAGGGTTGTGCCAGCAACGCCATCGTCGGCGAACGCAAGTCCGCTCACGTCATAATCGAGGATCGCTGTACACGCTGTGGAAACTGCATGATTGCATGCCGTTCCAATGCTGTAGTGGCGAGTTAGGGGGGCTGTTAGAAGATGGCTAGTCTCAGTCTGACAATCAACGGCAAGAAGGTTGAGGCCGAAAGTGGCCAGACTATTCTTGAAGTGGCACGTGCTAACGGTTACCACATTCCCACTCTCTGCCAATTTGCCAATTTGACGCCCACTGGCGCTTGCCGGCTCTGCGTGGTGGAGGTGAAGGGCATGCGCGCCCTGGCGGCTTCCTGTGCCATGCCGGTAGCGGAAGGCATGGAGGTAGATACCAATAGTGCCCGGGTGCGAGACGCTCGGGAGGTGGTGATCAACCTGCTGCTGGCAAACCATCCCAACGACTGCCTGATCTGCAACCGCAACGGGCAGTGCGAGCTGCAAGACTTGGCGCAGGAGTACGGCATCCGAGAGCGGCACTACATTGGCGCCAAGCGTATAGCGCCAGTGGACTTCTCGTCGGCGTCTATTGAGCGCGACCCCGATAAGTGCATCCTCTGCGAGCGCTGCGTCAAAGTTTGCGAAGAAATACAGGGAGTGGGAGCTATCAACTTCTCTCGCCGCGGCTTTGAAATGTCGGTGGGCCCCTCCTTCGAACGCCAGATCAGCGAGAGCTCGTGCGTACTCTGCGGACAATGCACGCTGGCCTGCCCCACTGGCGCCCTGACCGAGAAGTCCAACATCGATGAGGTTTGGGACGCGATCAACAACCCGCAGCTCTACGTTGTGGCACAAGACGCCCCTTCGGTTAGAGCCAGCCTCGGTGAGGAGTTCGGTCTGCCCGCTGGCACGATGGTTACCGGTAAGATGGTAGCGGCGTTGCGCCGGCTCGGCTTCCAGAAGGTGTTCACCACTAACTGGGCGGCTGACCTGACGATCATGGAGGAGGGCAGCGAGCTGGTGCATCGCGTCACCACCGGTGGCCAGCTACCCATGATCACTTCCTGCAGCCCCGGTTGGATCAAGTACATGGAGCAGTTCTATCCGAAGCTAATACCCAACGTGTCTAGCTGCAAGTCGCCACAGCAGATGTTTGGCGCCGTAGTCAAGTCCTATTTCGCAGAGCAGGCCGGGATCGACCCGAAAGACATGTTTGTTGTTTCCTTGATGCCCTGCACCGCCAAGAAGTTTGAGGCGGCGCGTCCCGAGATGCAGGTCGATGGCGTGCGTGATGTTGATGCCGTACTGACCACGCGGGAGTTAGCCCGCATGATTAAGCAAGCGAACATCGACTTCATCAACCTCGAGCCCGAGGAATTCGACGATCCGCTCGGTTTCTCAACCGGCGCGGGTGACATCTTCGGGGTGACTGGTGGCGTGATGGAGGCGGCGCTGCGTTCCGGCTACTATCTGGTTACCGGCAAGGAACTCGAGGACGTAGATCTCACTGAGGTGCGCGGCCTCTCAGGCGTGCGCGAGGCCACCGTCCCGATGGGCGACCTTGAGCTTAAGGTAGCGGTGGTCTCCGGCCTGGAGCCGGCATCGAAACTGCTCGATCGGATCGAGAGCGGTGAGGCGGACTATCACTTCGTCGAAGTGATGTGCTGTCCCTCCGGCTGCATCAGTGGCGGCGGCCAACCACGGCCCACCAATCAGGAGACGATCGCGGCGCGCGCCCGTGCCATCTACGAGCAGGACAAAGGCAAGGCTAAGCGCCGTTCGCATCTGAACCCGGACGTTATAGGCATCTACGAGAAATACCTCGGCAAGCCTTTGGGTGAGAAATCGCACCACCTGCTGCACACGCACTATCGGCCGCGTGTGGTCGAGTAGGCAGGGCGAGAGACAGACCTGGAACGAAAGGTGAGGTAGAACAGTGGCTGAAGAAGCAAAAAAGAAAATACTGTTAATCGACGACGATATCGACTTCCTTGATGCCACCGAAGCTGTGCTCAGCCGCGCTGGCTTCGATGTGTTTACGGCTCGCAGTGGTGAAGACGGCCTGGCTCAGGTGGAGAGCGTAAAACCGGATGCGATCGTGCTCGACCTGATGCTTGAGCACACTGACACTGGCTTTGGTGTTGCTCATCGCATCCGCTCGCAGGCCGAGACGGCGGAGATTCCGATCATCATGATCACCTCCGCAGCGCGGGAGCACGGCTTTCGCTTTGAGATGAACAACGACGATGCCCGTCGCTGGATCAAAGTGAACAAGATGCTCTACAAACCGGTGCCGTCAGCATTGCTGATCCACCAATTGCAGGAATTCACTGGAGCGGTAAGTCATTAGCTCAGAGAGCTCCACCAATCCGGTTGGCACCGCCAGTTCATCGCAGCTGGCGGTGCTAGCAGTGTGTGACAGGTATACGGCGGCGCAGCTGCGCCGCAGGGAGATTCGTAACGCTGGATTCTCCATCACCAGCGTGGAAACTGCCCCCTCGGCAGTTAAACTGCTATCAAGACAGCGATTTGATGTCGTTTTCTGTGATCTGCGTCTGCTAATCGGCGAGGAGCGCACGTTCCACGCCGCGCTGCGCAAGCAGCCGGACCTGCCCATCGTCGCCCTGGCGGATGGCGACACACTACCCGAATTGCAGAGGCTGGTCGCCATTCGCCCCGTCTCGCTTGTTCTGGAACCGGTGGATAGCGGCCCAGTAGTCTCCGCCCTCAAGCAGGCAGTATCGGCCCCGGCGAGAGCCGGAGATCGGACCGACAGTCCACCGCAGAACGGCACCGACTCCGGTCGAAATCGCGACAGTGAAGACAGCATACTGGATCGTTTGCCAACTGGCATCATGCTCTTCCGTGAAGGTGGCATCCTGTGCTACATCAACGAAACTGCAGCGAGTTGGCTTGGTGAAGAGTACAAGGATTGTCTGAACCGCTCGTTGGAGACATGCGAGTCCGGTGCTGACTTGACGGCTCTAATAGCAAATCATGGTGGCCAGCAGGAGCGGACGGGCAGCAGCTTCTGCCAAACCTTCGGCGAGCGGCTAGTTGAGTTCACGCGCTTTGATTTGCCGGATGGCGATGACGCAGTGCGTGGAGTAGGTGTTCTGGTGTCAGATGTAACCGACCTCAGCCGTGACACCGCAGCACGAATGCATTTTGTGCGCACCGTTACCCACGAATTGCGGGCGCCCTTAGGGGCGATAGTCCAATACATCGACGCGATCCTCAGTGGAGCTGCGGAAGGAGACCCGGTCCGCCAGCAACAGATGCTGGATCGCTGCGCCGAGCGTGCTCGCGCCATGCTGCGCCTGATCGACGAGCTGAGCGCCCTTTCATCGGCGACCGGTGCGCAACCACAGCGGCAGCTACGCTACATCAACATCGGCTCGCTGCTGGGAGAGTCGATTGAGGACTTTCGGGCGGAGGCGGCCGCTCGGCAAGTTACCGTGTCGCTGTCGGTGGAACGAGATCTGCCCATGTTGCTCACCGATCCTGACGACATGCGCCGCGTGTTTGCCAATCTGCTCAGCAACGCCATCAAGTTCAACCGGCAGGGTGGTACTGTAGCAGTCTCAGCTCGCCTTGATGGTGACCAGATGCTGTTGAGCTACAAGGACAGCGGGTATGGCATTGGTGAAGAGGCCAAGCAACACATCTTCACCGAGTTTTTCCGGGTGAGATCCCCCGCCACCGAGGGTATCCCGGGCAACGGACTGGGCCTTCCCATCACCAAGCACCTGGTTGAGCGGCACGGCGGCTCAATCGACTTCGATAGCGAGCTGGGAGTTGGTACCACCTTCAGAGTGCGGCTGCCGTTGAGGCGTGAGCAAGGCGGGATCAGATCGGCCTGAAGTAGTTTAGTAAGCGGATCACGATTCCGCCCGCGCTTAGGGCGATAAGGGCCGTGATCATGCTGACCTGCATCGTCTTCCACCAGCCAAGTTTCTTCTGGAGCACCGCCAGTGTAGCGAGGCAGGGGATGAAGATGCTGTTGACAAGGGCATAGACGAACATCTGGTTGGTGTTCATCAACAGCAGCAGGTCGTCGGTGCGGCCGCCGAGCTCCACGGCGGCGATGGCCATCAGCAGTTGCATTGCCATCTCCTTGCGAAGTACCGCCAGGATTAGACAGAGACCGGCCACGGTAGGTATGCCGAGCCAGCCTTCGAAGAGGCCCTGCAGCGGTTGGGCGGCGAGCCAGATGTAGCCTGATTCGTATAGAAAACCGAGCACCAGGCTACCACCCACCACCACCGGCAGGGCGACAAAGACAAAGTCCTTGAACTGGTACCAGGTTTTGCGCAGCACCGTGCGCAGTTCAGGGGCTCGGAATGGGAACATCTCCATCACCAGTCCGCTGGTTTGCCCCGGTAACAAGCGGTCCAGCCCTGCGCCGACAAGAAAGATGATCAAGCCGATGATGCCAACCAGAGCCAGGGCGGCCAGCGTGCCGAGGTAATGGCCCACTACGCCGAGAATGACGGCCGTGCGTGCGGTACAGGGCACCAACACGACCAGGGTGGAGGCAATGAACTTCTCACGCCGGGTTGGCAGAGAGTCGATGGCCATCATAGCTGGCACGTTGCAGCCGGCAGCCGCCACGAGAGTAATCGCCGAGCGGCCGTGCAAGCCGAACTTATGCATGACGTTATCGAGCAAGAACGCGACCGAATTGAGGTAACCAGTGTCCTCCATGATGGATAACAGGAAGTAGAAAGTCAGAACGTATGGGATGCCCACTGTGAGAACCGCCACGAGCCCGGCATCAAAGCCCCAGGAGAGTACCTGGCGTGCAGAGCCGTCTCCTACCAGAGCAGTCAGCACTGCGGTAATAGCCGGGCTGGCGTAGACCGCCCAGGTATCCTCCACCACGGCCGCCAGCTGGTTGCCAACCGTGAACAGGATCAAGAAAGTAAGCAGCAGAATGCCGATCAAGGTTGGGATGCCAGTGAGTGGCGCGATAGACCACGCCCAGAACCGGTTGGCCAGGGTGTCATTTGCCGCCCGTTCGGTACGCACTTCGGCCGCTATGTAACCAGCCAGGCCGAAGCGCTCCCTGACCAGACGGGCGGAGGCGGTTTCCGCATGTTCCTCGCCAATGTGCTCCGCTAGGTCATCGCCGCGGTGCAGGATTAACCGTCCAGCCTCGTACTGCGAAAGCCTTGCTCTTACCTCCACGTCGTCCTCGAGGAGGGCGAATGCGACAGCACGAGGAGAGTAGCCTGGCGGACGAAGCTCCGGGTCGGCCTGCAGCAGAACCGATAGCTCAGCGATGTGTTCCTCGATGTCCTTACCGTAACGGCTGGCACGAGGGGGCCGCTGACCGTTCTTGCTGACCTGTAACACTGCCTGCAGCAGCTCGGGCAGGCCCTTGCCGCAAGCAGCTTGAATGGTAACTACTGGCACACCAAGTAGTTTAGACAGGCGTTCGCGGTCTACCTCGATGTGGGCACGACGCGCCTCGTCCATCAGATTGAGGGCGACAACTACCGGTAGGTCCAGGTCGAGCATCTGCAGAACGAGGAAGAGGTTGCGTTCCAGGTTGGTGGCATCCACGATCACTACGTTCACGTTCGGACGAAAGTCGAACAGCGTGCGCCGCACTACCCATTGCTCCTCACTGCCGGTGTCCAGGGAATACACACCGGGAAGATCCAGCAAACCAATGCGACGGTCCCCATAATCGAGGATGCCAGCATTGATGGAGGTAGTCTTGCCTGGGTAGTGGGCCGTGACAACGCCCAGCCCTGTACAGTGGTTAAAAACGCAAGACTTGCCGACGTTGGGGTTGCCAACCAGCGATACGAGTAAGTCAGACTCCTTGATGGCCCGGTCGAGCGCGGCGGGCTCAGTCGCTTCCATCAGTATTCCCGGGGATCGTACTCATACTGGTGAAATGAGCGCTGAAACCACGTTGGCCGCGACGCAGACGTTGACGCCTGTCTTTGCCAGACTGGACCGGCGCTGGCTTAGGCTCGGGCCTTGGCTCGGGTAAAGGCTCCACCACAATCAGACGGGCCACCTCCCTGCCAAGCGCGTAGTAGGCCTCGCCGACCCGCACCATCAGGGGGCCGTCGAAGGGGGCGCTCGCTTCAACCACCACCTCAACCTGCGGGAACATCCCCAGGCTACCAATATATTTCAGCAGGTCGGACTCCTCCATCTCTATGCGCAGGATGGTGGCATGCGATCCGGGTCTCACAGTATCGAGAGTAACCCCCTTCAGATCGTCCACGCTGCCGTCGGCGGCTGGGATGGGATGCCCGTGTGGGCAGGTCTCAGGATCTGCCAGCACTGCCTCCAGTCGCTGCTCCATTTCGGGTGAGACGCTGTGCTCCAACTTGCAGGCCTGTTCGTGTACGCTGTGCCAGGGCAGATGGAGGATATCGGTGAGCAGCCGCTCCAGCAGGCGGTGTCGCCGCACCACACCCAGGGCCTGCTTCTCACCCTTCTCAGTCAGTTGGGCGCCGGCGTAAGGCTCGTGATCCAGAGAGCCTCTCGCCGCCAGCCGTTTAAGCATGCCGGTAGCTGCAGGGGCGCTGACACCCATGGCGGCGGCCAGCTGCTCTGTGCGGGCGGTCTGTCCGTCACGAGTGAGGTGATAGATGGACTCCAGGTACTCTTCCTCGGCGTCGGATAATTGCTCTTCCCGCTCCGTCGTCATCGCCAACCTCCGCTCCGATACCAGTGCAGTTAGGTCGGGCTAAGTATATTATTAAGGAAGCTTAACTGCAACGAAACGGGGGGTGTTTACGGTGGACGACAGGTGTGTGGCCGCTACTGCGGTTGGGCCATCAGCTGTAGTACCGCTACGATGCGTTCTTCCAACGAGTCGCCGCTGTTGGGTGGCAACTGTCGCATAGCTGATTGCACCTCAACGGAGGTGTAGCCCAAGGCAAGCAGTGCCGCCATCAGCTCCGAACTGTCATCGCCGGGCAAATAGCCGCTCTCCTGACTGACCGGCGCTAGTTTGCCGCGCAACTCGACCACGAGCCGGCTGGCTGTTCGCTTACCAATGCCGGGAATAGTGGAGAGGGTTTCGACGTCACCTTCAGCGATGGCCCGGCGCAGTGCATCCGGCGAGAGCACGGAGAGGATGGCCAGCGCCAGCTTAGGTCCAACGCCGGTGACAGTGATCAACTGGTGAAAGACGGTGAGTTCGTCGGCCTTGGCGAAGCCGTAGAGCGACATGGCATCCTCACGCACGTGCAGGTGCGTGTGGACGCGCACGAAGTTACCCTCGCCACCCAGTTGCGCCAATGTGGTAGTGGGGGTCAGAACCATCAACGAAATGCCGCCGACTCGAATCACCGCACCTTCGCGCAGTTTGCTTTCGAGCACTCCCTCCAACGCCA
>CAZMKF010000001.1:127890-139609 GCA_964566935.1 uncultured Dehalococcoidales bacterium | reverse complement strand
TGACGATCCCACCTGCAGTTCACTCGCCGCTACCGCCGCGTCCATGCGCCTATAGCCGTGGTGGCAGAGCGCCAGCGCCAAAGCGTCCGCAGCGTCGTTCGGTTCTGGTAAGTCCCTCATATGTAACAGCAGTTTCACCATCTCCTGGATCTGATTCTTGCTGCTGCGGCCGTAGCCGGCGATTGCCTGCTTGACCTGAACCGCCGTGTACTCAAACTGCGGTATGCCGGCATCGGCCAATGCCAGCAGAATAGCGCCACGAGCGTGACCAACCGCCAAGGCAGTGGTGACATTGCGACCAAAGAACAGCTGCTCGACCACTGCCTCGTCGGGCTCATGCAGACGCACCAGCTGGGAAACACCGCGATAGATCTGCTGAAGCCGGCCGCCTAGCGGTAGCCCAGGTGGCGTTGAGATAACACCGTATTCCACCAGCGAGTTCTCGTCGCCGTTGCTGGTGATCACACCAAAGCCGGTAGTCGCCGTACCGGGATCGAGGCCGAGGATCTTCACAGGTTCAGCCCTCGTACTTCTCCAGCACCTCCGGGGAGAAGTCGACATTAGTGTACACTTTCTGGACATCATCCAGATCTTCAAGCCCGTCGATCAGGCGCAAGAGCGACAGCGAGCCTTTCTCGTCTAGACTCAACTCAGTTTGCGGCAGCATGGTGAGCTCAGCGCTGGCGATTGATGGCGCCACTTTCTCCATCTCCAGGCGCACCTTCTCCAGATCCCCCGGTTGAGTGTGGATCTCCAGCTGGCCATCAACGACATGCACGTCCTGTGCGCCGGCATCTATAGCCATCAGTGACAGCTCCTCAGCGTCGACCCCAGTGAGCGGAATCTCGATGACACCCAGGTTGTCAAACATCCAGGCAACGCAGCCACTCTCGCCCAGTCCCCCGCCTGCACGGGTGAAAAGGTTGCGGATCTCGGCAGCGGCACGGTTGCGATTGTCGGTAAGCGCCTCGATCATGACCGCTGCGCCGGCTGGTCCGTAGCCCTCGTAGAGAATCTCCTCCAGGTTGCCGGATTCGCCCCGTTCGCTACCCTTCTTGATGGCCCGCTCAATATTGTCCATGGGCATGTTGTTCTCACGGGCGCGCTGGATAGCCAGGCGGAGCCTGGCATTGCCTGAAGGGTCCGCTCCACCCTCACGCGCTGCCACACTGAGCTCACGCCCCAACTTCGTGAACAATTGGCCGCGCTTGTGATCGGCGACGCCTTTGGATCGTTTGATTTGTGCCCATTTGCTGTGTCCAGCCATTGCTAATCCTCCCTGCTGGTGGAACGGTGCAGGCCAGCTGCCCCGGCTAAGCGATTATATCACCTGCCTTCCTAGCCCCCGTGTGGGCACTATAGGCGAGCGTTGCCGCTGCGTTTTGAGGATGCTATACTTTCAGCCGCTTTCCCCAGGCTGATGTAGCTCAATGGTAGAGCAGGCGATTCGTAATCGCCAGGTTAGGAGTTCGACTCTCCTCATCAGCTCCAATCAGCCGCCCACTGTGGTCCCCTGCCTCTCCGGTAGGGCGCGCTTGAGGAACTGTCCCGTGTATGAGTGCTCGTTGGCGGCGATCTCCTCCGGCGTTCCGGTAGCCACTACATAGCCGCCGGCATCTCCGCCTTCTGGGCCCAGATCAATGACGTAGTCGCACTGTTTGATCACGTCCAGGTTGTGCTCAATCACCACCACGGTGTTTCCTTGCTCCACCAGGCGCTGCAGCACCTGTAGTAGCCTCTCCACGTCCGCAAAGTGCAGCCCGGTAGTCGGCTCGTCAAGCACGTACAGGGTTTTGCCCGTGCCCCGTTTCGACAGTTCGGTGGCGAGTTTGACGCGCTGCGCCTCACCACCTGAGAGTGTTGTAGCGGGCTGTCCAAGCCTGATGTAGCCCAAGCCCACGTCGGCCAGGGTGATCAGTTTCTGGCGAATGCGCGGCAGCGCGTCGAAGAACTCGACAGCCTGGTCAACCGTCATCTCCAATACGTCGGCGATTGATTTGTTCTTGAAGGTGATCTCCAACGCTTCTCTGTTGTAACGACGCCCCTTGCACACCTCACAGGGGACGTACACGTCAGGCAGGAACTGCATCTCAATTTGAATGATGCCCTCGCCCTGGCAGGCCTCACAGCGACCGCCCTTAACATTGAAGGAGAAACGGCCGGGGGTGTAACCCCTGATCCTGGCTTCCGGCATGGTAGCGAACAGCTGGCGGATCGGCGTAAACAAGCCGGTGTAGGTGGCTGGATTGGAGCGCGGCGTACGGCCGATGGGCGATTGATCGACGTTAACCACCTTATCGAGCGCCTCAATGCCCTCTATGTGATCGTGTGCACCCGGCAGATCACGCGAGCGGTAGAAGCTGTGCGCCAGGTGACGATAGAGAATCTCGTTGACTAGCGTGCTCTTACCCGAACCGGAGACGCCACTGACGCAAATCATCGTTCCCAGGGGGAATTTAACGTCTATGTGTTTCAAGTTGTTGGCATATGCGCCGCGCACCACTAGCGAGTGGCCATTGCCGGTACGCCGTGAGGCGGGAACGGACACGCTGCGCTCACCGCGCAGGAATTGCCCGGTAACTGAGTCCGGCGCTGCCAGCATTGCCGGCAGAGGCCCTGCCACCACCACATGTCCGCCACGTTCGCCTGCTCCCGGACCGATGTCAACGATGTAATCTGCGGCACGGATGGTCTCCTCGTCGTGCTCCACCACTAGAACGGTATTCCCGAGATCGCGCAAGCGACGTACCGTATCGAGTAGTCTGCCGTTGTCCCGCTGGTGCAGACCGATGCCCGGCATCAGGCTGCTGCCGATCTGCGTAGCCAGCCGAATCCGCTGTGCTTCGCCACCGGACAGCGTACCTGACGGTCGGTCAAGCGTCACGTAGTCCAGGCCGACATCAATCAGAAAGCCAAGGCGGGCGCGGATCTCCTTCAGGATCTGGGTGGCGATCAACATCTCCCGCTGATTGAGTTGCTTCTCCAGTCCGGCAAACCAGAGGCTCGCCTTGCCCACCGGCAGGCTCGTCACGTCGACAATTGAGCGCCCGTTGAGCAGTACTGCCAGGATCTCTGGCTTCAGCCGCTTGCCTTGGCAAGTAGGGCACGGGCGCGAAGCCATGTACCGCTCGATCTCCATACGAATGTAGTCGGACTCTGACTCACGATAGCGGCGCTCAAGGTTGGGGATCACACCCTCGAAGGTTGTATGGTAATCACGTGAGTTGCCGGAGCGTCCCTGGTAGCGGATGCGCAGCAACTCACCCTTGCTACCGTGCAGCAACGTGTCCATCACTGCTTCCGGCAGGTGCCTGACCGGTGTGTTCACTGAAACGCCGAAATGCCTCGCTACTGACGACACCATCTGATGATAGTAGCCGTTCTGTGCACTCGACTTACTCCAGGGATGTAGGGCTCCCTCGGCGAGGCTCAGGCTGTCGTCTGGAACGATCAGGTGGGGATCGATCTCCAGGGTCGTCCCCAAGCCCGAGCAGGTGGGGCAGGCGCCGTGAGGGCTGTTGAACGAGAACGAACGCGGAGCAAGTTCACCGAAGCTGATGCCGCAGTGGACACAGGCGAAGTGCTCCGAAAACATGATCTCCTCATCGTTCAGGATAGCCACCAGCACCACGCCATTGCCTAGTTTGAGCGCTGTCTCTACGGAATCCGTAATGCGGTTTGTGTCGCCGCTGCCTTCGCCGTTTCCCTGTTGTGGCGCCACCAGTCGGTCTACCACCACTTCAATGGAATGCTTGCGTTTCTTATCGAGGGCAATGTCATCCGAGAGGTCGCGCACTTCGCCATCCACCCGCACTCGTACGAAGCCGCTGCGCCGCATCTCCTCGAACACCGTCTGATGTTCGCCTTTTCGGTCCTTAATCAACGGCGCCATGATCATCATGCGGCTGCCGGCAGGGATGGCCAGCACGGCGTCCACGATCTGTTGCACCGTCTGCCGCGTGATGGCGCGTCCGCAGCTGGGGCAGTGCGGCTGGCCGATGCGGGCGTATAGCAGGCGCAGATAATCGTATATCTCGGTCACCGTACCAACCGTGGAACGGGGATTGTTGCTCACGCCCTTCTGGTCGATTGAGATGGCAGGCGAGAGGCCGTCGATGTAATCGACATCGGGCTTGTCCATCTGGCCGAGGAACTGGCGCGCGTACGCCGACAGTGACTCAACGTAGCGCCGTTGGCCCTCGGCGTAGATCGTGTCGAAAGCGAGGCTGGACTTTCCGGAACCAGAGAGGCCGGTGATCACGACGAGCTGATTACGCGGCAGCTCCAAGTCTATGTTCTTGAGGTTGTGCTGCCGCGCGCCATGGATAACTATCCTGTCTTGGGGCATGATCTGTCCTGCAGTTACTACCTACTCGGTAAATATACCAGCTGTCCTGCCTCCCGACTTTTCGAACGAGCCTGCAACTACTCATGAAGGCAAGGGGGTGCTTTCTGGCGACCCTCAGCTGTGGATGCTAGAATCATGACACTAGGCAACTATACGAGGCAGCTGCTCTTGAACGAGATTGACGAAACCAAAGGCCCGCGCGACGGCATCAATATGCGGCGCTTTCCTGGTGGTTGCGATCATTACCGCGAGAATTGGACTGTGGAAAGCGACGACGTCCTCTACGAGGTCCATTGCCTCAAAGGTACCCCGCCTCTCACCAGCGAAGAACAGGAGCTATGCATGAGCAGCAAAAGAAAATGCTGGCGGCTCCAGAGCAGGGCGCGTGCCAGCAATACCCGGAGCGAGTGACTACTCGTTGCTGCGACGAACCTCGTCAGTTGTAGCAGGGTCTTCGTTAAGGCAACGGTGGCATACTTCAGTGTATGGCATACCCTCCGCATCGCGAGGCAGCAAGCGCGCTACTGACCAAACAGCGCGTCGTTTGCGGCGGCAGTTGCGGCAAATGACCACGGCAGTCTTGGGTTCAGGGGCTTTGTTCAACGGATAGTCTGATGACAGCATTAATTCACCTGCAAGGTTGAGGCTGCGCTCGTTTGCCAAGCTCCAGCCCGGGTGTTCTTAACAGTTAGACCGGCGAAAACTGTCAGGCCTTGCTGCTAGTGGCCTGATCGTACATCTGCTGCAGCTCGGCGCGTTTGGCCTTAGCGGCCTCCCTGCCTTCAGCGACCGCCTCTTCCAGGCGAGTACGCTGTTCGTCAACGAAGCGTGCACCGGCGGCCTTCAGTTTCTCGCCGTGTTCACCTGAACTCCCCACCAACTGGAAGACGTTGTCCTTCAGTTCGTTTGCCACTTTCTCACTGTCAGCAGGCGAGAACAGGTAGGCAGCTGCGCCACCGATCGTAGCGCCAAACAACAACCCCACGAAGAAGCTAACACAATTGGACTTCTGCATTTCGTCTTTACTCCTCCAACCTCACCTGCTGGTAACAACCCTGAATAGGGCCTGAGCGAAGCGTTTGCTTGCGGTTACCGCTGTTAAGGTGCGAATTACGGGGCGAACCGTAGTGCTGCTGACAAACCTGGCCGTGCCTTTCACTGTTGAGGTAGTTTGCCGCACATCGCTGAGGATGGGGTTGACGTCGTCGCGCACAACCTGCACCAGTTTCATAATCTGCAGCAGTAGTGCGATCAGAAGACCGATGACGATCAGCGATTCCAGGAACAGCAGAATGATTAGAACGTCGCGCACAGTTTCCATTGGGCCTCTGGCTCCTCCCTGGCTGGCGGGAACAATCGCAGTCGGGGTACCACGCACGCCAAATCAGAACAAGGCAAATTGGCCGCGTCAGCCGAGTGATTCTATCACGCGTGTTTGGGCCTAGCAAGCCAAAGCAGTAGAGCGCCAAGCAACAGGCCGTAGCTGAGTCGCAGCTCGCCGAGCCTTAACGATGGCAACCCACCTACCGCGGCTACCAGGTGCCCCAGCAGCATTGCCAAAACAAGCAGGGTGATGCTGTGGAAAAGGCCGGGTGTTTGCCTCGGTAATAAACCTCTGGCAAACGAGCCCAACATGGTGGCAATCAGGGATGCCAGCAGCATCCAGGCGGGAACGGTGGCCAGAATCTCCATCAACACCTCACGGCGATAGTGCACGCCGATATAACTGGCTGCCATGCTTGGCGCTGCTATCATATACTAAACGCACCGAGAATAGCGGATGAGGTGACTTGATGAAAGCGGTCAGAGTTAATCAATACGGTGACGCCGACAGCATGAGTGTTGAAGAGATCGCCCGACCGGAGTGCAAAACCGGCGAAGTACTAGTCCGTTTGCAAGCGATTGGTCTGAATTTCATCGATGTCTACCAGCGCAGTGGCCTGTACAAGGGGAAGCTGCCGTATACGGTTGGCAGTGAAGGAGCCGGAGTTGTTGATGCGGTGGGCGAGGGAGTAGACGATTTCAAGGTGGGCGATCTTGTAGCCTATACCAATGTTCCGGGCGCCTACGCCGAGTACGCTGCTGTGCCTGCTGCCAAACTTGTGAAAGTGCCCGAAGGCATAGATGCAAAAACGGCCGCTGCCTCGATGTTGCAGGGCATGACGGCTCATTACCTCTGTAACTCCACCTATCCAGTGCAGCAAGGTGATTGGTGTCTGGTCCACGCGGCCGCAGGTGGGGTAGGCTTGCTGTTGAGCCAGATGATTGCCATCCGCGGCGGCAAAGTAATTGGCACTGTATCAACCGCTGAGAAGGCCGATCTGGCAAGTGCTAACGGCGTTGATCGCGTTGTTAACTACACGCAGGAAGACTTCGTCGCCGCTTGCAAAGAGGTTAGCGAAGGTAAGGGTATCGCGGTTGTCTACGACGGTGTAGGCAAGGACACCTTCCTCAAGGGGTTCGACTGCCTGCGGCCGCGAGGCATGATGGTGCTGTTCGGCCAATCCAGTGGGCCAGTGGAGCCGGTTGCCCCGACTTTCTTGCAGGGCAAGGGCTCGCTATTCCTCACCCGTCCGTCGCTGGCGCAGCACATACTGACGCGCGAGGAGCTGAATTGGCGCGCCGGTGACGTGCTTGGCTGGATCCGTGACGGTAAACTGAAGGTAAGGATTGGACAGGAGTTCCCGCTGGCCGAAGCTACGGCAGCCCACAAGGCGCTCGAAGGGCGCCAGACCACCGGTAAGACGCTGCTTATTCCCTAGTGCTGACTACCTGTGGCGTATGAGAAGGCGCCCGGTTCAAACCGGGCGCCGCTTTCATACGTCGGCGATGCTGTTCAGAACAACTTGCCTGCGCGCAACGACATGGTGGTAACGAGGCGTTCACGCACCACCTCGGTGTTGCGATAGCAGTCGTCGAGCGGGAATTCTCCCTGCACAAGCTGCATTACGCAAACATCTGCCTCTGCGCCTACCCTCAGAGTGCCAATGCCGTCCCCTAAGCCCAAGGCTCGAGCTGGAGCCATCGTAGAGCGAGCGACGACCTCCGGCAATGACATGCCCAGATGCATGAACTTGCTCATCGTCGTTGGGAAATCCACCACGGGATAGTTAGCACTGAACATGTGATAGTCGGTACTGATGGTGGTGGGCGGCAACCCTTGGGCGAGGGCAGCTTTAGCCACCGCGTAGCCGAAACTGCCCATACCGTGCCCGACATCGAAAATGACGCCTCTATTCCTGGCGGCCACGGCGGCGGGGATCAGCTTGCCCTGCTCGTCCAGGATGTTGTTTGGGCGGCCGGTGAAGCAGTGAGTCAGGGTATCGCCGTTGTTCAGTTGGTCCAGCACCTCGTTGAGCGGTGTGATCGAGTCTCCAAAGTGAACCATGAGCGGCATGGCGGCCAGATCCGCCGCCTTGCGTGCCGCCTGGAAAGCGATCCAATCGCTTTCTCCCGCCACGTTGCGACTGAGCCGAACCTTGATGCCTTTGACCACATCGGCGTTCTCTTTGGCAACAGCAGCGGCCAACTCGGGATTGATCCAGTTAGTGGCCTGCAGCTCACCCACCGAGTGAACCATACCGAGCGCGTTCACGTGCAGTAGAGCGTACAAACGGGTTTTCGCGGGTTCCATGATGTAGCGGCGCAGGGCCGGGAAAGTGTAAGCACCGGCGCTGCCCACATCCAGCGCAGTAGTCGTACCCTTGGGCAGGAAATGTGGATCGGGATCGATGCCGTATTCGCATACTCCCCAGTAGAAGTGAGTGTGGATATCAACAAGTCCTGGTGTGACGATTCTATCGCTCACGTCTATAGTTTCCCTGGCCTCACCTACCGGTATCGCTTCTTTGACGGCTGCGATGCGCCCCTTACTGATCGCCACGTCCATCGTGGCGTCTATTCCCATCGCCGGGTCAATGACCCTCCCGCCACGCAACAACAGGTCGTACATACTGCACTCCATGTAGATGACATAATCCGACCAGCCCACCCCAAGGGCGTCAGTGCCGGTCAGGCTTCATTATAGGCCAGATGGATGGGGCACTATCGCCGTTTGCACTGCTCGCTTGACGGATCTGTATACCAGTCGTATTGACGAAATCGCCCATGAAGTGGAAGCGTAGCCGGCGCCCGGAGATGTGAACGGGTTTTGACACTTTTCGCGTGGCTGTGTTAGACTGAAACCCTGAAATTGACCGGTTGGGGGCTGGATGTGGCTGCTCTGTGGCTGAAGACGCGGGTTCCTCAACGCTAGCACCCGAAGCGCGGGTGTTTTTTTATGCTCAGTCAATTCGCCCCATCCGACAACCATTGGACTCTGTTGAAGCTGAGAGGAGGCGACTGGTATCGACAGCAACGTCATCAGTTCCTGGAGTTTTGGGCGAGGGCACGGTGAGGCAGACAACCGCGACCGCGTGGCCAAGGTTTTGGCGGCCGCGCTGAAGGCGGTAGATCCCAGACAGGCCGTACTCAACTGCATCAGTCTGGACGGCGACACTTTCCAAGTGGCTGATCGAAGCTACGACCTTGGCCGTTATCGGAAGATCTATGTCATCGGTGGTGGAAAGGCAAGCGTTGCCATGGCACAGGCCGTGGAAGAAGTGCTCGGCTCGCGCATAACCGATGGCCTGGTCAACACAAAGTACGGTTATATGGCGCCCCTGGAGCGCATCCGCATCAATGAGGCCGGACATCCGGTGCCGGACGACAATGGCATGCAGGGCGGTCGCCAGATGTTGGATATGGCGCGCAACGCGGATGCCGACTCGCTGGTGATCTGCCTGATATCTGGCGGCGGTTCCGCCTTGCTGGTCTCGCCGGTAGAGGGCATAACGCTGGCTGACAAGCAAGCCCTGACGCAAGAGTTGCTGCGCTGCGGTGCTACCATCAACGAGATCAATTCCTTGCGGAAGCACCTATCGGAGATGAAGGGCGGCAACCTGGCCCGCATCGCCTCGCCGGCGCCCATAATCTCACTAATCCTCTCGGATGTGGTGGGCAATCCACTGGACGTCATCGCCTCTGGGCCAACCGTCCCTGACACATCCAGCTTCTCCGATGCTTTGGATGTTTTGCGCCGCTACGGCATCATTGAGCGCATCCCCGGTGTAGTTCTGAGACATCTGGAGCGCGGCGCGGCCGGCGAGATTGATGACACACCGAAAGAGGGCGACGAGATCTTCGATGGCGTACAGAACGTGCTCGTGGCCAGTAACGAGATCGCGGCCGCTGCTGCAGAGGCAACGGCTCGCAGTCTCGGCTTCAACACGCTTTTCCTGACCAACTTCATAGAAGGTGAAGCGCGCGAAGTGGCGAAGGTCTTTGCTGCCATGGCTCGTGAGATCGACCGCAGTGGAAAACCACTGGCCCGGCCGGCTTGTGTAATTGCTGGTGGAGAGACCACTGTAACCTTGCATGGTAAGGGTAAGGGCGGCCGCAACCAGGAGTTCAGCCTTGCCGCCGCGCTCAAGATCGAAGGGCTTCGCAACGTCGTGATGGTCAGTCTTGCCACCGATGGCAGTGACGGCCCTACGGACGCCAGCGGCGCTCTGGTTGATGGAGTGACGATACGGCGTGCCCGGCAGCTCGGGCTAGACCCCTATAGATACCTGGCCGATAATGACAGCTTCCACTTTTTCGAGCAGACCGGTGACCTGTTGCTGACAGGACCTACTAACACGAACGTGAACGACCTGTTATTCGTTTTTGCCCTTTGACGGCAGCAGCCGTACCAAATCTGCGCCACTGACGGCATACGTACCGCAATGACGCAATAAACATGGAGATGTTGAATGAACGACCTGATGAAGACCTTCTTCGCACCCAAGGCTGTGGCAATTGTTGGGGCCTCGCGTAACGAACGCGGCCTGGGACACACCGTGCTCAAGAACATGGTGGATGCGGGCTTTGAGGGAAAAATCTACCCGGTCAACCCGAAGGCGAGCGAACTGCTGGGATTGAAGGTCTATCCCGATCTCAATTCCATCCCAGGAGAGGTCGACATCGTCGTTGTGGTGGTACCACAGGCGCTGGTAGAGCAGACGATCAAAGAGGCGGTCGCCAAGGGCGTTAAGGGCGCCGTCATTATCACGGCCGGATTCCGGGAAACTGGCCACGAAGGCGCTGAGCTCGAGGATCGCATAACCAAGATTGCGCGCGATGGCGGCTTGCGTTTCTTCGGCCCCAACATTCTCGGCATCATCGACACCAAGTCGAAGCTGAACACCACCTTTGCGGCCGTGCAGCCAGCAGAAGGGAAAATCGCCTTTGTCTCGCAATCGGGCGCGCTGCTAACGGCGGTGCTCGACTGGGCAGTTAGCGAAGGCGTGGGCTTCAGTAAAATCGTCAGCCTCGGCAACAAGGCAGACCTGACGGAGATTGACGTCTTTGAGGCGCTGGCGGATGACGACGACACGCGGGTCATCGTAGCGTACCTGGAGGGCGTGCCGGACGGTGCGCGCTTCCGCGAGGTGACTGCCGCGTTGACTAAGAAGAAGCCACTGGCGATCGTCAAGTCCGGCCGCACAGCGGCGGGTTCGCGGGCGGTCTCGTCGCACACCGGCAGCCTTGCCGGCTCCGACTCGGCCTACGACGCCGCATTCGTGCAGAGCGGCATTATTCGCGCCAACACCATGCAGGATCTGTTCGATATTTCGGTAGCGTTTGCCTCTCAGCCGCTGCCGACCGGACCGAGTGTTGCCATTGTAACCAACGCAGGAGGGCCTGGTATTCTGGCCACTGACGCCTGTGTGCGCGGTGGTCTGAAGCTGGCCACCCTGGCGCCAGAGACGATTGCCAAGCTTCGCGAAGCACTGCCGGCGGCTGCTGCCCTCAACAATCCGGTCGACGTGATAGGTGACGCTACCGCGGAGCGCTACGAAGCGGCAATCGATGCCGTGCTGGAGGACCCCAACGTAGACGCGCTGATGGTGTTGCTGACGCCGCAGGCCATGACCGAGATAGAGAAGACAGCAGAGGCTGCCGTGCGTGCGGGCAAGAATGGCAAGAAGCCCGTTATCGCCGTATTCATGGGTGGTGACGCCGTAGCGCCAGGCGTGAGCATCATGAAGGCTGGCGGCGTGCCTAACTACGCATTCCCCGAGCGTGCGGCGCAGGCGCTGCGGGCCATGAACGAATATCGCGAATGGCGGAAGGCCGAGGTAGACAAGCCCGAGACGATGAAGGCAGACAAAGCCGCTGCCGCCAAGGTGTTCGACGAGATTCGGAAGGCCGGGCGCGACTCCCTGGGCGAGCTGGAAGCACGCACCGTCATGCAGGCCTACGGCTTCCGGATGCCGGGCAACGAGCTGGCGAAGACTGCGGATGAGGCGGTTAAGTACGCTGCCGCTATCGGCTATCCGGTAGTGATGA
>CAZMKF010000001.1:103940-127880 GCA_964566935.1 uncultured Dehalococcoidales bacterium | reverse complement strand
CTCGCCGGATATCCTGCACAAGTCTGATATCGGTGGCGTAAAGGTTGGTCTGGAGGACGAAGCTGCGGTGCGGCAGGCGTTTGATACCATCATCGCCAATGCCAACAAGGCCAAGCCAGATGCCGATGTGTGGGGCGTTGCCGTTCAGGAGATGGTCAAGCCAGGTCGCGAGGTCATCCTCGGTGTCACGCGCGACCCGCAGTTCGGCCAGATGATCATGTTTGGTTTGGGCGGCATCTATGTGGAGGTTCTGCGCGACGTCTCCTTCCGGGTGGCGCCGTTGACCCGCAAGCAGGCTGAGGCAATGATCAAAGAGATCCGCTCCTACAAACTGCTGGCAGGCGTGCGTGGCCAGGAGCCGGCGGACTTCGAGGCGCTAACCGACGCCCTGCTGCGCGTGTCGCAGCTGGTCACCGACTTCCCAGAGATCGCGGAATTGGACGTCAACCCGTTGGTCGTCTATCCGGCAGGCAAGGGTGCTACAGCAGTGGACGCTCGAATTATCCTCGACAAGTAGTTACCTGTACAGAACGATAGAACCGCCGGCCCACTTGGGCCGGCGGTTCTTATTGGGCCGGCGGTTCTTATTGTTCGGTGTTGGTAAGCGTCTTTAGAATCCGCCGCTACCAGAACGCCTGCAAGATGTGTTCTGAACTATAATATCGTGATATGCACTGACGAAGCGGTGAGTGTGCTGGCAGTTGGAGTAATAGTCCAGGTTCGTAGAGATCTAGACGGTGAGAGGAGCATAGAATGGCCGTAATTGAACGAGTTCGCGCTCGCGAGATTATCGATTCGCGAGGTAATCCCACAGTTGAGGCAGAGGTCATCCTCGTAGATGGGACCGTAGGTAGGGCGGCTGTGCCATCCGGGGCTTCCACGGGGATTTACGAAGCTCACGAGCTGCGTGACGGTGACAAGGGTCGCTACGGCGGCGCCGGCGTACTGCAGGCGGTCAAGAACGTCAGTGATGTTATCGCCCCGGCACTGGTTGGCATGTCTGCCCTGGACCAGATAGCGATCGACCAGGCGATGATCAAGTTGGATGGCGAGGCAAACAAGAGCAACCTCGGCGCCAACGCCATCCTCGGTGTCTCGCTCGCGACCGCGTGGGCAGCGGCTGCCTATCTCGACGTACCGTTGTACCGCTATCTCGGTGGTTTTGCCGCGCACGTCCTGCCGGTGCCGATGTTCAACATCCTCAATGGCGGCAAGCACGCGGCGGACTCCACTGACTTCCAGGAGTTTATGGTGGCTCCAGCTGGCGCCAAGTCTTTTAGCGAGGCTGTGCGGATGGGTGCCGAGGTTTTCCACTCTTTGAAGAAAGTGCTGAAGAAGCGCGGTGAAAACACCGGCGTTGGCGATGAGGGTGGTTTTGCCCCCTCCCTGCCGTCAAACGAAGCGGCTATTGAGGTTATTCTCGAGGCAATCTGCACAGCCGGTTTCGAGCCTGGCAAGGACGTCTTTCTTACCCTCGATCCTGCTACCAGCGAATTGTATGAGGACGGCAAGTATAACCTGGCCAAAGAGGGGCGCCAACTGAGCTCCGAGCAGATGGCGGATTTCTGGGCCGACTGGGTGGAGCGCTACCCGATCGTTTCTATTGAAGATGGCATGGCAGAAGATGACTGGGCCGGCTGGCGCATGCTTACGGATCGCGTCGGTGATCGCTGTCAGCTGGTGGGCGACGATCTCTTCGTCACCAATGTGGAGCGCCTCTCTCGAGGAATCAGGGAGGGCGTCGGCAACTCGATCCTGGTCAAGGTCAACCAAATTGGCACTTTGACGGAGTCGATGGCGGCTATTGAAATGGCGCTACGCGCAGGTTATACGGCCGTAGTGTCGCATCGCTCGGGTGAGACCGAGGATGTCACCATCGCTCACCTGGCGGTGGCTTCAAACGCCGGCCAGATCAAAACCGGCGCACCATCACGCAGCGAGCGCGTGGCCAAGTACAATGAACTGATCAGGATCGAAGAAGGCCTTGGCGGCACGGCCGTGTATCCGGGCCTAAGCGCTTTTCCTGCCGGCCGCAAATAGGCGGCAGATCTTGGCATTCGAGTCCGTTTTTGGTGATAGGAAGTAGGGAAAACTTGCTCACATACTGGAGGTTTCAATGATTCAGGTTGGCATCAATGGGTTCGGTCGCATCGGCCGGCAAGTAATGAAGGCATTGCTGGAGAACTACAGCGAAGAGCTGGAAGTCACTGCCATCAATGACCTGGCGGACACCAAGACTAACGCGCATTTGCTGAAGTACGACTCAACGTATGGTAGGTATCCTGGCACGGTCGAATGGAAGGAAGGAGCCCTGGTCGTTAACGGCAAGGAGATTCGCTGCTTCGCCGAGAAGGACCCAGCCAATCTGCCATGGCGGGATGCGGGCGCCGATATCGTGATTGAGTCAACCGGCGTTTTCACGGACGCTGCCAAGGCCAGTGGCCACTTCAACGGTGGCGCCAAGAAGATCATCATCTCCGCGCCAGCCAAAGGCGAGGACATCACCGTAGTGCTGGGCGTGAACGAGGACAAGTACGATGCCTCGAGGCACAAGGTCATCTCCAACGCCTCCTGCACTACCAACTGTCTGGCGCCGGTGGCCAAGATCATCAACGACAACTATGGCATCAACAAGGCGCTGATGACCACCGTACACTCCTACACTAACGATCAGAAGATCCTGGATCAGGTGCACAAGGACCTGCGCCGCGCCCGCGCGGCCGCGCTCAACATCATTCCTACCTCAACCGGCGCTGCCAAGGCCGTCGGCCTGGTCATTCCGGAACTGCAAGGCAAGTTTCACGGCATCTCGCTGCGGGTACCTACCGCTACAGTTTCCGTGATCGACCTGGTTGCGGAGGTTGGGCGCAAGGTCACTGTTGAGGAGATCAACGCCAAGTTCAAGGAAGCCGCCGAAGGCAAGCTGAAGGGCATACTTGAGTACACGGAGGATGAGGTTGTTTCTTCGGATTTCCGTGGCGACGCCCACTCCGTCATCGTCGATGCCAAGAGCACTATGGTGATCGGTGACAACATGGTGAAGGTGATCGCCTGGTACGACAACGAATGGGGTTACTCGTCGCGGGTCGCCGACCTGTGCGCTTTCATCGCACGCAAGGGTGTCGATTGATCGCACCCTACTCAGTTGATCGGCAGTAGTTGATTCTTGCGACGCCGGTGAAACGTCTAGTCTAGGTAAGGAAACTGCGTTTCACCGGCGCCTTTGCAGACAGGACAGGTTTGGAATGAAAAAGCGCACAATTCGTGACATCGAGTTCGCTGGCAAGACAGCCCTGGTACGGGTTGATTTCAACGTGCCTATGGATAAGGCGGGGGAGATTACCGACGATAACCGCATTCGCGCTGCCCTGCCTACCATTAACCACCTGCTGGAGCATGGGGCGCGAGTAGTGCTAATGTCGCATTTGGGCAGACCGGGTGGGCAGGTGGTGAAGGAATACAGCCTGGCGCCAGTGGCAAGCCGGTTACAGCAACTGCTAAGGCAACCCGTGAAGATGGTGGACGACTGCGTGGGCAAGCAGGTGCAAGATGCCGTCGCTGAGCTCAGGGCCCGAGAAGTGCTTCTCCTCGAGAACATGCGCTTCCACAAAGAGGAAGAGGAGAACGATCCCGCCTTTGCCAGGAGTCTGGCGGCCCTGGGTGACGTGTTCGTCAACGATGCCTTTGGCACGGCTCATCGCGCTCATGCGTCGACGGCGGGCGTGGCAGATTATCTGCCCGCCGTGGCAGGACTGCTAATGGAGAAGGAGATTCAGTTCCTGGGCGAGGAGTTGGAAGATCCGAAGCGCCCCTTCGTCGCCCTGATCGGCGGCGCTAAGGTTTCTACTAAGATTGGGGTACTTGAGCACCTGCTGGACAAGGTTGACCATCTGCTGATCGGCGGCGCTATGGCAAACACGCTTCTGTTAGCACAGGGTAAGCAACTTGGGAAATCGCTAGTGGAAGAGGATAAAGTACCGGTTGCCCAGGAGTTGCTCGGTAAAGCCGGCGCCAAACTCGTTCTGCCCGTGGACGTGCTGGTTGCCGAGAAGGTCGAGCACGGTGCAAGCAGCGAGGTCGTGAAGGTGGATGCGGTACCGGCACACATGGCTGCAGTGGATATTGGCCCTGAGACCGCAGAACTGTACACCGGTCTCCTGAAGAAGGCCGGTACAGTGGTCTGGAACGGCCCGATGGGAGTGTTCGAGGTGCCCGATTTCGCCCAAGGCACGCGAGCCATGGCAAAAGCGCTCGCGGAAAGCGAGGCAATCAGCATCGTTGGCGGCGGTGATTCAGTAGCGGCCTTGGAGCAGATGGGCCTCTCCGAACATTTCACCCACCTGTCAACCGGTGGCGGTGCCTCGCTCGAGTTTCTAGAAGGCAAGACGTTGCCTGGAATTGAGGTTTTGTTAGATGCGTGAAGGGCCCGAATACTGCCGCCGCCCGTTGGTGGCCGGAAATTGGAAAATGAACCTCACGGTAGATCAATCCAGAGTGTTGATGACACAACTGGTGCGTCTGCTCGAGAAGTACCCCCAAGTGGAGAGGGTAATCTGCCCACCATACACGTCCTTGTATAGCGTGGGGCAGCAGATTATCGAATCAGAGATCGCCTTGGGGGCGCAGAATGCCTTTTGGGAGGACACCGGCGCCTACACCGGTGAGGTATCGGCGGCGATTCTAGCGCCGCTGTGCGACTATGCCATCCTAGGGCATTCGGAGCGCAGGCAGTACTTTGGTGAGACCAACGAGACCGTCAGCAAACGGGTCAAGGCCTGCCAGCGCCATGGTATCAAGCCAATAGTCTGTGTAGGTGAGAACCTGGAGCAAAACGAGGCCGGCCTGGCGCATGAAATCGTGGCAGAACAATTGCATGGCTCGCTTGCTGGTATTGACGATCCCCGCGGTATTGTGGTTGCCTACGAACCCGTATGGGCAATTGGCACCGGCAAAGCCGCGACAGCCTCTCAGGCCGAGGACGTAATCGCCTTCGTACGTGATGAGTTCAAGCAGCAGTACGGTGACGCGGCGGCCGCGGCAGTTCGCATCCTTTACGGAGGCAGCGTCAACGCCGCTAACTCAATTGAGTATATGGAACAAGCTGATATCGATGGTGCGCTTGTGGGAGGAGCAAGCCTGAAGCCCGGTGAATTCCCTGCTATCGTCCGTTTGACTGCCGAGGCGAAAGGCTTGATCGAGCCGGGCCCGGTGATATAGCAGATAGGAGAAATCAGGTGGCACGATGAGAGCAAAAGTTACTGTGGTAGGCGCCGGAAACGTGGGCGCGACTTGTGCTTCCTACCTGGCGCAGCGCAATTACGCAGATCTTGTACTGCTTGACGTAGTGGAAGGCTTACCCCAAGGTAAGGCGCTTGACTTACTGGAAGCAGGGCCGGTACTGGGTTACGACACCAGAATCATAGGTACCAACTCGTATGATGATACGAGAGACTCCGACGTGGTGGTGGTGACTTCTGGGGTTGCCCGCAAGCCCGGCATGAGCAGGGACGATCTGCTGTTCATCAATATGCGAATCGTGGCCGAAGTTACGGAGCAGGTGGTTAAGCATTCGCCTGACTGCGTCATCATTGTGGTCTCCAATCCTCTCGATGCCATGACGCAGCTCGCGTACATGGTGAGCGGGTTTCCCAAACAACGCGTGTTGGGGCAGGCTGGCGTGCTTGACACGGCCCGGTTCCGCGCGTTCCTGGCTGAGGAACTGGATGTCTCTGTTAATGACGTGCGTGCGTACGTGTTGGGTGGACATGGCGATACCATGGTGCCGCTGGTCAGCATGACCACAGTCGCCGGTGTACCCATCTGTCAACTGCTGCCTGAACAGCGTGTGGCTGAAATAGTGCAGCGCACGCGCGACGGAGGCGGCGAGATCGTTTCGTTGCTAAAGACCAGCAGCGCGTATTACGCACCGGGCGCTTCGGTCGCAGCGATGGTCGACGCGGTTGTGCTGAACCAGAAGCGCATCATGCCGTGCTCGGTTCTACTGGAGGGAGAGTACGGCCTCAATGGCGTCTACGCCGGTGTGCCTGCCAAGCTCGGTAAAGAAGGTGTGGCTGAGGTAGTGGAGTTGAAGCTTAGCGGCGAAGATACTGAGGCGCTGCACAAGTCCGCCGCCAGTGTTAAGGAGCTGGTTGAATTGATGGAGGGCAAGCTCCAGGAGGCTAGACCGTGAGGGAGATAGACTTCGACACGATCGCGGAGACAGTTGCGGAGCTCTGCCAGGTTGCCAATTGCCACCTGAGCACTGATGTCGAGGATGCGTTGAAGAGAGCGCTGGCAACTGAAGAATCGCCCATTGGCAGGGAGGTTTTGCAGCAGTTACTGCAAAATGCTGAGATCGCTGCCAGTGAAGATGTGCCCATCTGTCAAGACACGGGAGCGACGGTAATGTTCGTTGAGCTGGGACAGGACGTGCACGTGACCGGCGGGGATTTCAACGAGGCGCTGTGTGAGGGTGTGCGGCGTGGTTACATTGACGGCTACCTGCGTAAGTCAATGGTGGCCTCACCTCTTTTCAACCGCACCAATACCAAGGACAACACACCACCCATCGTTCATCTGTCAGTCGTTCCGGGCGATCAGCTGAAGATCACTGTAATGCCAAAGGGCGGCGGCAGCGAAAACATGTCTCGCCTCTTCATGCTCGTACCCGCTGATGGCGTTGAGGGAGTGAAAAGGGTGGTGATGCAGGCGGTTACGGAGGCTGGTCCCAATCCCTGCCCGCCGATTATTGTTGGCGTCGGTATCGGTGGTACCGCAGAGAAGGCGGCCATCCTTGCCAAGGTCGCGCTGATGCGTGAGGTTGGCTCCTCGCATCCTGATCCGGACTTTGCCAAGCTGGAGCAGGAGCTGCTGGAACAAGTGCAGGCCACTGGGGTGGGGCCCGCCGGCTTTGGTGGCCGCGCCACCGCGCTAGCGGTAATGATAGAGACTTATCCTTGTCACATCGCCAGCCTGCCGGTTGCGGTCAACATCCAATGCCACGCTGCCCGGCACAAGACAGCGATTCTTTGAGGTGATGCGAGAATGAGGAAGTCTTTGACCGCGCCTCTGAGCGCGGATGTTGTCAAGGAACTGCGCGCGGGTGACGCCGTGAGCATCAGCGGAACCATCTACGTCGCCCGTGATGCGGCCCACAAGAAGATGGTAGATGGTCTACAGCGGGGTGAGAAGCTGCCCTTCAACCCTGAAGGCGCCGTAATCTACTACATGGGTCCATCACCGGCCAAGCCGGGTCGCCCTATTGGCTCCGCCGGTCCTACTACCAGCTACCGCATGGACCCGTATACGGAGACGATGCTGCAGCAGGGTGCGCTGGGGTTCATTGGCAAGGGAAGACGAGCCCAGGTTGTTAAGGACGCGCTGGTGAAGTACGGCGGCGTCTATTTCGCCGCAGTAGGAGGCGCGGCGGCGCTGATCGCCCGCAGCATCAAAGAGGCGGAGTTGATCGCATTCCCGGAGCTGGGAGCCGAGGCTGTGCTGCGTCTGGTGGTGCAGGGCTTCCCAGCCGTAGTTGTCAACGATACGGAGGGCAACGACCTCTACGAGAGTGCCCGCCGGCAATGGGCACAGTGCGGGTAATGGCTGGAGCCATACCATGTGTGAGAGGCGGCGCTGATGCCGCCTCTCGTGCTTTCCGCGGAAGAAACGGGATGGTTTTCGTTGACACCTCCAGATTGGCGATGGTATAGTCGGCGCGGCGAGCCAAGCTGGTGAGCCCATTTATCTATTGTGAGGATGTACAGATGGCAGAGGAGTCGCGCGATCGCCTGTTCCCCGCTTCCGACTTGCATGAGTTTACGATGAATGTACTTGTTGCACTCAGTATTCCAGAGGGTGACGCGAAGATCGCCGCCGACTCTCTGATCGACGCGAACTTACGTGGCGTCGATACACACGGTATTACCCGCCTGCTGGGTATCTATGTGAAGCGGATCAGGGCTGGCATTGTCAATAAGGACGGGCAAATCGAGATCGAGAGCGAGAGCCCGTCCACCATTCACGTCAATGGGCGCAACTGCCTTGGTTCGGTGGTTGCTCACAAGGCCATGCAACGGTGCCTGCAAAAGGCAGAGCTGGCTGGCTCATGCTGGGCTGGCATCCGTAACACTAACCATGCTGGCGCTATGGCCTACTGGGCTATGGAGGCGGTGGAACGAGATATGGTCGGCATTGCCTGGACCAACGGTCCGGCAAGCATGGCGCCTTGGGGGGGCGCCCAGGCCTACCTCTCGACCAACCCAATGGCGTTCGCCATCCCCGCTGGACAGGAGCCACCGATCGTGCTTGACATGGCCACAAGCGCCGTATCGAGGGGACGCATTATCCTCGCAGCCAGCCGTGGTGAGAGGATTCCGCTCGGTTGGGCGCTAGACCCTCAGGGCAGACCGACCGAAGATGCCGCCGAGGGCGTTAAGGGCTTCGTCATGCCAATGTCGACCTACAAGGGCTATGGTCTGTCGCTGTTGGTCGACCTGTTGTGTGGCACCATGACCGGTGCGGCCTTCGGGCCCCGTGTGGGTAGCCTCTACGAAGAGATGTCGAAGGGTCAGGACGTCGGCACGCTGCTCGGCGCTATCCAGGTTAGCCGCTTCCTGCCGATCGATGTCTTTAAGGCGCGGGTCGATCAGGAGATACGTGAGATCAAGGCCTGTCGCCTGGCGGAAGGATGCGAACGCATTCTGGTGCCAGGTGAGCTGGAGCACGAGAAGAAGAGCCAACGTCTGGTGGACGGCATTCCGCTGGACGACATCCGCATCAAAGAGTTCACCGCAATTGGCGATGAACTTGGAGTGCCCTTCCCTGCCTAGCACTGACAGGCTGTGGATTAGTAGTGGGAGGTGGGCTATGGAAGCGGTGAGGCAGTACCTGGTGCAGTGGATCCAGGAGCGAGTCAGAAACGCTGGCGCGGTTGGCACGGTGCTGGGCATGAGCGGTGGTATCGATTCTGCAGTCGTCTCTGTGCTGTGCCACCAGGCGTTTGGCAAGAACGCGCTTTGCATAGCCCTGCCGATAAACAGCCTCAATCAGGATATGATCGACGCCGAGCTCGTAGCGAGTCAGTTTGGTCTCGAATACGAGGTGCTCGATCTTAAGGCCCCATACGAGGCCTTGTTTAACCAGCTACCGGCACAACTTGGCGATGAGAGAGCGCGCTCGCTAGCGGTTGCTAACCTGAAACCGCGCCTGCGCATGATAACGCTCTATTACTACGCTAACATGCTCAACCGCCTCGTAGTGGGCACGACCAACCGGGCCGAACTGACAGTTGGCTACTTCACCAAGCATGGCGATGGCGGTTCGGACATACTGCCACTGGGCGGTCTGGTGAAGAGCCAGGTGCGTGCCTTGGCGCGTCACCTCGGTATTCCTGAACAGGTGGTCAGCAAGGCCCCTTCCGCTGGTCTCTGGCCTGGCCAGACGGACGAGGCCGAGCTGGGCTTGCGCTACGATGATATCGATAGGTACCTGACCGGTGGGCAGGTCGACCCGAGTATAGCGAAGAGCATAGAGACGAAACGCGTTCGCAGCCAACACAAGCTGGAACCGGCGCCGATCGCTGACCCATTTAAGTTGCTGGGTGACTCATGAAACCTGCGGTCTTGTTTGATTTCTACGATACCATTGCCTACCGTGATTTCGAGGAGAGCGACCGCTGGCGTCAGCGCATTGCCGACCTTCTCGGGGTGGACATTGACCACATGAACAGCATCTGGAAAAGGGATCGCGATCTGCGGATGCGTGGCGAGATAGCCACATTGACGGAGCACTTGGAGCGGATGTTGCCCGAACTAGGTGTAGCTCCGGACCCTCAACTGATTGAACAGGTTTCGCAGCTGGAATTTGACGGTCAGCGTGCTGCTGTGCACTTCTACCCCGAGGCGCCGGCTGTACTGCGAGCCTTGCGTGAGAGCGGTCACCTCCTTGGTCTCTTGAGCAATACCTCTGATGCTGCGCAGGCGCCACTCGAATCGCTTGCGGTGAGACAGTATTTTGACAGTGTGGTGCTATCGCACGAGGTCGGGATGCTGAAGCCCGAGCCTGAGATCTTCCTGCGGCAATGTAGCGAGTTGGGGGTGCCGCCAAGCGCCTGCGTCTTTGTGGCTGACGGTGGCTTTGGCGAGCTGGATGCGGCTCACGCCCTCGGCATGCGGACCATTCGAGTCGTTTTGCCGGGGCAGAGCCGCGACTACGGCAGTAGCGACTACGCCGATTGCACCGTGCACTGCCTCAGCGATTTGCCCGGTGTGCTTGGGGCTTCCTCCTGACTTGAACCGCTACGTTATTGATAGCGGCATAATGTCCTAAGAAAGCGCGCCGACGTATCGCGTCATGGCGAGGAATCATCGGCCGCCCCGGTGGCAGGCAACTAACGCGACCGCCTGCTGGTGGACGGTACTTCCTCGGCATGAGGAAAACTGCAAAGGGCGCTGTCTGCCTGTCGTTGTTCGCAGCTCTCGTACGCGCTACAGTTTGTACCCTATCTTACGCAGCAGTTCGTGTCGCCATTGCTTGTCGGCCTCTTGCTCCAAGCCGGTGGTAGGTTGGCCGTCAATAACACCCAGGATGCCCCGCCCCTGCTCGCTGACCCCTACTATGACCTGCACCGGGTTGGCGGTGGCACAGTAGATGCGACAGACCTCTGGCACCATCTTGATGGCGTTCAGCACATTGATCGGGTAAGCGTTTGCCAGAAAGATGATGAAGGCGTGACCGGCGTTGACACGGCTCAGATTCTCTATGGCCAGCCTCTGCATCTCCTCGCTGGTGCCGCTGTAACGCAACAGGCAGGCGCCAGAGGCTTCGCAGAAGGCGAGGCCGAACTGGATACCAGGGACCGTCCCCACCAGCGCCTCATGGAGATCCTCGACTGTCTTGATGAAGTGGGACTGGCCAAGGATGAAGTTAACCTCTTCCGGCTTGTCAATTGAGACGAGCTGCAGTTCCATCTGCGTTCTCCTAGGCAGTTTTGTGTGAGGCAGCTTAGGCGGCCGGGACATCACTGTCAACCATTCCCTATGACATCGTGCCCATCCCTGTGGTGTTTGGGGAGCCAGAACCGCTATCTCACGGACGAGGAACTGGCCAGCTCAAGGAAGTTGGCATAGAAGCGGAGGCCAACGTTGCCGCTCTTCTCAGGGTGGAACTGGGTTGCGATCAGGTTGCCACGCCCCACGGCCGAGCAGAATGCGTACCCGTGTTCGGTGAAAGCGACGACCTCGCTACGGTTGACTGGCTGGCAGTAGTACGAGTGCGCAAAGTAGAAACTGGAACCGTTGGCTATGCCGCGAAACATGGGGTGTCGCTCTCCCTGCCAGGTAACCTGATTCCAGCCCATGTGTGGCACCTTGAGCCCATGTTGAAAGCGCAGGACTCTGCCTGACAGCACTGCCAGACAAGATTGCCAGTTAGCTTCGTCGCTCGCTTCGAACAGGATCTGCATGCCAAGGCACACGCCAAGGAACGGTCTGCCACTGGCGATGTATTCCAGCAGGGGGTCAACCAGTCCACGGGCTTGCAGCTGGCTCATGGTGATCCCCGCCGCTCCCACACCGGGCAGGATTACGCCATCGGCGGCCGTGATGGTTTCGGGCGACTCGCTAATGGTTGGTCTGGCGCCAAGGTGGCGGAGACAGTTGGCGACGCTGAGCAGATTGCCGGCGCCGTAGTCGAGTACAATTAGGTTCACGTCGGCGAGTATACCATCAGCCAAAAACAGCGGCAATGATCGCCTGTTTCGGCGACTCATGTGCCACCCTGGTGCCCGGCCGGGTGTCAGGGGTTGCCATAATGATTGCGAAAGTGGGAAACATCGTTGTCGGATGTCATAACGACTACGGCGCCGCTCTACGAGAGACTTCTAGGGGAAGTCCAGCTGGAGATGGATGTCGAGTCCTACATATTGGGCACGCAGGGCGCGGAGCCAGGGGCGGGTGAAGTGAGCGGCACGGTCACACTGGCAGTACGCGGCAGGCTCTACGACCACAGTGAGTCCGTCTACGAACGATTGAGCAGTCGCTTCGCCACGCTAGGCCACGTGCCGTTGTTGCGCAAAGACGGCGGCTACGATGTGGTGATGGCGGTGGCCGGCGCGCTACCGGCGAGTAATCACCGACCGCAGCTGGCGGCGGCTTTACTACTTGCCACCATCATCTCAGTGATTTGGACGGGCGCCAGCCAGTACGCCTATGACGGTACTTTTAACTGGCTGGATGGCCTGCCGTTTGCGACGGCGCTGATGCTCATTCTCATCGCCCACGAGTCGGGACATTACATCGTCTCGAGGCACTTCGGCACGCCCACCAGTTTTCCCTATTTCATCCCGTTACCCTTTGTCTCGATCTTTGGCACGCTGGGTGCGGTGATGCAGATGCAAGCGCCTCCTGCGAATCGCCGCCAGCTGCTGGCCATTGGCTCCGCCGGCCCGCTGGCAGGACTGGTGTTCGCTGTGCCACTGTTGCTGCTTGGCCTCAGCATGTCCACCGTGCAGAGCATACCGGCAGGTGAGATGTACCTGCAAGAGGGTAACTCCCTACTCTACATGGGCTTCAAGTTGGTTGTTTTCGGCAGAATCCTGCCGGCCGGACACGAGGATGTGCTGCTTCATCCAGTTGCCTTCGCCGCATGGACCGGTCTGCTGGTGACGGCGCTCAACTTGATGCCTGCTGGCCAGCTCGACGGTGGCCACATCATCTACGCGCTCTTTGGCCGTCACTCGCGTCTTGTAACCTGGGGGGTCATCGCTGTTCTGCTCTTGCTTGCCACGGCCTGGCAGGGCTGGCTGCTGTGGGCAGCGATGATCTACTTCCTCGGTCGTAGTTCGGCTGTGCCGTTGAACGACATCAGCCCACTGGATGCTACAAGTCGTAGACTGGGCTTCCTGATGATTGCCATTACAGTGCTGGTTTTTGTGCCAATTCCATTGTTGGTGCGTTAGCGTCAATTTATTCCGATCGTTCTTGAGAGGGAGAAGAAGCATGCTGTTTACCGAGTTAGCGGCCTACTTTGAGCGCCTGGAGGGAACTACCAGCCGCAACGAAATGATCGGCATCCTCTCGGGGCTGTTCACCACAGCGACGGCGGATGAGATAGATAAGGTCGTGTATCTCTGCCAAGGTCGACTGGTGCCATTCTTTGAGCCGCTCGAGATTGGGGTTGGTGAGAAGGTGGTGGAGAGCGCGCTGGCGCGTGCTTTCGAGCTTGAGCGCGAGTCCGTGCGCGGTCTGTATGATCAGATGGGCGATTTCGGCCTCGTTGCGCAGTCGCTGGTTGATGCGAAGGCGAGCACCTCCACCAGTGAGCTGAAGCTGGCCGAAGTGTACAGCCGCCTCGATGAGGTCGCCCGCGTCACCGGCGCCGGCAGCGTGGAGCAGCGGCTTGCCCTGCTCTCTGATCTGTTGGCCATTCTGGACGCCCGGTCCGCGAAGTACCTCGTGAGAATTACCCTCGGCTCACTTCGCCTGGGCATCGGTGATCCTACCATCCTGGATGCGCTCAGTCTCTGTGTTGCAGGCGACAAGAGTCTGCGCAAACCGCTGGAGAAGGCCTACAACATCACCTCCGACCTTGGCCTGATCGGCCACACGCTCAAGCAAGAGGGGATTGAGGGGGTGGAGAGACTCCAGATCGCCTTTGGCCGGCCGATCCGACCCGCGCTGGCCGAGCGGCTGCCCAATGCTGAAACGATTATCGCCAAGCTCGGTGAGGTGGCCGTGGAGCCGAAGTATGATGGTTTCCGCGTGCAAGTACACAAGCGTGGCAGTGACGTTCGCCTTTACTCACGGCGGCTCGAGAATATGACCGAGATGTTCCCCGAGATTGTCAGCGCCACGCGCGAGCAGATCTCGGCCGAGACTGCGATTTTCGAAGGCGAGGCAGTAGCGTACAACCCCGCCACAGAGGAGTATTACCCGTTTCAGGAGACGACCAAGCGGCGGCGCAAGCACAACGTGCAGGCCTCGATGGAGGAATTGCCGCTACGCCTGTTTGTCTTTGACGTGCTGTATTTGGCTGGACGCGATGTCATGCCGTTGCCCTACAGTGAGCGCCGCGCGCTCTTGGAGGCCATGATCGAACCTGGTGAGACCCTGGTCACCAGCCCCGCCGCAGTGCTTTCAGACACGCGTCAATTGGTTGCCTACTTTGACGATCAGGTACAGCGTGGCTTAGAGGGCGTGATGGTAAAGCGGCCGGATTCGCCGTACCAAGCCGGTGGCCGCAACTTCAACTGGGTCAAACTGAAGCGCTCTGTGGTGGGCCAGTTGAGGGATACCGTGGACTGCGTGGTGCTTGGCTACGATTTCGGTCGCGGCAAGCGATCAGCCTTCGGCGCAGGCGCCCTGTTGGCGGGTGTCTACGATCAGGCGCGTGACGAGTTCTGCACGGTGACTCGCATTGGCACGGGCCTCTCTGACGATGAGTGGCGTAACGTTTCGGTGCGCAGCGAAGGGCTGATCAGCGAGGGTAAGCCGGCGCGCGTCAACTCTGCGATTGAGCCGAGCGTGTGGCTGGAGCCGTCGTTGGTGATCGAGGTTCAGGCGGACGAGATAACGCGCAGCCCACTACATACCTGTGGTCGCGACGAGGACGGCATCGGCTATGCTCTGCGCTTTCCCAGAGTGCTGGGCTTCCGCAGCGACGACAAGGGCGTTGAGGAGGTGACGACGGTGAATGAGATCATCGAGATGTACGAGCAGCAGGCGCGGATGCAAGGCGGGGAGGATACGGAATGAACAAGGTCGAGGTGCCGCTCACCATTGCCCACCGCCTGCTGGCTGGAGCGCCACTACTGCTGTTGGCCGCGCAGCGTGGAGAGCTAACCGAGCTGACCACATTACCCTGGGCGGCTCCCCTTAGCACCGTACCACCTCAGCTGGGTTTCTCGTTCTATCCCTCTCATTTCATTGTGCCAGTCCTGGAGGTGGTGGAGGAGTTCACCCTGAACGTAGTCTGCGAGGACATCCTGAAACAGGCGCTGGAGTGCGCTAAAGCCCCGGGCGAGGAGTTCGACAAGCTACGGCTGACTGCTTTGCGCCTGGTCGACGCTGCTAGTGTCGAATCTCCGCTGGTGGAGCAGTGCGTTGCCCACCTTGAGTGCGGCCTCACCAACCGGCGTCAGGTGGGAGACCATCTGCATTACGAGGCGCAGGTGCTGGCCGCGTGTGCTGACGATGACGTGTTCGGTGAGCACTGGCTGCACGTTGAGCACGAACGCAGACCTCTCACCCACCTGGGGAAAGGCGTTTACGGCTGGTTGCAGCCGCTGGAGGACGAAACAGAGTCCTGAAACGGGGGTCTCAGTCTTCACCGACGCGCGATTTCAAATAGGCCGAAATAAAGGGCTGCAGCTCCCCATCGAGCACAGCGCCGGTGTTGCTGGTTTCATAACTGGTTCGGTGGTCCTTGACCATGTTGTAAGGGTGCAGAACGTAGGAGCGAATCTGGTTTCCCCAGCCAGCGTCCACGTGTTCGCCCTTGAGCTGGCTTTTCTCCTCATCGAGCTTGCGTTGTTCGATCTCGTACAACCGTGCTCGCAGAATGCGCATGGCAAGTTCACGGTTCTGCAGCTGTGATCGCTCGTTCTGGCAGATAACCACTGTATTGGTAGGCAGATGGGTCAAACGAACGGCGGTGCTTGTTTTCTGCACGTTCTGGCCACCCGCGCCGGACGAACGAAACACGTCCATCTTGATATCGTCCGGGTGGATGTTGACTTCCACGTCGCTCTTCAGGTCAGGCATCACCTCCACCAGCGCAAAGGACGTGTGGCGCCGATGTGCCGAGTCGAAAGGCGACAGACGCACGAGCCGGTGCACGCCGCGCTCTGACTTGAGGTAGCCATAGGCATAATCGCCGCTGACAGCGATTGTGGCGCTCTTGATGCCTGCCTCTTCACCGTCCGAGCGATCCATGATCTCCACCTGCATGTCCTCCCGCTCGGCCCAGCGCAAGTACATGCGCAGCAGCATCTCCGCCCAGTCTTGGGACTCAGTGCCGCCAGCGCCAGCGTGTACCGCCAGAATGGCGTCATCCGCATCGTGCTGGTCGCCCAGCTGCAACCTGAACTCAAGCTCCTCCAGTTCGGCAGACAGCGCCTGCGCCTCGTTAGCCAATACGGTCAACGTCTCATTGTCCGATTCGTCCTCGGCCAGGGCACGCAGTTCGATGGCATCGCTGACTCGCTGCCCCATGCTGCGCCAGCGTTCTACGTCGTGCCGCACGCGGTTGAGGGTACGCATCAATTCTTGCGCGGCAGAGGGATCAGACCACAAAGCCGGGTCGGCGGAGCGAGCCTCCAGTCTTGCCAGTTCTTCTACTTGCTTGTTGTAGTCAAAGGCGCACCTTCAACTCATCGATGCGTTCTCGCAGCGACTCTAGTTCAACTGGTTGTTGTTCCATGTTAGGGACTCTCCTGTCATTCTCGGCCCTGCAGGGCAATATAGGTGCCCCTGGCACTACAGCCAAGGGCACCGCAGCGGAGACTGCTTTTCTGGTCAGAAAACGGGCTCGCGCGTGTATACCTGGGCGGGATCGAGATAATTGATCGTCTCGCCGCGCGTCATCGTGCCGGAGGCGATATCGACGACGGTGCGTACCAGGCGTTCGCCGGCCTCCTCCAGTGTCTCACTGCCATCGATTACTGTGCCCGAAAAGTAGTCGATACTGTCACCTGCACGTTCGTAGGTGACCGGGTTGGCGCTGGCCCAGATCAAAGGCGTGACCACCGCCGGCGACGCCTCGAGCACTGTGCGGCCAGGGGTGCCGCCGCCACCCAGCTGGAAAATGACCAACTGCGCACCAGCGGCGGCGTAACCCAGGAAGATCGAGAGATGGCCCATCCAGTTGTCAACGAAGTAGAGGCCGGGAGCGGGCGGCCGCTCGGCGTACCGCAGCACGCCCTTGATAGGCATGCTGCCGGCCTTATGCACCGCACCCAGCGATTTCTCCTCAAGCGTGGTGATGCCAGCCTTGATGTTAGCAGGAACGGGGTTGACTGAACGGATGTCCTGTCCGCTCTGCTTTGCCAGGTTATCGATCTTCTCCACGGCATCAAGCAGGGTTTGACCCAGCTCAGGCGTATCACAGCGCTTAGCCATCGCTTCTTCGGCGCCGATCAGCTCAGTAGTCTCGCCGAACATGGCGGTGCCGCCGGCCTCGACCACCCGGTCGTACAGGTAGCCGATCGCGGCATTGCCGGCAATGCCAGAGGTGGGGTCGGAGTAGCCACATTTGACGCCGAGGCACAACTTATCGAGACCAAAGGGCTCTCGCCTCACCTTGGAGTTCTCATAGACGAGATTGCGAGCGATCTCGATGCCCTTCTGCATGGCGCCCAGCGTGCCACCGTCCTTGATCGGGTCCACTAACTCGACCCGCTTACCGCTGCTGCGAATCTCATCGGCAAGCCGCTCGGGGTGCAACTCGGGGTAGCCCGCGCCCGGGCTACCGGCATGCACCAGTACAGCGCCCACGTTGGCGTTCCGGCCCAATCCAATCAGCACGCGAGCAATCGTCTCGCGGTCACTCGCGGTACGGCCTGAACCGTGGTCTGCGGTGACGATTGTTTTGGTGCCATTAACGAAGTCGCAGATCTTGCTGGCGATGAAACCGCCTGGGATGACTAGCACCTGGTTTCGGGTACCGACGGAACCGTCTGGCCTTTGGTAGCCCAGGAATCTCATTTCTGCCCCCCCTGGTTGGCAAGGTCTCCACGCCCGCGCGTGCCTTCAACGTTATGCACGTGCACCATGTTGCCCAGTTTGATGTCCTCACTAGCGCGCCCGATCACCTCGCCGTACTTGTAAACTTCGGCTCCTTTAGCGATGTCCTTAATCGCCACCTTGAATCCGAACGGCACATCGTCCAGCGCTTTTACTTCGAGGTCCATATTGCCGCCGCGCGCGGCTATCATTTCATTAGCATTAACGTCTTCCAACGCTGTTGCCACATTGTCTACTTCGCCGATAATGAGCGCCCTTTTTGCTGTCAAGGTCCCACTCCTATGCGGTGGCTGTACCACCTAAAATTGCCGCTCAGTCTGCCGTTGCAGCGGAACGACCCACTCGTTTTCAGTATATTGGCGTCGCCGCTAGGGTGTCAACGACAAAACGGTGGGTGTGCGCAGGAGCAAGCGTTCAGTTCGCAGGCTCCGGCCTTGGGTCGCTATAATTCGTGGGCAGTTGACAGGAGTAGAGATGCCGCCTTTTAAGATTGTTTCCGATTTCCAGCCCATGGGTGATCAGCCCAACGCCATTGACGCTCTTAGTGCCGGTCTGCAACGTGGCTTGCGCGAGCAAACGCTGCTGGGCGTCACCGGCTCTGGTAAGACATACACCATGGCGGAGGTGATCCAGCGCGCGCAGCGCCCGGCGCTGGTACTGGCCCACAACAAGACGCTGGCGGCTCAGCTGTACTCCGAGTTCAACGACTTCTTCCCGGAGAACGCGGTGGAGTACTTCGTCTCCTACTACGATTACTATCAGCCAGAAGCGTATATTCCGCAAACTGACACGTACATTGAGAAGGATTCATCGATCAACGACGAGATAGACCGCCTGCGTCACGCGGCCACACATGCGCTCTTTACGCGCAAGGATGTGATCATCGTCGCTTCCGTTTCCTGCATCTACTCGCTTGGCTCACCACAGGATTACAACGAGATCACCGTGCATCTCAAGAAGGGCGAGACCCGCAAGCGCGACAAGGTCCTGCGTTTCCTTAACGATATCCACTACGAGCGCAACGATGACAATTTCGTGCGCGGCAAGTTCCGGGTGCGGGGTGACTCGTTAGAGATCTTCCCCGCTTATGAGCAGGTAGCGGTGCGTATTGAGTTCTGGGGCGACGAAATCGAGCGTATCGTAGAGGTGGATCCACTTACCGGCGAGATCCTGGTCGAGCGCACCGAAGTCCTGGTCTTTCCAGCCAAGCACTTCGTCACCAGCGAGGAGCGACTTGAGGCGGCGATTGTGGACATCGAAGCGGAACTGCAGGAGACACTCAAGCGGCTGGAGGCTCAGGGCAAACTGCTTGAGGCGCAACGCCTGCGCAGCCGCACTCGCTATGACATGGAGATGCTGCGCGCCGTTGGCTACTGCAACGGGGTGGAGAACTACTCACGCCACTTGCAGCGACGCGATGCCGGTAGCCAACCCTGGACCCTGCTCGACTATTTCCCGGACGATTTCCTGATGTTCGTAGACGAATCGCATATCTCTCTGCCACAGGTGCGCGGTATGTACAACGGTGACCGCGCCCGTAAAGAGGTGTTGATCGATTTCGGATTCCGTCTGCCCTCAGCAGTGGACAACCGACCGCTCACCTTCGATGAGTTTCGTGATCACCTCAATCAGGTCATATACGTCTCTGCCACGCCTGGAGAGTACGAGCTATCGCGCAGCGGCCAGGTGGTGGAGCAAGTAATCAGGCCCACCGGTCTGCTTGACCCTCGCGTCGAAGTCCGCCCCGTGAAGGGTCAGATCGACGACCTGCTGGAAGAGATCAACCTGCGAGTACAGCGGGGCGAACGTGCCCTGGTCACCACGCTCACCAAGCGAATGGCCGAAGAGTTGGCGGACTACCTGCGTGAGATGGGCGTGAAGGTGCACTACTTGCATTCGGACGTGGAAACCCTGGACAGGGTGGAGATCCTGCGCGACCTGCGGCTGGGTGTTTACGACGTAGTGGTGGGCATCAATCTGCTGCGAGAGGGACTGGACTTGCCGGAGGTCTCGCTGGTTGCCATTGTGGATGCTGATAAGGAGGGCTTCCTGCGCTCCGATTCATCGCTGATTCAGACGATAGGTCGCGCCGCCCGACACGTCGATGGCATGGTAGTAATGTATGCTGACGTGGTGACTCCTTCCATGCAACGGGCGATCGACGAAACCTATCGGCGCCGGGAGTTGCAACTTGCCTACAATGAGCGTCACGGCATCACACCAGCGGGTATCCGCAAGGCGGTGCGTGACATAACGGAGCGCGTGCGTAAGGTGGCTGAGGAGCATGCCACCTACGAGACGGGAGAGATGCCGCGAGACGAGCTGGTCCGCCTGGTCAAGGACCTTGAAATACAGATGAAGACGGCGGCGCGCAACCTCGAGTTTGAGAAGGCGGCTCTGATACGCGATCAGATCGTCGAGTTGCGACGCACCCTGGCCAGTTAGGCCAGCGGAAGCAGACGTCTACCTGTGGAACGGACTCGTGCTAAGAGGCAGTACTTAGAGAACGACCCGCAGCTCATTGCTCTGTATCGAGCGTTAGAGGCCCGCCTGTTGGCGCACTGGCCCGGTTCTGTTGTGGTAGTTCAGAAGTCCCAGATCGCCTTTCTGGACCCGCGGCCGTTTTGTTACCTGTGGTTGCCGCCTGTGGGTCGCCGTCGCCCGGGCCGTCCCGAGAGGTATTTGGTGCTAACTCTGGTCCTATCATCACGCCGCCAGCACCGCCTGCTGGCGGAGGTGAGCGATCCCTATCCAGCCCGCTTCAGCCATCACTTCATTGTGGCTGAGCCGAACGACCTTGATGAGAGGTTGCTGGATCTGGTGGCTGAGGCTAATGCTCGAAGCAGCGGGACAAATGGATAGGGGAATGCCGGTGCACTCCCCTATCACTTACTTACTCGAACCTGTTCTGCTTACTCTGCTGCCGGCTGCGCTGCTCCACTGGCAGCTATGGTTTCAGCCGGTTCCTCAGGCGGCCTAAGCAATTCTACCGGCTTGCTGGTCGCAGGGCTGCGGTAGGAGTTCTTAGTGTAGATGCACTTCTTTGGACAGCCCTCTACACACCACTCACACATAATGCAGCGGAATGGCTCGAACCGCAGCGTTTTGTCCGCCTTGCTGACCACGATGGCGGCCGCCGGGCAGCGGCGCTGGCAGGCGCCACAGAAGATACAAAGCGACATATCGAACTCAATATGACCACGCAGGTCCTCGACTACCGGCCGCTTTTCCACCGGGTAGTTGCGGGTGGCAGGCCGGGAGAACAAGTTCGAGAGTACATTTCTTAACATGCTCATTGACTTGACTCCTCCTACCTTTCCGTACAACTGATACAGGGATCGATGGTCAGAACGAGAACTGGAACGTCCGCCAGGTTAGCACCGGGCAGGATGGCTACCAGTGGTGGCACATTGGCGAAGGTTGGGGTGCGAATGCGCAGGCGCTCCAGATTCCTGGTGCCATTAGCTTCAATGTAGTAGACGCACTCACCACGTGGCTGTTCAACGCGCGTGATCACCTTACCCTTCGGATTGCCCCGCGGCTTGTTGATGATGGGACCCTCAGGCATCTCCTTGATCGCTCGCCGCAGCAGGTCGATGGATTGGAAGAGCTCGCGAATGCGTACCTTGGTGCGTGAGTAGGCATCGCCGGCGTGTTCTACCACTGGCTCGAAGCCGAGATCGGGGTAGGCAGCATAGCCGAGCGAGCGCATGTCCTGGGCAATACCACTGCCGCGCAGGGTCGGACCGGCAGCGCCGAGCTCGTACGCCTGCTCCTTGGTGAGGATACCCTTGCCAACGGTGCGTTCGCGCACGGTACGGTCGTTGAGCAGGGTGGGCGCCAGCTTATTGAGCTCAACTTCTAACTGGTCAATACCGCGCAGGATGGCGTCGGCCTCGGCCTGGTCAATATCGCGGCGGGTGCCGCCGATGGAACAGGTGGAGATAATAACCCGGTTACCGGCGGTCTTCTCGACCAGGTCCATCACTATTTCACGGTTGCGCCACAGTTGCATGAACATGCTCTCGAAACCAAAGGCGTCCGCGAACAGGCCCAACCACAGGTGGTGGCTATGCAGACGGTGCAGCTCGGCCCAGATCACGCGCAGGTAACGGGCGCGGTCCGGCACCTCCAGATGAAAGAGCTCTTCCATGCCCTGGCAGTAGCAGAGCGCGTGCAGGAAGCTACAGATGCCACAGACGCGCTCCACCAGGAAGATGTTCTGATTGTAGTCGTTAAGCTCGCCTGCTTTCTCGATACCGCGGTGCACGTAGCCGATGGCCGGCAAGGCTTCAACTACCCGCTCGTCCTCGAGAGTAAGCTTCAATTGTATCGGCTCAGGCAGCACGGGGTGTTGCGGCCCGAAGGGAATGACGGTTCTGGGCGACACTCTTTCTCCTCCTTACTGCTGAGCCTGTTCTTTGAGTAGCGGCGCCGGCTCGGCGGTTGTAGCGATCACCAGATGGTGCTGGAAATCCAGTGGCAGGTCCTTTACCTTCAGACCGAAGTGGTCGCCCACCTCGTTCTCGACCAGGAAAGCGCAGAAGAATACCGAACAGATGCTCGGCAGCTCTTCGCCAGGCGGGACCATGACGCTGTAGTTATGCAGCTGGAGGTCTTTATCGAAATGGTAAACCACCTCGAAACCGTCGTCACGGCGGTCAATGCAGGTGAGGCTAACAAAGCGGTAGCCCTTCTCCTTGAGTTCGCTCGTGTGTGACAGCAGCTCGGTCATTTCGATGCGCAGTATGTCGATGTCGGCCACCGGTGGCGCGGGCGGGGCGGCTGGAGCCGCTGCCGCTGCTGGGGTGACGCTGGTTTTCTCTTCGCTCACGAAACCGCCTCCTCGCCCTTGCCCGACTCGGCCGATTCACTCTTTTCCGCCAGTTTCTGCAAGGCTAAGACAACTCCATCAATGATGGCTTCTGGTCGAGCGGCGCAGCCCGGCACAAAGACGTCGACAGGGATCACCTGGTCAACGCCGCCCAGGACGTTATAGCAATTGTGGAAAACGCCGCCGGTTGAGCCACAAGCACCGACCACGACCACCATTTTGGGCTCTGGCATCTGATCGTAAAGGTTGCGCAGGACGCGTTCGGTGCGCTTGTTAGCGGGACCAGTGACCAGCAATATGTCGGCGTGCTTGGGGTTACCAACGTTCACTATGCCGAAACGCTCTATGTCATACATCGGCGTCAGGCAGGCGAGAATCTCGATATCGCAACCATTGCAGCTGCCGGTATCGAAGTGCAGGATCCAGGGCGACTTGATACGTGACTTGGTGGTGAGTTTCAACTGAACAACCTCCCACTCAAACCGTAGACAACCAGCAGGTTGAGCACGGCCAACCCGGCGCCCCATTTCCAGGTAGAGCGCAGAACGCTGGACCAGGTGAGTCGCGCGGTAATGTTATCAATTATGGTGGTTACGAACATGAACCCAGTCGCCAGAATGATGCCAGCGATGAGCGGATTTGCGCAGAAGAGGCTGGCGAATCCCATGATCAGGATGAGCTCATACCAGTGAGCCACTTCAACAAGCGCCAAGTGGCGCCCAGAGAACTCGGTGAGCAGACCACGCACTAGTTCCTGGTGGGCGTGTGATGAGGCGGCGGTATCGAAAGGCGATTTGCGCAATTTGAAACCGAAGACCGGTATCATCGCCAGCGCCACCAGTGGCATCGTGAACAGAATCGGCTCTCGCACTTCCATGACCCGGGAGATCAGGAAGCTGTCTGACTTCGCGAAGAGGGCGAAGGCAACAATGAACAGGATGGGCTCGTAAGCCAACATCTGCATTAGCTCGCGTTGAGCGCCGATCTGGCTGTAAGGGGACTTCACGGCAAAGGCCCCCAGCACCAGGGCTAGACTGCCGAGCGTCATCACGAAGAGTATTACAAGCAAGTCACCCTTGAGGGCGAAAAGGACAACCGATAGCATGCTGGCGCCCAAGTAGGTCAGCACGTAGAAGTCCTGCGAGTAAGTAGGCAGGGTAGGCCGCTTGGCCCACAGTTTGATGATATCGTAGAACGGTTGAATGATTGGCGGACCCTGGCGGTGCTGGAGACGGGCTGTGACTTTGCGGTCGATGCCGTACAGCAGGCCGCCGGCAAGAGGCGCCAGGATGATCGCGGCGAAGGTAATCAGTAATGTCTCCATCATATCAACGCCACCCCCAGTACCACAACCAGCAGGGCGATTGC
>CAZMKF010000001.1:87769-103908 GCA_964566935.1 uncultured Dehalococcoidales bacterium | reverse complement strand
ACTGGATTCGCCAGGTCGGTTATGCGCTTCTCGCCCAACCAGTCCTCGAAGTAGTAGGACCGCATCTTGACTGCTGCAGGCTGGTCCGCAATGGAGTGGAATTCAGCTACCACAGTCGATTCATCGTTCTCGCCGCAGAGGTAGGCAGGCACTATGCGTTCGCTCGTATCGCGCGAGGCCATGTAACCGATCACCATGATGATGGCTAGCACGATCAGCAGCGGCCACACGGGGAACGCGCCAACACTACTAACAAGGCCTCCTGCGTTGGCAGCGCCCTCCAGACCCGCCTTAGCGTAGCCCCCTTGCACTGCCGGCTCAATGAGGATGTCCATCAGCCAGCCAATGGCGGCGGTCATGGCAATTGCCAGACCAGCCAGGCCGACCAGTGGCACGCTGAAGTAGCTGTGCATCTCCTCCTTGACGACCTCATCGTGTCCGGCGTCGCGGCTGAGCATCCTGCCCATCCACTTGCCCCAGAAGACCACTGTGAAAGCGCTGCCAAGAATGATCATGACAGCGGCCAAAGGCGAGCGGGTGGCGGCAGCGATCGCAGCCCATTTGCCGATAAGCATACCGAAAGGCGGCAGAATCATGGTCAGGATGCCAAGCATGGTGATCACCGTGGTCACTGGCATGCGACCAATCAGGCCCTCCATATCCTCTATGTCACGGCTACCGATCTTCTGCTCGATCGCGCCAACGGCCATAAAGAGCAGGCCCTTCGAAACCGCGTGGAAGAGGATGAGCAAGGTGGCTGCGCTAATGGCCAGCGCCGTGTTTATGCCGGCGCAGGCAATAATCAGTCCAAGGTTGGAGATAGTGGAATAGGCGAGCACCCGTTTGGCGTTACTCTGGCTGAGGGCCAGGATGGCAGTTGCCAAGAAAGTGAAACCACCGGCGATCGCCACGGCTTGGGAAAGCCATGTGCCCTCAAAGCCGGGAGCCAATCGGACGATTAGGTAAACGCCCGCCTTGACCATCGTGCTCGAGTGCAGCAGGGCGGAGACGGGCGTCGGGGCCACCATAGCGCCCAGTAACCAGCTTTGGAACGGCATCTGCGCCGCCTTAGTGAAGCCGGCAAAAACCAGGAAGGCCAGGCCCAGCGTCAACAGGGTGGCGGGCGTGGCGGTCTTGATCAGAGACTGCAACGATAGCGTATGCGATGTCTGCCACATCACCACCATGCCCAGCGCGAAGCCAATGCCACCTGTGAGATTCATCCACAACGCGCGCTGCGCATTCTTCAGGGCGATCTCAGTACCGTCGTGTCCGATCAGCAAGAACGAGGCGAGAGTCGTCACTTCCCAGAAGAAGAAGAGCCAGGTCAGGCTGTTAGCGAAGACCAGTCCATTCATTGCACCGAGGAAGACGAGAATCACAGCAAAGAAACGGGGTTGACGCGTCTTTTCCAGATGAAGGTGATGCTCGTGGTTGTCCATGTAATGGAGACCATAGAAGGCGATTGCCGGTCCCACCACGCCAATCACCAGCGCCATAACTAGCGCCAATGAGTCCACATAGAAGACGGGCCCGTCGGCAGCGTGCCCTTGGGCCAACTGCATCTCAAGGTAGATCACCACCAATGTTTGCACGGCGGTCAAGCCGAGAATCAGGTTGTTCTTCAGCTTCCAGCCGTAGTAGAAAAAGGTGAGGATAAGAGCCGCGTCGCCGATAATCAGTATCGTCTCCCACGATATCCCCCCGAGCGAGGGAGGACTGTAAGTAAAGGAGCCGTGCTGAACAAGTAGCAGGGAGACGAGTACGAGGATGGCAGACACGGGGATGACAACTGCCTTCTGTCCTGCTGGTGTTCGTAGCAAAAGGGCGATAATGCCACCAATCACCGGCAGAAGAATGGCCAGTGCCATCAAGGCATCAGCGCTCATCATTCAACCACCTCTCAAGCTCGCCGAGGCGAGCGCAATGCTGGGGAACCCAAGGGTCAGCGTGTGTGCAGCATATAACCTGTTGGCAAAAACTAGACGGAGTATTCAAATGCCGCCCCATCTGTATCTAACCGGCATAGGAGATAGCGGCAAACAGATAGCCATTGATAGCACACCGAAAGCGCCATGCGATCCAACCCGGAATCCTAGTATACAACGGGTGCAGTTGACTCGCCATACCCGCCGTACTCAGGAGAAAGTGGCAACTGCAGTTGCCGGACTCTCTATGAATGTGCATGGGCCGCCACGGTTTCAGTACGTTTGAGTAATGCGTGGTTCGGCAACACGTCCCATGTTAGCTAAGCATCTTGCGTAGTTCGTCTGCCGTTGCGGTTGCTTTCGCCTGAATTGCCCGCCTCTTTTTCGAGAAGCGTGCCAGATGGAGCAGCGATGACAATTGGCCGCGCAACCAGGCGCGCGCAGCCGGCTCGCGGAAGTGGAGCAGAGATTGTTTGACGTAGGCGAGCTGTGCGGCCAGTATTTCACGCCACGACTCTTGCCACAGGAAAGCAGGCAGGTCCTTCACCATCACCAGTATGAAGTTGCGGCCGCAGAGGTAGGAAGAGCGCGGCCCGCCACCAGTGGCGCTGATCATGTGATAGACAATGGCGTCAGGCACAAACAGGCAGCGGTGACCGCGTAACCTCGCCCGCCAGTTCAGGTCCACATCCTCACAGTAGGCGATGAGGTCCTCATCGAAAAGGCCGATCTCGCGAAAAAGCTGGCGGCGATAGAGGGCAGCGCCAGCACAAGCGCCAAAAACCTCCTGCTCGTGGCTGAACTCCGGGGCATCCTTCTGCCAAACGCCACGGTTGCCTGGGATGCCGCTGCGGCTGTAGGTATCGCCAGCGGAGTGGATGACATCTCGCTGGTCAAAGACCATCAGTTTACTTGCGAAGAAGGAGAACTCGGGTCGCCGATCGGCTGCTTCCACGAGGCTCTGCAGCCAACGTGGATCGGTCTCCGTATCGTTGTTGAGCAGCACGATGAGCTCACTAGCGGTGGCACGGATGCCGGCATTGACGGCGCCGCTGAACACCAGGTTGCGCTCCATCGACAGCACACGCACCTCGGGATACTGTTCCGCGATCAGCTGCACTGAACTGTCGGTCGATGCGTTATCAACCACAACGGTCTCGAAATCGCGATACGACTGCGCACGCAGCGAATCCAGGCAGCCTGGTAACAGATGGGCGCCGTTGTAATTGGGGATGATAACGCTGAGACGCGGCATCAGAGCTGTAACAAAGGCATCGCCTCGGCTAGCGCATCCTGCCAGGAGCGCAGACGGATGCCCAGCCGTGCCGCGCGGATGTTGGCGATCGGTGAGAACAGCGGTGGACGAGAGGGGCGTTGATAGTCCGCCAGATTAGTGGGCGCCATCGGGAAGTCAGGCTTGCCGGCCAAACTGAGGATCTCCCGCGCGAACTCATAGCGAGAACACTGCCCCTCGTTAGTGAAGTGAACAATGCCGTAATTGGCCCTGCCGATCAGTGCGAAGACTGCCCTGGCAAGGTCCGGCGCGTAGGTGGGGGTGCTAACCTCATCGGCAACCATGGTCAACGAATCGCGCTCACCAGCCAGGCGGAGGACGGTCTTCGGAAAGTTGCGGCCGTGTTCGCTGTAGAGCCAAGCGGTGCGCACAATGTAGTGCTCATTGAGCACCGCCGCCACCGCCAGCTCGCCTGCCAGTTTGGTGCGACCGTAGGCGCTGATCGGGTTAGGCTGATCGTACTCGAAGTAGGCTCGACTGGATTCGCCATCGAACACGCAATTGGTGCTAATGTGCACCAACGAGCACTCGTGATCGCGACAGGCGTTGGCCAGTAGTGAGGGGCCGACGGCATTGACCTCATAAGCCGTCATTTCTTGCGTCTCGCAGCCATCCACGTCGGTGAACGCGGCGGCGTTGATGACGCAGTCTGGTTTGGTCTTGCGCATGAGGGCATCAATGCTGACCGCGTCGAGGATGTCGAACTCCGCCTCTGGCGGCGCGATTAATTCCACTTCACCTGCATTCTCTATGAAGCAGCGCCCCAGCTGTCCGGCGCTGCCAGCGAGCAGTACTCTCATCTTCCAACTCCAGAATTGCCATCGCTCTCGGTAAGCCGTTTCACGTGGAGGATTCGCTGCAAGGTGGTCACATTGGTCATGACCGCCAGGATAATGAGGGCCGGAAGGACGAGGCCGGTGATCAAGCCTATGGCGAGCAGCACTATTCGTTCCGGTCGCTGCAGCAGTCCGACCTCACAACTCAGACCGAGTCCCTCCGCGCGGGCACGTGTATACGAAACCATCAGAGAACCAACGGCAGTGATGAAGACCAGCAGGCTCTCCAGTGGCTGCCCCTGCACAGTGTAGAGGTAGAGCAGGCCAAGGAGGCTTGCTGCTTCTGAGTAGCGATCCAGGGTCGAGTCCAGGAAACCGCCAAATACCGATGCCTTACCGCCCAAGCGGGCCACCGAACCATCCAGCGTGTCGAAAGCACCGGCAATCAGTAGCAGCAGGCCACCGGCCAGCAGATTACCGGTGGCAAGCACCGCCGCCACCAACAGGTTCAGAAGAAAACCAAAGACCGTCAGTTGGTTGGGGGTGACGCCGAGCCTCAACAACAGTCGGGCAATTGGGGCAGCCAGATTCCTTGCCAGGGTTTTTGCGGTTTGGCTCAGCATCTATTGCGCCTCGTCACTACTCCACTACTGGCCGCCCGCACGCGTGTAGAACGGCGCGGTAATAGTCGAGTATACGTGTGGCGATGCTGTCCCACGAGTACTGCTGCACCGTTGCCAGGCCAGTAGCGCCCATACGCTTGCGCATCTGCGCGTCTTTCAACAAGGTCAGCAACGCCTCGGCAAGCGCCTTGTCGTCCTTGGGCGGCACGAGCAAACCCTCTTTACCATGCTCGATCACCTGGCGGTAGCCGTCAATGTCTGACGCGACGATCGGTTTACCTGAGGCCATCGCCTCCAGGAGGATGATGCCGAAACTCTCACCACCAGTTGACGGCGCGCAGAAGATGTCGCAAGTGCGGTAATAGCGAGCCAGATCCTCTTTACTGACAAAACCCACGAGGTGGGTGTCGAATAGACTGTGCGATTTGGCGAACATCTCGAAACGGAGTTTGGCACTGTCGTTGAAGGGTCCCACCGCAATCAAGCGTATGTTGGGAAACTGCTCCTTGGCGCGCAGAAAGGCACGCAGCAGGTAACTGTAGCCTTTCCGCTTCTCCAAACGACCGACGAACAGGATGTTGAGCTTGTCGTCGGTGAACTCGGGAAACGGTTTCAAGTGGCTGCCATAGGCACCGATATCGATGCCATTCGGGATGATGATGTACTTCGCCTTAAAGTTGCGCGAGACAAACCGCCTGGCCGGCTCAGAAACGGCGATACGGCCATCCAGACGATTGAACCAGCGCCTCAGGATCGGGCGGCCGTAGTAATACATTAGGTCGGTACCACCGTAACGATGGAATGTACCGATGTTGACCGCTTGTGAATGCCAGAGCACGGTTAAAGGTAAAGCGGGGGCCAGCGGCTCGTGCAGATGCACTACGTCGAAGCTCTGCTCCTCCAGAATGCGTTTCACTTTGCCGGAGAGCCGCAACGACAGGGAGATGCGGGCCATGGAACCGTTGGCCGGAACGGAGACGACGGAGCCGATCTTGTAGACGTTTTCCGGCGTTGCATCTCTCTCTTTGGTAGAAGAGGGCGCCAAGATACTGACGTGATGTCCGCGGCTGGTAAACTGCGATTCCAAGTGGACGATGTGTTCAGTCACTCCACCGGGATATGGGTAGTCGTACGGAGAGACGAGCGCAATCTTCATTGTTTCGACCTTAAGCTGAGTGATCTCATCACTTTTCTATAGGGATGAATAACCATAGCTCGCAACTGCTGGTCCGCCACGCCGTGCAGGTGATCGGAGCCGCTCCACTGCCGCCCTTCGCATGTGGTCAGCCGGTTTATCAAGGCATGTCTGAGGTGCTCAGCCGTGTGGCCAGGAAAAAGGGTGACGCCGGTACCAATAAGGTCTCGATGATGAGAGTCGCTGCCCCCAGTGGCCGATAGATGCAGGCAATTCTCGTTGAGCTCCGCCGCGTGTTCTGAGGTGACGCGGCCAGCCACGGTAGGGTTGAAGAGTTCCAGCCCACACAGGCCGGCTGCAGTGGCTTCACGGTTGCAGAGCCGGCGCAGGCTGCGTTCACCCACGCTCGGCGCCAGCCAGCTCATCGGATGAGGCACCACGCAGATGCCGCCCAACGCCAGCACCTCGGCTACTGTTTCATCGACTGAGTGCAGCATCGGCAACCGCTGATCGATGAAGAGCGCCAGCACGTGCCCCTGCCGGGTTGAGATCTCACTCCCAGTGATCACCTCGAAGCTGTAGCCCCCTTGCTCCACCAGCGCCTTCGCCTCTAGCGCGCCGGAGATCTCGTCGTGATCGGTAATGGCAATGACGTCCAGGTCCGTCTTCTCTTCAACAAAGTCCAGGATCTCGCGGATCGTATTGACGCCGTCACCAGCGGCACTGTGGATGTGAATGTCGGCGCGGCCAAGCTGGCCGGGCGGTCGACTGGCTGGTGCGATCCTACGCATGGACCCTCTGCTGCCAAACGGGCACCAGGGCGACCCATTGGTCCGGGTATTCCTCGATGTAGCGTTCAAAAACGCTCATGATTCTCCTCATGTTAAGTAACAGGTCGGCCTCCGCGTCCGCCGTGCGCACCATCTCGATGCCTTCTTCGATGTACAGGTCCGTACGGTTATCCGGGCGCCGGATGGCAAAGGCGGGCACAACCCTGCAACGAGCGTAACGCGCCAGCGTGGCCGCTGCAGGCTGCAAGGGCGCCGGCCTGCCAAAAAACTCAAACTCCCTGCCGGTGCCGAGCACGTCACGGTCCAGGGGGAATCCGGCGATGTTACCGGAAGCCAACGTTCGTACGAGTGTGCGCATAGTACCACGTTCCGCTTCCACAATGCGGATGCCATGTGACGAACGCATCGAGTTAATCAGATCGAACAGGCGCTGCGGCCTTATTGGCTCCACAGGGATAGTAATATCGTAACCGAGAGCTCCCAATACTTGCACACTCGATTCGAAGCTGCCCAAGTGGGCGCTCACCATGACCACGCCCCTGCCTTCCGCTTGAGCCTGATCAAGGTTATCTATCCCATGCATGCGGACACGCTCAATTATGTTGGACGTAGGTACGTGTGGCAAGCGCAGGAGTTCGAAGTAGTTCTTGTATGCCGTAGCGAGCATACCTCGTCCAATACCTCTCAGCTGGGGAGGCGTCCTGCTTGTGCCAAAGACCTGCCGCAGATTGCGCAGGGCGTGGCGGCGTTGTGGCCGGGCTAACAGCCAACCGACTGCCGCCGCCCACTCGCACCATCGGTAACCGAGGTTCAGTGGTACCAGACCGGCCAGAAAGGAACCAAGGCGAAACAGCCAGTAACTGCGCAATGGCTCAGTCCGTTTGCTCGAAGGCAGTTTGTTTGTGCCACATGCGGCGGAACATGTACCATTGCTCGGGGTAAGAATGCACACTCGGCTCCAGGGCGCGCATCGTGCCCTGAGTGAGACGCTGCACGTCGGTACGATGATCGCCGCTGGGCTGGTATTGCACCGCCGGCAGAATGGCGCCGCGGAACTTGTTCAGTCCGATGCGCACCATGTAGGCGGGCATGATGGGGGCTCCCGTGCGCAAGGATAGAGTGGCGGCGCCGGCTGGTATCTCAATCGGCCGACCCATGAATTCCACCATAACACCCTTGCCAGGAACGGGACGATCGATCAGCAATCCCAGCACGTCCCCCCGGCGCAGAGCACCCAACACTCCACGGCCTGCTTTCTCTACTGGAATGACAGTGATACCGCGGTCTTCCCGCTGTTCCTGTATGAGATCGTTCAGCTTGGGCGGTTTGAGGGTATCGGCCACAGCACTCACCGGGTAGCCCTCAAGCGCCAGGTGGGCGCCGGCCCAGTCGAAATAGCCGAAATGCATACCCACCATCAGAACCCCCTTACCGTGAGCGAGCTGCTCCTCCAGCAGCTCTTTGCCTTCGTATTCCACGTAGGCTTGAACCTCATCATCGTCCAGGCTGGCGAAACGCATGAAATCGGCGCCGTAACGCATGTAATTGCGGAAGGAGCGGCGGGCACACCTCCAAATCCTGAGACGGCTGGCGTTCGGCCCGAGGACAACGCGGAAGTTGCCGATCGTGGCCCGCCGTTTGATCGGCAGGAGGAGGAACATGATGTCACCCACCACATCGGCTACGGCATAGTTGACAGAAAGGGGCAGCACCGAGGCAAGGGCGCTGCCCATGATCATCAAACGATAGGATAGCTGGAGACGGTAGAAAGTGCGCCACAGGGCAAGCACCCGCGTCAAACGTTTCCCCTTGTGCGCCTTGGCACGCCGTTGGACGTTTGAAGCGCAGGTAGCCGCCGTGATGGTTACCCTCCTGTGTACCTAGTTCGCGTTCTCTGCTTCGGCTGGCGCCTGTTCGATCTGCGGTTTGTCGCCGCAATCACAACCTACGATGAACTCTTCCACCATCTGACGCGCCTCGTTATCAGTGAACTGCTTGGGAGGCGACTTCATGAAGTAGGAAGACGGAGCCTCCAGCGCGCCAGCGATGCCGCGATCTAACGCCAGCTTGATGCAACGCACCGCATCGATCACAACACCGGCGGAGTTTGGCGAATCCCAAACCTCGAGTTTGACTTCCATGTTCAGTGGCACATCACCGAAGGTGGTACCTTCAAGGCGGATGTAGCACCACTTGCGATCGGTCAGCCACGGCACATGGTCCGACGGACCGACGTGGACGTTCTCGGTACCCAGGTCGTACTCGATCTGCGAGGTGACCGAGTTCGTCTTGGAGATCTTCTTGGACTCCAGTCGGGAGCGCTCCAGCATGTTATAGAAGTCGGTATTGCCACCGAAGTTCAGTTGATAGGTGCGATCGAGGCGGACACCGCGGTCGCGGAAAAGACGGGCCAGCACGCGGTGCGTGATGGTCGCGCCGACCTGCGACTTGATGTCGTCGCCGATGATCGGCAGACCGCGCTCGCGGAAGCGCTCCTGCCAGTAAGGCTCACGGGCAATGAAGACCGGGATGCAGTTGACCATGCCACAACCAGCGGTGAGGATTTGCTCTACGTACCACTTAGTCGCCGCCTCACTGCCCACTGGCAGGTAAGAGACCACCACGTCGGTCTTGCTCTCCTTGAGGACTCTAACAATGTCGTCCGTCTTGCCGGGAGCCTTCTCAATCAACTGCGAGAGGTAGAAGCCCAGGCCGTCATGGGTCATGCCACGGACGACAGGAACATTGAGGTTTGGCACGTCGCAGAACTTGATCGTGTTGTTCGGCCCGCAGAAGATCGCCTCCGACAAGTCCTTGCCAACCTTAGTGGAGTCGATATCTATAGCCGCACTGAACTCTATGTCACTGATGTGGTAACCGCCCAGATTGACATGCATCAAACCCGGTATATCGGCGCCTTCCTTGGCTTTACGGTAGTACTGCACCCCCTGTACGAATGAGGAAGCGCAGTTGCCCACACCGATGATGGCTACCCTAATTTTTCCCACTTGATTTCTCTCCTTACCAAGAGCGACGAACTCGTTTATTAGCATACGCAAAAAGTCGCACACGGTTGGCGACCAATCGTGAGCTGCAGCAATAGTAATTCAGGCAGCAAATGATTGTCAATAATCTGGAGCGGATGTTGCGTGGTTAGACTGGTTGCGGGTACATGGCAACCATGCCGCAGCAGTTGCCGTCAAATGGGAGCGCCTTGTGCTCAAACTCGACTAGAGTTGGCAATTGCCAATAGCTCGCTGTGGTGGTATCTTCGTCGCATGCTATTTGACTTTCACTGTCATACATTTCTCAGCGACGGCAGCCTTTCGCCGGTAGAGCTGGTGCGCCGCGCCTCTGTCAATGGCTACGGCGCCGTGGCGATGGCTGACCATGTTGGCATCGGTAACTGCGCCTCGGTTTTGGCGCAGGTCAAGCGGGAATGCGAGCTGGTCAACAAGCACTGGAACATCCTGGCGCTGCCGGGGGTGGAAATCACCCACGTACCGGCGGCCGCTATCAATGACATTGCCCAGGAGGCCCGTGAGTTGGGCGCCTCCGTGGTGGTGGTGCACGGCGAAACGGTGACTGAGCCGGTGGAGCCAGGGACTAATATGGCAGCTGTGCGTTCACCGCATGTCGACATCCTCGCCCACCCGGGACTCATCGACGATGCGACGGCGGAAGCAGCGGCAGCGAGTAGGGTCTTCCTTGAGATCAGCGGCCGCAAGGGGCACTCCCTGACTAACGGACACGTCAGGCTAATGGGCTCGCGGTATGGCGCGAAATTCCTGGTTAACTCGGACACCCACGACCCCGAAGACCTACTGAGTGAGGAGTTCGCTCGCGCCGTGGCGCTTGGCTGCGGCTTTGCCGAAGAACAGCTGCCTCAGGTGTTGCAGGATAATCCTCTGCTTTTGTTGTTGCGCGTGGGCGCCCAACTGCGGGCCAGCGCCCCGCCAGGCGAGTAGGGTTTCCCCGGGAAGGTCATCCCGGGCAAGGTGGATAGGCTACAATTCTAGCGTGTTACATAAACTCAGCGATCGCCAGCGTTCCATTCTACGCGTCCTCATCACGGAGCACGTAGGCTCTGCGCAACCGGTGAGCTCTGAAGCCATCTCTCGTAAGCTGGAGACGCCGGTGAGCTCCGCCACCATCCGAAACGAAATGGCCGAGCTGGAGGAGATGGGCTATCTCTATCACCCCCACACCTCGGCCGGAAGACTGCCGACCGAACAAGGTTATCGCTATTTCGTTGAAACAATGTTGGAGGAGCGAGACCTGTCACCCACGTTGCAGGTAGCTATTCGTAGCCACTTTAATGTGGCGGACAGCGCGCCTGAGTTCTGGGTTGAGATGGCAGCAGGAGAGCTTGCTTCCGCAACCGGCAACACTGCCCTGGTGACGACTCCTCGTGCCGCAGAGGTCAGGCTGAGGCAATTACAGATCGTCTGCGTTAACGACAGCCTTGCCTTGCTCGTCGTCGTTTTCGCTGATGGCTCGATGCGTCAGCAGTTCCTGCCTCTTTCGCAGCCGGTGACGCAAGTAGAAGCGGGGCGCATCGCAGAGCAATTGAACATGCGCTACGCGGGACTCTCTTCGAAGCAGGTAGAGTTGCCGACCAGTACGATGCTGGATTTGCACTCGCAAGTGCAGGACGCGCTGTTCAGGATCATGGAGCAGGTGGACAACCAACGCTATTACGACTGGCGGTACGATGGACTTCGCTTGATGCTCTCCCAGCCCGAGTTCGAGAAACCTGAGCGGGTGTGGGGTGTGCTCGACTTGATAGACGAGCGAAGCAAACTCTCGGCGCTGATGGCTGGTACGCGCCATGATGACGAGCCACAGGTCATTATCGGCAGCGAGAGTAACCCCATGTTTCCGTTGCCGCAGTGCAGTATTGTGGTGGGCAGCTACGGCGACGAACGAGAGGCCGGCGGCGCCCTTGCTGTGCTGGGGCCGGTGCGAATGGAGTACGAGCTAGCCGTGTCCAGCATACGCTACGTGGCGTCGGTACTGAATGAATTGCTGGCCGAGCTATACGGCTGGCGGCGCTGAACCCCGAGCCTGCCGCAGAGCAGGCACCTGCAGTTTTTGTGAGGCTGATTGAATGAAAGAGTATCGTGTCGCCATCGTGGGGGCCACAGGCCTGGTGGGTGGCGAGTTCATCAAGATTCTCGAACAACGCGCATTCCCCGTTGGGCAGCTACGACTGCTGGCATCCGAGCGCTCAGCGGGCAAGACGCTACAATTCCGCGGACGGGACATTGAGGTAGAAGAGACGGCGGAGGATTCCTTCGAAGGGATCGACATCGCCCTATTCTCCAGCGGCGCTGAGGTCAGCAGGCGTTTTGCCCCCGCAGCGGCCGCGGCTGGCGCTGTTGTAATCGACAATAGCTCCGCCTGGCGGATGGACCCGCAAGTTCCTCTGGTTGTGCCCGAGGTCAACCCGGAGGATTGCCAGCAGCATCAGGGCATCATCGCCAACCCAAACTGCTCTACCATACAGATGGTTGTAGCGCTGCACCCTCTGCACTGTGCAAACGAGATCAAGCGTGTGGTCGTCGATACCTACCAGTCAGTCTCCGGTACCGGTACCCCTGCGCTGGAGGAGCTGGAGCAGCAGACTCGTGCTTTGTTGGACGGGGAGCGGGTGGAGCCAGCAGTTTATCCGCACCAGATCGCTTTCAACATGCTGCCGGAAATAGACCTCTTCCTCGATAACGGCTTCACGAAGGAAGAGATGAAGATGGTTAACGAAACTCGCAAGATAATGCACGCTCCCACTCTGCAGGTGTGCGCCACCTGTGTAAGGGTACCGGTGTTCGTGGGCCACTCTGAATCGGTAAATGTTGAGTTCTCGCGGCAAATGAGTGTGGCTGAGGCCAGGCATGTCCTGTGCCAGGCGCCAGGCGTGATAGTAATAGACCAGCCCGCGAAGCATGAGTACCCTACGCCTGCGGCTGCGGGTAGGGATGAAGTATTCGTGGGCCGCCTGCGGATCGACGAGTCACGCCAGAACTGCCTGCAGATGTGGATAGTGGCAGACAACATTCGCAAAGGCGCCGCTTTGAACACGATTCAGATCGCGGAGACGATGATCGAACGCGGCTGGTTATGAACGATTACTTTCGGTCAGACGCCGGCGTAGGCGTTTACCGTCAAGCAATGGGGGCATGAGATGCAAGTCCAGACACTCGTCCTGGGACCGATACAGACGAACTGTTACCTGGCCTACTGCCAGAGAACGATGGAGGCGGTGGTGATCGATCCCGCCGCTGATGCGCAGAAAATATTGTCCGAGATCGATGGGCTCGGCCTCAAAGTCCGTAGTGTAATTGATACGCATGGCCACATCGACCACGTCACTGCCAACGATGCGGTGCGCAAGGCGTTGGGCGTGCCATTGCTGATCCACCCCGACGATGAACAGTACCTGCGTAGCCCGGATGCCATGATGGCGCGTTGGATGGGCTCGGACGGAAAGTTCGAGCCAGCCGATCGTTATCTGGAAGACGGACAGAAACTGGAGTTCGGTGACTGCTCACTGCAGGTCATTCACACGCCAGGGCACACGCCAGGTGGTGTTTCTCTGTACGGTAACGGCCTGGTTTTCACCGGCGACACTTTGTTCCACAGGGGAGTAGGTCGCACTGACCTTCCTGGCGGCAACCAGCTTACTCTGGAGCGCAGCATCCGGGAACGGCTTTTCACCCTGCCGGAGGAGACGATCGTATATCCGGGGCATGGCCCCAGCACGACTATCGGTGAAGAGCGCACCGACAACCCTTACGTCTAGTGGGCGGCGAATCAGTACCGACCGTTCTGATATAATGGGCTGGCTGAGCGTTTGCCGCTGTTTGAAAGACAACAAGCGGCACTGTCATATTTGAGGAGGAGTGATGAAGCAGTACGCCACAGATAAGGTGCGCAACGTCGGTCTGTTTTCTCACGGTGGTGCAGGCAAGACCACTTTGGCGGAGGCGATGCTTCTGCAGTCAGGCGCCATCAACCGCATGGGTCGCGTTGAGGAGGGCTCGACCGTTTCTGACTACGACCCGGAAGAGACCAAACGCCGCATCTCAGTGCAGCTATCCGTTTTGCCTATTGAATGGTCGGACTGCAAGATCAACCTGCTCGATACACCTGGCTATGCGGACTTCGTGGGAGAGGTGCGTGAGGCCATCAGGGTTGTTGATAGCGCAATCATCGTGGTAGATGCCGTCTCCGGCGTTGAGGTTGGCACCGAGTTGATGTGGCGCTACGCCAACGAGTTTGAATTGCCGCGCCTGATCGTAATCAGCAAGATGGATCGCGAGAACGCCAGCTTTAGTCGTACCCTGGACCAGCTGCGGGATCGCTTCGGCAATAGAGTGGTTCCACTGCAGCTCGCCATAGGCTCACAAGACGCGTTCGAAGGTGTAGTGGATCTGCTGGCTGGGAAGGCCTACCGAGGGCCAGACGGTAAGGAAGGTGAGGTGCCCGCCAACCTTCAGGCTGAGGTGGCCACCCGGCGGGAGCAGCTGATTGAGCAGATCGCCGAAACTGACGACGATCTAATCCTGAAGTATCTGGAAAGCGAGCCGCTCGAACTGGAAGAGCTTCGTGCCGCTCTCGACAAGGGCGTGCGCAGTGGTCAGATCGTGCCCGTGGTCTGCAACGCCGCACAACTCGGCGTGGGGGTTAGCAGCACCCTTAGTGCGATTACCCACTACTTGCCATCTCCGGCGGACCGCGAGGCAACAATCGCGATGCGTGATGGCGCTGAGATACAGGTAACCGCCTCCGAAGACGAGCCACTGCTCGCCTTTGTGTTCAAGACCACGGCCGACCCCTACGTTGGCAAGTTGACCTACCTGCGCGTTTACAGCGGTGTGATGCGCAGCAATTCGCAGGTGTTCAATGCCGGCAAGGGCAAGGAAGAACGGTTGGGCCAGCTGTTCATGATCAGGGGCAAGACCCAGGAACCGGTAGATGCCATCCCGGCCGGTGATATCGGGGCAGTCGCTAAACTGCAGGACACCACCTCAGGCGATAGCCTCAGCACGCGTGAGGCGCCGATGGTGTTGCCGGGACTGACTTTCCCCCATCCACCCTTCGCGGTGGCCATTGAACCCAAGACCAAAGCGGACCTCGATAAGCTGGGCTCGGCGCTCACCCGCCTGGCAGAGGAAGACCCCACCGTCAGCATTCGCAAGGACGCTGAAACTGGCGAAATGGTGCTTACCGGTATGGGAGAGTCACACATCGATGTGACCATGGAGCGCATGCGCCGCAAGTTCGGTGTGGATGTGGAGACTAGCGTTCCCAAGGTACCGTATCGCGAGACGATTCAGATCCCGGCTAAGTCGGAATTCAAGCACAAGAAGCAAACAGGTGGTCACGGTCAGTACGGTCACGTACTGATCGAGCTGGAGCCGCTGCCACGCGGCGCCGGCTTCGAGTTTGCTGATAGGGTAGTTGGCGGTGTGGTGCCGCGTAACTTCATCCCTGCTGTTGAAAAGGGCGTGCGTGAGACTCTGTCCGATGGCGTGCTGGCCGGCTTCCCGGTGGTGGATATGCGTGTCGTACTCTATGACGGGTCATATCATCCGGTTGACTCCTCGGAGATGGCGTTCAAAATCGCGGCGAGCCAGGCCTTCAAGAAGGGCGTGGAACAGGCGAGCCCAGTCCTGTTAGAGCCCATCGAGAACATCACTGTCACAGTACCGGAGGCCAACATGGGTGACGTGATCAGTGACCTGAACTCGAAGCGGTGCCGCGTTTTGGGCATGGACACTACCGACGGTACCAGCGAGATCAAGGCGCAGGGACCGCTGGCGGAGCTGCGCACCTACGCCACTGAACTGCGCTCCATCACCCAGGGCCGTGGCACCTACACGCTGGAGTTCTCCCACTACGAGGAGGTGCCTGCCCACATGCTGGCTCAGGTTGTGGCTGAAGCCAAGAAGGACAAGGAGAAAGCCGGCAAGTAAGCCTGGCTCCTACTGCGGCGGCTCGCCAATCGTGCCGCCGCTTCTATTTGCGCGCCCGCTGCTGAAAGTAGCGCCTCGCGGCGTCGATATCGGCGCCGATCTGCTGACGCAGCTCCACCTCACTGGCGAACGCCCTCTCATCGCGCAGGAATTCGAGAAAACGCGCTTCCACTTCCAGACCGTAGATGTCGTCTGAGAAGTCCAGCAGGTGCACTTCAAGATTAGGCTCAGCCAGGCCGAAAGTTGGATGCACTCCCAGGCTGCCCGCTGCTGGATGCCTCACGCCGCGTAGTGAAACATCCATCACGTAAACGCCCGTACGCGGCATGACCTTCTCCGGTGGCAGAACCAAGTTGGCAGTCGGGGTTGCAAGCTTGCGACCTCGACCGTAGCCGCGCTGAACCACTCCGGTCAGCGAATACGGGCGACCCAGCATTCGCTCCACCACCTGCAGGTTGCCCTCTGCCAGCCCGCGCCTGATCCTGGTGCTGCTGATGGGTCGCCCATCCACGTAGAGCGTCTCTACCTCTTGCGCTCTGAAGCCAAGCTGCGCACCAATAGTCGCAATTTCTTCCGGTCCCGCCGAGCGTCCGCGACCGAGACCAAAGTCATGCCCA
>CAZMKF010000001.1:48671-87696 GCA_964566935.1 uncultured Dehalococcoidales bacterium | reverse complement strand
GCTGGTTATGCAGGTCGCTCAGAAAAGCATGTGGCTCCATGCCGGCAAGCTGCCTTGAGAAGGTAATCGTTACCATCTCGTCTACCCCGAGGCCAAGTACGAGGCGCTGCTTCTCGACAACGGTGGTGATCAGTTGAGGAGCGCCCTCTGGGTCGACGATCTGGCGCGGGTGCGGGTAGAATGAAATGGCGATACAGCGAGTACCAAGATGGCGCGCCCGACAGACGGCACTCTCGATCAGAAAGCGGTGGCCCAAGTGAACCCCGTCGAAGTAGCCAATCGTCGCTACAATGCCCATAGAGTTGCGCGCGACATCCGGTGAAAACTGGATTACACCACTCATGCCGCAAACACCTTGCGAGGCCGCCACAGCGCGGATGACTCTTCTCGCTCGCAAACAGCGATGAGCTGCCCGTCATTGTCAAAGGCACGGGCTCTGGCTGCCAGTCCGGCGCTCTTACTAACTATCGCTCTACCAAAACGAAGCTCGTTCACGCGCTGGGAATCCAGAATAAGCGCAGGCATGGAGGTCAGAGCCTCGTCAGCCTGGTAACCGAACTGATCAGCGTAACCGCCCGCAAAGCCCAGCTCCAGCTGATCAAGTTCTACCGAGTCTGCCAGGGAGAAGGGGCCACTGGAGAGTCGCACCAGCCGTTTGAGATACCCAGCGCCGCAAACCGTGTCACCGAGGTCGTTGGCGAGCGAGCGAACGTAGGTGCCCTTGCTGCACCGGACGTAGATGTCAGCCACCGGGTTCTTCCAGCCAATTAACTGCAACGCATGAATAGTCACTGGTCGTTTTTCCAAATGCAGGTCTTTGCCCTTTCGCGCCTGCAGGTAAGCCGGTTTGCCGGCCACCTTGATCGCGGAAAACGCGGGTGGCGCCTGTTCGATGGGGCCGAGGAAACGCTTGAACGCCAATTCCAAATCGGCCTCCTCAACGGCGGTTGTGTCACACTCGCGGACGGTTGTGCCCTCAGCATCGTAGCTAGCCGTTGCCCGGCCGAACTCGATGCGAGCTAGATACTCTTTGTCGTGATCCGTCATGTATTCAATGACCCGGGTAGCGTTGCCGGTACAGACGATCAGTACACCACTGGCCAGCGGATCGAGCGTGCCAGCGTGGCCCACCCGTCGCACTCGAGACCAGCGACGGACCATGGCAACGACGTCGTGCGAGCTGGGACCACTAGGTTTGCGAACATTGAAGATGAGGTTCACCGCATTCCGGCTTCTCGCGCAGCAAGTTGCAGCTGCTCCAGCACGCGGGGAACTGCCTTGTCGACAGGCTCTGATAGCGTGCAACCGGCGGCGCGAGGGTGGCCACCACCGGCGAACGCGGCAGCTACCTTAGACACATCCAGTGTACCGGTTGAACGCATACTGACTTTGGTTTCATTGCCGATAGCACGAAAAAGGACAACCGCCGTGACCGCCGAGAGGGACGATATCAGATCGATCACGCCGTCACCCTCGTGTGGCTGTGCCCCCGCCGCCTGCTGCATCTCTTCACTGATGCAGGTCCAGGCAATGCCACCCTCAATTCGCAAGTCCTGCAACGCCGCTCCCCACAGCTTCAAGGTGGAGAGTGCACGGTTACGGTAGATGAATTCTGTCATCATGTTCAGTGGCGCGCCAATCTGCAGCAGACGGGCCGCCAGTGCCAGGGTTCTCGGTGTTGTGTTAGCTGTGCGGAAGACCCGCGTATCGGTGATCAGCGCCGCCATCAGGCAGGTAGCGGAGTCCAAGTCGAGCGGCCAGCCCAGCACGTCCAATATGCTGGCCACAATCTCACCCGAGGCGGCAGCCGAACGATCCACCACGTTTATCTGGCCATGACAGGCGCTGGTTGCATGATGATCAATGTTGACCAGCACCGCTGCCTCAAACTGCTCCCGGTTCTTCCTCAGTACGTCGCCAAGACGGAGCGTGTCGCTGGCGTCCACGGTGATGATGGTGTCGTACTTGACGTCGAAGACTATGGCGGATTTGATGTCGTCATATCCAGGCAGGAAGGACAGATTGCTCGGTAACACGTCGTCGCAATACGCAACGGCGTGTTTGCCATTCCGGTTAAGTGCGTGCACAAGGGCAAGGGTGGAGCCCAGTGTATCACCATCGGGGTTGATGTGGCCAACCACCGCCACATTCCCGGCACGGCGCAGTGCTTCGACCGCCAGGTGAAACTCCTCGCTGCCTTCGCAGACCTGGTCGATCTGGTTCACGGCAGTTCACGTTCGCTTTCATCGTTGGCTGCGGGTTGCCCGACGGATGCGTTCAGCTCCGTCTTAGTGGCGCGGATCAGCTGCAGAATACGATCGCCCTCCTGAAGGGATGGGTCGAAGATGAACAGCAGATGGGGGATGCGTCTCAACTGCAGGAGAGGAAACAGCAACTTGCGCAGATAGCCGGCAGCGCTCTTCAGCGCCTTCAACGCCTCCTGTTGCCTCTCTGCGTCTGCAAAGACGCTGACGTAGACCCTCGCGGTGCTCATGTCGGCGGATGTCTCCACCCGGGTGATGGTGACCATGTCGCCCAAACGTGGATCGCGCAGCTCGCTGCGAACCAGCTCGCTGAGTTCGATACGCAGCAGCTCGTTGAGACGCTCCACCCGTCTGTTGGACTCCCTAGGCATCGTGTTACGTCTAATTCACCCGTTCACGCGTGTATGCCTCGATCAGGTCGCCCACCTCAAATGAGGTGAAACCGTCCACGCTGATGCCGCATTCGAAGCCAGCCACAACCTCACGCACGTCGTCCTTGAAGCGACGCAGACCGCTCAGTTTCGCGCGGTGCACTTCCTCCCGTCCACGAATAATGCGCGCGGTGGCACTGCGGGCGACTTTGCCCTCCAGCACATAGCAGCCAGCAATGGCGTCCATCCTGCTGACGCGGAAGACCTGGCGCACCTCGGCCCTACCCTCAAGCACGTCTTCGTAAACCGGTTCCAGCATGCCTGTGATGGCGTTTTGCACCTCTTCAATCACGTTGTAGATGACGCTGTAAAGACGCACATCCACCCCGTCCGTCTCAGCTCGCTTGGCCGCACCCGCCTCAACGTTGACGTTGAAGCCGATAATAACGGCCTTACCGGCCACGGCCAGAAGGATGTCGTTTTCGGTAACATTGCCGATGCCCTCGTGGATAATGTGCACATGTACCTCGTCGGTACTCAACCTCTCAAGCGAGGCGTGCAGTGGATCGATGGAGCCCTGCACATCAGTTTTAAGGATGAGGTTAAGGTCCTTAGCCTGACCCTCCTCGATCTTACTGAACAGCTGCTCGAGCGATACGTTCTGCTGCAGCTGAGTGCCTAGCGCCTGACGGCGCAGCGTCTCATCGTGCGCTCTGGCTCGCGCCGTCTTCTCGTCGGTCACTACCTGCACACTGTCACCCGCCTCGGGGACGTTGACGATGCCCAGGATCTCCACCGGGGTGGAAGGCTCCGCCCGTTTGACCGTCTTGCCCCGATCGTTGAACATCGCACGCACGCGGCCATAGGAGCCGCCAACCACCAGGTAGTCACCGGTTCTCAGCGTGCCATTCTTGACCAACACCGTCGCCAGCGGGCCGCGCGCCTTGTCCAGCTTCGCCTCAATTACCACGCCGTCCGCAATGCGCTTGGGGTTCGCTTTCAGTTCGGCCATTTCGGCCACCAGCAGGATCATTTCGAGCAGCTGATCGATTCCTTCCCGCTTCTTGGCGGAAACTGGCACGCTCACGGTATCGCCACCCCACTCTTCCACCAGCACACCAGCGTCGGACAGCTGCTGCTTGACCCGGTCGGGGTTTGCATCTGGCCTATCGATCTTGTTGATGGCGATGATCAGAGGCACGCGAGCAGAACGGGCGTGATTGATCGCCTCCAGAGTCTGCGGCATCACACCATCGTCGGCTGCGACCACAACGATCGCAACGTCGGTGGCCTCGGCTCCACGCGCCCGCATGGCGGTGAAGGCCGCATGCCCCGGCGTATCCAGGAAAGTGATCTTCTTACCGTCCTTATCCACCTGGTAGGCGCCGATGTGCTGGGTGATGCCACCCTGCTCGGACTCCGTCACTTTTGTCTCACGGATAGCGTCCAGCAGGCTGGTCTTGCCGTGGTCAACATGTCCCATGATGGTGACGATCGGTGGCCTTTCGACCATCGCTGCCAGCTCCTCGGGAGTGATGACGGCCTTGCTTTCGTCGACCGCGGGAGCCTCTACCGACGAGCGCTCCAAATCAAAGCCCAGCTCGCCGGCCACCAGGCTGGCCGTATCGAAGTCTATGGACTGATTGATGGTAGACATCACGCCATTCTGGAGGAGCTCGCGGATGATCACCATAGGGCTCAAATCAAGCGTAGTGGCCAAGTCCTTGACCGTGATATTGGCTGGTATCTCAGCACGCTTGCGCTCAGTAGTCTGGGTGCTGGGAACTACTGGTTCCGAGTTGCGGTCAGCATTAGCCCGACTGCGGTTACCTCTGCCGCGATTGGGACCACCACCGCCACGCCGTGGAGTGTATTTTCTCATTTAACATCCTCCTGCTTCTCGGAACAAACGATCAATAGCCCCTCCCGAGTTCACCTTGCGGTGCAGGCTAGCCCAGCCAGCCAGTTTGATTGCCACCTATGGTAACTTGGCGGCAAAAGCGGCAACCGCCTGCTTCGCCACCTCGTCCAACGGCACCTTGAGTGCATGCTCCAGCACTCGTCTCTGAATCGCATTCTGCCAGCAAACGCGATTCTGGCAGAGATAACAACCGCGCCCGTTCATCTTACCGGTCAGATCTATCCGCACCTCTCCGTCAGGGGTGCGCACCACCCGTGTCAGTTCGCGCTTCGTCTTCGCCTCGCGGCAAGCGACGCAGGTGCGTATTGGCAGGCGCTTGGGACGCAGCGGCTGCTTTGTCCGCTTGCCGGCCCGCTTACGGGCTGGTCTGCCGTTCGCAACCTCAGCGATGCTCGAGTGCCCTGTTTCGTCAGTTTGAGGCTGGTTGCTCATCGTCCAGCTCCGTGTGCTCAGCCCGGATGTCGATGCGCCAACCGGTCAGCTTAGCCGCGAGGCGCGCGTTCTGTCCTTCCTTGCCAATGGCCAGCGAGAGCTGGCGCTCCGGTACGATGACCGAGGCCGATTTCTCAGTTTCGTCGATCTCCACGCTCACCACTTGCGCTGGACTGAGCGCGTTGGCGATGTAGACGCGCGGTTCGGCGTGCCACTGCACAACGTCGATTTTCTCACCGTTCAGCTCATTGACAATGCTCTGAATGCGCACGCCCCGCATACCCACGCACGCGCCAACCGGGTCAACCCCTTCCTGGCGGGCGTGCACCGCTACCTTCGAGCGGGAACCGGGTTCACGCGCAATCGACTTGATCTCAACGATGCCGTTGAAGACCTCCGGCACTTCCAGCTCGAACAGGCGCTTGAGGAGATAGCGGTGGGTGCGCGAAACGAGAATCTCAGGGCCCCGATGACTGCGGCTGACTTCAACGACGTATACCTTGAGCCTCTGGCCGAGGTAGTATCGTTCGCTCTGCACCTGCTCCGAGTACGGCATGATCGCTTCGGCTTTCCCCATATCGAGGATCACGCCTTTGGAGTCGATGCGATGGACGCTGCCGTTGACAATATCGCCTTCACGGTCCGCGAACTCGTCGAAGACCATGTCACGTTCAGCCTCGCGCAGTCGCTGTAACACCACCTGTTTGGCGGTTTGAGCGGCGATCCGACCAAAGTTATCGGGTGTTGTCTCCACCATGACAAGGTCACCGAGGTTGGCGTTGGGATCGTTTTCGCGGGCCTGCTCCAAGGTCACCTCTGTGTTTTTGTCCATGACCTCGAGCGCTACTTCCTTCTCTATGTAGACCTTGGCAACGCCACTTTGCCGATCGAGCTTCACCTCCACCTGCTGACTGCCCGGACCGGCAAAGTTGCGCTTGTAGGCTGAAAGCAGGGCGGTCTCAATCGCTTCGTAGACGATATCGCGCGAGACGCCTTTCTCGCTGCACAATTGGTTGATGGCGGTAACAAAATCACTCTTCATCGCTTCACCGACCTCCCGTCAATTGCTGCGGCTTAGGGTCGAACTCTCTAATCCGAACGTTGGGCTAGCTCATCTGCGGCTGTTTGTGTGCCGCCTACAACAAGAAAAGTGGGCGAACCCACTTTTCCCTGCGTGGCTATGGTTTGAAGCGATTATAGCATTTACGGGCGTCGCTCTACAAGTTGCGCCCGGGTGGGTAGCGGCGGCGCCATCCCATCACCCGGCGCTCCGCCATTAGTAGGACTCAGCGGGCCCAGTGACTGGCGGGGCACTGACCACCATTGACACCGCAGTTGCCGTGACTTACAGTCGTCCTCAACAAGAAGCTGAGGAGACGCCAAATGTTGGCTGCCGTACTGCACCGCCCGGGAGATCTGCGGCTCGAGAGAGTTCCCCGTCCCCAGACAGGGGCTGGCGATCTGGTTCTGCGGGTTACTGCCGCCGCCATCTGCGGTACCGATCTGCGGATCATCGATGGCACCAAGACCAAGGGTGTCCGTTACCCGGTAGTGCTGGGCCACGAAATCGCGGGCGAGATAGTCGAGACAAGCGTGGGGGTTGACCAGTTTGTGGTGGGGGAACGGGTGGCGGTGACGCCGATTGATTACTGCCAGCGCTGTTGTGATTGTATCGAAGGCCGCGAAAACCAGTGCGGTCAGGGTTCGATCCTGGGCTACGATTATCCGGGTGGCTTCGCCCAGTATGTGCACCTGCCCGCACATATGGTAATGAGCGGCAACGTCGTGACCTTGCCAGCCAGCGTTTCTGACGGGGCGGGCTCGCTGCTCGAGCCGCTAGCATGTTGCCTAAATGGCGGTGAGCTCTCCGGTGTGCGGCGAGGCGATTCCTTGCTGATCATGGGTTGCGGGCCCATTGGCTTGATGCACCTGCTGCTGTCGCAAGTCGCAGGTGCGCACCCGATCATCATGGCCGATCCTGATCACACGCGCAGGGAAAGGGCGGGTTCGCTTGGGGCAACCGTGGTGGTCAGTAACGACCGGCTGCAGTTGGAATCAGCGGTTCGCGAGGCTACTCACGGACGCGGCGTGCAGCACGCGATCTTGGCCACGGGAGCTCCGGCAGCAGCCGATTTGGCGCTGGCGCAAGTCCGGAATGGCGGGAGCTTGAATCTGTTCGCCGGCCTTGCGAACGATGGCTACCTCACCCTCTCTGGTAACAGGATTCACTACGGAGAGATTCGGGTGGTGGGTACCTCATCGTCCACCCGCGCCCACTACCATCAAGCGCTCAATCTCGTGGAAAAGGGACTCGTGGACTTGGACAAACTAGTTTCTCACCGCTTTCCACTCGACCGTATCGCGGAAGCGATTGATACGGTAAGGTCACAACAGGGCCTGCGCGTGATCGTCGACCCGACAGTCGCAACCTCCTGAGCTGCCGGTAGTGATCTAGATCGCCTCCAGCTTAGCGAACGATTGCATCAGGCGCTTGAGGCCGGCAGTCTGAAAAGCTACCGAGACCTCCTGGTCTGCCCCTCTAACTTGCACTGACACTACAATACCTTCTCCGAAGATCTGATGTCGGACCTTCTGCCCAGCGCGAAATGTCTCTGGGGTAGTGGTTGCCTCTGCCCCAGAAGATACGGCGCTCTCGCGATCAAGAGTGGTGGCTCGTCCGGTCACGGCGCGCGAGCGTGTGAGCTGATCAGCCGTAGTGCGCAGCTCGAGTAACCGTTTTGGGATGTCGTCGAGGAAACGCGAGGGCAGGGAAATGCCACTTTCGCCGTAGCGACTACGCCGAAAAGCGTGCGTCAGGTAGAGAAGCTCACGTGCACGCGTCATACCCACATAGAACAGCCGCCGCTCCTCCTCCAACTGGTCCGGATCGTCAATGGACCGGCTGTGCGGGCACAGTCCCTCCTCTACGCCGGCGAGGAAGACAACACGATACTCAAGCCCTTTGGCCGCATGCAGTGTAATAAGCGTGACGGACTTGCTCTCGCTGATCAGGGCATCCTGGTCAGAGACGAGGGCCACGTTCTCGAGGAAATTGGCCAGGCCTTCCAAGCCGGCTGCGCCGCCTAGCTCAGTGGCCACGTTTCCCAACTCGCGCACGTTTTCCAACCGTGCGATTGACTGATCGGTGCCGTCCTCGAGCAGCTCCCCGTAACCAAGATCCTGTAAGACGTAATTGATCAGCTGCACCACGTTGAGGCGGGCCGCTTCACTGAGGAGCAAGGTCAGGTTTCTGACGAGCAAGCTCACCAGGGTACGCGCACGGGTCGTCAAGCCAGCGACGTTGTTCGCCGCCCCAAATGACGCTTCATCTCTATGCAAAAGCTGGGCCAAAGCTGCCTGGTCGCCGGCTGCCAACAGCATTGCCCCGAACAGCGGCAAATCGTGCCGCGCCGCGATGGTCTCAAGCGCGGCCACGGTCTTGGCGCCGATACCATGTCCGATGGCAGCCACAACGCGCAATAGCGAAACGGAGTCGTAGGGATTGTAGGCAAAGCGCAGGAAAGCAAGCAGGTCCTTGATCTCCCTGCGATCGTAGAAGCGGGTTGCGCCAACCAGCCGATATGGAATACTGAACTGCAGCAATGCCTCTTCAAAGACGCGCGACTGCGCATTGGTGCGATACATTACGGCTATTTCATCCAACGACACGCCGAACTTGGCTCGCAGTCTGGCTATCGTCGAGGCAACGAAGGTTGCCTCGTCACGATCGTGATCAGCCTGATAGACGACGATCGGTCTGCCACGAGCGTTCTCCGTCCATAGCCGCTTTGGCTTGCGGTGACGGTTGCCGGCAATTACACTGGCCGCCGCTTCCAGAATGACGCCCGTGGACCGGTAGTTCTGCTCCAATTTGACCGTGGTGGCTCCTGCGAAATCGGATTCAAAACCAAGGATGTTTCTCACATCCGCCTGTCTCCACGAATATACCGACTGGTCCTCGTCGCCAACTACACAGAGATTGCGCTCGGGCCCAGTCAGCAAACGAAGCAGAACGTATTGGGCAGTGTTCGTATCCTGAAACTCGTCAACCAGGATGTAGCGATAGCGAGACTGGTATTTCTGTCGGATCGCTTCACTGGTACGTAGCAAGCGGACCGTCTCCAAGATCAGGTCGTCGAAGTCCAAGGCGCGTTGCTGAGCCAGTCTTTCCTGGTAGCCACGGTAGACCCTGGAAACCACTTCTTCCCAGTAACGAGCTGCCTGACTGGTATACTCGTCGACGGAGCGCAGTTCACTCTTGGCTTTTGAGACCTGTGCTAACAACGCCCGCGGGGCGTACTGTTTCTCGTCGAGGTTCAGATCCTTCAGTACGTTTTTGACCAACGCGATTTGATCAGCGTCATCGAAGATAACAAACCGGCTGTCAATGCCGATAACGGCTCCATCGCGACGGAGAATACGTGAACAGACAGAATGGAAGGTGCCTATGGTCAGCATGTTCGTCTGCTCGGGCACCAGCGAACCTAACCGGTCCCGCATCTCTCGCGCTGCCTTGTTGGTGAACGTTACCGCCAGAATTGACCAAGGGCTCACCCCCATCGCCTGCAGTAGATAGGCAATGCGGTGTGTGATCACCCTCGTCTTGCCCGAACCTGGTCCGGCGATGATCAAGAGCGGGCCTTCCGTACAAGTGACGGCTGCCTGCTGCTGCGGGTTTAGATTGGCGAGTGGATCCAAGATGTGATGTCTCCGTTGGAGTTCTGGGCGGGCATCGATTATAACATTGTCAGGGCACATACCATTGCCGACAGCTGGCTTGGTGACTACCCCGACAACTTTCCTAAGGTGTACCTCGTATGGTGGCAGAATCAGGCGATAGTGTATTGGCGGAGTGCGGCAGGACAGCGGACAAACCAGTCCTGACGATAGAACAACGCTTCTTCCTCGAACGCCTGCGCCGTTTAGCAACAACATTGCGTAACGTGAAAGGCGTGGTGGAGCCGGACTCGTGGCAGGGCATCTTACTTTCCAAGGCCGTGTACTCAACATATCGCGACTGCGTTGGACTCGGCATCGGCGATCAGGCCGTAGATCTGCTGGGCGAGCTGGCGGACGGCGTGAACAAAACCACAACTGATTAATGGCAGACTGCCTCGGGAACCGGCGAGGCGCTGGCAGTCCCACTGTCATTCCCAGCTGGCGCCAGGCGCACTGGATTCAGCGACAAAAAACCTCTGCAGAATACTCACCTCAACATAAACGGTTACGACAAACCCGTGTAAGACACTACCTGAGTGGCTGAAAGATGGTATTGACTAGAACGCAAGTTCGGGTATACTCAGACTAGCCACCATCAAGATCGGTGTAAGTGGAACCTCTAGCCAGATCGGACTGGCAAAGCCTAGCCAGGCTTGGTAACGCTCGGCCTGTAGTTCGCGAAGATAGCAGTGGTGACGAGGCGACTTTATGAGGTGTCACCAGGTGGTGAATGATGGTAAGAACAAAGAGTTCGAAGAATAGAGCCAAGAATACAACACGGGATATGACAGTCGGGGAGAACGTGGACGTCGATATCGCCGTCGCGCAGCCAGCGCCGGTCGATTTTGCCGCCGCATACGTGAACGACCCCGAATCCTACATCCCTGAACCGACCTGCGAAGACAAGGCAGTAGCGCAACGCATGCGTTCCGCTGAAGTGCAGGGAGAGGCGGGGGATATGGTCGACGACCCAATCTGGATATACTTGCGGGAAGTGCGCCCGGTGCCGCTACTCAAACCTAACGAAGAGGTCGTATTGGGTAAGCTGATCTCGCGCGCACGCCAGTCTCAGCAGTTGTTGGACGATGAGCTGTCCCGCCTGAGTCCACATGAGGTCGAATCGCTACACAGCGATATCGAGTGGGGGCGCTGGGCGCAACACCGCCTGCAACAGTCGAATCAGCGCCTGATCATCGGTTTGGCCAAGAAGCATTTGGGTCGTGGGTTACCTTTCGCGGACCTTATCCAAGAGGGCAACCTGGGGCTGATGCGCGCCATCGAGAAATTCGATTACCGCCGTGGTTTCAGGTTCAGCACCTATGCCACCTGGTGGGTGCGACAGGCGATGAGCCGCGGTATTGCCGATCAGGGTCGCAGCGTCAGGGTGCCCGTGCATATGCTCGAACAAACCAGCAAAGTGGTAAGGGCATCTGCACAGCTGCAACAGGAGTTCGGCCGGGATCCCAACGCGAGCGAGATCGGCGAGTACCTCGATCTGCCACTCGCCAAGGTGAACGAGTCGCTGCGTGTGGCCCAGGAGCCCATTTCCCTGGAGACTCCGGTGGGCGAAGACGACGATGCCTGTCTGAGTGACTTCATCGCCGACGACTTCATGCCAGAACCCGAAGAAGTCGCTCTCAGCGGCACCTTGCGGGACGATCTCAGTCAGGTGATGGGCGAGTTATCGGACAGGGAACGCAAAGTGCTGGAGTTGCGGTTCGGACTGGGTGACAGGAATGTATGCACGTTGGAGGAGACCGGCGCCGCAGTTGGTGTAACGCGAGAGCGGGCTCGTCAGATCGAGGCTGAGGCACTGTCCAAGTTAAGGCATCCGAAACACCGTAAGCAGCTGAAAGACTACTTGAACTAAGCGGTAGGACCGTTAATCAGGGGCCACCCAGAGTGGCCCCTTCTTCTTCGCCCGGTGTCCGGGGCCGATTCCCAGGTTACTGGCCAGCCCCAGTTTGACAGTACATTTGGGCAAACATATACTCATCAACCTGACGTGTGGAAATGCGCGTCGGTCACTTGCCGGAGTGGCGGAATCGGCAGACGCGGCGGACTTAAAATCCGCTGACCGCAAGGTCGTGTGGGTTCAAGTCCCTCCTCCGGCACCCTAATCGCACTTTGACCGAAGTCCGTAGAGATGCTATCTGCGGTAGACTATCACCGGTTGAAGGTATCGTCACCACTTGCCAGTTCTGCGCTTTAATGGCAAAGATCGTTTTCTGCATGCGATGCGTGGTCTGGTAGTCACCTTAAGGCGTATTCGTAGGAGGAGTAGTCACGGACCCGTCAGTATCGATCGTCATCCCGGTACTCAACAACAGTTTCTACACTCGCCTATGCCTGGAATCGCTGCGGCGGCACCGCTCCACGGACCCGTTTGATGAGCTCATTCTGGTCGACGATGGGTCCACCGACGACACGGCGACCATCCCTGGCGAATACTCCGACTTGGTTACCTCCTTCGTGGTCAACCCAGGCAATTTGGGATTCTCCAGCAGCATCAACAACGGGGCAGAAAAGGCGACGTCGCAGTACTTGATACTGCTAAACAATGATATCGTGGTCACGGCGGGCTGGTTGTCGGCAATGATAGCTGTGCTGGAACGGGAGCCCACGGTAGGCATCGTTGGCAGTAAGTTGCTCTACCCGGATGGCACGGTTCAACATGCCGGAGTATCGTTCACCGATGAGTCTCTGCCTCTGCACGCATTTCAATACGCGCAGCGGGATCATCCCTCGGTAAGTGCTGAGCGGGAATTCCAGGCCGTTACTGGAGCTTGCCTGGCCATTCGTCGCGAGCTATTCACGAGAGTGGGTGGCTTAAGCCTGCGATATCGCAACTCGTATGAAGACATCGATCTCTGCCTTGCCGTGCGTCAGCTGGGCCACAAGGTGATCTATACGCCTCACTCTGTCGCTTATCATTTTGAGTCGAAGACCGCCAAACGGTTCCTGCGAGAGGACACCAGTCGTATCCTGTTCCTCGAGCGCTGGCGAGACGCCGTTGTACCGGGAACGCCGGAAGAACAGGCGATCGGTGTGAATAGCGGCGCTGCTAGCCTCTCAGCAATTGAAACCGCCAACTACCACCTGCTGCTCACGGAACTTGAGGCAGAAAACCGGCTGCTACGCCAGCAGTTGTCGTCTTCGACTCCACTGAAGGCAGGCAGGCTGGGCCGCGAAACTCGTCTGGCTCGGCTCTCACGCGATCTTACTTATCAGCCAGGCCCCATCAGCGACCATGCCGTGGGAGAGTTCTTCACAGTACCGGTGATGGTGAGCCGGCCCCCGGCATCCAGCTGGCCGCTACAGGAGATGAAACTCTCGTACCGTTGGCTGGCAACTGACGGTAGTGTGGTGGACAACAATGGATACCGATCCGAGATCGGTGCTCTGGCACTGAAACCGGTGTGCATGGTAGAGGCCGTAGTGCAGGCGCCACCACAGCAAGGCGTCTATCTTCTGGAGTGGGATGCGGTTGAGGAGGGCGTGGCTTGGGCGTCCTCATTCGGCGTCCCCACCTATGTGCAGCTGGTGCACATCATCGGCAGTTGTTTGCGTGCCACGGCACAGGACTTTCCCAGCGAGGCACCGGTGGCAACAGACTTGTCGGCAAGGCTCTCACTGTCGGGTCTGGCTGAGGCGAAACTGGACGAGCGCGACACGTTGACCTACCGCTGGCGTTCTTCATCCACCGGCGCAACTACTGCAGAGCGTTCCCTCAATGTTATCTGGTCTGAAGTAACGGCGTCCGGCGAACTCGTGCTGAGCGTTGATACGCCTGACGTTGCCGGACTCTATTCTCTGGAACTCGGACTGCGTGATTGGGACGGTGGACGCGCGCCGGTGCCTACGCTTGGTACTTCCGTCTACGTTACTGGACACATAAGCGCAGCAACCATGATCGACGCCAAAGGCGGCGGCGTTGCCGATTCTGGTGTCAAGCCTGCTGACTCAGCACGAGCAGTCGGTCAGCAGGGCCTTTCTGAATACGTTTACCATCGCCACCGCGACGGACTGCACGCGCTCATGCAGCAGCGTACCTACGTTGGCTTGGCCCGCGGCTTGTTGGCTGAGTTACTGGGGCGACTTCCTGGACGTCGCGAGGTATGAATCAGCGCGCAGTGTCGCCATCGGCTAGGCAAACGAACCACACCAGGCGATACCCGGTGGCGCCTTCCAAGGCAGGTTAAGCAGTGACGGCCTCCTCAGGCTGCTTCCACATTTGGACTGTGGGCTGTCAAATGAATCAGGCGGACAGTTCCAGGATCTCCCGCTTGCTGCAATCGGCGGGCTGGCACGCCGTCGACCGCCCCGAAGACGCCGAACTGGTCATCCTCAACAGTTGCGCCGTTCGTCAAAGCGCTGAAGAGCGCGTCCTCGGCAAGTTGGGGTTTCTTAGCGGCCTGAAGAAGGCTGGTGGACTGAAGACAATCGCGCTGATCGGTTGCATGGTGGGCGCGGATAACACGGAGTTGACGCGCCGCCTCCCGTACGTCGATTTGTTTCTGCCGCCTGGCGCCGATGACGCGTTATTGGCGGCGATGGGAGAGAGACGATTGCAGCAGGTTACCGCCGAAGGTAGCTACAACCCGGCAGGCTATATACAGTACTCCGGCCCGTCACGCTACGTGCCGATCATGACCGGCTGTGACAACTTCTGCAGTTACTGCATCGTTCCCTACCGTCGAGGCCGTGAGCATAGTCGGTCTCTGACGGATATTGTCACCGAGATAGAGTCACTGATTGAGAAAGGCGTGCGCGAAGTAACCCTATTGGGGCAGAATGTGAACTCGTACGGTAAGCATCTGGCCGAGAAGGTTGACCTCGCCGACTTGCTCTATGCGGTCCAAGCTATTGCCGGCCTTAGGCGCATTCGCTTCCTCACCTCTCACCCCAAGGACATGAGCCCCAGGTTGATTGCCGCCGTGGCCACGCTCGATAAGGTTTGCCACCACCTGAACCTGCCGGTGCAAGCGGGTGACGACCGCATTCTGGAGCTGATGAATAGGCGTTACACAGCAGACGATTACCGCAGCCTGGTGGCCGGTATCCGGGCGGCGATACCGGATATCGCACTGTCGACTGATCTGATCGTCGGCTTTCCCGGGGAGACTGCGGCTGAGTTCGAGAACAGCATGCAGTTACTGCGCGACATAAAGTTCGATACCGTACACGTAGCCATGTACTCCCCGCGCGCGGGCACCGCAGCCAGTCAGTTGGCAGATGACGTTCCCCCACACGAGAAGATGGGGCGCTTGCGCCAGGTAGAGGAACTGCAGGCGGACTTGTCGCTCCAGGCCAACCAGCAGTTGGTAGGCAGTACCGTGGAGATACTGGTCGAGGGCCAACGCAAGAACAGTTGGTTCGGCAGGACTAAGAGCGACCGACTCGTGTTCTTCAACAGCAGGCAACCGTTGTTGGGCCAGCTCGTCCATGTTGAACTGGAGCACGCCGGCGCCTGGTCGCTGCGTGGTCGATTGAGCCACGGTGAGTGGCAGTAGCGGCTGTGGGCGCGAGTTTGTCCGGTTTGCGGCGCCGCTCGTGGCGGTGCTATAATCGGCGGGTCCTTCGGGGAGTAGCGCAGCTTGGTAGCGCACCTGGATGGGGGCCAGGAGGTCGGCCGTTCGAATCGGCTCTCCCCGACCACAGGCGGAACCATTGTTGTGGTTCCGCATTTTCATTCGAGCGATGAATGCACTGCTAGAACCACGCTGTCAGGATCGCCATCACCAATGGCGCCACGAGCAAGGCGGGCAACATGTTACTGACGCGAATTCTGGTCAGTTCAAGGATGTTGAGGCCAATGCCAACGATGAGCAGACCGCCCACGGCCACCAGTTCTGCCTGCATCGCCGGCGTGAGAACATCACGCAGCCAAGTGGCGGTCAGTGTGAGTGCGCCCTGATAGACGAGCACCACCAGACTCGCCAGGGCAACGCCAATGCCCATGGTTGATGAGAAGGCTAGAGCCGCGATGCCGTCCAACATTGATTTGACGATCAGGGTACTTGGATCGCCAGTCAAGCCATCCTGCATCGAGCCCGTAATCGTCATCGGTCCTACACAAAACAGCAGCGCCGCTGCGACAAGGCCGCGACTGATCTGTTGAGGAGAGCCGCTATCGCCCCCGGTGAGGCGGTTGACCAAACTCTCTACCCACCGTCCGAAACGATTCAACGCGCCGTCTATGTCCAGTAACTCGCCAATGGCGCCACCCACCACGAGGCTGCCCAGCACCACTAGTTCATTCGTACCGCTGAAGGCCATCTTTAAACCCAGCAGTATGGTCATCAGGCCGATGCCGTGCATGGCCGTGTCTCGGATGCGTGGCGGGATGCGATCGCCCAGGATCGTCCCCACTGTCCCGGCAATGGCTACTGTAGTTGCATTGATGATAGTTCCCGTCAAAGGGAAGCCCTCACTGGGTACACCTCGAGTTTATGTTTGCTGGCCGGCAAGAAACACAGTTTAGCAGCTATTGAGATGAGTTACTGCTCACAACTGGGAGGTTGTCTTCCGTGGCGTCCTGTGTCCTTTCTGACCGCGCGGTCCTGCCAGCGATCACAGGTAACTGCGAGAAGCGGGAGAGTGCCAGTAACGCCAATCCACAGGCGGCGAGCGACAGCCAGCCATTAGCAGCGCTCGTTGGTCGAGCGGCAAGCGGGAAGAAGAGCACAATGGCCAGATTCACGAGATTGATGAGCAGCGCTGCGCCAGCGATCAGTTCACCGGGAAACTGTTGTTGCCGCGCAACCAGAAAGACCGCAATTACATACGCAGTCAACAACGCTATGGGCTTAGCGTCCACACGTCCCCCAGCAGTCATCATCTGTAACCAGGCAAAACCAACCAGGGCGGCTAATCCACCAACCACCCCTGCGGCCAGCAGATCACCGAACGTGAACAGCGAAAAGCGACGGAAAAGTGGCACGAGTACTGCAGCCACCGTGGCGCCGGCAACCAGCTCTGTAGGCTGCCAGCCCAGCTGGGCGAAAAGGAGATCAGGCAACTGTTGCAGCCTCACGGCGCTCTGTGCCACCTGATCGGTCAAGTACCAAACTCGCGCGATGGCCAGAGTGCCAAGGACGAACCAGATGGACAGATCGAGGAGGAGCACCGGGCGGATGCGATAGTTGCGGGCGGCCAGAAATACGAGGGCAAACGCTGCCAAAAGCACCACCGGGACAACGGCTTCATCCGCTGGGATTGTCCAGGCGCCAAGCTGGAGATTGTCTGACATTGGTCTACTTCGCGCTCCTTGGACGGTCTCTTGCAGGAATAGGCAACTGCCGGTGCGATTATATCACCGGAGAACACCGCCTATATTGTAAGTAGCCTCCAGATGGCGGGATGTCGGCAGGCACTGTAATGGCTATTCGGGGTGTATAATTGGCGCACCGATACGTTGGAGGGGTTCCGTATGTCGGAAGACCAAGCCGCTAAAGACCTGCTGCTGAGGTTGCGACGCATCGAGGGGCAGGTTAAAGGTATACAAAGAATGATCGACGATCAACGCAGTTGCGAGTCGATCATGACGCAACTGATCGCTGTTCGCGCGGCGCTCGATCAGGTGGCGAAGAGACTAGTGCTGGCGCACATTGATGACTGCATGCTCGATTTGCCGCCCGATCAGGCGAGGCAGAATATAGCGCGCGCCATCGAGATGTTGGGTAGGGTGCCCTGAGCGCACCTGATCCTGCAGTCGTGCAGCTGCAGGCCGAGTTGGAGTGAGTAGATGCTGACCCCTTCCCTGCTATGGCAACGGGAGCGCGACGGAGTTGTGAAGTGTTTCGTCTGCCAAAGATACTGCACGATTCCGCCGGGCAAACGCGGGTACTGCGGTACGCGCGTCAACAGAGAGGGTGAGCTCTACTCGGTCATCTACGGGATGATTTCATCCGCCGCTGTCGACCCTATCGAAAAGAAACCAGTCTACCATTACTGCCCCGGTACCAGCGTGTTTTCAGTAGGTACGGTTGGCTGCAATTTCCGCTGCCGCTTCTGCCAGAATAGTAGCATCGCCTTCGTACGAGAGCCAGATGCCGACTCAACCCGGGCGGTGGAGCCGCAACGGCTGATTGCTGAGGCCACTGCCAGCGGTGCTAAGGGCTTAGCCTGGACCTACAACGAGCCCGTGATCTGGTTGGAGTACGTACTCGATACCGCCAAACTCGCCAAAGAGGCTGGCCTCTACACGATACTGGTCACTAACGGTTTCGCCAGTCCCGAGGCCCTGGACATCATCGCCCCATGGCTGGACGTTTACCGTGTCGATCTGAAGGCGATGGAGGATAGTTTCTACAGCGAGGTAGCCAACGTCACTTCGGCCGCTGGCATCAGGGACGTGGCGCAACGGGCTCGCAACAAGTGGGGCTTACATGTGGAGGTCGTGACGAACCTGGTTCCCGGCCTCAACGATTCTGTGACGGCCGTGCGGCAGGCGGCTGCCTGGATCGTCTCCGCGCTGGGCCCGCTGACCCCCTGGCACCTGACGCGCTTCCACCCGGCTGCCAATATGCAGGACAAACCTGCCACGCCCGCGGCGACGCTGGAGCGTTCTCGCGCCATCGCGCTGGAGCAGGGCCTCTCGTTTGTGTACGTTGGCAACTTCCAACATGCGGACTGGTCTGATACGATTTGCCCTACTGGCGGTGAGACCGTTATTCGCCGTCGAGGTTACAGAACTGAGCTGGTGTCGGTTGACTCACAGGGCTGTTGTGCCGTGCACGGCGACGAGTTGAACCTGCGCCTGTGCCAGTGAGCGTGCCACATGCCTGACCTACTACCTAATCTCAGAGATCGCGAGCCGGTGGTGCAGGACCGCACCCGCGGCCTGATCAGCGAAAACCAAGTGAGTATCGAGGATCTGCTGGCGCAGGCCTCCACCTACTTGCCCGCGGATGACATCGCCCTGATCGAGCGCGCCTACGAATACGCCAAGGAATCCCATCACGGTCAGACGCGCAAGTCGGGCGAGCCCTATCTCATCCATCCAATGGCTACAGCACTTATTCTGGCAGAGCTGCAATTGGATGCAACCTCGATAGTCGCCTCGTTACTGCATGACGTGCCAGAGGACACTGAAAATCACCTGGACGCAGTGCGAGAGGAGTTTGGCGACGAGGTGGCGAAGCTGGTCGACGGTGTGACTAAACTGTCGCGCATCGACTGGCAGGTTATAGAGGAATCGAGGAGGCGCGCTCAGAAGCAGAGCGCTGGCGAGACGAACGCCTGGGCTGAGAACATGCGCAAGATGTTCCTCGCCATGGCCGAGGACGTACGGGTCGTCCTGATCAAACTTGCAGACCGCCTGCACAACATGCGTACCCTCATCTACCTGCCAGCTGCCCGCAGACGCCAGATTGCACAGGAGACGATGGATATCTATGCCCCGCTGGCGAGTCGTCTGGGCATCTGGCAGATAAAGTGGCAACTGGAAGACCTCTCATTCCGTCACCTTGAGCCCGCCAACTACCGCCAGATGGCCAGCCTGCTCGCCTCGCGGCGGGACGTACGCGAAGAATACATAGCACGGGCGGTTGCCATGCTGCGCGAAGAGCTGCATGGCGCTGGTATTGCGGCCGAAGTCAACGGCAGACCAAAGCATATATACAGTATCTATCGCAAGATGCAGCGCCGCGGTGTCGAATTCAACCAGATATACGACCTGCTCGCCGTGCGTGTGCTGGTTAACGAGGTATCGGAGTGCTACGCCGTGCTGGGAGTGGTACACGCACTCTGGCGCCCGATGCCCGGTCAGTTTGACGACTACATAGCCATGCCGAAAGAGAGCCTCTACCAGTCGCTGCACACCACGGTAATAGGTCCGGACGGCAAGCCACTGGAGATACAGATACGCACGCACGAAATGCACCGACTGGCGGAGTACGGCGTGGCGGCGCACTGGCGTTACAAAGAGGGTAGCAAGCGGGATGCGCGTTTTGAAGCCAAGGTCGCCTGGCTGCGTCAGTTGCTGGACTGGCAGAAAGACGTGTCCGGCGGGGCGGTAGAGTTCGTAGAGTCGCTCAAGACGGATGTCTTCCGTGACCAGGTGTACGTCTTTACACCAGGCGGTGAAATCAAGGAACTGCCCTCGGGCGCCACGCCGGTCGACTTCGCCTACCGCATTCACACCGACGTTGGCCACCGCTGCGCTGGCGCCAAGGTGAATGGCAGGCTGGTAGCCTTGGATACGCCGCTAAAGAATGGCGACATCGTCGAGATCATCACCACCAAGGCACCCAAGGCGCCAAGCCGCGACTGGCTGAACCAGTCTCTCGGCTACGTGCGAACGGCGCATGCTCGCGATAAGATCCGCCAGTATTTCCGGCGTCAGCAGCGCGACGAGAACATCAGCAGGGGTAGGGAGATCCTGGAGAAGGACCTGACCAGGTTGGGGTTGGTGGACGAGAAGTTGGAGGACCTTGCACGCCAATTCAAGTACGACAAGTTGGATGACTTTCTGGCCGCAATCGGCTACGGGGACATATCCACACACCAGATCATGGCTGGTTTGTCGGCCAGCCATCAGAACGAACGGGCGCCACTACCAGCGGTTGCGCCCCCCTCCAAAGCAACAGGGGATATCACGGTGATGGGGGTTGGCAGCCTCCTGACCAGGCTGGCCGCCTGCTGTCAGCCAGTGCCTGGAGATGCCATCGTCGGCTACATAACACGGGGTAAAGGTATCACCGTCCATCGAACCGACTGTCGCAATGTGATCAACGAAGATGAGCGGGAGCGTCTGGTGAAGGTGGAGTGGGGTCGCAGCTCACAGCAAGCCTACCCGGTGACACTACGCATTGAAGGCTGGGACCGCGAAGGTCTGTTGCGTGACGTGGCTACCGTAGTGGCGGAGGCGAAAGTGAACATGGCGGCAGCCAGCGCACAGGTTCGTCCTGATCGCACAGCCACCATTACGGCAACGGTAAACGTCAATAGCCTCGAGCGGCTCTCACACCTGCTCAATCGCCTCGAGGCGATCAAAGACGTAGTGAACGTCTCCCGAGTGACCGAGGCCGAGGAATCCCAACGACCGAACGTCTAACTACTATTCGGCAAGGATGGCGGGGTGCCGAATGCCGGAATCGTAGTCCCAGCCCGAGGCCGCAAACTCCAGGTAGTAGAGGTAGACGGGGCGCGCGTCCAGGGCAGCGAGGTCGATTTCCACCTGCTGCCAGCTACCCTGAGGGATGGATCTGCCAAACGTCGTTGGGTAGTTGTCCGTATTCTGAATGTAGTAGCCAGTTTCGAAAGTTGCCTCACGACCGAGCGAATTGATGTAACGCACCCTGATATGTATCGGGTATTCCGTGCCCGCCACGCCACCACCGGAGAGTGACTGGTGATCGACGCGAACCTCTGCACGCAGCTTAAGGCTGCGGTATTGACCCACCTCAATCCCTAGATTCTGGACAGCGTAGTTCTCACCATGACCCATTCCACTTCGCAGAAAACGAAGATAGTTACCAGCGGGGTCGGTGGCCACCGTGACGCTACCGACGTTACCCTCCGAGTTGCGCTCATCGCCCTTCCAGGCGGCCCCAAGCGGCAGGTCCTGACTGCGGGCAAGATCGAAGTGCGAGTCCGTGAGTAGGTTGCGCTCCAGAGAGAGTGGGCCAGAGGGTCCCTCTTCGATGGAGAGGCTGATGCGTTGCCAGGTAGTTGCGGTGACCTTGCCTGTCTTGCCCTCAATTGCGGCCTCGCCCACTCGCACTATCACCTCCCCCAGACTAGGGCGGGTGAGGTCAACCTCGAAACTACCCTCACTGAGCAGCAGATCGCCAAAACGAGTGCTCGCTATAAACGTGCTGTTCTCGGTGGAAGGGAGGGCGATGTTGACGGAGGGCCGTCCCGACAGCAGTTCGAGGCGGACAGCACTGTGACGCCGCGAGAAAGTGGTAGCCTGCGATTGGGCGACAACCACCGCAGTGTCAGGACCGAGCTCAACGTTGCTTTGATCGTGCAGCCAAAGGATGGCGCGGCTGCTACCTGCAGTTCGCACTTGGTCACCGGGGTTGATGGCAAGTCCATCCTTGGCGCTCTGTTCTGCATCCGATCCAGCCTGACGGACCAAAACCGTACCGTACACGATGTCCAGATGCGCCGGCCGCGCCGTGGTGTAGTTCTGCACCGCCTCGGTGGCAGCCGCAGGGACAAAACAGGCGAACAGCGCGAAGATCACAAATGCTACGATCAGTACTGTCCACGCCAATCGTTCAGGCTTAATGTTCATCCCCATTTCCGCGACCTGGCCTTATAGCATCAAGCCGCCATGTTAGTATATGAGGCACTCAAAACAGTGTCAAAATGGCGGTTTGCTGCCCCAGCAAGGCAACGAATAGCTGTGAAAGCGTGTGTTATACTCGTCTAATCGCAGCGGAGAACGGCGATGCGCAACGTAAGGCCTTTCATGGTAATGCAGTTGGCATTCGTGGTCCTGACACCACTGCTGCTTGCTCTTTTTATCGGTTTGGAGGTCGATAGCAGACTAGGCTCCTCTCCATGGGGGGTGCTTCTCGCTGCGCTCACCGGGATGGCACTGAGCCTGGTGCTGATGTACAGGCTAGTAACAAACGCGATTGACAAATACTGAGTTGACGCGTGTCGGTGTTGTGGCGGAGAGTGAATCGCCAGGACAGCCGGGCCAGACGAATCTAATGATAGGTCACTAGTGGGTAATGAGTACGCTTAGATCGTGGTGGTCGAATCCTAGACTGCTATTGCTGATCGTAGTCTTTCTCCTGATTCTAAGCTTCATCTTCAGACCGGCCTCCATGGCCCATATCCAGGTTCCAGCGGAGACGATATTGGAACTCGGCGGTCTACACATCGCCAATACTCTGCTGGCCGCCTGGCTCGGCGCGATCGTGCTACTGGTGGGCGCTTGCACTACTGCCCACTCTCTCAAACTGGTTCCTGATCGTAAGCAGGCCCTGCTGGAGGCCTTGCTCGAGTACATGCTCGACCTCGTGGAAAGCGTTGCCGGGCGGAGCACCGGTCGCGCTTTCTTCCCATTGATCGCCACCATTTTCCTGTTTCTCATTGTGGTGAACTGGATGGGCATTCTGCCCGGTTACAGCACTATTGGCGTTTGGCAGGAGATTGACGGGCATCGCGTGTTGGTGCCGTTGCTGCGCTCGGCCAGCACCGATCTGAATCTAACGGTCGGCATTGCGCTGCTTACCTTCGTGGCTGTGCAATACGCGGGTTTACGCTATGTGGGGACGCGTCGCTACTTGAGCCGTTTCATCAACTTCAGCGGTCCTGTGCAGTTTCTGATTGGCTTCATGGAAATCATCAGCGAGATTTCGCGCGTGCTCTCGCTGAGTTTCCGTCTGTTTGGCAACGTGTTCGCTGGCGAGGTGCTGCTTGGGGTCATTGGCTTTCTTGTGCCGTTCGTGGCGGTATTGCCCTTCTATGGACTGGAACTATTTGTGGGGGCTGTTCAGGCCTTTATCTTCTCGCTGCTGGCGCTCATCTTTGTGACCCTGGCAGCGACTGACCACGAAGTGGAGCACAGTTAACCGACGACAGGCGGATTCATCATTTCGGGGGTATGGATATCATGAACATCGACAACGCAGCTATTACGAACTTGGCGGCGGCATTGGCAATCGGCCTGGGGGCGCTGGGTCCAGGCATAGGCATCGGCATACTGGTGAGTAAAGCTATGGAGGCGATTGGCCGCAACCCTGAGGCCGAAGGACCGATCAGGGTCAACATGATCCTCGGTATCGGCTTTACCGAAGCCATTGCCATCTACGCCTTGGTGGTGGCGCTGATTATCAAGTTTCTCGGTTGATCTCAAGACGGCCAAGCCGGCAGACCACCGACAGATTAAGCCGCGCCGCAGTCTGATGGAGCTCTAGATTTGGAAGCGTTACAACAAGCGTTGGATGGCCTCGGCATCAACACGCTGGGACTTGTTTCCCAGGTGGTGAACTTCGTCCTCTTGATGTACCTGCTAAACCGGTTTGCGATCGGGCCCGTGCTGCGCATGCTCGACCGGCGCACCGACCGCATTGCCACCAGCATGAAACAGGCAGAGGAGATAGAGCAGACTCTGCTCCGCAGTAAAGCCGAGTATCAGGCAGAGATTACCAAGGCTCGCCTGGAGGCACAGGCGATCATCAGTAAGGCTATCAGTGAAGGCGAGAAACTGCGCGCCGCCGCCGAGCAGAGAGGTCGTACTGAAGCAGACGAGTTTCTGGCAAAGGCCAGAGCGCAGATCGACAGCGACCGGGCAGCCGCCAGTCGCGAACTGAAGCAGCAGGTAGCCGAGCTCGCGGTCGCCACGGCCAGCAAAGCGATCCAGGGTAGTTTTGCCTCCAGTGATCAGCTGGCCCTGGTAGACAGAATCCTGGACGAACTGGACGCCGAGCAAATAAGCAACGGCCGCGCCGCCGCGCGGCGGAACTGAGGACGGATGACCGCCCGATCGAAGACTGCCGCTAAGGCTTACGCCAGCGCGCTGTTCTCACTAGCTGATTCCGTTGAGACTATGCGGCGGTGGCATGCACAGCTGCAAGCTGTCAGTGACGCGCTGTTGCAGCCGCAGGTCGCCGCTTTCTATGCCGATCTGACGGTCCCTTCCGTCAAGCGCAAGGCGATGCTGCAGCAGGCACTGAGCTCCGTCGACGCCAACGTACGCAACACGGTGCTGCTTTTGGAGGACAAGAATCGTCTGGCACTGCTGCCGCATGTCTCCACCGTGTTCGCCGATCTGTGTGATGCTCACGCCGGCATTCTCGATGTGGAGATAACGACAGCAACTGCACTCAGTGATGAGTTGCGAACCAAGGCCCTGAAGCGCCTCACTGAACTAACGGGCAAGTCCGTCCGGTTGGCGGAGAGTCTTGATCCGGACCTGATCGGCGGCATGGTCATCAGGATCGGCGACCGCGCGATAGATGCCAGTATTTCCGGCAGGCTTGTTGAGTTGCGGCGCCTGCTAACCCGCGCCTAGGGTCGCGGCAACAGTGCCAGGGAGGCAACTATGGCAATTAACGCCAACGAAATAGCAGATATCCTACGCAAGCAGATTGCCGAGTATGGCAGCCAACCGCAGGCACAGAGCATGGGCACTGTCACTCAGGTCGGTGACGGCATCGCACAGGTGCACGGTTTGTCAGAGGCGATGTCCGGAGAACTGGTTGAGTTCGGCAACGGCACAATGGGTCTGGTGCTGAATCTCGAACTGGAGACGGTGGGCATCGTGATCCTGGGTGGAGCTGACGACATTCGCGAAGGTGACAGCGTGCGCTGCACGGGCAGAATCGCGGAAGTACCGGTAGGCGAAGCTCTCTTAGGCAGGACGGTTGATGCCTTGGGCCGAGCGATAGATGGCAAAGGGCCCATCACTGCATCACAGTTCCGGCCGGTAGAGAGAGTTGCGCCGGGCATAACCGCACGACAGAGCGTCAACAGGCCGCTGCAAACTGGCCTTATTTCGATAGACTCCATCATCCCGATCGGCCGTGGCCAGCGCGAGCTGATTATCGGCGACCGGCAGACGGGCAAGACGGCCATCGCCATCGACACCATCATCAACCAGCGTGGGGGAGATGTAATCTGCATCTACGTCGGCATTGGTCAGAAGCTGGGAACAATCGCTCAGATCGTTGGTACCCTGGCCGAGCACGGCGCCCTTGACTACACAATCGTCATCTCCGCCAGTGCGAGTGATCCAGCCCCACTGCAGTATCTCGCTCCATATGCGGGTTGTGCGATCGGTGAGGAGTTTATGGAACAGGGGCGCGACGTGTTGATCGTTTACGACGACCTGTCCAAGCATGCCTGGGCCTACCGGCAACTATCGCTCCTATTACGGCGCCCGCCAGGACGTGAGGCATATCCCGGCGACGTGTTTTACCTCCACTCGCGCCTGCTGGAAAGGTCGGCTCGCCTCAGCGACGCGAACGGCGGTGGCAGCTTGACCGCTTTGCCGATCATTGAGACGCTGGAAGGCAACGTTGCCGCCTACATTCCTACCAACGTCATCTCCATCACCGATGGGCAGATCTATCTGGAAGGTGACCTCTTCTATGCTGGCATCCGGCCAGCAGTAAACGTTGGCCTATCCGTGTCTCGCGTGGGCGGCTCGGCACAGACAAAGGCGATGAAGCGCGTCGCCGGGCGATTGCGCAACGAACTGGCCCAGTACCGAGAACTGGCGGCATTTGCCCAGTTCTCCGCCGACCTAGATAAGACAACTCGCGAACGGCTTGATCGAGGCAATCGCATAACCGAGATACTGAAGCAGCCGCAGTATCAGCCCATGTCAGTAGGCAATCAGGTAGCGTTGTTGTTTGCTGTGACCTCTGGCTTTCTGGACGACGTGCCGTTGGAGCGGGTGCGCGAGTTTCGCGACGGAATCCTCCAGTACCTGTCTGCCTCGTACAGTGAAATCGAATCCACGATCGTAGAGAGTGGCGACCTTACGGAGGAAACCAGCAATCTCCTGCGTAAAGCGATTGAGGAATACAAGAGCACATTCATGTTGGAGAACGAGTAGTTGGCCAGTCTGCGGCAAATCCGGCGCCGCATGCGCAGCGTCAAGGGTACAGCACAGATAACTAAGGCAATGGAGCTGGTGGCAGCCTCTAAGATGCGGCGTGCGCAGAGCGCTGTCCTGGCCGCCCGTCCCTATTCGGAGAAACTGGCCGAGGTGATCGCCAATCTTGCCGCTTCCTCAGATCTGGGTGGCAGCGGCTTCGACGACCACCCGTTGTTACAGCAGCGCCCTCAGACCAGGGCAGTCGGTGTCGTCCTGCTAACTAGCGATCGCGGTCTGTCTGGTGGTTTGAACGGCAACCTGTTGCGCACCACTACCAACCATGTTCTAGCCCAAACCGTGCCGGTTATCTCCATCGCCCTCGGACGTAAGGGACGTGATTTCCTGCTACGCAACGGAGTACCGGTAGCGGCCGAGTTTATCGGCATGGGTGAGCATCCTTCGGCGCTCGCCATTGCGCCGGTTGCCCGCGTCGTCATTGACGATTTTGTCACCGGCAAAGTGGACAGAGTCGAATTGATCTACAGTCAGTTCGTCTCGACGCTAGTGCAGAGGCCGGTAGTGCAGACTCTGTTACCGGTGCAGCCTGCCGCCGCCAGGGTCAGGCAGGGCCACTTCATCTACGAACCGGATGCTGCCACTGTCCGGGGAGAGATGCTGCCACGCTACGTTGAAGTTCAGCTTTATCGGGCTCTGCTGGAAACGGTGGCAAGCGAGCACTCGGCGCGAATGGTGGCGATGAAGGCCGCCACCGAGAATGCGGAAGATATCCTGCGAGACCTCAATCTCAGATACAACCAGGCACGCCAGGCCTCGATCACCAACGAATTGATCGACATAGTAGGTGGCGTGCAGAGCAGCATGGAATAGGGGGGCCAACGATGGCTGAGGGCAAGGTGATTCAGGTTATGGGGCCGGTGGTGGACGTTGAGTTTCCCGCCGGACAACTGCCCCACATCTACAACGCCATCGAGCTGCATACGGCAATCGGTGTCATCACCGCCGAGGCCGAGAACGAGTTGGGCAACAACTGGATTCGTTGTGTCGCCATGCAGAGCACTGACGGTTTGCGGCGCGGCGATAGGGCGGTAGACACAGGTGGCGCCATCTCCGTGCCAGTAGGCCAGGCAACCCTCGGCAGGTTGTTCAACGTCCTTGGCGAACCGCAGGACGGACTTGGCGAAGTAGTAAGCGACAAGAAGTACGCGATTCATCGGGCGCCGCCCGCTCTGACTGAGCAATCATCGGCTGTGGAGGTCTTCGAGACGGGCATCAAGGTTATCGACCTCGTATCTACCTTTACCAAGGGCGGCAAGGTAGGCATTTTTGGCGGCGCAGGGGTTGGCAAGACGGTCATTATCCAGGAGCTGATTCGAAACATTGCGGCAGAACATGGCGGTTTCAGCGTCTTCGCCGGCGTGGGCGAAAGGTCACGTGAGGGCAATGACCTTCTAGCGGAGATGACCGACTCAGGCGTGTTGGACAAGACAACGCTGGTATTTGGCCAGATGAATGAACCGCCCGGGGCGCGGCTCAGGGTTGGCTTGACGGCGCTGAGCATGGCTGAGTATTTTCGCGAGGAAGAGGGCAGAGATGTGCTGCTCTTTATCGATAACATCTTTCGTTTCATTCAGGCAGGCTCGGAGGTATCGGCGCTGTTGGGGCGTATGCCGTCCGCCGTCGGCTACCAACCCACATTAGCAAAGGAGGTAGGCGACTTGCAGGAGCGGATCACATCCACCAGACGGGGCTCAATCACCTCTGTACAGGCAGTTTACGTGCCAGCGGATGATTACACTGACCCAGCGGTGGCTACCACCTTCGCTCACCTGGATGCCACAGTGGCGCTGGATCGCTCACTAACAGAACAGGGCCTCTACCCGGCAGTTGATCCGCTGAGTTCGAACTCGCGCATCCTCGACCCGCGAGTGGTTGGTGACAAGCACTACGAGGCGGCGCGCGGCGTGCAGCAAGTGCTGCAACGCTACAAGGAACTGCAGGATATCATCGCCATCCTCGGCATAGAGGAATTGAGCGACGCGGACAAACAGACCGTTGCCCGTGCTCGCAAGATTCAGCGTTTCCTCACCCAGCCAATGTTCGTGGCAGAGGCATTTACAGGTCGGCCAGGCGCCTATGTGAGCCTCGAGGAAACGGTACGGGGCTTCAGCGAGATCCTTGACGGGCAACATGATGGCATCGCGGAACAGCACTTCTATATGGCCGGTACAATCGATGAGGTCCTGTCTCGCGCTGGGGCAGGGTAGCGATGTCACTTCTGCACCTCCAGGTCGTCACCGCGGAACGTGTCACAGTGGATAATGAATTCGATAGCGTTACACTGCCCGGCAGTGAGGGAGAGATGACCATTCTGCCCAGTCACGCCGCGCTGCTGGCGACGCTACGGCCTGGCGTCCTGTTGGCCCGTAGCGGAACGGACGAGTTGAGTTTGGCTATCGGCGGCGGTTTCGTTGAAGTGAGAGCCAATAACGTTATAGTATTAGCCGAGTCGGCTGAGCGTGCGGACGAGATTGACATTGAGCGAGCGGAAGCGGCGCGAGCGCGTGCCCTCCAGTCGCTCAAGAATGCTGAATCAGGGACCGCCGATCTAGTGGCGACCCAAGCTTTGCAACGCTCACTGGTTCGTCTTAAGGTGGCCAAACCGAAGCGGCGAACCAAGGTAGAAGGCGAGCTGTAGGATGCGCGTGAGGATGGGGTATTGGCACGACTGATCGTTAGGGGTGGCACGGCTCTACGAGGCAACGTGTCGGTGAGCGGCGCCAAGAACGCCGCTCTACCTATGCTGGCCGCTAGCCTGCTGACAGATCAACCGGTGACTCTGAGCAACGTCCCCAACATCCAGGACGTGCGTACTCTATGCGCTGTGTTGGGCGAACTCGGCGCCGAGGTGACGGCGGATTTCGAACGCAACCAGATCACCGTTATTGCGCGGAATGTCAGCTCGACGACCGTGGCGCCCGAGATGGCACGGCGGGCTCGGGCCTCCTTCCTCGTAGTGGGCCCGCTGGTCAGCCGCTTCGGCGCCGCAAAGGCCCCTCACCCGGGAGGATGCGACATCGGCAAACGACCTGTCAACGTCGACATTAAGGGATTGTTGTCGATGGGTGCAAAGGTCGAGATTAAGGACCCTTTCTACTGCATCTCAACACAAGAAGGCCGACTGCTTGGCAGGAGGATGTATCTGGACTATCCCTCCCATACGGGCACCGAGAACCTGATGATGGCAGCCTGCCTGGCGCGAGGTACTACTGTTATCACACACGCTTCAGCCGAACCTGAGGTGAACGCTCTAGGCAACATGCTGCAGCAAATGGGCGCCCGCATTGAAGGGCTGGGAACAAGCACAATCGTGGTTCAGGGCGTGGAAAGACTGGGTGGCGTCAGTTATACTGTCATCCCTGATCGCATCGAAGCGGGCACTTTCGCCATTGCCGCGGCCATCTCAGGGGGCGATGTCGTCCTCGATGGGGTGGTCGTTCGTCATATGGACCCGATTAGCTACAAGTTGAGCGAGGTCGGGGTCCAGGTCGAAGACGAAGGCCCGGTTTACCGGGTGGTTTCCGGGGGGGATCTGGTGGCTACGGAGCTGCAGACGCTGCCGTTCCCTGGCTTCCCTACCGACCTCCAGGCGTGCTTCGCAACGTTGTTGACGCAGGCCAGCGGCGAGAGCATAGTACACGAGCGGGTGTATGAGAACCGTCTGCTCTACGCCAGTGAACTGGAGAAGATGGGTGCCAACATCCAGGTTACGGGACAATCGGCCCGCATCCTGGGGGCAACTCCATTGCACGGCGCCACGGTAAAGGCGCTGGATTTGCGGGCGGGGGCCGCGCTCGTGCTGGCTTCGCTGTGTGCGCAAGGCACCACGATAATCGAGGACGTCAAACACTTGGAGCGCGGCTACGAGAATCTAGTCGGTAAGCTGACAGCGCTGGGAGCGCACATCAGCCGCGAGGAATAACGGTCCGGGGGTAGAGGATCCCGATGTTGTCTCAATCGATCGGTATCGACCTGGGTACCGCGAACGTACTGGTGTACGTTCGCGACAAAGGTATTGTGATAAGCGAACCATCGGTAGTGGCGGTCTCGACGACCGACAACAGACTGATGGCTATCGGTGAAGAAGCACAGGCGATGCTCGGCAGGTCACCCGAGAGCATTACGGTCAGCCGCCCTATCCGGGGTGGCGTGATCGCTGACTACCTGATCACCGAGTCTATGTTGCACCACTTCCTGAACGAAGTGTGTGGCAAGTTCCGCTTCTTCCGTCCGGAAGTAATGGTTGGCATACCGGCTGGCGTCACAAGTGTCGAACGTCGAGCGGTGCACGACGCAACCATCCAGGCAGGAGCCAAGACCGCTTACCTGATTGAGGAGCCACGTGCTGCGGCGATTGGCGCCAACATGCCGATCCATCTGCCTAGCGGCAACATGGTGGTGGACTTGGGCGGCGGTACAACCGAGGCAGCGGTGCTCTCGCTCAACGACATCGTGGTCAGCCGCTCCGTGCGCGTAGGCGGCACCAAGATGGACGATGCCATTGCCAGTTATATCCGTCGCAAATACGGCCTCATGGTAGGCGACCGCACGGCTGAGGAGATTAAAATACGTATAGGCAGTGCATTGCCGCTAGAGCCAGAGCAGGATCTTGAGATCCGCGGTCGCGATCAGGTGACTGGCCTGCCAAAGAACATCACCGTCAACTCCGCTGAGGTGCGCGAATCCATCTCGGAGGTGCTGCTGGCCATCGTGGGCGTCGTAAAGTCGGTTCTGGAGGAGACGCCGCCGGAACTGGCGTCGGACGTGATGGACAAGGGGATGGTGCTCACGGGTGGCGGCGCGATGTTGCGCAACCTTGATCGCCTGTTTGCCCAGGAGACTGGGGTTGCCAGTTACGTTGCAGAGAAGCCGATGGAGTGCGTCGCAGTGGGAGCTAGCCTGGCGCTCGACCGGCTGGACCTGCTGAAGCGTACATTACCCTCGGCGGACTGAGCGTAGGTTTGTGGCCCTCGAAGGGGAGTAGGCGGCGGTTCAACCGGTACGCGTACTCCCCTTTTACTGTTTACGCCACGATGGAGGCGGGTGGATCGAACAATCGGTACTGGGAGGCCAATGTGTTGGTGTGGGGTTTAAGATGCGATTCGGAATCATAGTATTTCCCGGGACAAGCTGCGACCATGATACGTACCATGTTCTAAGCGAGGTCTTCGGCCAGGAGGCGGAGTTCATCTGGCATAAGGAAACCGCCTTCGAGCACCTCGACTGCATCGTCATTCCTGGCGGTTCTTCCTACGGCGATTACTTGCGGGCAGGCGCGGTGGCCCGCTTCTCGCCAATCATGGGCGCGGTGGAGCGCTACGCTGAGTCGGGTGGCCTTGTGTTTGGCATCTGCAATGGCTTCCAGATACTGACCGAAGCAGGCCTGCTACCGGGCGCGCTGATGCCGAACGAATGCCTTGAGTTTCGATGTCAGTGGGTGAATCTGCGAGTCGAGCACGCCAACTCGCCGCTCACCGGCGCCTGCAAGCCAGGTCAGTTACTACGATTGCCGATCAAGCACTATGAAGGCCGTTACTACCTGCCGGAGGAACAGCTTGACGCGTTGGAGGCGGCAGGGCAGGTTTTGCTGCGCTACACCGATGCCGAGGGCAGACTCACCGCTGAGAGCAATCCCAACGGCTCGGCGCGCAGCATCGCCGGCATCAGCAACAAGAGCGGCAACGTGTTTGGCCTGATGCCACAACCTGAGCAAGGCAGTGAGCTGATCCTCGGTTCTACCGACGGAGCTCTGTTGTTCCGTTCAGTGATCGAGTTTCAGCAAACCAGAATAGCGACAGCGGGTGCCCAATCATGATTGAACAGAGTGTCCTTGATGGAATAGCAGTCACGCGCCAAGAGTATGACGAGATCGTGCGCCGCTTGGGACGTGAACCCAACATGGTGGAACTGGGCATGTTCGGCGCCATGTGGAGCGAACACTGTGGATACAAAAACTCCAAGCCGCTGCTGAAGCGCTTCCCCACCGAGGCTCCCTGGGTTCTGCAAGGGCCAGGTGAAAACGCCGGCGTGGTCGATATCGGCAACGGCCAGGCAGCTGTTTTCAAAGTTGAGTCACACAATCATCCCTCGAGCGTGGAACCGTTCGAGGGGGCTGCCACAGGGGTGGGTGGCATCATCCGCGACATCTTCACCATGGGTGCGCGTCCCATCGCCAGCCTTAATTCCTTGCGGTTCGGGCCGCTCAGCGAACCACGCAATCGCTACCTGTTCTCCGGCGCGGTGGGTGGCATTGCCTCCTATGGCAACTGTATCGGCGTGCCAACGGTGGGCGGTGAAGTGGCATTTGGCGAGTCTTACAACGGCAATCCCTTGGTGAACGCTATGGCGTTGGGCCTGGTAAGAGCTGATGCCATTATGCGATCGCGAGCCAGTGGCGTCGGCAACACGATCATGCTGGTGGGGGCTGACACCGGTAGAGACGGTATCCATGGTTGCTCAGGCCTTGCCTCCCGCGAGTTCTGTGACGAAACCGCAGATCAGAGGCCAACCGTACAGGTGGGTAATCCATTCCTTGAAAAGTGCCTGATCGAGGCCTGCCTGGAACTGATGCAATACGATTTCGTGGTAGGTATGCAAGACCTCGGCGCTGCTGGCATGACCTCTTCGGTGGTCGAGGCAGCTGCCAAAGGCCAAGCAGGCGTGGAAATCGACATAAGCAAGGTCCCGCAGCGAGAGGAGAACATGACAGCCTATGAGGTGATGCTGTCCGAGTCACAGGAACGGATGCTGATCACCTTGCGCAAGGGGAGCGAAGCTGAGGCGAAGAAAGTATTCGACAAGTGGGATCTGCATTCCGATGTAGTTGGCTTTGTCACCGATGACGGCATTGTGCGGGTGCGCAACGGCAGCACAATTGAAGCCGAGATCCCGTACGAACTGCTTACCGAACCACCTACCTACATCAGGGAGGGGGTAGAGGCGCCCGGCATAGCGGAGCTGCGGGCACGCAGCTTTGACGCATTGCCTGAACCGGACGATTTGGGCGCGGTCTTGCTGCGCTTGCTGGCCTCACCCAACATCGCCAGCAAGGAAATCGTCTACCGGCAGTGCGACTACCTCAACCACATCAACACAGTGCAAGCGCCTGGGGAAGGCGACGCAGCCGTGTTGCGGATCAAAGGTACGAATACCGCCATCGCCCTCGCAATCGACGGCAATAGCCGCTACTGCTACCTCAATCCCAAAGTGGGTGGCGCCATTGCGGTGGCCGAAGCCACCAGGAATGTCGCTTGCAGCGGCGCGCGGCCGCTCGCGATCAGCGATTGCCTCAACTTCGGCAATCCGGAGAAAGCACACATCTACTACCAACTCAGTGAAGCGATAGACGGCATGGCTGAGGCTTGTCGTGTACTGAACACACCGGTAATCGGCGGCAACGTAAGCCTTTTCAACGAAACCAGCGGCGAAGCCATCTATCCCACGCCAATCGTGGGAGCCTTGGGCCTGATGCCCCACGCTGGTAAATCGGTCTCAGCAGCGTTTAAGACCGCGGGAGACCGTATCGCGCTCATCGGGCCGTTTGGCGAACACCTTGGCGCCAGCGAGTACCTCAGTGTGGTGCACGGCCGCGTCGAGGGCGACGCTCCACCACTTGATCTGCAAATGGAGGCGGCTGTACAAGACCTGGTAATACGTGCGGGGCAGGCGGGCCTGCTGAGCTCCGCTCACGACTGTGCGGATGGTGGCCTCGCTGTCGCCCTGGCGGAGAGCTGCATTCTGGGGGGAACCGGAGCGTGCTGTACTCTGTCGGCCTGGCAACGTGCGGATGCGGCGCTGTTCGGCGAGAGCCAGAGCCGCATTGTCGTCTCACTGCCAGAGTCGAATCTTGCCGCGTTAGAAGAGCTGGCGAAGGAGAACGACGTGCCGCTCGCGGTGATCGGCAGCGTGGGTGGAGCCTCGTTTAGCGTCCAAGGGGTGTTCACCATACCAGTCGATAAGATAGCCGATGCCTGGCGCGGTGGATTGGCCAGGAATCTTGCAGGAGCGGCGGAGTAAACCAGTGACGGCAGAAATCAGAGACAAGTGCGGTGTATTCGGTATCTACGCACCAGGCGAAGACGTAGCTCGCATTACCTATTTCGCACTCTATACACTGCAGCATCGTGGGCAGGAGAGCGCAGGCATTGCCGTTAGCGATGGTGTGCGGATCCGCTGTCACGCGAAGATGGGCCTTGTTTCCCAGGTGTTTGACGAGCAGTCGTTGGCCGGCTTGTGTGGCATGGTGGCAATCGGTCATACGCGCTACTCAACTGCGGGCGCCAGCAGGATCACTAACGTACAACCCATGGTGGTGGACGGTCCGGATGGCAGCATAGCGCTTGGTCATAACGGTAATCTGGTAAACACCGCTGTGCTGCAGCGCGAGCTGCGTCACGAAGGTTATCAATTCTCCACGACGACGGACACGGAGCTGATCGTCAAGATGCTTGCCCAGGGCCCGGGATCGGATTGGGTGGACCGTATACGTAACGCCATGCCCCGCCTGCGCGGCGCCTACAGCATCGTTGCTTCCACTCGAAGCGCCCTCTTCGCGGTGCGAGACCCCATGGGAGTGCGGCCGCTCTGTATCGGCAACCTGAAAGGCAACTGGGTAATAGCCAGCGAGACCTGCGCCTTGGACACAATAGGCGCAACCTTTGTACGCGACGTCGACCCCGGCGAGATCGTGTGGGTGGACAAGGAGGGGCTACATAGCTGCACGGGTCTGCCGCCTCAGCAGCGCTCGCTCTGTATCTTCGAGTTCATCTACTTTGCCCGCCCAGATAGTGTGATGGACGGTCGTCTCATCTACCTCGCCCGGCAGGATATGGGTCGCGCCCTGGCGCGCGAGTACCCCGTAGATGCCGATATGGTGTTCGGCATCCCCGACTCCGCCACCGCCGCCGGCCTTGGCTATGCGATGGAGTCTGGCATCCCCTTCACCGAGGGGCTGATCAAAAGCCGTTACATCGGACGTACTTTCATCCAACCCGAGCAGCGAATACGCGAGGTAGGAATCAACCTCAAGTTCAACCCGATGCCACAGGCACTGAGAGGCAAGCGGGTGATCATAGTTGACGATTCCATCGTACGTGGCACCACAACGCGGCCGATTGTGCGTCTGTTGAGGGACGCAGGCGTGCGCGAGGTTCATATCCGCATCTCTTCACCTCCTTACGCGCATCCGTGCGTGTTGGGGGTGGACACGGCGCGGCGTTCTGAGTTGATCGCCAGCCGGATGACTGTGGAAGAGATACGCCGGCACGTCGAAGCTGACAGCCTGGGCTTCCTCTCACCCAAGGGGCTGGCGGAGGCCATTGACCGCCCTGTCAACTCGTTCTGCCGCGGGTGTTTCACCGGCAATTACCCACTAGATGTGAGCGAGCAGATACACAAGCTCGCCCTGGAGCCAGTGTGAGCGAGTTTACCTATGCCGAGAGCGGCGTCGATATTGATGCCGGTAACGAGGCGGTGCGCCGCATCCGCACTCACGTGCGCTCGACCCATGGGCCGCGCGTTCTGACCGACATTGGCCTTTTCGGCGGCCTATATGAGCTCGACGAAAACCACGTGCTGGTAGCCAGCGCCGACGGTGTGGGTACGAAGCTCATGGTCGGCTTGCTGGCAGACCGCCTGCGAGGCTTGGGAATGGACCTGGTCAATCACTGCGTAAACGATATCCTGACCACTGGTGCTCGTCCTCTCTTCTTTCTGGATTACTTCTCGACCGGCAAACTGATACCCGAGCAACTAGAGGAGGTGGTGGCCGGCCTGGCCGACGCCTGCCGCACAAACGGGTGTGCCCTGATCGGTGGGGAGACAGCTGAAATGCCAGGCCTGTACTCGGAGGGTGATTTTGACCTGGCGGGCTTCATTGTAGGCCAGGTGGAGCGCCGGACGATGCTTCAGCCAGAGCGCATCGTCGCTGGTGACATCCTGATCGGCCTGCCCGCGAACGGCCTGCACACCAACGGCTACTCGCTGGCAAGAGCGGTGTTCGCGCTCAACAGCGGCTCCCGTGAAGAGCGCCAGGAACGCCTTCTGCGCCCGCGTGAGGAGCTGGGAGAGAGTCTGGCCGATGCGCTGTTGCGCAGCCATCCCAGTTACCTGGCGGACCTTCAGAACGTGCTGACCCGGATCAAGGGACTCGCGCACATCACTGGTGGTGGATTGCTGGAGAACGTGCCGCGCATCCTACCTGAAAAAGTTGCCGCTGTCTTTGATGTGCACAGTTGGTCACTACCGCCAATCTTCGACCTGATTCGACGAGACGGCAAGGTGCCGACGGCAGACATGTACCGGACCTTCAACATGGGCCTCGGTATGGTTGCGGTGGTGGACGAGGAGGCCACCAGCGAAGTTCTCAGGCAGGCACCGGGATCCAGGGTGGTAGGAGAAGTAACGAAGCGCGTCTCGGAGGCGGTTGTGTTGCAGGGGCTCGGCGATTGAAGTGACAAGCTATCGCGTGGGCGTCCTCGTTTCCGGCCGGGGCTCCAACCTGCACGCCATCCTTGAGGCAGAGAAGGCCGGTGAACTGAGTGCAGAGGTTGCGCTAGTAATCAGCAACAGGTCAGGCGCACAGGCAATTGCACATGCCACTGCCCACGGCAAGCCGGTGAGGTTGGTGGAGCGACGGCATTTTGAGACACGTCGTGACCAACAGTTGTTTATGGCCGACGAGCTCTCGGCCGCAAATGTGGACCTGGTGGTGCTTGCCGGTTTCGATCAGATTCTCTGCCCGGAGTTTATCGAGCGCTTCGCCGGCAAGGTAATCAACATCCATCCCTCATTGCTGCCTGCTTTTGCGGGTGGTCTGCATGCGCAGCGGGATGCCCTTGCCTACGGTGTCAAGATCTCAGGCTGCACGGTGCACTTCGTCAATGCGGAGGTGGACGGTGGCGCCATCATCCTGCAAAGGGCAGTTCCGGTGCTGGACGACGATACGGTGGACACGCTGGCGGCGCGCATTCTGGAGCAGGAGCACCTGGCACTTCCGCTCGTCATAAGATTGCTGGCGCAAGAGCGGATTCAGACCGCAGGTGAGCGCGGTACCAGGATTGTAGATCAGGCGTAGTTTTCGTTGGAGGTGGGGCTTTGAAAGCGTTAATCAGCGTTTCGGACAAGACGGGAGTCGTGGAATTCGCAGCGGGGCTGGTAGAGCTCGGTTACGAGATTGTCTCGACTGGCGGCACAGCAGCAACTATGACCTCGCATTCCATACCGGTGACGAGTATCAGCGAGGTGACTGGATTCCCCGAGATCCTTGACGGGCGCGTCAAAACCCTGCACCCGATCATCTACGGTGGCATTCTCGGCAGACGCGACCTCGAGTCGCACCGTGCGCAGATGTCGGAGCACGGCATGGAGACCATCGATCTGGTGGCAGTCAACCTGTATCCCTTTGTGGATACGGTCGCCAAGCCGGGCGTGAGCGAGGCGGAGGTGATCGAGAACATCGACATTGGTGGTCCCTCCATGATCCGAGCGGCAGCGAAGAACCACCGGGACGTCCTCGTTATCGTTGATCCCGCTGACTACCAGCCGATTCTGCGGCTCCTGGGTCAGGGCGGCGTAGGCTTGGAAGAGCGCCGACGTCTGGCCGGCAAAGCCTACCAGCACACCGCTGCCTACGACACTGCCATTGCGGCCTATTTCAGAAGCTCCGATGAGAGGCTGCCCGAGCATCTGACCGTGGAGCTGACCAAGGTACAGGGACTTCGCTACGGCGAGAACCCTCACCAGCAGGCGGCATTCTACTCCGACCTGTCGCTGCCCGCGGCGCGCACCGGCCTGGCCGGTGTGGAGCAGTTGAACGGCAAGACGCTCTCCTTCTGCAACATGCTTGACGTAGATGCGGCTTGGGCCAGCGCCTGCTCGTTCACCGAGCCTGCGGTTTCGATCATTAAGCACTCGAACCCGTGCGGGCTGGCAGTCGGGGAGACGGAGGTGGCAGCCTACCAGGCCGCGCATGCCGGCGACCCCATCTCGGCCTTTGGCGGCGCAATTGGCGTCAATAGGCCGGTAGGGGCCGAGCTGGCCCGCCTGATTGTTCAGCATTTTTACGAGGACGTGATTGCGCCGGAGTTCAGTGGTGAGGCACTTGAGATCCTTCAGGTCAAGAAGAATCTGCGGGTCCTGCGTTCCCGTACGGCGGCCGTAAACCTGGCGCGACTCAACCCACTGCATGGCCTGGACGTGAAAAGGGTGGCAGGTGGCATATTATTACAGACGCTTGACACCGCTGAACTGCCGGCCGACGCTTTACGCGTAGTGAGCAAAGCACAGCCTAGCGAGGATATGCTGGCGGAACTGCGCTTTGCCTGGAAAGCGGTGCGCTTCATCAAATCGAACGCGATTGTGTTGACCAGAAACCGCTCGACAGTGGGTGTTGGCGCTGGACAGATGAGCAGGGTCGACTCCGTGGAAATCGCAGTACGTAAAGCCGGCGATAGAGCAAAGGGCAGCGTACTAGCCTCGGATGCCTTCTTTCCGAAGCCTGATGGCGTTGAGCTGGCTGCGCAGGCCGGCATCGCAGCCATCATTCAGCCTGGCGGGTCCATTAAGGATGACGAAGCAATTGCGATGGCAGACCGCTATGGGGTAGTGATGATCTTCACTGGCATGCGGCACTTCCGTCATTGAGGATGGTGGCGTGGCGGCCGCCAAGTAGCCCATGTATCCTGTTTGCCTTTGTATAGCGACAGCGGTAATATTAGGGAGCGGTTCGTTA
>CAZMKF010000001.1:17928-48609 GCA_964566935.1 uncultured Dehalococcoidales bacterium | reverse complement strand
TGGCTGCAACCCTGGTCCGAGAAAATCAAGCATCAATGGCCGAAATTGCCGCCCTCTCGCACTAGGCGTAGCGTCTGGGTCGAGAGGGCTTGTTGTGCAGCAACACCGACCACCACTAATCGGTCTATCCAGGGAGGATAGTTAGAGAGCATGCCCCTGTATGAATATGAATGCCTGAGCTGTGGCGATCACTTTGAGTGCCGGCAGCGAATGGTTGATGAGCCAATAAAGACCTGCCCAAGCTGTGAAGGTGAAGTTCGGCGGGTGCTCTTTCCTGTGGGTATCATTTTTAAGGGCCCCGGCTTCTATGTAACTGACTCGAGAAGCAAACAGCCCATCGGTGGCCACGATAACGGTAACCACGGCAAGAGCAGGGAAAGCTCGGAGAGCAGCAAGAGCAGCAGCAGTTCTGACACATCAGCTACCAAGCCTGGCAGCAGCGATAGTTCAACTCCTTCTGCAGAAAAAGCTACCGCAGGCAGCAAGCACTAAGTGCGTTTGCTGGTACAGCGCGTCAGTAGCGCATCCGTCAGCGTCGATGATGAGCTCGTTGGGCGCATCGGTCGTGGTCTCGTCGTCCTGGTTGGCGTGTGCCCAGCCGACACGCCCAGCATCGCCAGAAACCTTGCCATCAAACTGGCGGGTTTGAGAATCTTCCCGGGCGCAGGCGGCGAATTCGACCTCGGTCTGACCGAAACGCAACTGGAAGCCTTGGCGGTTTCGCAGTTTACCCTCTACGCGGACACCAGTCGCGGCAGGCGGCCCAGCTTCAGCTTGGCGCAACGCGCGGACCTGGCCGAGCCCATTTTCGACTGCTTCGTCGCTGAGCTTCGTCAACGGGTGAGCAACGTGGCAACAGGCAGGTTCGGGACGGAGATGCAGGTAGAGCTAATCAACGACGGACCGGTCACTATCCTCATTGAGAGCTAGGCGGACCTTGCGAACCGGCGTGTACTTGAACGTGACGCGTACACTGACCTGAAGGCGGCTGATAGCGCGGCACGCCTGGTAGCCGCGCTCCTGCTGCTGCAGCTTCACCACAGTTACCTTCGCCCTAAGGCGACGGGTATCGAAGGAGCAGAGGTCACCCTCCTGCGCAATCACCAGGTGCTCCACCCGTGCGAAATCGGCCCACTCTGCCAGTTCATTGGCACAGACATCACCGGCGCCCTCGCTGACTATACCCACGGTCTGGGGCTCACGTGAGTTGAGTTCGTGCAGCCACACCAGAAAGCCAATGTAGCCGCCGTCGAGTCCCTCGATCAACGGCCCATTGGTGAGTCCGCAACCGGCGACCACGCGCTGGGTAAGGGGATCGGTGATGGTGACCATCTCCTCAATCGGTTCAAGGCTGCCACGGTAATCGAGCGTTATGGTCGTCGTCGCATCTGGCTCAGGTAACTCGGTCGCAGGCTCACCTTCCATTCGGCGCACACCGCTGCGAGTACGCTGGCCCACGCTTGCCGCCGCCGCTCTCATCTTGGCCAGGACGTCGTTAACCGGCTTGGCACGTGACTCCTGAGTGGTAACCGGCGAAACCGGCTCGAGGTTATTCCGCGGGACTCCAGCCGGACGGCTAGACATCAACCAGAGCAAGCCCACGCTGAGCAGTGAGAGGAACAACCAGAACAGCTTGTTGTGAAGCAGGTCGGAGATGACGTCGCTGGGAGGCGCCGAGGCGATTGTCTGCGCCGGTGGCGCACCGGCAACCGGTGGAGATATCGGCCGCCCGCTCAAGGCCTCAGCCAGATCGCGCAGCGCCTTGCCGGAGTTCTCACCGTAACGCGCGTCGTCCTGATAGATCGCGGCCAGCGCCACTACCGAAGCAGTGGGATCGTTAGTAGATAGCTTACTCAGTCGTTCACGGGCAGCGTCCAGATTGCCGTCTCGTTGGTAAAGGGCAGCGACGGCGAGGATATAGTCGTCCCAGAGCAGCGCCGGCTCGTTGCTGGTGGCAGCGAAGCGACCGGGGACGGAGTAGCCGATCACAAAGCCCACAAGCAGAATAGCCAGACCTGCGATCAGGAACCGTGTTCGGCTGGAAAGGGCGCTGAAAGGACTCAATTGAAGGGTTCTAGGACGCCGTAATATACGTAACCCGTCATGTTGTCGTACTCCACCAGGAACCAGCGCGCTTCGCCGTTTTGCACCGCCGCGCCCTGCACCATTCTGGTAACGCTGAGGGTTGCGCCAGTCGGCAGTATGCCAACTACTTCACTCTTTTGATCTGGTCCAGTGCGTAACAGTGCTTCCATGCGCGTTACCACCCGGCTGACGGTGGTAGCTGATGGTAGGGCAGTTGCAGCACTGGTTGGAGTGGATGCTGCCGCTGCGGAGGCAGCAGGTGTCGGGACTTCACCCCGACCACTGGCGATAGCCCGCGATGGTGCTGTGGCGGTTGGACTGGCGGCGGGAGCCAGTGCCACCAGGGCGGCAGCCAAGTCCTGATCTGTACCGGTTGCTTTAATGTCACTCCTGCCTGCCACGCTGGCCACTAGTGCCAGCTCGTTGCCCGCCCCCAATGCCTCCAGACGAGCCTTGGATATGGAAAGGCTTTCACCATGGGCGTAAAGCTCACCGATCAGTCTCACGTGGTCGCGCAGTAACGGGTATTTCGCGTTTGACTGAACAGGCGCAGCAGTGAACAACGATATGATCGCCCCGGCCGAGATGCCAAGCAGCAAGACGCCGAAAGCGTACAAAAACCTCATGCGGTGTAGACTCCAACCAGTAAAGGAACTGTCCAGGTATTCTACTATAGCGCACCAGCTTAGACCAGAGCGCAGGCAGGGCATTCCTGGGTTGACATTGGCAAGCAGAAGATCTGGCGCACCGAGGACGGAGAGGGGCGATCCCTTGATCAGCCGATGCGGAACAGAAACTCATCCTCCGACAGTGGCAGCTCTTCCACTTGCAGCGACAACACCTCGGCTGCAGGAGGACCAACTCGGCACCAACTTAGCATGTTCTCGGTGGCCCAATCGGCCCCCTGGAACTGCAGCTCCACCGAACCATCCGACAGGTTGCGGGCAAAGCCCGTCAGCCCCAGCTCGCCCGCCTGACGACGAGCGCTGGCGCGAAACGTCACGCCCTGCACCTCACCGCTGACAATCACCCTCAACCTGCGCATTCGCTGCTCCTCAACGCGACTCGCTCATCTCCAACCAGGCTGCCATAACGGCCCGCGCCGGTGGAATGGCCTGCAGTGAACCCTGTCCTGCCTTCTCTTTGATAGCCACTACGGCAATGCGCGGCGCTTCGGCGGGCGCAAAGCCAATGAACCAGGCGTGCGATTCACTACCCTCGCCAATTTCCGCCGTGCCGGTTTTGCCAGCTACCTGATAACCCGGTATTGCCGCAGCCGCTGCCAGGCCATCTGAGACACTAAAGCTCATCATTTCCGTGACCAGTGAGGCGGTGTTGGCGTTCATGGGATTCTTCCAGATGCGTGGGGTCGCATGGTAGAGCGAATGTCCTTCGGCGGTGCGGACCTGCTGCACCAGGTAAGGAGCCATGATTGCGCCCTTGTTTGCCGGAGCAGTAGCCGTCAACAGCATCTGGAGGGGCGTTGCCAGAATCTCGCCTTGGCCAAACGAAGTGGCCGCCAGCGCCGGTCTTCCCGTGAGGAAACTCTCGGTACGGTAGAGGGCGCTAGCAGCGGTAGGTAGGCCGTCCAGGGGTGGTTCCTCGCCAAACCCAAATGCGCCCGCCGCCTTGAGCAAGCGGTCCGCGCCCAACCGAGCGCCCAATTCGGCGAAGGCGGCGTTGACCGAAAAGGCAAAGGCATGCTTTAGATCGAAGGTCGTCAGATCCGGCGGGTGAGTATAGCGGATCGTATAGCCGTCCACTACCAGAGGTTTGTCGGCGTTGAACTTGGTGGTGATGTCAGCCACGCCGGCCTCCAGGGCCGCAGTGAGCGTGACGACCTTAAAAGTGGAGCCGGGGACGTACTGCCCACTGAACGCTCGATTGACCAAAGGTTTCGCTGGGTCAGCGACGAGCTTCTGCCATTGCTCGTCCACTGCCTCAGGATCGAAGTTCGGGTGGCTCACTGCGGCCAGTACAGCGCCGGTGCGTGGGTCAATGGCTATGAGGGCACCGCGCGCCTCTCCCAGAGCTTCATCGGCGATGCGCTGCAAATCCAAATCCAGCGTTGTCACGACATCGGAACCGCGTGATGGCTGGTAAAGGAAGTTCGTACGCAACACGTCGAATGGGTTACGTCCTTTACTGCCCAGCAAGTAGTCGTTGTAAGCGTTTTCCAGATTAGAGGTACCGAAACCTGCCGAGGCGTAGCCAACTACGTGCGCCAGCGAGGCATCGGCATAAGCGCGGGTTTGTTCGCCGGCCACTCTCTCGCTCCATGCCAACGGTTTGCCGTTACAGTCGAAGATCGTACCGCGCGCTATGCGCTGCTCCGCCGCCAGGAGGCGCGGCGCGTTATACGGCATCTTCTGTCGCAACTCATCAGCCGCAAAGACCTGCCAGTAGGTCAGGGTACCAACCAATAACACGAACAGCACTACGAATGCTTTTGCCAGCCTGTTTATGGTGGCGTTCACTGCCAGCGCCTCTGAGCGCGGTTGGAAACCGCCAGCAGCACGCCGATGGCGACGAAGTTGATCAACAGTGAACTGCCACCGTAGCTGATGAAGGGCAAAGTGATTCCCGTGAGCGGGATCAGTTTGATACTACCTGCGATGATGATGAAAGTCTGCAGACCTAATACAGAGGTCAAACCCACGGCCAACAACTGCTGAAACGGATCGAAAGCGGCGATAGCGATGCGCAGGCCGCGAAAGACCACGATCAGATACAAACAGATCACCGCCACCGCACCCGCCAATCCCAGTTCCTCACTGATGGCAGCGAAGGGGAAATCGGTAACGCCGGCCGGGATAAGGTTCGGCAAACCACGTCCCAGACCGGTACCCAGGAGACCACCATTGGCTAACGCCAGAAGTGATTGAGATATCTGGTACGTAGCGCCGCTCGGGTCGTACCAAGGGTCGAGCCAACCGATCACCCGAACGCGTACGTAGTAGAACACGGCGTACATCACCGTCCCGCCTAATGCGAAAAGCGTCAACCCACCCACAACGTAAAGCAGGCGTGAACTGGCAACGTAAAGCATGATCAAAAACAGGCCGAAGAGGAGTAACGCCAGACCGAGGTCTTTCTGCACGGCCAGCATGGCGAGGGCGATGCCCCACATCACCAGCAGTGGCCCAAGGTACGGCAGTGGTGGCAGCTTGAACGGGCCTAGCCTGTAAGTCGCACGGGCCAGTAGTTCACGTTTGTCGTCCAAGTAGCCTGCCAGGAAGACTACCAGCAGCACTTTCAGGATCTCCGACGGCTGAAACTGCACCCCCGCAACAGAAATCCAAAGCCGGGCGCCGCCACCGTGTGGGTCGCGCCCGAAGACGAAAGTAATCGCCAGAATGAGAATGGCCAGTACTGCCCAGGTGTAGCGATAGCGCTTGATCCAGGACGGGTCCCGCAGCACCACCAGCGCCACAATCGCTGCGCCCACCCCGAAGCCAAGCCAGACAGTCTGACGCCAGAGCGACTCGGGATCAAGGCGTGCCACAGTGATCAGCCCGACCGCCGCCAGTCCGGCGGCCGCAGGCAACAGCAGCTGATCGCTCTGGGAGCCAGTGAAGGTGAGGAACAGGTGCAGCGCCAGCAAGGCAGCTGCAAACACCACCGCCGGCATCAGGACCGAGCCAGTGAGAGGTTGCTGGCGAACTGAAGCCAAAGTGGTCAGCCCCACGCCGACCAGGACGACGGACCAAAGCAGTAGCCAGCACTCAGTCAGTCGCAGAGTCGGGCACCAGCCTCTCTCAGTGGACATAACGTCCGATGATGAGTTTGAGCTGCTGCTTGGTATCTTCGGGAATCAACGATTTCCTGGTGATGATTGCATCTTGCAGGGCGTGTTGACAGGAGCAGTCCTGGTGTTTGGCGAGCGCCGGCAGCACGCGCCTGAGGACGCGCTGAGCCAGCTGCACGTTCTTCTCCAGATTCTCGACTATCATCTCGACGCTCACGACCTCTTCAGACTCGTGCCAGACGTCGTAATCGGTCACGAGCGCCAGAGTGGCGTAGCAGATCTCGGCCTCGCGTGCCAGTTTGGCCTCTGGCAGCGCCGTCATGCCGATGATATCCACACCCCACTGCCTATAGGTGCACGATTCGGCCTTGGTGGAAAACTGCGGGCCCTCAATACAGATGTAGGTGCCACCGCGATGGACCGTCCCGCCACACTCGCGGGTGGTGTCCTCAATCAGATCGCACATTTGCGTACAGAATGGCTCGGCGAACGATATATGGGCAACGATACCATCGCCGAAGAAACTGTTAACGCGGCGGAACGTGCGGTCAAACAGTTGATCGGGGATTACTGCGTGCTGGGGAGCGATATCCTCACGCATGCTGCCAACGGCGCTGACGCTGACGATGCGATTCACACCGAGGCTCTTAAGAGCGTAGATATTGGCTCTGGAATTGACGAAGGAGGGCGATATACGGTGTCCGCGACCGTGACGTGGGAGGAACGCTACGGCGGTCTCACCTAGCCTGGCGGTAATGATCGCATCGCTGGGAGCACCGAAGGGGGTTTCAACCACAACCTCATCTACTTCGGTGAGGCCCTCCATTGCATAAAGACCACTGCCCCCGATTACTCCTATCCTCTTCTCAACTTCTGCCATTTTCACTGCTCCTACAACCCCATCCATACGATGGTTAGTCGATTAGTTTTAGCTTGACCTGTCCGATTTGCACGATATCTCCCGTGTTCAGAGTGACGGTCCCCAAGATTTGACGGCGGTTGACGAATGTTCCGTTCGTGCTGTTCAGATCCTCAATTGCCACCTGATCACCCTTGACGGTGACGCGAGCATGCTCAGTAGAGATAAACGGCTCGTTGATTCTGATGCTGTTGCCGGCGCCGCGTCCTATCGTGGTGAGATTACTCAGCTGTAGTGACTGACCGCGCGCCAGGTTGGACGTGGAGCCTTCCACCACCAGTAACCGGGCCGCTGTTTGGCCGGCGGCCTTCCGGCTTTCCGGCGCCAGCGACCTCATCAGCACCACCACCAACTGCCACAGGAAAAGATAGAGGACGGCCAGGGTGCCAACCCGCAGGAACAGCAACCAGAGGTCGTTGCCCAGCGTCAACGTTCCAGTACCTGAAGACGAAACTCGAGCTGGAAGGACCCCAAGCACAGCTGATCCCCATTCTCGAGGAACGACTGCGCCACGCGCTGACCATTAACCGTGCTGCCGTTAGTGCTGTTCATGTCGATCAGACGAAACTGATTCTGACTGTAGCGAATCTCCGCGTGATTGCGGGAAACCGTATCGTCGTCCAAGATAAGATCGCTACTGAGTGAGCGGCCAATACGTACTCGGTTGGCGCGAAGCGGGAAACACACCAACGCGCCCTGACGCTGGAAGACCAACTCGGCCAGTCGCTGCTCATCCACAACCTGCGTCAGCGTCGACAGGTCTATCAGTTGGGTTCGTTCGACTGCTGCCGTCGCCTTCGCTGGCTCTGAACCAGCAAAGGAAGAATGAACGCGAGGTCGCCGCCGCTCGGCTTGCAGCGTCGGAACAATCTCCACCGAAACAGGACCAAGCAGGCTGAAACCCAATTCCTCTGCCCTGGAGGTGGCGAAAACCGCCAGATCGGCGCTAAGGGCGCTGGCTGCCTCCGCGTACGGGTCGAAATCCTCCGGGTGCAGCTCGATGCTGTAGGCATTGGGGGCGTAGGTGACATCGACACCCAATCGGTTGTTTCGCTCCATGGCGGTCTCCAGTTGGCGCGCCATGGTAACTGGCTGTACGCTCGCCCCGGGCAGGCCCGCGAAGGGACGTTCCATCAACTGCTCGACTAATGTCTCAAACTTGGAAAGTGCTCCCAACCCTCACCTCACGCCCACCGGCGCTGAGATTATAGGTTTCGACCTGAGCCGGGTCAAACCAAGGCAATTGCACGGACAACCTGCCCCCGAAAACTTTACATGGTGCGTACCGCATGCGAACGCCGGCCAGCACTCAGTTTCTCAATAATCAACAGAAAACCTTGAGAAATCCACTATGAGTAGTATAATTAGGTTGACATGTTGCAGTCAGTCGAATCGGCGCAAAAGTCGGAGCAGACGGAGAACACGCCTTTCGCCCACCCGAGCGAACTGGAGTTCGCGCGTATTCTTGATTTCTATTGCATCAAATGGCAGTACGAGCCGAAGACCTTCGAACTGGCCTGGGACGACAAGGGCAAGGCAACCTTCTGCTTCACCCCTGATTTCTATCTCCCTGAACTTGACCTTTTCATCGAGTTAACTACCCTACAGCAGCGCCTGGTTACCCGAAAAAACCGGAAGATCCGGCGCATGAAAGAGCTGTACCCGGACGTATCAGTCAAGCTGCTGTATCAGCGTGACTACCGCAGCCTACTGCTCAAGTACGGGATCGAACCGGCAGCCAGTTCGAGTGATTACCTGGCGGTTGATGTTCCCGACGTCGTGACTGTGGGGTCTTCATAGATTTCTCAAGACGTACCCGTGCAGAGAACGGCCAGGTGCCGGGCGCTACGTTGCTTTACGATAGGGAACCAGGCTGGTTCGAAATGGAGATAGAAAGGCCCCGAGTAACCTCGGCAACTCGCTGTGTCCCTCCTCGGCAATCTTCGCGAGGACCGGGAACGTCCGCCTTCGCTTCAGTTTCCGGTGTCGGTCCGATTGACCGTTCGATTTGGACCTACTTTGCGACTGCTCCCAACTCGCCTGACCTTGCGATCATTTGTGTTGTACGGCTCAGCCGGTCCGTAACTCCGAATCTCGAGACCCTTTGAATTACTTCAATTCCTCGGGGCTAACAGTACTGTAACAGCTTGCAACTGCAGAATCAAGGAAAAACCACTACGATTTCTAAAGATATTACAAGAAATGCCGGCTGCCTTAGGCAACTCGAATCATCCTCACCAGCAACCTGCGGCTGATGCCATGCCTAGCCATCACCCTAGCCGCCGCGCGACGAAACCAGCCACTTCAGCGTAGTTCTCTGCGGAGCAGAAGATCACCAGGCGCTCCAGCAGCCCCCCATGCAGCACGATTGTTCTATCTTTTTCTGAGTAATGTGCCTTAGTGACCTGCTTCCAGGTCACAACCTGACTCTGCCTGGACTGTGCCAAAGCGCCGGCGCCAGCGACCGTTAGCTTTCCGGTCAACATGCCGAGCACAAAGGCGGCCTTATTGACCAGCTCATTCTTCCTGGCTTGACCAGCTTGATATCGGCAGCTGGCATGTTTTTGATTAAGGCGGAACTCCGCTGAGTAGCAGCCCCTATAAACGACCATGACAAACAGCCAGGTAAGAGCCAACACCGCCACTATCAGTCCAACAGCGTAACTCGCATAGGTCATGTCCCCGCTGCCACGCGCGGTAGCTACAATGAACAGAATGAGCAGTCCAAAGGGAAGGCCAATGCCTAACGCTAGCTGTTTAAGAAGCGTCTTGTTAGTGAAGATGGGAACGTCGATCTGCCAGCGAATCTCCTCTTTTTCGACCAACATTGCACCTCCCAGCCGGGTGATGAGCGATCCGCAGCAACGCAGCCTCGGATGCCCAAGCGTATGATAGTGCAGTTTCGAGTTGGAGAAAAGCCGGGACCAGCCCCTCGGACTTAGTCCCGGTCAGTAAAGAGCCTAGAACAGGCCGACGGTACGGCCCTCAGCGTCAATATCCACTTTGTTGCCTGCCGGTTCGGAGGGCAGACCGGGCATCGTGCGCATTTCGCCCAGTAGCGGGTAAAGGAAACCCGCGCCCATGGAGGCACGTATGTCCCTGATCGGCACCCGGAAGCCGCTGGGGCGGCCTTTTAGACTAGGATCGTGCGAGAGCGACAGATGCGTCTTTGCCATGCAGATCGGCAATGTGTCATAACCAGTGCGCGTGTAGAGGCGAATCTTCGATTCGGCCGCTGCACTGTAATCCACGCCATCGGCGCCGTAGATCTTAGTAGCAATCGTCTCGATCTTTTCCTTGATGCTTGCCTTGAGCGGATATAGGAAGCGGAAGTCCTGTGGCTTCTCGGCAGCAGCCACTACCGCCCTTGCCAGTTCGGCGCCACCGGCGCCACCCTTGGCCCAGACTTCACTGATATAGGCGCCCTCGGCGCCCGCCGCCACGGCTATCTCCTTAACCAGCTCTATCTCGCGATCGGTGTCGGTGGAGAAGCGATTGAGAGCTACGACTACCGGCACACCGAAGAGGCGCATGTTCTCGATCTGTTTCACCAGGTTGACCGAGCCGTCACGCACGGCATCAATGTCCTCGCTTATCAGGCCGGGGTCCAAAGGCTTGCCGGCCACGATCTTGAAGCGGCCACTGTGCATTTTCAGGGCCCGGATAGTGGCAACCACCACAGCGCAATCGGGCACCAAGCCGGAGTAGCGACACTTGATGTTCATGAACTTCTCAGCACCCATGTCGGCGCCGAAGCCGCTCTCGGTTACAACGTAGTCGCCCAGTTTGAGCGCTATCTGATCGGCCACGATCGAGGAATTGCCGTGGGCGATGTTGGCGAACGGGCCGGCGTGCACAAAGCAGGCCCCGTGCTCCAGCGTCTGCAGCAGGTTCGGCTTGATCGCCTCTTTCATCAGCACGGTCATGGCGCCCGCCACTTGCAGGTCCTCAGCGGTGATGGGTTTACCGGCGCGGCTGAAGCCGATCACGATGCGGCCAAGCCGCTCGCGCAGGTCGTCCAGGTCCGTGGTCAGCGCCAGGATAGCCATTACCTCAGAGGCAACGGCGATGTCAAAGCCGGTCTCTCTGGGGATGCCATTGTTCTTGCCGCCAAGGCCGATCACCACTCGACGTAGGGCGCGGTCGCTGATGTCGAGCACCCTTGGCCAAGTGATACTCAAGGGATCGATATCCAGCTTGTTGCCATGCATCAGGTGATTATCTATGAAGGCGCCGAGCAAGTTATGGGCCATAGAAACGGCGTGCGTATCGCCGGTGAGGTGCAGATTGAAGTCCTCCATTGGCACCACCTGCGAATAACCGCCACCAGCTGCGCCGCCCTTTATGCCAAAGACGGGACCCAGGGATGGCTGGCGAATGCAGGTGATCGCCTTCTTGCCGATGCAGTTAAGAGCCATGGCGAGGCCGATGGTAGTGACCGTTTTGCCCTCACCGAGGGGGGTGGGGGTGATTGCGGTAACGTCGATGTACTTGCCGTTGGGTCTATCCGCCAAACGGTCGCGAACGGCCAGCGAAACCTTCGCCTTGTATTTGCCATACAGTTCGATCTCGTCTTCCTCAAGACCGATGCTGGCCGCGATCTCCGTGATCGGTTTCAGTTTCGCTGCCTGGGCAATCTCCAGGTCGTTGGGCACTTTCACAGGTTCGGCCTTATCCTGAGCCACTTAGCTACCGTCCTTTCCCTTGCTGCGGTTTGAATTGGTCTATTCCCCAAGGAGTCAGCCGCCGCGGCGGGCAGCGGCGCGATTGGCTGCGGTGATGGTGTTACGCATCAGAACCACGTTGGTCAGTGGCCCGGTGCCACCAGGCACCGGCGTGATGGCGCCAGCGACCGACTGAGCACCCGCAAATTCGACGTCCCCTACCATCCCCTGGTCGGTGACATTGACTCCAAAGTCGATCACTATCGCGCCCGGCTTGATCATGTCCGCCGTGATGAAGTTGGGTTTACCGATGGCAGCGACCAGAACATCGGCCTGCCGGGCTTCTGCTGCCAGATCGATGGTACGCGAGTGGCAGATGGTGACAGTTGCATGCTGATGCAGTAGCAGCATCGCCATCGGCTTGCCGACGATGTTACTGCGTCCGATCACTACTGCCTTCTTGCCTTTAAGATCCACACCTGCCGAACGAAGAAGCTCCATACCGCCACTAGGGGTTGCGGGCGCGAAATACTGACCGGCGCCGGCCGAGAGCAGGCCTGCATTAATCGGGTTGACGCCGTCGACATCCTTGCCGGGCGCGATGGCTGCCGTTACCTGCTCCTGCGAGATGTGCTTAGGCAGGGGTAACTGCACGATGATGCCGTCCATCGCCTCGTCAGCGTTCAACGCCCTGATTTGATCGACCACCTCAGCCGTGGAGCTGTTGACATCGGGGCGGACTATGCGGGCCCGCATACCGGCTTTCTCAAACGAGCGCGCTATCTGAGCCACGTAGCGATCAGAAGCCGGATCATCGCCCATCTGCACTACGGCGATACCTACCGGCCGTCCGGCCGTGGCGAGAAACGATGCGGCATCGGAGCGGATCCGCTCGCGCAACTGCGCAGCTAGTGCTTTACCATCCAGTATGGTTGCTGGCATTTACCTGACCCCCCTTAGCGGTTTTCACATCTTACCGGCCGCTACTTGCACCACTTGTTCTCGCGCTTCCGAGGCCCCTTCAAGGTACCTATTGAGCGTGGCGCTTACCGAGGAGGCAAACTGCCTATCCTTCATCGACATCAAGTTGATGTCAACGTTGAAGGCGGCAGAGCGCAGGCCAGCCTCAGCTTGCACGGCTGCCACTGCAGCATCGCTGACGGCGTTAACGTTGCCTTGCTCCGCAATCGGCAGACACAGGTCGAGCACCTCGCGGCACAAGCGGGCGATCTCAAGCGGCGCCCTGGTTGAGGCGATCAGACCCTCTTGTACCGCGATACGGCGCACTTCTTTCTCCTGTTCTGTGGCGCGCGGCAGCTTGAGAGCATCGATCAGTGAGGAATAGGCGGCAATATCAGCGTCGACGCTGGAAAGCAGTTTGCATCGCAGAGTATCCGCTTTGGCGAGGCTGACTTGCATCAGTTCTTCGACGGCAGCGTACTTCGGCTTGCCGATTGTCAGGTTGCAGACCATGCTGACCAGGGCGGCGCCCAGAGCGCCGCTGAGAGCGGCCGCACTACCGCCGCCAGGAGTGGGTGCGCCGGAGGCTAGCTCGCGCATGAAATCGTTGACAGAGACATCGCAGTACAAGCTCACACCTCACGAAGCGCGGCCGGCGCCGCTAGTAGTGCCATCGGCAATGGCCCGTTGAGAACCGGGCGCATTATAACACGTCCCTCCTGCTCAACCGGTACCGTGCATCCTGCAGGATTAGTCAACCCTCTTAGGAGCGCGCCAGGGCGTGGGAACGCTCTATGGTTGCGACCAGCGAGCGGGTAATCGCCGCCCGTACTCCGCCGGCTTCGAGTTCCAATAGGCCGGCGGTAGTGGTACCAGCAGGCGAAGTCACCTCGTTACGCAACACGGCAGGATGAGCGTGCCTCTCGCACAGGTAATCCAGGCAGCCGCTTAAGCAGGGCGACAGCAGCTGGTTGCTCATCTCACGCGGCAGACCGATGTGAACAGCCGCATCCAGCAGGGCCTCGTAGTAGTGGTAGAAAAAGGCGGGCCCCGCCCCGGTGAGCCCGCCGGCCAAAGTCAATTGCAGTTCACTGCTCACACGCAGCTGATACCCGACCGCGGTGAATAGACCCTCGGCAAAGGCGACTTGCTCTGCCGACAGATCGGACTCAGCGTACCAGCAGGTGACACCTTTGGCTATGGCACACGGCGTGTTTGGCAGTGCACGCAATACCCGACGGCCCGGCAGAGCCATCTGAATTGTTGCCAGTTGCACACCCGCGGCCACACTGATCACCAGGCAGTCGCTAGAGAGTGAATACTGTACCTCCTGGCACACCTGCTCAATCAGGTACGGCTTCACCGCAAGAATGACGCAATCGGTGCCGGCAACTGCCTGAGCGTTGTTGCTCCGCACCTCAATTGACAGCTCCGCACGCAGACGGGCAAGTTTGACGCTATTGGGAGAGCTTGCCAGCAGACTGCTTGCCGGTAAGAAGCCCGATCTGACTATGCCTCTCAGCAGGGCTCCCCCCATGTTACCCGCGCCGATAACGACCAGCTTCACCATAGCCATCTCACTCCTTTGCACTGCAGTTGATCGCGGCAATCGTACACCGACATTCGCTTCCCGCAAAGCGTCATTGCACAAACTCTGTACGCCCTCGGTGTTGAACCTGCTCTTTGGCGCAAGTCCAAATGGAATACAGCATCATGTAGGCCGTTTACTGCTAGAATGTCGTTGCGGCGACGTCCGCGACGAAACACACACGGAGGACGAAATGTCTAGCAACGAGTGGCCAATTCAGCAGTTTCATTACGTGCCAGCCACCTCCAGCATTGTGGAGATGATGAAAGGCACAATTCGTGTAGTGCAGCAGTGCGCGGGTGTCAAGCCTGGTGAGAAAGTAGTGATCTCCACGGATACCAACAAGATACGCATCGCTGAAGCGCTGGCCGGCGCAGTTTACGCCTCCGGTGGCGTGCCTGTGATCACGGTCATCACCCCAACCGGAGCCCATGGCGCTCAGCTGCCGAGCCCGGTAGTGGCTGCCTGTAGAGAGAGCGACGTGTTTTTCCTGCCCGCCACTTTCTCTCAGACTCACACGGATGCTCGCGTTGAGGCCCTTAAAGCGGGAGCTCGTGGCTGCACGATGTGCGAGATTACCGAAGACTGTTTCTGTGGCTCCACCGTAAACGCTGACTTCGAGGAGTTGGACAAGCTTGGCCGCGCCATCGGCGCCGTCCTGGCCAAGACACACAAGATACGCGTCACTACCGCCTCCGGCACAGACCTGACCGCCGAGGTGACCGGCAGGCCCGTACAGTACGAAACCGGCCTCTTCCGCAACAGCGGTGATTTCTCCGCCTTCCCCAATAGTGAAATCAATATTGCTCCAATTGAGGGCACCGCCAACGGCAAAGCGGTCATCGACGTCCGCGTTATGAACATCGGCGTGGTCAAGAACGAGCCGGTCACCTGCTATATCGAGAACGGCGAGCTGGTGGGGATTGAGGGCGGCCCAATGGCTAAAGCATTCGAGGAGATGATGGCCGGCTACGGCGACCGTACCGCCTACAACATCGCCGAATTCGGCGTTGGCCTCAACAAGCTGTCGCGCCTCTATGCTACTAACCTGGAGGACTTGGGCAGACTTGGCAACTTCCACATCGGCCTGGGTAGCAACTACGCCATCGGAGGCAAGGTGAAGGCGCCATGCCACGTAGACATCAGCTTCCGCCATGCTCGCGTCGAGTTTGACGACAAGCTCGTCTACAACGACGAAGAAGTTCTGGTTTAGGCGGGCAAGACGATGGATAAGAGGCGCCCAAGAATCTGCCTGGTGGGTCTAGGACGAGCCGGCTCCAACCACCTGCGTGCTTTACAGGCTATTCCTGAAGAACTGGAGCTATTCGCCTTGGCCGATGAGGTCGGGAAGCGCCTGCAGGCCACAGCTGATGCAGCTGGCGTGGCACGCAGGTACACCTCGCTCGACGAGGCGCTGCAGGACCCGGAAATCGACTGCGTAGACCTCTGCCTGCCAAACGACCTGCACGAAAGCGCCGTGCTCAAATCCGTGGCGGCTGGCAAGCACATGATCGTAGAGAAGCCACTGTCGAACACGGTGAAAGAGGCGGACTCGATGATAGCGGCCGCCGAGAGCGCCGGTTTGACCCTGATGTGTGGCCAGAGCAGACGCTTCTTCCCAGCCGTAATGAGGGCGCAAGAGATAGTGGCCTCGGGCGGCATCGGCAGGCTGATTGGCGTGCACGCCTCGTACTTCGGTTTCATGGAGCGCCCTCAAACACCGTGGTGGCAGTCTGCCCAGCGTACCGGCGGTCTGATGCTGCCACAGTGGGGCAGCCACATTCTGGACTTCATCCTCTGGTTGTATGGCGAGCGCCCCAGCCGCGTCTACATGGAGGCGAGCAACAACAACCCGAATTGGGAGGGTGAGGACGAGCTGGCCATTACGCTAGGCTTCGCCAACAAAGGCATGGCCACCTGCATCATGTCGTGGAATGCGAGGCCGGTACCCGGGGAAAAGGCGCTAAGTACCGACTGGGGAGCGGAAGCCTTCTCCTACGAGCGGTTCATCGTGGGCACCGAGGGTACATTGCAGCTGCGCGATGAGCGCGAGCTGTTCTGGAACGGCAAAGAAGAGCTGCGAGACACGGCCAACACCGATAACTTCGCAGTAGAACTGACGGAGTTCGCCAACGCCCTGCGTGAGCAACGAACACCGATAGCATCGGGCCGCGAAGTCCGGCCAGTGGTTGAGGTAATGGAAGCGTGTCGGGCCTCGGCCGCCAGCCACGAGGTGATCACTATACCCTGAGCTAGAGAGCATATGAGTCTTATGCCGGCCCACTGGGGCCGGCACTTTTCTTATGCGCTGGTCATCGCTTTCTCCTCCACCTGCCTACTCGGCCGCGTTGGCCTGAGTGGTGTCCGTTAACCGACCTGGTCGGAGATCGTCCCATTCCGTTTCGCCATCCCCGTCTCACTTGGCTTCGGCCGGCAAGACCACCACCGGGGTATTCGCGACAAGCGCTAGCACGGAGCCGTCCGTCTCAGTTTGACGGCTCCACGCATCCGTTGTACCTTCGTTTCAACTCCACCCGGCGGACACTGATGAGACCCAAGCGCAGCAGCGACAGTCGCATATTGGCAATCCTCAGCCTATTTGGGTTCATAGGTGTTGCGACAGCGCTGTTGCTGGTCAACATCTCCTTTCCGGTCGCCAGCATCAGAATGGCACTGGATCGGGATGCGGCGCTGGCACAAGCCAGGCAGGAACTCTCGCAACGTGGTCACCAGCTGGCCGCCTACAGCACAGCGGCCACTTTTGAGGTAGACGACCCGGCGAAGGCGTATGTGCACGCCCACGAGGGGCTGGCTCGCCTCAACGAGCTGGGTGACAGCCAGCTGAACCTGTGGCGTTGGCGGGTGCGCTTTTTCGTGCCTGGGCAGCTGGAAGAGTTCAATGTGCGGCTGGCGCCGAGCGGCCGGCTGGTTGGCCTTGAGCATACCCTGCCGAACACCGCCGCCGCGCCATCGATCAGCCATCTTGAAGCGAGGGAACTGGCGGACCGCTACCTTGCCAAGTTGGTACACGACACATCCGCTTTCCGCCTGTTCAGTAGTGCCAGCGAAGACAAACCCGCGCGTACGGAGCATCGCTTCGTATTCGAGAGCGTCGAACCTGCGGCCGGAGAGGCCAGGGAACGCTGTGAGCTGCTGCTGCGGGGAACGGAACTGGCGGGCTACTGCCGCTACCTTAAACTGCCGGAGCAGTGGCTGAGAGACAGTGCCATCCAGGCCAACCGCGGTTACGTGCTGGCCAATCTGGGTTGGACAGCGACCTACTATCTGGCGGCAGCAGCGCTGGTTGTGGCGTTGATCGCTGCGCGTTCACGACGAGTCCGGTTTGCGCCAGCCTTGGCCGCCGCTGCGCTGGTGCTGGCGGTGATCCTGGCGACGGCGCTCAACTCGACGCCACTCCTGCTCGTGTCTTACCCCACTGCGGAGTCCCTTGCCGGCTATCTGCTTGCGGCGGTGATCGGCCAATTCAATAACGCTGCTCCATCCTCGTTCGCGGTCCTACTGGCATTGCTGGCAGCGCCGCGCCTGTGGCAGGCTCTCGATAGATATCGGCCACCATGGCAGCCGCTGCGGGGCATGAGCGCCGGCTACCAGGTAATGGCCGGTTACTGCGTGGCTGGCGCGTGGCTGGGCTTCGTCACGCTGTTCTACGCCCTCGGATCCAGCCTGGCCGGGTTCTGGACACCAGCGGAGGTGCCGTACAGAGATGTGATGAGCACGCTGGCGCCGCTGCTTTACCCTCTCACCGTAGGCTTCGTGGCCTCACTCAGTGAAGAACTATTGTTCCGCTATTTCGGTTTGGCAGCGTTCTTGCTGGCGGGACTGGCAGTCGTAAGAGCAGGTCATCGCTCCCCGCGAGGCCGATCGGTCGTTGGCATTCTGTTTGCGGCGCTACTTTTGCCAGCCGTGATTTGGGCAAGCCTGCACGCCACCTATCCCCAGCAGCCGTTCTACGCACGCACGCTGGAGCTGACCATCGTAGGCATTGCTTCCGGCCTCTTGTTCTTACGAGTCGGCTTACTGGCGTGCCTCGTTGCTCACTATGCCTACAACGCCAGTGTCATCGGCGGCTTGTATTTCCTCTCCGGCAATCCCAGCCTCTACGTACAGGCAGTTATTGTGCTGGTCGTCCCCGCTCTCGCCTATTGGGGATATCGGACCCTTCCCGGCGACCGGGTGAGCAGACTGATTTCCATTCCAAAGTTGGGCAGTCACATATTCACTTGGCTGACTGCCGTCGCTGAGCGTCTCGTTTACTGTCCGAGAAGCAGTAATGAGCCGTATGGGAGCCCGGTCAGTAAGATAACCATATTGGCGCTGGCAGTCCTGGCGGCAGCTCTCGCTCTGTTTTACCCGGGCGCGGCCTGTGAAATCCGATTGGAGCGCGCTGGCGCTGAAGCAGCGGCCGCTCGGGTAGCCGAGGCGTCCATAACTGACCTCACCGGTTATCGCAAAGTGACAATACTGAAACCCATCTGGCAGGGAGGCGCGCTGACTTACGCGCTACGCGCGGGTGACACCGTCGAGGCCAGCGTTGGCACTGAGGCCCTACCGGTTTACGGCTGGGTGACCAGGTTTTTCAAACCCACTGAACTGGTTGAACTTACGGTCACCAACGAAACCAGAGGGGAGCTGCAGGGCCTCAGGTTGCGACTGGCGGAAACCAGTCCCGGCGCACGTTTATCGGCCGACGAGGCGCATCAGCTAGCCAGCGGCTTCGTACACGAGGCGACCGGCATGAGGCTCGCAGCGTTCCGTATGGTAGACCAGGAGCAGATCGATCGCGCCGAACGCACTGACCACAGGTTCGTCTGGGAGAGCAACGTTGTCGTTGGCGAAGCGCCCCAGCGTTTACGCGTCGTGGTAGCGGGTGACGTTGTGGCGGAGTACAGCAGTGAACTGCGTCTGCCGCAATCGTTCGAGCGGACTTTGCAGGCGGAGCGCAGCGGCTCATCGGCTGCCGGTATGGTGAGTAGCGCGGTTCGTGGTCTACTTGCGGTGATGGTCACAGCTTTGTGGCTATATCTGTTTGTCAGAAGGCAGCTGCGGTCACAGAAGGCGATGGCGCTCAGCCTGATCGCGCTGGTGCTTGGTCTACTCTCGGCGGCAGTGTCCACCGAGACACAGGCCTTTGGCTACTGGACCTCGATCGAGTGGCTGCCCTTCGTAGTGGACCGGATCAACCTGCTTATGCGCGGACTGGCATTTGATACCGTCACCTGGTACATACTCGCCTCTGTGGCGCTCAGCCTGCTCCACCAATTTCGCGGCGTGCAAGCGGTTGTCGATGCCGTCAGGCAACCACAGCAGCTGTTCGCCTCTACCATGTTGCTCTTCAGCGCCTTGCTGCTCAGCCGCTTAGCAGTGAACGCCGTCCCCCTGGTTGAAACTGCCTCCGCCAGCGCCACCCCTAACCTGCTGGTACCTCCATTCAACTCCAGTTTGCCGTTCCTGACGGTCCTGTACCTGAGCATGACCACGGCGTTGACGACCGCTGCCGCATTGTCGCTGCTGACGCCATTGTTCTCGCTTCGCATGGGGCGCGGCCGTGAAACGATCGTCGGCATAGCTCTCGCCACGCTGTTGATGGTGTTCTGGCAGCTGCCGCAACCGGCCACGCTGATCACCATCACGCTGGCCGCTGCCGGGAAACTGGTTCTGGTTTTTGCGGTGTGGTTCGTGTGGCGCCTGTCTCGCGAGGGACTATTCGTTGCGCTATTTGGCGCCACCATTTTCGCTTTCGGCGTAGAGAGTCTGCCGCCACTGCTGAGAGCCGGCGATCCGGCGCTGGCGATACAGAGCGCGTTGGCCCAGTGCTGCCTCGTTATCCTGGTGGTCGCGATGAACTGCCATTTTGCCCGAAACAGGGGCGCAGGGAACGTGGATGGGTAGACAATTCTCGCCACTTTATTACGGCCACGCAGGCAGATCTGACTTTCGGGTTTGACCACCAACGATGAGGCTTCAATCGCCGAGAAGCGCCCCAGCGCCCATCTGCCGGGCGTAGTCCAATCGCTTCAGCCACTGTTCTGGCTGAGCGTCCAAGGCACGCACCCATTCTCCGACGCCACCCGCTGCGGCTACCTCATCAGGAAACTGATCCGGCGTCTCATACTCCATACCATTACACTCGAAGTAGTCGAGCTCAAACTTCCCTGTCTGGAGCAGCAGAGCTGGCCACTCGGTCTCTGTGCCTACCTGGTCGATCACCGAGTGCTCAAGGATGGCACGAGCGGCGCGAGGTCCGATGCCGCGAGTGGCGGCGCAGAGATCCCAGTTCCGCTGCCAGCGCAGATTGAACACGGTATTCACCGCGTACTCAGTCTGGATCATGCAACGGGGATGGCTACTCATCGCAGCCTCCGTTCTGCCGACGATGGTGAAGTCCTTGTCGCCAAATCGTGCCAGTGCCAACGGAAGCTCGGCCGGAAAGCTGATCAGCCAATGCAAGGCGCGATCGAAATCGCTATAGTGAATGGTATCAGCGCCCGCCTCTACCGCCAGCGCCAAGGCTTGTCGCCGAGCGTTACCCACTCCCTGGCCGGCATCGCACACCAGGTTCATGTCCGCAGACTTGAGAAGAGAAAGAGTAGGGTCAGCCGTGTCCTGTGAATGAACCACGTGGCATTGCTGGTGCAGTGCCCTGAGTTGGCGAATCTGAGCCGTAAATCTCCGACCGAGCACTCCGGTCGGATCGTGGATTACAGAGATGAACGCGACCTCTGACAAAACGATCTTCCCCCTTACACCTGGCGCTCCGCCTAGTATAGCGAATATACCGAGGCGTGGCGCTCTTGATATTACATAACTACCACTAGATGCATCAGTCTGGGCAGTGGCGGTGGAGGTCACTCACTGAGGATGTTAGGCAGTATAATGTTGCTTCGCAACGTGCGTGAATTGACCGCGAAGCGCTCGGCGACATTGAGCATTGCGGATTGACGGGAGAGGTAATGGCAAAGTATAGAATCGGGCGGATTCCGGGCGACGGCATCGGACCTGAGATAGTACGCGAGGGCGTGAAGGTGCTAGACCACGCCGGTAGCATGTTTGGCTTCGGTTTCGATTGGCAGGATTTTCCGTTCAGCGCGGAGACGATGCTGCAGCGCGGCGTCCTGATGACTGAGGACGAGTTCGCGGAGCTCGGCAAAACCGACGCAATCTACCTGGGCGCCATGGGCGATCCCAGAGTCGACGAGCGCACCATTCAGACCAGCGGCCTGTTGCGCTGGCGCTTCGCCTTCGACCAGTACATCAACCTGCGGCCAATCAAACTCTACCCCGGCGTGGAGACGCCTCTGAAGGACAAGGGTCCGCAGGATATCGATTTCGTCTGCGTACGGGAGAACAGCGAGGATTTCTACGTTGGCCTTGGTGGGCGCTTCCAGGGAACGCACTCGAGCCATGCGCTCAACCTGAAGCGAAATCTTTACGATATCAGTTTCGATGTGCAGGTCAATGCCAACAACGCGGACGAGTACGGTTTTCATTTTGGCTTGATCAGCGGCCGGGGCGCGGAGCGGGTGCTGCGCTACGGTTTCGAGTTGGCGAAGCGCAAGGGCAAGAACCGCGTCACCGTGGTCGACAAGTGGAACGTGTTGGCGGACATGTACGGCATCTGGCGCGACAAGACCGAGCTGGTCGCGAAGGATTACCCGGGTATCGAGTATGAGTTTGCCTTCGTCGACGCTATTACCATGTGGTTTGTGCGCCGCCCTGAGCACTATCAGGTGGTGATCGCGCCCAACACCTTCGGTGACATAATCAGTGACACGGCGGCCGCCACGGCCGGCGGCCTTGGCATGGCTCCCGGCGCCAATATCAATCCCGAGCGTACTTACCCATCAATGTTTGAGCCAATCCACGGCTCGGCGCCCAAGTACGCGGGCAAGAATGTGATCAACCCTATTGCCACGATTCTGGCCGGCAGCATGATGCTGGACTTCCTCGGCGAAGAGAAGGCCGCACAAAGCGTCGAAACCGCTGTGGCCGAGGTGCTTGCGAAGGGCAAGGTACGCACTTACGATCTTGGCGGATCGGCCAGCACCACTGAGATGGGTGACGCAATTGCGGAGGCGATGCGCTAGACGCATTGCCCTAGCTGAGATCCGCGCTCATTGTTGAGGGCCGGCTGGCCAGCCGGCCCTCAACTTGGACAAGAACCGCACAATACTAGGGAGGCACGTTGGCAGTGCAAATCATTCCGGCTATCGATATCCGTGCGGGCAGGTGCGTGCGCCTCTTGCAGGGGGATTACGGGAGGGAGACTGTTTTCTCGAACGACCCCATCGAAGTGGCACAGCGTTGGCTGGCTGCAGGCGCTCGCCTGCTGCACGTGGTCGATCTCGATGGCGCCCGAGGGGACCACGCCGTCAATCGGCAGCTGGTGAGAAGTATCGCGCAGCTGCCTGGCTGCGCGGTGGAGCTTGGCGGCGGCATGAAATCAGCAACGGACGTGGTAAACGCTTTGCGGGACGGAGTGAAGCGCGTTGTCCTAGGTACGTTGGCCGTGCAGGATCGCGACTTGACCGCCGCTTTGATTCGGGAGCATGGAGAGTCAATCGCAGTCGGTATTGACGCGCGCGACGGGAAGGTCGCCGTTCGTGGCTGGACGGAGGACAGCGGGCTGGATGCGTTTGCTTTTGCACAACAGATGCAAGGGTTGGGAGCGGCCAGGATCATCTTCACGGATATCGAGCGCGATGGCATGTTAAACAGCCCAAATCTGAGCTCACTGCAAAGAATGATCGACACGGTTGATGTGCCGGTGATCGCCTCGGGTGGCGTTGCCCACACACGGGATCTGCTCGACCTGGCCAGGCTCGGATGCGAGGCAGCGATTGTGGGCAAAGCTCTTTACACCGGTGACATCGAATTGGAATCCGCCATCAGAGCGATGGCAACAGGTGATGAGTATGACGCTAACTAAAAGGATCGTGCCTTGCCTCGACGTCAAGGACGGCAGGGTGGTCAAAGGTACCCACTTCGTCGCTCTCCGTGATGCCGGCGACCCGGTGGAGCTGGCTAGCTTCTACAGCAACGAGGGAGCAGATGAGCTCGTTTTTCTCGATATCACCGCCAGCAACGAAGAACGAAGGACCATTGTAGAGGTAGTGCGACGGACTGCGGAGAATGTTTTCATTCCGCTCACTGTGGGCGGCGGCATTCGCTCTACCGAGGACATTCGCGAGGTGTTGCGGGCAGGTGCGGATAAAGTCTCGCTCAACACGGCGGCGGTGCTGCAACCAGATCTGCTCCGTTTTGGCGCCGAAGGCTTCGGTAGCCAGTGTATTGTGCTGGCACTGGATGCGAAACGATCGTCCACACGACCAGGGCATTGGGATGTGTTCACTCACGGTGGTCGTCACAACGCCGGCATGGACGCGCTGGAGTGGGCGCGACGGGCGGTGGAGCTGGGAGCAGGTGAGATTCTTGTCACCTCAATGGATTTCGATGGCACCGGTGACGGCTACGATCTCGAGTTGACCGCGGCGATAGCCGATGCGGTGCCGGTACCGGTGATCGCTTCCGGCGGCGCAGGAACACTGGAGCATCTGCTTCAGGCCGTCACCGTCGGTAAGGCGGACGCTGCCTTGGCGGCGTCGATTTTCCACTACGGCACCTACACAATCAGACAGGCAAAAGAATATCTGGCGGCTCATGGTGTTCCGGTGCGACTGGACTACGCGCCAGAGAGCGGCAAGGATGGCAATGATGTACGAGCTTAAGCTGGACGATCGCGGCCTTCTGCCCGCCATCGTGCAGGACGCCAACAGCGGCGAAGTGTTGATGTTGGGCTACATGAACGAAGAAGCATTGAAGAACACGCTGGAAAGCGGCCACGTCTGGTTCTGGAGCCGCAGTCGCAGTGAACTCTGGCACAAAGGCGCTACTTCGGGCAACTACCTCAATGTGCGCAAGGTAAGGCTCGACTGTGATCGCGATACCGTCCTCGTACTGGCGGTACCTGAAGGGCCGACCTGTCACACCGGCCGAAGAAGTTGCTTCTACCGCCAGTACGAGGCCGGCACGTTTACAGACCTGCCCGAGGACTGAACCTCGAAACGAAGACCATCGCGAGACAACGGCATTCCTCGTCAGGCCGGAAGGCATTCCCAGTCGCCACTGGTGAAACCTAACTTCCCTGCAGAGACTATGTGGGGAATGTTACCGTGTCTCAGCATGCCGCCGGAGATCAACAACGCCATCAAAGCAGCATTGATCTCCTGCTGGCGCATGGGTAGTCCGGCCTCGGCTGCGGCAAGAGCACAATCACTGCCCTAAGCAAGGCATCTTCTTCAGTAGCCCGTCTCTACTCTGCCGCACGGTAGTATCGACCAGCGTCTTACGCTCACCGGTGGACACCACCGCCAGGGCGCCACAGATCAGAACTCCGGGGACTGCCAGGAAAGCCAACTGATCGGGTAGATGCAGAAAAACAGTGTTGCGGGACTTGCCCTGCAGTTTTGAGATTGCTATCGCGGCCTGTCGTCAAGAAGTGCTGCTGCCTTCTCAATCACGAGACGCTCACTTTCGTAAGTGGCCTTTGCCAGCGCTTCTTCCAATGTGAACCAGGCTACGAAGTCGTACTCGTGGTCGTGATCAGCCATGTCGCCACCGACGGCGCGCATAAGGTAAAACCGTACCGATTTCTCGTACCTGACGCCGCAGCTGCTGAACGAGTAGTGGATGGTTTCCAGCTGTTCATCTATTTCCGCAATGATGCCGGATTCCTCTGCCACCTCTCGAATGGCGGTCTCTTCGCAAGATTCTCCGGGGTTGGGCCCACCTTTTGGCAAAGCCCAGAAGTCCCGGTAGCATCGGCCCACCATCACAAACTCGGGCACACCGTTGCGTATGCGGTAGACTACGCCGCCAGCAGAAAAGGCGGTTTCGGTGCGCTCTTCACTCAAGGTGTCACCTGCAACAGACCCTGTGCGCGCGCTTGCAGCAGGGCAATGATCGTTTTCCCGTCCACTATTAGGCCTTCGTCGATCATGGCCAAAGCTTCCGCTGCGGGGAAAGACCGGCTACTGATGTACTCGTCATCGTCAAAGTCCGTATCTCCGCTGGTTAGATCCAGCGCAGCATAGACTGTAATGAACTCAGTACAAAAGCCGATGGCGGAGTAATAACCCGCCAAACGTAAGATCCTCCCGGCCGCCAGGCCTGTCTCCTCTCTCAGCTCCCGATGCAGGCACTGCAACGGGTTTTCATCGGCCTCAAGTGTGCCGGCCGGCACTTCCCATGTGAAGGATTCTACTGCCTTGCGGAACTGCCTGACCAGTATCACGTTACCGTCCGCTGCGATGGGAAGGATTCCAACTGCGCCCTTATGCTCAACGATCTCTCGCTTGGCTTCGCGACCATCAGCCAGGGAGACAGTGTCCAGACGTAGGTCGAGGATACGCCCACGGTACAGATACTTCGAGCTGATTGTCTTCTCTCGTACCCCTTCTTCCCAGGCAACGTCCGCTTCCTGCATCCTTATAGACCTCTTCTCATCCATCAGTTTGTTCGCCCGACTCCCCAGTACCGTACTGTCGTGCTTCCTTGAGCAGCTGGCGGGCGGTGAGACGGGCACTCTCCATACTCTCATTGCCAGAAAGCATCGTGGCCAGTTCAGTCACCCGCTCATCTTCGTCCAGACGCGCGACAGCCACTGTTGTCTCATCATCTCGCGCGGTTGACTTACTGATCCTGAAGTGTACATTGGCGAAGCTGGCTATTTGTGGCAGGTGGGTAATACAGATCAGCTGGTGACGGCTACTGAGCTCCGCCAGTTTGCAGCCCACCACAGACCCGGTCTTGCCACCAATGCCGGCGTCGATCTCATCGAACACCAATGACGGGATCTTGTCTGCTGCGGCAAAGGCAATCTTCACGGCCAGCAGCACGCGGGATAACTCACCACCAGACGCCACTCGCGACATCGGTCGCGGCGCTTCACCGGGGTTGGCCGTAAGCAAGTAGGTAACCTCATCGGCGCCAGTGGCATCCAGCAACAGACCTCCGTTCGCTCCCGGGAGCTCCACTCTGTGGCCACCTTGACGCGCGGGCTTCACCTCAATGCTGAATCGAGCCCGCTCTATTCGCAACTCGCGCAGTTGAGTAGCTATCTCGGCCGCTAACGTCTCGGCGGCGCTAGTGCGCCGCGCACGCAACTGAGCTGCGTACTCTGCCAGCAAGGCGTGCAATTCAGTAACCCTCACGCGTATTTCGTCTTTGCGGCTCTCTGAGTTGTTTAACTCAGTTATCTTCACTCTGGCGTTGGCGCCGAAACTCAGTACTTCGGCCACGGTCGCACCATACTTCCGTTTGAGGTCGGCGATCAACTGTAGCCGTTCCTCCACCTCGCGCAGTCGATCAGGGTCCAGCTCCAGGTTAGCAGAGTAGCGGCGCAGATCCGTAACTGCGTCTGCCGCCAGTTCAGATGCTTGCTGGAGCAAAGTGACGAGGGGCGTTAATGAGGAATCAAGGTTGGCTGCCTGTTCCAGGGCTCGCGATGCACGACTCAGACTACTGAGCGCACCCGAGTCAAACTCGGTGTCTGGTTCCAATAACGACACCGCCTCCCGGACGAAGCCAGCCAGCGCTTCGACGTTGGCCAGTATTCGATGCTGGCACGCCAGTTCGTCCTCTTCTCCAGCGGACAGACGTGCCTCTTCTATTTCCTGCGCCTGGAAGCTGAACAGGTCCAGTTGCCGCAATCGTTCCCGCTCATCAAGTTCAAGCGCCTGCGCCTCCTTCTGCAGCGCGCGCAGCTCACCAATCTGCGAAGCGAGCACGCTACGTAACGAAAGGGCATCGGCGTAAGCATCCAGGACATCAAGCTGATACATGGGACGCAAGAGCGACAGGTGCTCGCTCTGTGTCTGCAGATCGATCAGCTCGGCTGCCAGCTGCTGTAGCAGCTGGGCAGATACCGTGCGTCCGTTTACTCTGGCAGCAGTTCTACCGGCGGCGTAAATGTCGCGTGCGAGCACCAATGCTTCATCGCCGGCGGAGTCGATACCGAGCTCCGTCAGCAGCTCCCTCGCCGCCAGGCTCTCCGGATAGTCGAAAACCGCCTCGACTCTGGCCATGTTGGCGCCGCTTCGCACCATATCGGCACTGGCTTTGCCGCCCAGAGCCGCACCCAGCGCGTCGATCACGATCGACTTACCTGCTCCTGTCTCGCCGGTAATCACGTTGAGACCCTCAGCGAACGGGATAGTGAGCCGGTGGATGATCGCGTAATCTACGACACTTAACTCCAGTAGCACGTCAGTGAGTCCAGGAGCCGACTGCGCTGCGACCGGTCATCTTAGTACCCTACCGATCAGCGAGTAGAAACGAGGGTTCGCCTCAAACCGCAAGAAGTCAGCGTGATAGGGGCTTGGCCCAACCGATACGCGATCGCCACTGCTGAGAGCAATATCGGTCTGACCGTCAACACTCATGATCGCCGGCGAGTTGCCGGTAACTACAATCTCCAGCCTGGCGCCCTGGTGAAGCAGCACCGGATGCATGCGCGTCACATGCGGGCAGATGGCGGTCAACACGGCATTACCGGCCTCTGGCTCAAGCACCGGACCACCAGCTGCCAGTGAGTAGGCCGTCGAACCGGTGGCGGTAGCCACGATCACACCGTCGCCGCTAAGGTCGGTGAAGTGGTGTCCGTCGATGTAGACAGACAGGCGTACAACCCTCGGCAGAATGCCTCTGGCAACGATAACCTCGTTCAGAGCGTCGAACTGACCGCTCTCTGCTGGATCACCATTGCTGACCACCACACTGGCGCGTAGCATCGCACGTCGCTGCAGTTGCGGTTGGCCAAGGAAATAACTCAGGAGTTGGTCATCTACCTCCGCAGGCTGCAGTTCGGCCAGAAAGCCGAGCCTGCCGTGGTTGATGCCAATTTGCGGAATCTGGTGCGGCGCCAGCACACGTGCCGTGCGCAGGATGGTGCCGTCGCCACCACAGGTGACACAGGCCAGCCAACCGGTCAGGCTATCGCGCAGCACCTCGTCATTCCAGGCTGGCAAGGTTTCTACCGCAAAACCCTCCGCGCTCAGCAGTGCGCTAACCCGTTGCGCCGTCAGCCGCGCCTGTTCCAGGCCAGGATGGTAGACGACACCTATAGACTCACTCACCTCTCGATACTTCCAACGCACGTACGGTTGAGCTGAGTTCGATCATCGTATGTAGGTCCTCCCTGTTCAGTGGCACACCCGCCTTCTCAATCAGGAAAAGAAACTCACGATTGCCGGATGGTCCGAGTAACGGCGACGGTGTTGCCGCGGTAACTGACCAACCGGCCTCACTGATCCAGGCTAGCAGCCTGGATGTTACCTCCAGATGGACTGCCGGGTCCTTGACCACGCCACCCTTTCTCACCTGAGTGCGGCCTGCCTCAAACTGCGGCTTGACTAGCGTTATTACCCGGCCATGCGCCTTAAGCCTGTCGAACACGGCAGGCAATACGAGACGTAGCGATATGAAGGAGACATCGATAGTTGCCACACCGAAAGTCTCGGATATTGTACTCAAATCGCGCGCGTTCAGTTGCTCGAAACTAAATACACGCTCGTCGTTTCTTAATGGCCAGGCGAGCTGGCCGCGGCCGACATCCACTGCATAGACCTTGCTGGCGCCTCGCTGCAACAGACAATCGGTAAAGCCACCAGTCGAAGCGCCGACGTCGAGAGCAGTTTCCCCGGTGACGTCGATGCCGAACTCGCTTAACGCATGCTCCAGCTTGTAGCCGCCGCGGCTGACGAAGCGCGGCGGCTCAGCGACGCTGATCGCTATGTCGGTCTCTACAGCCGTGCCGGCTTTGGGGTGGGGCACTCCATCCACGGAGACCAGTCCGGCCATCAGCAGCGCTTGCGCCGCCTGCCGGCTCTTGCTCAGACCTCGCTGCACCAATAGAAGGTCAAGTCGTGTTTTTGGCATCTCTAGCGCTAGCATATCTGTGCTAATCCGCCTGCGTCAACTGACTATGGCCGCGTTAGTGACCTCGTTGCCGCCGCCTGGAAGAGCGGCTGGGCCAATTGACACCTCGACAATGAGGCCATATATTGGGCCGTTGACGAGTCCAGAGCGAATGCTTGCAGGTGGTTACAGGGTGGCACGAGCACTTCTGAGAGCACTGCGACCTAAACAGTGGACCAAGAACGGTCTGCTGTTTGTCGGCCTACTGTTCTCCTTTAAACTCGGCGAGCTTCATCTGCTCGCAACCGTCGTTTTTGCCTTCATCATCTTCTGTGCCCTATCGAGCGCTGTATACCTCATCAATGACCTGAAAGACGTTGAGAAGGACCGTCTGCACCCGACCAAGCGCCTGAGACCGATTGCCGCCGGCATACTACCGCCACGTGTGGCGGCCGCCGCAGCCGCCATTTTGCTGTTAGCAGCCATACCAGCCGCCTACTGGATAAACACCGGCTTTGGCGCAATTGCCAGTTTCTATGTGATCCTTGTACTGCTCTACACGTACTGGCTGAAGAACGTGGTAATCATGGATGTTCTCTTGTTGGCGGCGGGCTTCGTGATGAGAGCGGCGGCGGGAGCAGTAGCTATCGCGGTGCCGATTTCGCCATGGCTATACGTTTGTACTATTCTGGGTGCGCTGTTTCTCGGTGTCGGCAAACGTCGACATGAACTTGTCTCTCTCGACGCCACCGCCAACAGCCACCGCCCGATTCTTGAAGAGTACACGCCGGAGCTACTTGATCAGATGATGTCGGTTGTAACCTCTGCACTCGTCATGGCCTATTCCCTGTATACGTTCTCAGCCCCTAACCTGCCCGCCAATCACGCCATGATGCTAACGATACCTTTCGTGCTCTACGGGGTATTCCGTTACCTGTACTTGATCCACGTCCAAGGTTCGGGTGGCAGCCCGGAGGAGATCCTGTTGCGCGACAAGCCGATTATGGCAGTGGTAGTGCTCTACCTGCTTACCAGCGTGTTCATCCTCTACGTGTGGAGATAACCAAGTCAATGAAGCGGCTGACATGCATTATCAACCCTGTCAGTGGCACAGCCGTAGACCTCGAAGCGCTCAGCCAGATGATTGAGGAACGACTTGCTCGTCAGTGGCAAGTAGAGATCAAATGCACCGAGGGAGAGGGTGATGCCACCCGGCTGGCGACAGCAGCCGCGGCGGGTGGCGTGGAGGTTGTTTGCGCCTGCGGCGGAGATGGAACGGTAAACGAGGTTCTGCAGGCCTTAGCGAACACCGAAACAGCGTTGGCGGTAATCCCGTTTGGCACCGGCAACGTGTGGGCCAAGGAAATTGGCGTGCCGATGGATACAGGACAAGCGATTGCGGCTCTTGACAACAGCCGGGTTGCCACGATTGATTTGGGGTTCGGCATGCTAGCCTACGTCTCCCGCGCCCTGGCAGTCGCGGCACACTACCGTGGCAGCCCAATCAGGTTGACTTTGGATGGCATGGTGCGTGAAGCAAGGGTGTTGATGTTAGTTATCGGCAACACACGCCTCTACGGCGGCCAGCTGGAGCTGACCAGTTCGGCCATAGCCGATGATGGCGAACTGGACGTCTGTCTGTTTAAGGGACGAAGCGTGTTACTGGCTCCCTGGTACCTTCTACGGGTCCTGTTTCGCCGCCACTTGAGCGGCCCAGGGGTTGATTACTACCGAGTGAAAACACTGAAGGTGGAGAGCTGTCGGCGACTGCCGGTGCAGGTCG
>CAZMKF010000001.1:442-17905 GCA_964566935.1 uncultured Dehalococcoidales bacterium | reverse complement strand
ACGCCCGTCACTGTCGTGGCGGTGCCATTGGCGCTTAAAGTGCTGGTACCCGGACCCAAGCTTCCGGCGATTTTCTCGCGCGACGTTGCGCAACAAATCTAGTCTGAGGTGTTTGATGCGTAGGACGAAGATTGTCTGTACCATAGGCCCTGCCTGTGAAGATGAGGCAGTGCTGCGGCAAATGATCAGAAGCGGCATGAACGTTGCCCGCTTCAACTTCTCGCACGGTACCCACGAGACTCATAGCAGGCAGATCGCCATGCTGCGAGATCTCTCCGCCAGAGAGGGCGCTAATCTGGCCATATTGCAGGATCTGCAGGGCCCTCGCCTGCGGACCGGCGCCGTGAGCGAGAGTCCCGCCATGCTGGAGAACGGCGCTACTTTCCGCATCACCAGCCGCCAGGTACCTGGATCTTCACGCGAGGTAACGGTCGACGGCATTGATTTGTCTCGCGAAGTTGCAGCGGGCAACACGATTCTTATCGAGGATGGATTGATCGAACTCGCGGTAGTCTCAACTGACGACACCGATGTGATCTGCCAAGTTGTTACCGGTGGCGAACTGAAGACCCACAAAGGCATCAACGTTCCAGGTGTCACCTTGAGCGTGCCGGCGATTACGGAGAAGGACAGGAGCGATCTGGAGTTAGGTGTCAAGGCAGGCGTTGATTATATCGCCATGAGCTTCGTACGCAGCGCCGCCGATGTACGCGACCTACGCGCGCTGCTGGACGAGATGGGTTGCGCTACCCCCATCATCGCTAAGATAGAGAAGCACGAAGCGGTAGCCGCTTTCGACGAGATATTGGTGGCGGCAGACGGGATCATGGTAGCGCGCGGCGACCTGGGCGTGGAAACGTCGGCTGAAGACGTGCCACTGATCCAGAAGATGGCGATCGCCAAGTGCAATGCCGCTGGCAAACCTGTAATTACCGCTACCCAGATGCTGAACTCGATGATCGACAACCCGCGACCAACCCGGGCTGAGGCGAGCGATGTGGCAAACGCCATCATCGATGGCACGGATGCTGTGATGATGAGCGGCGAAACCTCAATTGGACGCTACCCGGTACTGGCGGTAAGGACAATGGCCCGTATCGCAGAAAAGGCGGAGAACGCCCTCAAACCCCGCCACGATAACCCTGCCGCCAGTAACAGCCTCCCAGACATGGTAGCCGACGTAATCGGTCAGGCCACTGAGTACGTGGCGAATAGTCTGGACCTGAAGGCGATCATCACAATGACCGGTTCGGGATACTCGGCGCGCATGATCGCGCGTCACCGTCCGTTACAGCCAATCCTGGCGATCACGTCGAGCTGTTTGACGCAGCGACAGATGGCGCTGATTTGGGGCGTTGAGGCGCAGCTGGTGCCAGGCTATCAGACGGTAGATGAGCTACTGCAGCTGGCTAACGAAGCCGCCAGGGCCGCCGGTGTGGGCGTCGGTGAGCTGGTAGCGATAACCGCCGGCCTGCCGGTAGGCGCCCGTGGCCGCACGAACCTGCTTAACGTGCACACGGTCAGCTAGGGAGCGGCATGTTACTCGCTGGCTACTGTCGATGGCTCTACTTCGGCGCGTTCCAGCATTCCGGCTAGCAGGCGCTGCATAGCCATGGTGTGGCTGCACACTTTGTACATCGCGTAGTAGCGGCAGCTGCAGCTCATTTCTTCACCGTCATAAGAGACGTGGTGCACATCGTGTCCACCACGGAAGTCAACTTCGAAACTATTGAAGCGGGCCCGGCTTGGCTCTTCCGCGTACAGTTTTGCTTTTTCTATCTTTCCTATCAGGCTTGAGTGCATTGAACCCTCCTCCTCATTAAGCAAACTGACGACAATGAGCAGTTAACAAAAAGAGCACCAGGCGGTCTCGCGCCAGATGCTCGAAAACTCCCATATCGGTCTTGGACATTCATCGCCGAAAAACTCCACTATCCCTGAACCACGACCGTTGGCAGGATTATAAGGTTAGCGATGAAGCGGCGTCAAGCATCCTATGCACCTGCTCGCGCCTGTCAGGCAGCGCCAAGGGTGAACTCACTCCCGTCACTGGCATACTGAGAAAGCGAGTCATGCCCTGTCTCAACCTGCCGGTTTGGGCTCGGTGGCCCGCGGGTCTGGCTCACCTCCTGGCGTGGCCGTGGGAACAGGCTCAGCCGGAGGAGTCCCTTCCGCCGGCGCCGTAGCGCCTGGCTCAGTTGCTGAGGGGGTCCCAGCCCCAGGTACCGTTGCTTGCGGTGTCGGTGTAGTCGCAGGATTGTAGCGGATCACGTTCTGCGCCGGCCTGTAGTGACTGACAACCGTCATGTCATCCAGGACCTTTCCGCCGCTGCTGACGATGCGCCTGACTGTGACATCGAAGCCATCCTGGGCGGACTCCGTCCACACTTCCTCGCCCACCTCAAGTCCCTTATCGATAATACGCACGACCTGGGTACTGGTGTAAACGATGTTGCTGATCTCGGGTTCACCCACTTCAACGGTCCAGCCTGGATCGGTCCCCCAAATGCTGAAGTACATATTCATACCGTCGTAAGAGCCTTCTATGGCCAGCCAGTGTTTGGTTGTATTCGTGAACTTCAAGTCAAGCGTGGTAGCGCTGCCCGAGCCATCTACGGTGGCATCCAAACCGGTTTTGCCCAAAGGTGGACGGCCGTAGCGCGGGATCCAGTAGATGTGCTCGGTACGCTCGTCGATCCGAAGACCGAGATTGAAGGCGGCGTGGAACATGGTGGTCGCCACCTGGCAAATGCCACCAGCCTCTGATTTCACCGTCTCATGGCCGCCGGTGGCAGTGCTGATGATGCCCCAGCCGTAGCGGTAGCCATCCTCAATGCCAGTCGGCCCCAACGCTTCATTGAAAGAGTAGGTGCTGCCGGGAGGAATAAGCGTACCGTCCAGCCGCTCCACCGCCAGCCTGACGTTGTACTGTCTGTCGAGGCCTGTATCGCCATATACGGTGCCTGCGGTGATGAGCCGCTCTTTGATGCCCATCTTGTCCATATCTTTTGAGGCGACCGCTGGCGGAGTTATCTTTACCACCAGCTCCACATTACGGTTTTCGGTGATTGCCGCTTTTCTGATCGCCTCAACGCTGGCGGACACATCTACTTTCAAGCCGTCTTCACTCTCCGTTGCCACAGAGAGAACGCCGCCGGCGAATCTAAACGTCGCGTCTTTCGGTTCGCGATTCACCTTGCCGGCCATTTCTTGAACTACGATCGCAAGTTCGTTTGGGTCAAGGTCAGCGACTGAACGATCGCCTTCCTGCCGGAAGGTGAGCATGCTCGTCAATTCTTCCTGATAAAGAGTGTGTATTATCTCGCCACGAAAGATCACCAGCGGCCTGCCCACGATCTTGAGCGCCGTCGTGCGAGCCTGCTCAAGTTGTGCTTCAACGACCTTCGGTTGTGTCGTCTCCACCACCAATTCTATTTCCGCAGGCTTGCCGTTACTGAAAGATCCCTGCGCCCTGGTCAGAGTGGCGTCCACATCTACCTTGCGACCGATGATTGACGGCGTTACTTCGATCTTTCCCCCGGCCTTGGGTACCAGCGAGGCGTTAACGACCGGCCGGTCGAGCTTGGCTCAATAATGGAACCGAACTGGTCAACCTTTCCCGGCCGGTCGATCTTGGCAATGATGTCGGCCAACGCTGCACTCGCCCTTGTACGGTCCACAATCAGCACGGGTTCAACCACCTGCGGCTTGACACCGATGCCCAGTTTGCTGGTCACTCCCTGGATTGGATTGCTGGACTGCCCCGCCGCCATCGCCTTCTTGACGGTTGCATCGGCATCAAGGGTCAGGCCGAGCGCCCCAGGCGTCAAACGCCAGATATCGGCCTCATAACGCAATATGACTTCCTGCTGCGAAATGGTCTTGAACTCACTGTTGAGCAAGGACTTGACATCAGTTTGTGGTTTGGATCCCAAATCGACTCCGAGCGACGAAACGCCCGGTTGGACCCTGTCTGCGTAAGCCACGTTGAACACAAAGAAGGCCAGCAGAACGAAAACGCCAACTATGATGCCGGCTCTTACGCGAACACTCTGCAAGGCGGCGGAACGACTTCGTTTACCACTAGCACGGGTCGAGGACTGCTTAGCACCCTCGCTCGTGGAATGCCACGGAAAATTGCCCAAATTGAGCTCCTTATGTAGTCCCCGATCCCGGACTCGACCAGGTGGTATGGATGTTCTTCGATGTGCTTGGAATGATCGTCTTGTAGTATAGCAAACAGAAATGCAGCTTCACGAGATGGAGTCAGGTCGCCCCCAGAAGAGTTGTCAAGAGGTGCATCTGGGCAGCTGGGACTTGGCTCACGGCCGCAGTTGATACGATTTTACCCTACCCCTGAATGGATCGGCCGGTGTTACCTCTTGCAGGCTTTGCGCGTCGCGCAAATGCTCTATGCGGTCTCGGGGAATGGTGAGCACGTCGGGATCGCCGTCGCTGATATAGCGGTCCTGCACATTCTCGTCGTAGTACTTGATGAATTCTTCCTCGAAATCCCCCCCCAGATTAGTTGCCTGGATGCGCGGTACTCTCATGCTGTCGAATTCTATGTGGTTGGGCGGATAGGTAGTGCCGCCACTGACCATCAGAATCATCTCGTTTTTGTATCTGATGCCATTGTAACTGCCGCTGCGAATGAGGGAAGGGTCCTTTGGCCACATGCCGAGAGGTAGAGAGAAAGAGCGTACCTGATAGCCGGGCACCAGTTTGTTGATTTCCTCAACCGCCCTGGCCAATTGCTCATATACTTCCTCATCGCTCTCGAGCGTGTCCAGCCGTTGATGCCAGAAAGTATGGTTGCCGATTTCAAAGCCTCGCTCTACGAGGTGCTTCAGCTTCTTCTCCTTGTATTCATCCTGACCGAAGAAATCGTGCGGCTTCTCGGCGGCAGGCAGAACGAAGAAGGTAGCCTTGAGGGGGAAATCGGGGTGCTTCTCGTGGAACCGCTCCATCATGCCCACGGCGCAGTTGGGATCGATCACCGGCTTACCGTCGGCGCCCTCGATATACCTGAACTGCATCGGAGAGGAATCGTCAAAGGTCAGAACAACCGGTGTTGTACCGGCCGGTATGTCGATACGGTTGTCGATAATGTCGTTGAGCCCGACCGGCCGGTAGCCTTTCTCATAAAGCATCTCAAGGTCGGCCCAGAAGTTGGCATACGAGCGTGTCCAGCGATCCTCCTCTTCGCCCAGCAAGTGGTACTCGAGGATCATGATCTTGCCTAGTTCGTTCGGGGTGATGGTAGTGCCAAAGCCGGGCACCGGCTTGCTGGCCACATTCCCAGTAGCAGCCACTGAGGCAACCGGGGCGGGGGTTGTGCGTGGCACAGCCGTCACGGATGGCATTACGTAAGAGGTGTTACCAGTGGCCCGCGCCGTCGCGACAGTAACAGCAGTTGGCGCCGTGTTTCTGGAGTCTGAAGCAGCGCACCCGGCCAGTCCCCATATTGAACCGGTAACCAAGGACACTATGAGCAACTTGGCTAGCGAAGCACGCAAGCAGTACTCCAAAATGGATTGGGCAGCGATCCGCGACGATGGCTCGCACGTTACGAAGCCGCCGTACGAGCAACCATAGCATGCCGAGTGAAGCAAAGGCAAGCGCGGTTTATACGCATATTGTCAGGCGGGACTAACCTGGCTGCCACTGCGACATCCCGCCTCGTTCTCTTCCGCTATAATCGGCCAATCTCCGGCCTGAGCTGGTAACCAGAAGGAGATATGAATGGACGTGGGGGTCGCTATTTGCTCAATTCACTGAGGCAACTCGAGGCGCGGGACTGGCTGATACTCGGCTGTGTGGCAGCTGTGGCGTTGTTCCTGCGCTGGCAGCGTCTGGATAACCCGGAGTTCGCTTACGATCAAGCCTGGTCACTGAACCGCACCTGGGAGTTTGTGCACGAGGGCAGATTCCCATTTCACGGCGAGATCTCCTCTCACGGCGTACCGCACGGCCCCACCGAGATCTTCATGCTTGCCCCGGTCGTAGTAATCAGTTCGGCGCCTGAGGCAGCTACTGCTTACGTGGGAATGCTTCAGGTCCTTGCAGTCATACTCACGTACTTGATCGCGGTCCGGCACTTAGGCTCGACAACCGCACTAGTGGCCAGCTCGCTATACGCCATCAATCCGTGGACTATCTACTTTGCCCGCAAGCTGTGGCCACCCAGCATCATGGCGCTGCCTTCGGCATTGCTGCTGCTCAGCATCCTTGAGTTCGTCCGGAGTCGACGCCAGCGCTGGCTGGTGGCAGCCGGCTTCTTCGCAGGCGCGCTGGCTATGGCTCATCCCTCAGGGTTCCTCGTTTTGATCGCGGTCTGCCTGATAACAGCACAGCAGTGGCGGCACATCTCAATCAGCGGCGTTCTACTGGCCACAATGGCGACATTGGTGCCAGCTCTGCCCTACTTGCTCTATGACGCGCAACAAGGCTTCGCTTTTGTACGAGGGTACGCCTCCGTGCCGGCCGCGACGGCGGCGACCCTGGACCTTCAGGGCCTCGAGCTGCTGCTCAACATGACAAGCGGGGCAGATCAGTTGATGAAACTGCAGGACGCCTGGCTCGGCGGAGCCAATCTGTTGGCGCCCTTATTCTTTGCGCTGATTACCGCTCTTATGATCGCCGGTTCCATCCTCTGGCTGCCACCGCTGTGCCGGCGGATACAGTCACTGGCAAATAGCGCGGACACACAACGGGTCTGCTTAGCCCTGTTTTTGTGGCTGGTAGTGCCCGTTCTGCTTACGCTCCGTCACGGTATCGAACTGAACCAGCCCTATTACGTGGCGCTATAACTCCTCTGTTCCCGCCTGGAAACAGCGGCGCCATACAGGCGCCGCTGGATCGGCATAATGGCGCTGGCCCTGCTCTCTCTGCCTTACCTCAGCCTTCAGCATCTTGAACGATCACCCGCGTATGAAGGAAACGCGTCTACTTTGTCGCTGCTTGAGGCAAGTCAGGTCATTGCCGACCTCGAATCCTTGTCTGAAGCGCATGGCAACCCAACCGTGGTCGTTTACGCCAATCACGACCAATGGGAGACGCTTCATTACCTGGCACGCGGCCGCCTTTCGGTCTCGAACGTAGAGGGACAGTCGCTCTACCTTCCCGATAGAGCGGAGTCCGGGTTGCTATTTGCATTCGTCGCCGACGCAGCTGACACTCCTGATGGCGCCGCTGAGCCAGACCTGAGGCCCAGGCTGGCAAGGGCAGTGGGATTCGTCGAGGTAGAGACGCCGCGTAACCCTGCGCACAGTGGCAACGGGCCGGCCAGCTACTTCTACCGTGGCTCCTATGATGGGTCAGGCAGCCTGCTTGCCGCGCTGCCTGCAGGGCTGGAGCTGGACTTGAGCAACGGTTTGCGCTTGCGGTCGATCAACCTGCCGTCGGAATCCTCGGCGGTCAAACCCGGGAGTCTCACGTTGGAGTGGCGGCTGCCTGATGAGCCAGCTTCCCAACAGTGGACTGATTACATAACGTTCGTACAGCTGCGAGACCCTACCGGTCGTTTGATCGCCAGTAACGACTTGGCGCTGACCCAGTATCGGATGTTGCAGCGGGCGGGTGGCTCTCTGCTGACGGCGCATCAGCTACCTGCACCCTCGGCAGACGAGCATGCCCTGGCGACTGTGAACTTCGGACTGTATGAGAAGTACTCGCGCCAGAACGCCACTTGGCGCCTTGCCGAGGGGCAGAGTGCCGATCACGCCCAATTGGGATCCCTGAGAATCGTACCGTCAGTCGAACATGATGGGGGGACGCCCGTGCGGGGAGTCGTATTCTCCGGGTTGCTGGAGTTGATAGGTTATAGTGAGCCAACCTGGAAGGGGACGGTTAGTGAGCGCGAGTTGAGCATCACTACCAACTGGCGCAGTCTCAAGCCGACCGATGCCAACCTCACTTTCTCTATTCAACTGCTGGATTCCACGGGGAAACTCGTAGGTCAGACCGATTCGCAACCGAGAAACGGCGCTCTGCCTACCTCGGCACTGAGAGATGGAGAGCTGTTCACTGACACCAGGGAAGTCGTACTAACGTCACCACAGCAGGGGCCTTTGTCTATACACATCGTGGTGTATAACGGCGAGACCGGAGAGAGATTGGCGACCGCACAGGGAAGTTCCTACCTCCTGCAAGTACTTCCCTGAGTGAGTTGGCACCCCTGGCAGGATTCGAACCCGCGACATCTTGGTCCGAAGCCAAGCGCTCTATCCACTGAGCTACAGGGGCTGGATGGAGGATCATATTGGGGTGAACGGCGGGATTCGAACCCGCGGTCTCCAGGGCCACAACCTGGCGCCTTAACCACTCGGCTACGCTCACCACGCACTGCCGTCCTGCGGGAGGGCGTCCCTGGAGGGACTCGAACCCCCGACCAGCTGCTTAGAAGGCAGCTGCTCTATCCTCTGAGCTACAGGGACACGAGAAGCGGCGCAGCAAATAATATCATCTCGATGCAAGCCGGTCAAACACTAAGGCAGCTCGCTTGCCGCCGTATCTCCTGGTGACACTGCCGCGCAGTCGTCCAGGCTGGATCTCAGCCTGACGTTGACGCGAGCGGCGTTGGTCTCGCGTTCTAGGTGGTAGCAGGTCAGGGCGCGGGTGAGGCCGGCCAACTCGTTATCCTGAGCGCTGGTGATGCGCAGACGGCAGAGAGTAGCGTAGTCGTCCGCTTGCAGCAGGCGCAGTAGTTTCAGCGTGCTCACACTGAGGCTGGGCTCAAGCCCGCAGTCCAGTGCGCAATGCGGGCAGAGTGTCCCGCCCTGCGGCACGGAGAAAGCGTTTGTCACAGCCGCCAGACGCGTGCCGCAGCGTATGCACTCGTAGAGCTGCGGGCTGTAACCGAGATGACGCAGCACCTGCATCTCGGCAAGGCGGACGCTCAGATGGGGACGCTGATCCCCATCCAATCGCTGCAGCGACGTCAGGAGCAGACTGAACAACGGGCGATTCTCCAGATGCTCCGGCGTAAGCCGGTCCACTAGCTCGCAGAGGTAATGCGCCTGACCAACTCGGTTCAGGTCCTGCCTCAGGTTGGGAAATGCCGCCAGCGTCTGACATTGGGTGACAATATCCAGGTTCCGACCTTTCGCCAGTTGCAGACGGGCGTGGGTAAACAGCTCCAGGTGACCAGCCATGCGGCTAGTGATGCGACGAACACCTTTCGCCACCACACGGCTTTTGCCGGCATGAGGCGTGAAGACTGTCAGTAAGCGATCACACTCGCCGAAATCGCGGCGGCGCAAGACGATAGCGTCAGTTGTGCTCAAACGTGTGGTGCGCATCACTAGAAGTTTAGCAGGAGCAACGGAAACACAGGCGCCGTGAATGCAGGTAGGCGATTGCTTTGATATAGTAGGTTTGTTTGGCACGAAGACACTGACTGTTCAGAACATACGAACGATGCGTTGAGGGGTTCCATATCGGCACTTGTGCCGATATGGAGCGGTAGGAGACCAAACTCCTGCTGCCCGTGTGCTCACTTTCCGATAGTGGCGGCACATGGGTCCGTGATGGTGGATTATGTGTGATCAGTTATTGGAACAGCGAGAAGAGACAATCGACACTTCAACTGACCAGCGGGCGAACGAGCAATCTGAGAACGGCACCCAGACGGAGCAAGTCTGCATACTGAAGACTCGGCTAACAGATCAGGGCACGGCTGCGAAGAGCGGCGAGCGCATGCTTGCTGTGAAATTGGAAACCGCGATGGAGGACCTGAAAGAGCAACACAACCAACGGATTGCCCAGTTGCTCACAACTTCTGCTGGCCTGACCGACACCATCACTAGTCTGGCTCATAATGTCAATGCACTCTCGCGTGATTTGGCTCAAAGCAGGGTGGAGGGCGCCTTGCCCATTAGCCGTCCGACTACGAATAGAACCTCACTACGGGCTCTGGTCACGTATCTTACGCGGCGCATTCGTAAGTCCGGAATTGGCCACCTGCTACGTTCGGTACGAGAGTACCGGCTTCTAGCAACCAGTGTGCTATTCGATGCCAGCTACTATCTTCGATTCAACAGTGATTTGCACCGCTCGAAGATTGATCCCATTGCACACTATCTGCTTTTCGGCGCTAGTGAAGGTCGGAACCCGAGCCTTGCTTTTGATGGTGATTACTACCTCCGCGCGAATAGCGACGTGGCAAAGCGCAGCATCAATCCGCTGGTGCATTATCTGTCTATCGGTTGGAAGGAGGGCAGGCAGGCTAATCCGTTCTTTGCCACCAGGTACTATCTGCTTGCTAATCAGGACGTTGCCACTAGCGGTCTTGAGCCAGTGAGTCACTATCTACTGACCGGCTGCGCTGAGGGTCGATTACCATCCCCACAGGTGGGGCCCGGCTACTCGGTGATCCAATACGGTGACGGCACGTCTCGACGAGTGACCGCAATGGAGTGTCTGATTCAGCAAACGGCAAACGCACTGAATGAGTCTAGAATCCATATTGATTCAGTTCTTGCTATACCTGCCGGCTTGAGCATCAGGGGATGGGTGTACAGTGCCTATCCAGCCACAGAATGCGAGGTCCGTTGCTACCACCGGGAACGTTTACTTGCTTCGACGGAGACAGGCCTACTCATTCCAGCACTAGGCAGGGTGGTCGACGGGCGGTATGAAACGAACCACACTGGCTTTGAGCTGGTGGTACCGCAGAGCGATCTGGTTGGAATGGCAGATGGGGAGAATCTCGACTTTCAACTGATGCGCAAAGGTGACGCTGCCGATGCTCCTGTTATGAGAGCAGCAGTAGAAGTGCCGAGCAGTTGCCGAGGTTCCGGACTGGGCGATTTCTGCGTCGCACTGCGACCGTTGGCAGAGGAGTTTGGTGTCGTGTGCGGTCGCAATCCGTTCATATTGGTCATTGCAGATACCAGTACTCCCCATCAGCTTATGTCAGAGCTTGCCGCGGAGGTCTTTGTGAAGTCGCCGACTGAAGCAGCGGGAGTTTTGGAGAAGTCGGTCGACATCGTCTGCACGCCCCTTGCAGAGAGCGTGGCGTTGGCAAGACGAATCGCCACCTGGGCATACGTAGTTCCAGAATCGCCGCTTGATGAGGGCCCTTCACAAGTACGGGTTCATCGTGTCGGCAAAACTACCACCCCTTCGGTTTCGATCATCATATCCGCGTTTAACCACTCACATCTGACTGCTAACTGCCTCAGATCACTGCAACTGACATTACCTCACTGGCTAAGCGTCGAAATCATAGTGGTAGACGATGCCTCGAAGGACGATACGGGCAACGTGGTACGTGAGTTCATGTCTACGGACGATCGTATACGACTGTTAACAAATGAAGTCAACAGCGGTTATGTGCGCTGCTGCAATCGGGGAGCGCAGGAAGCAGTTAACGAGATTCTTATCTTCCTGAATAACGATACCGTCTTTAATTCGCCCTGGATACAGCCACTACTGATGAGGCTTTGTTCGGACCGGTCAATTGGGGCTGTGGGCGCCAAGTTGCTGTTTGCGGATGGGCGCCTGCAGGAAGCGGGGGGAGTCATATTCTGTGATGCCAGAGGAGCGAACATCGGTCGCGGAGACGCGCAACCGGATCACCCTCTCTATTCATACTGCAGGGACGTCGACTATTGCACCGGTGCGATAACGGCGACTCCGAGATCGTTGTTCCATAAGATGGGAGGCTTCGATGAAACCTTCGTTCCCGTCTACTACGAAGACACTGATTACGCTTTTCGTCTCTGGGCAAACAACCTGCGCTTTGTCTATGAACCTGAGTGCGTAGTCACGCATCTTGAGGGTGCAACCAACGGGACGGACCTTTCACGCGGTATCAAACGCTACCAGGTGGAAAACCACAAGAAGTTTAGAGAGAAGTGGAATGCTGAGCTGCAGCATCACCCTGCACCGCCAGTGATCGGAGATCGTGCGGTATGGGCACTATTGACTGCGACGCGTGAGCGTGGTGATGCGTGATCCAATGACTCGTGTGTTGTTTGTTACTCCTACGGTGCCAGCGCCAAATCGAGAAAGCGGTTCTCGACGCACATATCAGCTGATAAAGATCCTCCTTTCGGCACGTAAGGACGTAGTTGTCCTGGCCGAAAACGCAAACGACCCACCGGGGGCAGCACGTGCACTGCGCCACATGGGAGTTTGCGTGTGGGCGGGTAGAAACACGGCCTATGCAGGCGCTGAATTCGCCAGTGACGCCTGGCGGCTACTCGAGACCGGGCCCTATAGTCATATCGTATTCATGTTCTGGTACTCGGCCGAGTTGTGGCTCGAGCGTATCCGTGAAGTGTCGCCCGATTCGATCTTCATAGTCGATTCACTAGACCTGCACTTCTTGCGCAGGTCGCGCCATCTCTCGAATGCAGCAAATCGACCTAGTGATAGAGACATTGCTTGTGTGGGTAACGAGGGAATTCGTGAATTCCTGTCGTACTCCGCAGCCGACCTCGTCCTCACCGTGTCGGCAAAAGAGGCACAATACATCGACGATTTCACTGGTATACCCGGCCTGGCCATGGAGCTTCGCGATTTTGAGGACACTCGGATCTACTGTCCGCTCAATACCGACATGGATGAAAGGGAGGGCCTGCTCTTCCTGGGGAACTTCCGGCATAACGCAAACATCGAAGCTGCACAGTACTTGATGGACGAAATTGTTCCGGAGCTCGACCGTGAGTTAGTGAGAAAGCACCCGGTCCGTATCGTGGGCAATGAAATTGAGCGGCTGCCAAGGCGCGACTTTGACCCCAGAATCGTCAAGTACGTCGGTTGGGTGCCAGAGGTACTTCCCTACCTCCGCCAATCTCTCATGTCCCTGGCTCCTATTAGGCATGGAGCGGGCACCAAGCGCAAGATAATTCAATCGATGATGACAGGTACGCCTGTTGTGACGACGACTATCGGCGTGGAGGGGATTGATGTAACACCAGGTGTTCACCTGGAGGTTCACGACGATCCGAGGGCCTTTGCATCAGCCGTAAACAGGCTGGCTTCATCGAAGGAGCTTTGGCACTCCTATGCCATAGCTGGTAGAGAGCATGCTGTTTTCCACAACGATGAATCTGTGGTTCGACGCCAGTTAGAGAGAGTTCTGTCGCATCCAAAAAGAAAGACAGCGCAAGCAAGTAGGTAGCCGGGCGCTAACAGCATCTCGGCGCCGGGAACCCGTTTGACCCTATGGCAAGGCGTAGAGTCGGGCCGTAATGCTTTCGGCAACATCCAGGATGGCATAGGACGCCACCGGTTGCGCCCTCGGATCGGTGGCCGAGCCAGGGTTTACCAGCAACATCTTGCCTTCGTGCGCAATTAGGGGCACGTGGCTGTGGCCGAAAACAAGAGCGTCTATCTCGTCATCCTGGAAGGCCTTCAGCGCCCTCACTTTGGTGGAAACACCCTTGCCGTCACCATGAATGAGGCCAACCCGAAATCGCCCGAAGGGGATAACAAGTTTGCGGGGCAGTTCCATCTTAAGCTCGTAGGGGTCAACGTTGCCGGCGACGGCCGAGACTGGCGCCAGCTGCCTCAACTGGTCCAACACCGAGAACTCCGCCAGATCGCCGGCGTGCAGAATATGGTCAAGCCCGGCCAACGCCGCGAGCAGCGGATCCGGTAGGGTCCGGACCCGCATCGGCACGTGCGTATCGGAAATCACACCGATACGATAATGCACTCCAACAGTCGGCAACGTTTGGCGCCCGCCTACTTGGTCGCGTCGTAGATGGCAGGGTTCAGCAGGTTGGCGGGACGAAGCCCCTTGAGGCCGTCCAGGGTGCCTTGGGCCACCGCACGCGCCATCTTCTGCATAGATTCTGCCGTCTGCCCGCCGATATGCGGGGAGAGAATGATGTTGTCCAATTTGAAGAGCGGGTTGTTAGGATCGGGAGTCGGTTCAAGATCGAAGACATCCATGCCGGCGCCGGCTATAGTACCAGCCGCTAGCGCTTCAGCCAGAGCGGCTTCATCGACGATGCCGCCTCGCGCGGTATTGACGATGTAAGCGCTGGACTTCATCGCTTTCAACTCAGCGGTGCTGATGATACCTCTCGTTTGCTCTGTGAGAGGCACATGGGTCGAAATGAAGTCAGCCTCTCTCAAAAGATCGTAGAGATCGGTCACCATCTCAATCTGCCCAACCGGCAGTGCCGGTGGTACCGCAACGTAAGGGTCATAAGCCATAACGCGCATGCCGAAAGCGCCGCAGCACATCTTGGCCAGCAGAGTGCCTATGCGGCCAACTCCGACCAGTCCAAGCGTCTTTCCTTCCATCTCAACGGCCAGGTATTCTTTTCTCCCCTGCACGAAGCGGTTATCCCGCACGTAGGCATGCGCCGCCGGCAACCTGCGCGCCAGCGCCAGCATCAGAGCCAGGGCCATTTCCGCCACTGCCTCAGCGTTGGTACCTGGCGTGCTGAAGACAGGAATACCAAGGTCGGTTGCAGCAGCGATATCGATGTTGTCGACCCCAACGCCATGCTTGCCAACAACCTTGAGGTTGGTGGCTGCCGTCAGCACGGCCCGAGTGATCGGAGCAGTGCGAACAACAAATGCGTCGGCGCGCGGCGCCAGCTCCAGCATCGCGGCTAAAGTGGGCTCTGGCGCCACAACACATTCGGCCACATCAGCCAGCATATCCATTCCAATAGGATGGATCGGTTCAGTGAATACAACGGTAGGCTTCTTCATCACACGTTCTCCGCAATAATTCAAGATCACCGCAGCCAAGGTAGCAGCTTCCCAGATACCATGTCAAAAAAGATGCTGTTTACGTCGTTTACGATCACTATTGCTATACCTAAGAGGGGTAGGTACACTAAGAGCGTAACATGCGAAGTACGATTACCGCCTGAATGGGTGGTTTCGACTGCAGGAGTTGCGGCAACCAGTTCGGGAAACTAGTGGCGATATCAGGTTTTAGTAGCGCGGTTGGGTACCCGCAGGGGGTGTCTTTATTTGGATCAGTTATTGTCCATCGGTCTCATAGGAGTAGCTCTTTTACTGCTCGTGCTCACCGGACCACAGGGAGGTAGTGGCTGAGGTATCCAGCCCTGACTTGCCCGTGAGGCAAGAACACTCGAAGTGAGCGAGAGAGCGAGGTGTTTTCAGGACGCCTCGCTCTCTCTTTCTTTCAATTCGCGCTATATCTCCGGGAGATCAGGCTAATCCAGTGCTCCGGTGACGGCCTGGGCACAGGCTGCCGACAGAGAACCAGCGCTACCTCACGTGATATAATCCCTCGGCGCGGCGATTGATACGCCGATCAATTGGAGAGTTCAATGCTGCTTGGCCTTGATACGCAGAGTTTCCGGCTGGCTACTGGCCTGTACGAATGGGTCCCTGGTAACCGTATGCGCCTGCTGGACCTGGTTGAACGTGCCGTAGCACTCAAACTGAGTGGCATTCAGATAGCCGATCCGCGACTGCTACAGAACGAACCCCCTGAAGTGGTCGAGGAGGCGCGTAACCGTCTTTCCGAGGCGGGAATGTACGTCGAGGTCGGGGCGAGCGGCACCAACGTGGAGGCTCTACATGAGCTGATGGACCACGCCAAGGCCGTAGGGGCCAACGTCATTCGTACGTTTGTTGGGGCCGACCGCAGCAGGGGCTGGGCTGCCTGGAGACAGCAACAGGACCGCGCGGTGGAGGACCTCCGACAGGCCGTGCCGCTGCTGCGCGAGCAGAACTTAAGAGTGGCCGTGGAGAACCACGGCGACCTCACCTCCCCGGAGCTGGTTAACATACTCGACAAAGTGGGAGCAGAAGACGCCGTGGGTGTCTGTTTTGACACGGGCAAGTCGCTCTTCGTGGTCGAAGACCCGCTCACGGCGGCACAGAACCTGGCGCCGTACGTGATCACCGCCTGCTTAACCGACTACCGCCTCATCTCTACCGCGCGGGGCGCCCAGATAGTTGGTTGCGCGCTCGGTAACGGGGCGGTGGATCTACTTTCGGTTGTACAGGTTCTTCGCCAGAAGCACGAGGATGTTCATCTCAACGTGGAATCACCGGTGGTAAGCGGCGTTCTGCCGTTCCTTGAGGACCGTTTTTGGGATTCATTCTACGATCGCGGCCCGCGTGACCTGGCCGCTATCATCCGCCTTATACGCCGAAACAATGTCGATCCCTCGCAGGATTTCCGCACTCCGGTGGAAAGAGATCGTCCCGAGGCTGAGGTCATCAACTACGAGGCAGACATGTTCGAGCGTAGCGTCCAGTACGCGAAGGACGTCTTGCTTCCCGCCTGATTCAGGCAGGATCCCGTTTGCGGCCGCCGCTGACGCCGGCGCGCCGCCGAGCCAACTGCAGCAGGGAGGGCTTTGGGCTGAATACTCATAAACAACGCAGGATTGCGCTGATCGCAGGCGTGCTTCTGGGAGCGATACTAATCGCTCTCAGTCTGTGGCAGGCGCGCGGCTCCACTCAGGCCGTTCTGGAGGGAACGGCGGCGGATCCTCGCGGCCTGGGCCCCGCCAATGCGGCCGTGAAGGCAGTAGTTTACTTTGACTTCCAGTGCAGCCATTGTGAAGCATTGCACCGGGTTGAGGAACAGGCGATCGTCGATCAGTTCGTGCGCGGCGGCCAGCTGCACCTGGAGGCACGCCCCGTAGGCATCATGGGACCCGCCTCACAGCTCGCGGCCGAAGCCAATGCTTGCGCAGCAGACCAGACAAAGTTCTGGGCCTATCGCCACACCCTTTTTCTCAAGTACCGCGAATTCGGGCCCTCTGCCTACTCGAACAGTTCGCTCATCACTACAGCGCGTGATCTCGGACTGGACGTCGCCTCTTTCCAGGAGTGTCTCTCTTCTCGCCGGCACCAGGAGACGATCAACGGCTTCGCTGCCCAGGCAAAGGCAGACGGTTTCACCGGCGTCCCCGCCATGATGATTGCCGACCAGAAGCTACCCGGCCGCCAGCCAATGGATTACTACCTGGGCGCCATCAGACAAGCATTAGGAAAATGAGCAAATCAGCGCGCCGGACTTCGGGCAGAAAGGCAGCAAACCCCTCACCCCGGCCACAGGCGATGCGGTTGGCCATTGGCTTGGCATTGGCGGGCTTGTTGGTCGCGGGGTACATGGCCGTCTCCGACCTCACCGGTAGCGAGATACAGTGTGGTGCGCTTGGCGACTGCACAGCTACCCACGCCAGCGCTTATGGGGCCATGTTCTCAATACCGGTTTCTCTCCTTGGCACCGCCGCGTATCTGGCTATTCTCATCCTTCTCTTGGCATCTAAAGCGCTGCCCACGTACTGGCGTGGCCCAGCCTTACACGCCGCTTTTGCTTTTGGCCTGGCTGGCGCCATGTTTTCGCTTTACCTGACTGCCGTCTCCGTTTTCGTGCTGCAGAGCATCTGTCCCTGGTGCATCGTTTCGGCGATCGTCATCACCACGCTTGCGTACGTGCTCTGGCAGGTAACAGGGACCTTATGCTGACCGCTTCTCCTGCTGTCTCTACTGTACCCA
>CAZMKF010000001.1:0-432 GCA_964566935.1 uncultured Dehalococcoidales bacterium | reverse complement strand
CTTGGCCGCTAAACGTTGGCATATACCGGCTGAGCTGGACTGTCTGTTGCGATGCGGCGAAGGTGCAGGCTCGCCTCAAGGGTTGGTGCGTTCGATCCTACACGCGCGTGGAGTGACAGACGCTGCCGAGGTTGAAAGGTTCCTGTCCCTTGAAGGGCCGCTGCATTCTCCCGATCTACTGGCGAACATCGGCCGGGCCATTGATCGCGTGCTCATGGCCATCCAACGCGGTGAGCAGATCGCAATCTACGGCGACTACGATGCCGATGGTATAACCGCGACTGTGGTCATGCAGGAGGCGCTTGAGGCGCTGGGAGCACGCACAGTTGCATTCCTCCCTCACCGGGAGCGCCATGGCTATGGCTTGCACGCGCCTGAGCTGAAGCGTCTTCATGATGCTGGGGTCAGTCTGGTGATTGCTGTGGACTGCGG